>JBBRZM010000022.1:0-50437 GCA_038236695.1 Acidimicrobiia bacterium
CAACGGATAAAAGGTACCCCGGGGATAACAGGCTTATCTTGCCCAAGAGTCCACATCGACGGCAAGGTTTGGCACCTCGATGTCGGCTCGTCGCATCCTGGGGGTGAAGCATCTCCCAAGGGTTGGGCTGTTCGCCCATTAAAGCGGTACGCGAGCTGGGTTTAGAACGTCGCGAGACAGTTCGGTCCCTATCCGTTGCGGGCGTAGGAGATTTGAGTGGAGCTGTCCCTAGTACGAGAGGACCGGGACGGACGCAGCTCTCGTGTGCCAGTTGTTCCGCCAGGAGCATGGCTGGTTGGCGACCTGCGGAATGGATAAGCGCTGAAAGCATCTAAGCGCGAAGCCGGCCTCAAGATGAGATCTCCCACCGGGTTAACCGGGTAAGGCCCCTGGTAGACCACCAGGTTGATAGGCCGGAGGTGTACGCACGGTGACGTGTTCAGCTGACCGGTACTAATCGGCCGAGGGCTTGGGATTTTTGTTGCTTGTGCTCGCTTTGGAGTCCTCAAAGGACTTGACAATTTCATAGATTTCCGGTGGCAATAGCGGCGGGGAAACACCCGTTCCCATCCCGAACACGGTAGTGAAGACCGCCAGCGCCGATGGTACTTGGGGGGTAGCCCCCCGGGAGAGTAGGTCGCCGCCGGGATTTCTCAGACGAGCGCCCCTCGCCGCACCCAATTCGGTGCGCGCGACGGGGCGTTTGTCGCACGATCGGCAGGCCGACGACCCAGAGAATCGGGCCCACAGCGACCTCCGACTCGTCGCAGGCCTGGCGTAGCCGACCGATACGATCCGGCCTCACCAAGGAGAACGACGTGGCGCGCCCCGGCGACGAAGACGACGACGAGAAACCGAAACCACGCCGTCCCCCGCGCGGCGGCCCATCCCGACGAAAGGGCAGCCGAGCCCAGCCCGGCCGCGACCGCGGCGGCCGGCGCGGGGGCGAGGGCGAGGCCGCGCCCCGGCGGCCAAGTGGGAGCGGTGTACCGCCCCGGCGACCGAGTGGAGGCGCACCCCGCCGTGGCGCGGCCCCTGGACGGCCACGGCGCGACGCCGGCAAGAGTGGGCGCGACCAGACCCGCCGCGGCGATCAACAGGACCGGTCGGGCGGTCGCGGCGGCGTGGGCCGTCCCCGCTCGCCACGTTCCGCGGATCGTGACCGCGGCGCTCGTCGCCCTGCCGATGGGCCCAAGGCCCCTCGAGATGATCGCGGCGCACGACGCGCGCCTGGCGGCCCCGCGGCATCTCGTGGCCGGGGGGGTCGAGAAAGCCGGCGTACGGATCGTGGCGCGGGTCGTGATCGTGGCGGTCGGCCGGGGGAACCCCGGGCACAGCCGGGTCGCGCGGCGGGGCGCGGCGGCGGCTTCGGCCCGTGGGCCAAAGAGTCGGACGGAGAGGGGCCCGACCGCATCAGGCGCCCCGACGATCCGCCGCGGCCGGGCCGCGGTCCGGCGCCGTTGCGACTCGTCGGCGATCGCAAGCGCGGCGGCGATGGGCTCAAGCGACGCCGGTCGCCGGCGAAGCGCACCCAACCCCCGAGCGGACGCCGCCGTCGCCGTCGAGGCTCTGACGACGTCCGCGAGGAGATGCTGCGCCTCGGGGGCCGCAAGGGCGGGCACTACTACGCGCAGCTCGTCGAGGCTGGTGACGCGTTCGCCGATGACCGCAACCGTGACGCGCTGCGCGTCCTGCGGCAACTTCGCGACGTGTTGCCCGACGCACCGAGTGTTCGAGAGCTGCTCGGCCTGGCGCAGTACCGCACCGGCAACTTCGGTGCCGCCGCGAAGGAGCTCGAGGTGTACGTCGAGCTCACCGGCGCCGCCGATCAGCATCCCGTCCTGATGGACTGCTACCGGGCGCAGCGTCGATGGCGCAAAGTGGAGACGCTGTGGCTCGAGCTCACCGCCGCGTCGCCTTCGCCCGAAGCCGTGACCGAGGGCCGCATCGTCGCCGCGGGCGCACTCGCCGACCGCGGTGAGCTCGACGCCGCTCTCACGTTGTTGGGACGCCGCGAACGCGACCTCAAACAGCCCAAGGACCATCACTTGCGGCTCTGGTACGCGCTGGGCGACCTCGAGGAACGTGCCGGCAACCTCTCGAGAGCCCGAGCGCTGTTCCAGCGCGTCCGCAAGCACGATCCCGCGTTCGCCGACGTCGCCGAACGACTTGCCGCCCTGGGCTGAGCTACGTCCGGAGGTCGGCCCGACCCGTCGTAGCTGTCACACCCCGTCGATACGCTGCGAACGAACTTCCTCGGCTTCCCCCTCGTCGGTTCTTCGCGCGCGAAAGGGGAAGCCATGCCAGCAGCTGCCACCACCACGTCGCTCAACTTCGTCGTCCTGCGCGGGGAGTGCTCCGCCGCGCCCGAGCCGCGCACACTCGAGTCGGGCAGCCGCCTGGTGAGCTTCGCCCTGCGCGTGCATACGAGCGCGGGCGCTCCTCGCACTTCTGTCCCAATCACCTGGTGGGATCCACCGGCGTGGGCCGACACGCTCGAGGCCGGCGACGAGCTGGTGGTCATGGGAGTCGTGCGGCGTCGCTTCTTCCGCGTCGGCGGTGGCGCGGCCGCCGCAAAAGTGGAAGTCGAGGCCCAGCACGTCGCCCGGGCGTCCGACCGTCGCCGCGTGGCCACGCTCGTGCGCCGCGCGACCCAAGTCGTGCAGACGATCGAGCCCTGAGGGTTGCCGGCACCCTGCGGCTTGACCGTGCGAGCAGGCGCGTCTAGCAAAGGCATCCACGACCGGGAGGGACGGATGGCAGACGTCGAGGCGCGGCTGAGCGACGTCATCGCGGCCGAGCACGTCCTGTCGGGTGATCGCATCAGCGACGACTACACCCACGACGAGGCGCTCACGGCCACGCCGCACGCACCCGACGTCGTGGTGCGACCGGGCTCGACCGACGAGGTGGCGGCCGTGCTGCGGCTCGCGAACGAGCTGGGCGTGCCGGTCACCGCGCGGGGGAGTGGCACCGGCCTGTCCGGCGCGTGCGTGACGAGCGCCGGCGGAATCCTGCTGTCGTTCGAGCGGATGAACCGCATCCTCGAGATCGACACCGACAACCACGCGGCGGTGGTGGAACCCGGCGTCACGCTCGCGCAGCTCGATGAGGCAACCGCTGCGAACGGGCTCGTGTACCCGGTGTTTCCCGGCGAGAACAGCGCCTCGTTGGGCGGCAATGTCGCGACCAACGCCGGCGGGATGCGAGCGGTGAAATACGGCGTCACGCGCCATCAGGTCCTCGGCGTCGAAGCCGTGCTCGCGACCGGCGAGGTGATCCGCACCGGCGGCAAGTTCGTCAAGGCGACCACCGGCTACGACCTCACCCAGCTCATCATCGGCTCCGAGGGCACCCTCGCGATTGTCACCGAGGCGACGCTGAAGCTCTATCCCCGGCCCGCGCACGCGGCGACCGTGCTCGCGCCGTTCCGTACGCTCGACGACGTCACCGCGGCAGTGCCGAGGATCGTCGACAGCGGCGTCGGCCCGCTGATCCTCGAGTACATCGACATGCTCACGATGGCGGCGATGACCGCCAACGTCGACCTCGACCTGGGCATCCCGCAAGAGATCAAAGACACCGCGCTCGCGTATCTCGTGGTCGTGATGGAGAGCACCGACTCCGATCGTCTCGACGTCGACGTCCAGATCGTCGCCGAGCTGGTCACCGACCTCGGCGCGATCGATGTCTACGTGCTGCCCCCGCAGGCAGCCGCTCAGCTCATCGACGCGCGCGAGAAGTCGTTCTTCGTGGCCAAGGCCCATGGTGCCAACGACATCGTCGACGTCGTTGTGCCCCGGGCCGCGATCCCGAAGTACATGACCCGCGTCTCCGAGGTCGCGCAGCTGCACGAGTCGCTCGTCGCGGGTTGCGGCCACGCCGGCGACGGCAACGTCCATCTCGCGATCTTCCAGCCCGATCCCGTCCGACGGGCCGAGGTGATGCGCGGGATCCTGGCGGCCGGCATCGACGTCGGCGGCGCGATCTCCGGGGAGCACGGCATCGGCTCCGAGAAGAAGCGCTACTTCCTCGAGCTGGAAGACCCGGTGAAAGTCGCGCTCATGCAGCGCATCAAGGCCGCATTCGATCCCAACGGCATCCTCAACCCCGGCAAGATCTTCGACTGACCGGCCCGACGAGACTGAACCGAGGCACCCACCAATGAACGGCGCGCAGGCGTTGATCCAGACCCTCGTCGACAGCGGCGTCGACGTGTGCTTCACCAACCCGGGCACCTCCGAAATGCACTTCGTCGCCGCGCTCGATGCCGTGCCGGAGATGCGCGGCGTGCTCGGTCTCTTCGAGGGCGTCGTCACCGGCGCCGCGGATGGGTACGCGCGCATGGCCGACAAGCCCGCGGCTTCCCTGTTGCACCTCGGTGCCGGGCTGGGTAACGGGCTCGCGAACCTGCACAACGCGCGCCGCGCGCACACGCCGGTCGTCAACATCGTCGGCGACCACGCGACGTACCACAAGAAATACGACGCGCCGCTCGACTCCGACATCGAGAGCATCGCCCGCGCAATCTCCGGCTGGCTCCGCACGTCCGCCCGTGCCGACGACGTCGCGGCCGATGCGGCCGACGCGGTTGCCGCCGCGATCGGCCCACCGGGCCAAGTGGCGACGTTGGTGCTGCCGGCCGACGTGTCGTGGCTCGACGCGCCCGGCCCCGCCGCGCGCGCCGCCGTCGTCGCCCGGCGTGGAGTCAGCGGCGACACAATCGACTTGATCGCGAAGGTGCTGCGCACCGGTGAGCCCGTGGCACTGCTCCTGGGTGGCAGCGCCATGCGCGTCCGAGGCCTGAATGCTGCGAGCCGGATCGTCAACACCGCGGGCGCCAAGCTGCTGGGCGAGACGTTCCCGGCGCGGCTCGAGCGCGGCGCCGGCATTCCCAACGTCGAGCGCCTCGGCTATCTCGCGGAGCTCATGGTGGCGCAGATGGACGGGCTACGACACCTCGTGCTCGTCGACGCGAAGGCGCCGGTCTCGTTCTTCGCCTATCCCGACAAGCCGAGTGATCTCGTGCCCGAAGGCTGTGAGGTGCACGTGCTGGCGTCAGGCGCCGACGACGCCAACCTCGCCCTGGAGCAGCTCGCCGAAGCGCTCGGCGCGGCGAAAGACGCCACCACACCGGCGCCGGCGACGCGTCCCGACGCGCCGAGCGGTGCACCGACCGCGGAGACCATCGCCCAGGCCATCGGCGTGCATCTTCCCGAGGGCGCGATCGTTTCCGACGAAGCCAACACGTCGGGGCTGTTCGTGCCGATGATGACCGGCGGCGCGCCCCGGCACGACTGGTTGACGTTGACCGGCGGTGCGATCGGCCAGGGCCTCCCGGTTGCCACCGGCGCGGCGGTTGCCTGTCCCGACCGGAAGGTCGTCGCGCTCGAAGCCGACGGGTCCGCCATGTACACGCTCCAGGCACTGTGGACCCAGGCGCGTGAAGGTCTCGACGTCACGACGGTGATCTTCGGCAACCGTTCCTACGCGATCCTGAATCTCGAGCTGTCGCGCGTGGGTGCAGAGGAACCGGGTCCGAAGGCGCTCGACATGCTCGACATCTCGCGTCCGGATCTCGACTTCGTTGCGCTCGCACGGGGGATGGGCGTGCCCGCGAGTCGGGCCGACACGGTCGATGACTTCGGCGCGCAGTTCGAGCGGGCGATGGCCGAACCCGGCCCGCACCTCATCGACACCGTGATCCCGCCGGTCTTCTGACCCAACCCCGGCTCACTGGAACGGGCGGCCCGTTACGCAGCGCCCGTGTACACGTCGATCGCGCGGCGGTAGTTGACCGAGATCTGCGCGGCGGCTGCGTCACGAGTGAGTGCCCCGTCCACGTAGCCAGTGATCGGGGTCCGCCAGACCAGATGGTGCGCCCGATCGCGAAGCCGAGATACCCGGGCACGCCCGCGGCCTGCAGCGTCGCGATCGTCTGGCGCGTGAGCGCGGGACGCGCTTCGACCACGAAAGCCTCCGCGCCGCCCGCCGCCTTCACCTGGTGCGCCTCGCCCGGCACGAGCAGCTCGAAGAGAAACTTGCGCCCCCGCGCGTGGAGCCAGTCGGACAGGACCTTGAGCCCCTCGATCGAACGGCGGTTGTCGGCGACGTCGCCCTCGGGGTTGAACCGCACCAGGACCTTCGAGAACGTCGGCCGTGTCGGACAGAGCGCCCTCGGCGAGCGCGCGGGAGAACCCGTCGAAGATCACCGACTTGGCGTCGGCGATGGTTGCCGTCTCCTGCGGCGTGGGCGCACCGTCGAATCCGAACATCTGCTGGGGCAACGATCCGCGCCGGTCCAACGCGAGCACGAAGAGACTGCGTTCGTAGCCGAGGGTCATGGAGGTCCTACGCCCGGGCCGCGCTGCGACACCACTCCGACCCGGAGCATACGGTGCGCGCGCGGCGCGCCTATTCGCGTGGATTCCGTCCCGCGTCCCGGTTTTGCGGAAGGAGGAACGTATGCTGGGGGCAGCCCGAGAGCATCCGGATGCCCATCCCCCCGGGCCGAGAACAGGCGTAGCGACGCCATCCGCGACGCAAGCGAGGGTGCGTGAGCACGGAGACGACGGACACCCGCCAGCCCGAGACACTCGACCGGGTCGTGATCCGGTTCGCAGGCGACTCCGGCGACGGCATGCAACTCACCGGCGACCGTTTCACCGACGTGAGCGCCGCCTTCGGCAACGACCTCGCCACACTGCCCAACTTCCCGGCCGAGATCCGCGCCCCGGCGGGCACCATCGCCGGCGTGTCGTCGTTCCAGATCCACATCTCCGATCACGACATCGTGACTCCCGGCGACGTGCCCAACGTGCTCGTCGCGATGAACCCGGCTGCGCTCAGGGCCAACATCAGCGACCTTCCCGTCGGCGGCACGCTGCTCGTCAACGAAGACGCGTTCGATGAACGCAACCTCACCAAGGTCGGCTACGAGTCCAACCCGCTCGACGACGGTTCGCTCTCGGCCTACCGGATCATCCAGGTGCCGATGACGTCGATCACGCTCGAGGCGTGCAAAGAGCTGGGCGTGAAGCCCCGCGAGGCGGAGCGTTCGAAAAACCTGTTCGCGCTCGGCTTGGTCTCGTGGATGTACACGCGGCCGACGAAGCAGACGATCGATTGGATCGAGCAGAAGTTCGCGGCGAAGCCGATGGTGCGCGATGCGAACGTCGCCGCGTTCAAAGCCGGCTACCACTTCGGCGAGACGGCCGAGCTCTTCGACCATCCCTTCGAGATCCCGCCGGCCGACCTCGAGCCCGGCCGCTACCGCAACATCACCGGTAACCTCGCAACCGCGTACGGCCTCATTGCCGCGTCGCAGACGAGCAAGCTCCCAATGGTGTATGCGTCGTACCCGATCACGCCCGCGAGTGACATCTTGCACGAGCTGTCGAAGCACAAGAACTTTGGGATCCGCACGCTGCAAGCGGAAGACGAGATCGCGGCGGTCGGCGTCGCGATTGGCGCCGCGTTCGCCGGTGCCCTCGGCGTGACCGCCACGAGTGGCCCGGGCCTCGACCTCAAGTCCGAAGGCATCGGTCTCGCGATCAGCCTCGAGCTTCCGCTCATCATCATCGACGTGCAACGCGGTGGCCCGTCCACCGGACTACCGACGAAAACCGAGCAGAGCGACCTCATGCTCGCGATGTACGGGCGTCACGGTGAGGCGCCGCTGCCGATCGTGTCCGCGTCGTCGTCCAGCGGCTGTTTCGATGCCGCGTACGAAGCCGTGCGCATCGCGGTGAAATACCGCACGCCGGTGATCCTGCTCACCGACGGCTACCTGGCCAACGGCTCCGAACCGTGGCGTCTGCCCGACGTCGACGGGCTGGCCGACCTGACGGTGCATTTCGCCGACGCGCCCAACCACGGCGACGAGTTCTGGCCCTACCTGCGCGATCCCGAGACGCTCGCGCGTCCCTGGGCGATTCCTGGCACGCCCGGTCTGCAGCACCGGGTCGGCGGTCTCGAGAAGCAGGACGGCACCGGCAACGTCAACTACGACCCCGAGAATCACGACTTCATGGTGCGGATCCGGGCCGAGAAGGTCGCGCGCATCGCCAACGATATTCCGCCGGTACTGGTGGACAGCGACGACGGCGCCCGCGTGCTCGTACTCGGTTGGGGCAGCACGTGGGGTGCGATCACTGCCGGCGTCCGCCGAGTGCGGGCTCGGGGCAAGCCGGTCGCGCACGCGCACCTCACCCACCTCAACCCGTTCCCCGCGAATCTCGGCGAGGTCGTCGCCGGGTACGACCGCGTCCTCGTGCCGGAGATGAACCTCGGCCAGCTCTCGAAGCTCGTGCGCGCCGCGTATCTCGTCGACGCGGAGAGCCTCACCAAGGTGCACGGCCTTCCATTCCGCGCCGCCGAGCTCGAAGCGAAGATCCTGGAGATGATCGATGGCTGACGACGCCTCCCTCGCGCCCAACGGCGACACCACTGCCGTCACGCTCACGCGCAAAGACTTCCAGTCCGACCAAGAAGTGCGGTGGTGTCCCGGCTGCGGCGACTACTCGATCCTCGCCGCCATGCAGTTCCTGCTGCCCGACTTCGACGTGAAGCCCGAGAACATGGTCTTCGTGTCGGGCATCGGCTGCGCGGCGCGCTTCCCGTACTACATGAACACCTACGGCATTCACAGCATCCACGGGCGGGCACCGGCGGTCGCGACCGGTGTCGCGCTGGCCCGTCCCGATCTCGACGTGTGGGTCATCAGCGGTGACGGCGACGCGTTGTCGATCGGCGGCAACCACCTGATCCACTCGTTGCGCCGCAACGTCAACCTCAAGATCCTGATGTTCAACAACCAGATCTACGGGCTGACGAAGGGTCAGTACTCGCCGACGAGCGAGGTGGGCAAAGTCACGAAGTCGTCGCCGTTCGGGTCGCTCGACCACCCGTTCAATCCGATCTCGGTCGCGCTCGGTGCCGAAGCGAGCTTCGTCGCCCGCACGCACGACATGGACCGCAAGCACTTGATGGAGACGTTGCACCGAGCCCACGAGCACAAGGGCGCCGCGTTCGTCGAGGTGTACCAGAACTGCAACGTGTTCAACGACGGTGCGTTCGCCGCGATCACCGCCAAGGAGCACCGGTCCGACATGTTGATCCCCCTCGAGCACGGCCAGCCGATCCGGTTCGGCGCCGACGGTGAGCGGGGCGTGATGCTCAACGAGTACGGCGAGGCGCACGTCGTCGACGTCGCCGACGTGGGTGTCGACGCGCTGCTCGTCCACGACGAGCACCGACCCGATCCGTCGGTCGCCTTCTCGCTGTCGCGGCTCGCCGACACACCCACGGAGCCGACGCCGATCGGCGTGCTACGCGATGTGCAACGGCCCACGTACGAGGGCGAGGTGCAGCGCCAGCTCGTGACCGCGGTCGAACGCAGTGGCCCGGGCGACCTCGGCGCCCTGCTCGAATCGGGCGCCACCTGGGACGTCGCCTAACCCCGACCCGCTCAGTCGTCGAGGCTGCGGAACACCATGCCCGTGCGCGGCTTGGGATGGAAGAACGTTGTTTTCTGCGGCATGCGCACACCGGCGAGCGCGGCGCGACGGATCTGATCGACGGTGACCGGCCGCAACAGCACCGCAGCATCAGCGGCACCCTTGTCGACGATCGCGGCGACGGCCGCGGCGTCATTACGATACGTGACTCGCGCGTCGGGGATCACCGGCATCACCCCGGCTTCGAAGCGCGCCGCGTCGACGTCGCGCGCTTCGGCGGGCACGTCCAGCAACCGTTCGGCGAACACCTGCGGGAGTGGCACCAGGAGCGCCAGACCGTCGCGGTCGACGAGCCCGAGCCCCCCTTCGTCGACCATGCGCCGCCTGAGCGCGGCGACGGCATCGGGCTCGTTGGCACCCGCGTCGATCACTTCGAACACGTCGCGCAGCGCGACTCGCAGGTCGACCGGCGCTATCCCGTCGAGCAACCGGTGGATCGCGCGCACCGAGAGCTCGTGGTCAACGAGCTCGACGACCAACGTCATGATCGCCGCCGCGCCGACGTCGTCGATACCGGCCGCGAGTCGTTCGTCGCGGTAGTTGCCCGCGGTCTCAAAGCGGTGATGGCCGTCGGCCAGCACGACCGGCGTGCGCGCGACCGCAGCCCGGATCGCCTCGATGCGATCGGGTGCCTGAATCGGGAACAGCTCGTGCTCGACGCCCTCGCCGTCGACGCACGCGGCCGCGGCATCACCGACGGGGTCGAGCAATTGGGTGAGCCCGTCAGTGAGCGAGAGGCCCCAGATCGGGTCGGTGTTGGCGCGCGTGGCACGCAGCAGCTCGAGCCGGTCACTCTTGGCCTTCGGAAGCGTGCGTTCGTGGGGCAGGATCGCGGTGCCGTCACCGCCGTTGACCGCGGTGGGAAGTGCGAGGGCGCCGAGCACCCCTCGGGTACGCCGAGGTTGTCCGGCGTCGTCGTGGAAACGCATCTCGTACCCGTAGAGCTGCGGCGCCAGATCGGTGCGGAGGATCCCCAGCCGGCCCCACGCCGCCAGCGTCGCCGCCGCGACGTGATAGCGGTCGGTCGCGCCCTCGTCATGCGGCAGGATCAGGCGGACGGAGTTGTGTGGATCCCTGGCTTCGAGCGCAGCCCGTTCCTCGTCATCGATGACGTCGTAGGGCGGCGCAGCCACGGCGTCGAGGGTGGCGGGACCGGCGCCGGCGAGGAGCTCCGGGTCGTACCGGATCCCGCGAAAGGGAAGGAAGTCGGCCACGTTGGCGTTGCCTTTCCGAAGGTTGCTCGATTGTCGCGCGGCACAACGCGCCAGACGGGGCTGCGGCAATGGCGCCCGTCCGACACTTCGCCCAAGATGGTGGTGATCTCATGAGTACGTACGAAGCGTTCGAAGCCTTTCGGGAGGGCAGCCGTCTCCTCGCCGGCTCGAGCGCGCACGCGGCGGTCGTCGCCCTCGAGCGGGCGCGTTCGCTCGAGCCGGAAAAGGGCTCGATCCGTGAGACCCTCGCTCGTGCGTACTTCCGGAGCGGGCGTTTCGTCGCGGCTCGACGCGAGTTCGAGCGCGCGCTCGAGCTCGATCCGGTCAACGATTACGCCCACTTCGGCCTCGGTCTGTGTTGCCTGCGCGAGGGCGACCGGCTCGGCGCGCGCCGTCATCTCAAGCTTGCGGTGGCGATGCGACCAGAGCGTGACGAGTACCGCGACGCGCTCGGTCGCACCGAGACGGCCGACCACTGACCGATGGCCATCCCGGGGGGCGACGGCACGCCGGTCGTGTGCTGCGATCTCGACGGCGTCCTCTGGCGCGGTGACGAGCCGATTGCCGGATCGGCCGAGGCGGTCGCGCGTCTTCGCACCGCGGGGCTGCGCGTCGCGTTCTTGACCAACAATTCCAACCTGCGCGTCGCCGACTACCTGCAGAAGCTCGAACGCGTCGACGTCGACGTCGAGCCTGACGCGCTGGTCACCAGCGCGCAGGCCGCCGCCTCGCTGTTGTCGAGGAACCTCGGACCGGGCGCAAAGGTCCTGGCGTGCGCGGGTCCCGGTGTGGTCGAGGCGTTACAAGCCGCGGGGCTCGAGCCCGTGGTCGACGATCACGTCGAGGCGGTGGTGGTCGGTTGGCATCGCGACTTCGATTACGACGGTATGGCGCGCGCGTCGAGCGCGGTGCGGTCGGGGGCGCGCTTCGTGGCCACGAATCTCGACGCGACGTACCCCGTTCCCGGTGGCGTGATCCCGGGAGCGGGAGCGATCGCGGCGGCGGTCGCGACTGCCGCCGGGCGAGTGCCGGACGTGGCGGGAAAGCCGGCGGCGCCGATGGCGGACCTCGTTCGGCAGCGCTTCGGCGCGTCGGGCCTTGTTGTCGGCGACCGGCCGTCGACCGACGGCGCGTTCGCCGACGCGCTCGGATGGCCGTTCGCATTGGTGCTCAGTGGCGTGGCGAGCGCGACTCCGGGACCGGCCGACGAGTCGATCCCCGTGCCTGCGCCGCCGTTCGTCGGAGAGAACCTTGCCGCGCTGGTGCCGCGGATCGTCGAGGCGCTCACCCGCTGATGATCAACCGGCCGTGCAGGTGATCTTTCACGTCGCGCCGCGCCCCCGCGGGTTCATAGCGAGTCGTTGCTCCAAGAACCGGGCGAGCATCGCGTGTTCCGATTCGATGCCTTCGTTGAATCGCGCCGCCGCCCGAACCACTTCCCATGTACGCACCGCGTGTTCGTCGATGGGGCGAAGTCGCCGATAGACGCTCATGTACCGGTGCACGATGAGCTTGCGGCCGACGGGCAACAGCGCTCGTGCGACGCGAGGCGTGCCCGGCGGCGGGTCGGCGAGCAGGTGGAGCAATCTTGTTCGGGCGACGTCGGCGGTCGGGTCACCGCTCGCGGCGTTGACCCAGTCGATCGCTACCGGCACCGCCCACGTGCCGCGGATGTTGGCGAGGTGAAAATCACCGTGACAGAGACGGTCGCCTTCGGGGAGCGAGTCGAGCGCGTCGAGCGCGAACTGCGCGAGGCGCGACGGCAATGCTGACGCCGACTCGATATCCCGGCGGAGCTCGTCGTTGAGGCGTGGCAACGCACCGGGAGCACGACACTGATGCATCGCGACGTGCATTTCTGCCATGACCCGCGCCGCCCGCCACAGCATCCACGGCCGCTGGCCGAGCAAGGTCGCCAGGTCGGCACCTTCGATCCGTTCCATCGCCAAACCCGGTCTTCCGTCGACGCGCACGATCTCGATGACGGTCGGAGCGAGGTGTCCCTGTTGCCGCACCGTCTCGAGTGCCGCGGCCTCGCGCTCGATGAGCGGCATGGCATCGGGATCACGCATGAGCTTGAGCACGGAGCCGTCGGCGCGGAGGAACACCTCCGCCGTGCGACCCTCGGCGAACCAGACGTGATGCTCCAACGCTGCCATTCCGTGTGCGTAGCAGCCCCGAAGCCACGCGGCAATCGGTTCCCGGGCCGGCTCGGTGAGGAGCCGAGGATCCGTGACTACGGCCGCGTACGATTTTCGCCGCGATAATGCTGGTCCGAGGAGGTACGGCGCTCTAACCTGACATCTACCGCAGCAGGGCAAAGGAGCCGGCAAATGCCCCAACGTCCCGACGTGAACAAGTTCTTGGAGGCCGGCGCGCAGTTCAGCGCGGTGACGCGAGCGGAGGCGCAGCGCAGGGCCAAGGAGCTGATTCGTGAGGGCCAGCTCGCGCAGGGAAGGGCCCAGGCCTTTGTCGAGGAGCTGGTCGATTCGAGCCGGCGTCGCGCCGAGGAGCTGACCGAGGTCATGCGCAGTGAGGTCCAGCGCCAAGTGGGCGCGCTGGGGATTGCCACGAAAGCAGACCTCGCACGGCTCGAGGCGAAGTTGTCGGGAGGCGCCGCGCCGAAGAAGGGTGCCGGCGCGCGCAAGGCTGCGACTCGGAAGCCGGCCAAGAGAGCAGCCAAGAAGAAGAAGGCGCCGGCCAAGAAGGCCGCCACGCGACGGTGAGGGATGCGTCGTCGCCTCGACGCCGAGCTGGTGCGGCGGGGGCTGGTGTCGAGCCGGGGACGCGCCGTCGAGGCGATTGAAGCCGGGCGAGTCATCGTCGCGGGCGCGCCGGCCGACACGCCGGCCCGTCAGGTTGCGGCCGACGAACCCATCGTTGTGCAGGGCGAGCGGCCCCGTTTCGTGTCGCGCGGCGGCGAGAAACTCGCGGCCGCGCTGGACGGGTTCGGTGTTGACGTGTCAGCGCGCCGCGCACTCGATGCCGGCGCCTCGACCGGCGGTTTCACCGATTGCCTACTGCGCGCCGGGGCACGACACGTCATCGCGGTCGATGTCGGACGCGGCCAGCTCGACTGGTCCTTGCGCACCGACCCGCGCGTGACGGTGCTCGAACGCACCAACGTGCGTGCTCTGGAGCCGGGTGGGCTCGGCGGCCCCGTCGAGCTGTGCACGGCCGACCTTTCGTTCATCTCGCTCGTTACGGTCGCGCCGGCGTTGGCGCGCTGCACGACCGACGACGCCGACCTGTTGCTCCTGGTCAAGCCCCAGTTCGAAGCCGGACGGGACCACGTCGGCAAGGGTGGGATCGTGCGTGACCCGGCGGTGCACAAGTCGGTGCTCCACCGGGTCGCGCTGGGCCTCAACGCCGCCGGTCTGGGTGTGATCGCGGCAATGCCCTCCCCTCTGCGCGGCGCGGATGGCAACGTGGAGTTCATGATCCACTGCCGCAAGGGCGTCGAGCCCATCGGATCCGACCAGTTGGACGCGGTCGTCGAGGCGGCGCACGAAGCCGGCTCACCATGACCGCATCCACGATTCGTACCGTCGGGCTGGTGCCGCATCGCGACCGACCGCTGGCGGCGAAACTCGCGCGTCGCGCCGCCGAGCAGTTGCGCGCGGCAGGCGTCGAAGTCAGGGTGTGCGCCGAGGACGCCGAAGCCGCCGGCTTGCTCGAGTTCGCGACCGCCGCCGAATCGTTTCCGGTCGGCCTCGACGTTGCGATCTCGCTCGGAGGCGACGGCACAATGCTGCGCACGGCCGACGTCGTGTACGAGGCGGGCGTCGCGGTGCTCGGGGTCAACGTCGGCCAACTCGGCTATCTCACCGAGGTCGAGCCCATCGAGCTCGACCGCGCCATCGCGCGAATCCTCGCGGGCGACTTCGCCGTCGCCGAACGGATGATGCTCGACGTGAAGGTGACCTCGGACGGGCCTGCGGGCGGGCATTGGTGGGCACTCAACGAGGCGGTGCTCGAGAAGCTGCGCACGGGACGGCTCGTTCGGCTCGCGGTCTCTATCAACGGACAGTTCTTCACGACCTACGCCGCGGATGGCGTGATCGTCGCGACACCGACCGGGTCGACCGCGTACTCGTTTTCGGCTCGGGGGCCGATCGTGTCACCGCGGCACCGATGTTTGCTGCTCACACCCGTGTCGCCGCACATGTTGTTCGATCGGTCACTCGTGCTCGACGCCGACGAGGAGCTGCGCTTCGAAGTGACCGACGCGCGTTCGGTCGTGCTCACGCTCGATGGCCGCGAGCTCGGTGGCCTGGCTGAGGGTGACGTCGTAACCTGTAGTGGCGGCCCGAAGCCGGCGCGCATCGTGACGTTCGGACCCCGCGACTTCCACCAGATCCTCAAGGCCAAGTTCGGCCTCTCCGATCGGTGACACACCCGATGCTGTACGAGCTGCACGTCGTCGACCTTGGGATCGTGGCCGAGCTGTCGGTGCTCTTCGACGCCGGGCTCACAGCCATTACCGGCGAGACCGGAGCCGGCAAGACGTTGCTGGTCGAGGCGCTCGAGCTGCTCATGGGCGGACGCGCCGACCCGGGTCTCGTGCGCGAGGGCGCGGCGGAAACGCGCGTCGAAGGTCGCTTTGCCGATGCGACGGGGCGCGAGACGATCCTGACTCGAGTTGTGCCGGCAGACGGGCGGAGCCGCGCGTACATCGACGGCAAGCTCGCGACTGCGGCGGAGCTCGCTGCGATCGGGGCTTCACTCGTCGACTTGCACGGCCAGCATGCCCACCAGTCCCTCCTGGCGGCGGCAGCCCAGCGCGACGCGCTCGACCACTTCGCCGGTGAGCCGGCACGCGCGGCGCGGGCCGATCTCCAGCAAGCGCGAGCGGACGGGAAGCGGCTTCGCGCTGACCTCGACTCGCTCGGTGGGGACGAACGTGCGCGGGCCCGGGAGCTCGACCTGCTGCGGTTCCAGCTCGATGAGATCGCCGCAGCCGGCATCGACGACGTCGGTGAAGAGGTCACGCTCGAGGCCGAAGAGGCGCTGCTGGCCGACGCGACCGCGCACCTGGAGGCACTTGCACGCGCGTACGAGACGGTCGAGGGCGGGGCGCTCGACGCGGTCGGCGAAGCCGAGTCACTGCTCCACGATCGCCGCCCGTTCGCACAGCTCGAGGCGCGCCTCCAAGCGGTTCACGCGGAGCTGGCTGATGTGCGCATCGAGCTGCGCCACGCACGCGAGGCCGTCGTCGTGGATCCCGAGCGTCTCACGGTCGTCCGCGAGCGGCGTCAGCTGCTGCGCGAACTGCGGCGGAAGTACGGCGAGACTCTCGGTGACGTCGTCGCCTACGCAGATGACGTGCGCCGGCGCGTCGGCGAGCTCGAGAGCTACGAGACGCGTGCGGCGACGATCGATCACGAGCTGCGGGAGACGCGCGCCGGCGCGATGGCCGCGGCTTCGACGCTGACGTCGGTGCGGCGCGGCGCGGCCCCGGAGCTCGCGGGCGCGGTTGCCGAACACCTCCGCGAGCTCGCGATGCCCGACGCGACGCTGGTGGTCGATATCCAGCCCGCGGAGTTGACCGATACCGGCGCTGACGATGTCACGTTCTTGCTGTCGGCGAATGCGGGTGAACCGGTGCGGTCGCTCGCGAAGGTGGCGTCAGGTGGCGAACTGTCCCGAGCGATGCTGGCATTGCGGCTGGTGTTGTCCGATGCGCCACCCACGCTCGTGTTCGACGAGGTCGATGCCGGTATCGGGGGCGAGGCCGGCGCAGCTGTCGGACATCTGCTGGCCGATCTGGCCCGATGGCATCAGGTGCTGTGCGTCACGCATCTGGCCCAGGTGGCCGCAGCTGCTGCCGCGCAGATCGTCGTCGACAAACAGGAGCTCGACGGTCGTACGGTGACGCTCGCCGCGACCGTGACCGGCGACCGCCGGCTCGCGGAGCTCTCGCGCATGCTCGCGGGCGTCGGCGAGTCGGCTCATGCCCGCCAGCACGCGGCCGAGCTCTTGCAGGTCGCCGCGCAACGCCGCGACGCGCTGGTGCGTGGGTGATGGTCCGGCCGAGCCCGTCGTTGGCGCTCATCGGCACGGCCCGAGTCGATTACCGCACCAAAGATCTCATCAAGCGACTCCAGCCGGGCGACATCGCGGTGATCCACCACCAGGACCTCGATCGCGTTGCCGCCGAAGGGCTCATCGCGGCGAACCCCGTCGCCGTGATCAACGCCGCCGAGTCGCTCTCCGGGCGGTATCCCAACGAGGGGCCGATCCGCGTGCTCCACGCCGGGATCACGCTCATCGACCACGCGGGCACCGACCTGCTCGATCACGTGCGCGAGGGCGACCGGCTCACGATCGTCGGTGACGAAGTGCGGCGCGGCGCGGACCTCGTCGCGACCGGGACCAAATTGTCGCCGTCGGTCGTCGAGGACGCGATGGAAGCTGCACGAACTGCGATCGGCGGGGAGCTCGAGCGCTTCGCGACCAACACACTCGAGTACATCCAGCGCGAGGCGAGGCTCACGTTCGAGCCGGTCCACCTCCCGCCGCTGCGGGCCAAGTTCGAGGGCCGCCACGCGCTGGTCGTGGTGCGCGGGCACGACTATCGCAGCGATCTCAAGGCGCTCAAGCCTTACATCCGCGAGTACCGGCCCGTGCTCATTGGGGTCGACGGCGGCGCCGACGCGCTCCTCGAGATTGGGTTCAAGCCGGACGTCATCATCGGCGATTTCGACTCGGTTTCCGAGCAGGCACTCACGGTCGGCGCCGAGCTCCTGCATCACGTGCATCTCGACGGACGCGCACCCGGCCGGGAAGCGCTGCAAGCCTGGGGTGTGCCCTACGAAGAGTTCGTCATCGACGGCACGAGTGAAGACGTCGCGATGATGCTTGCGTACGAGGCAGGCGCGCAACTGATCGTCGCAGTGGGCACGCACGCGTCGATGGTCGAGTTCCTCGACAAGGGTCGGCCGGGAATGTCATCGACGTTTCTGACCCGGCTGCGACTCGGGCCGATGCTCGTCGACGCCAAGGGTGTCAACCGGCTGTACGAGGGACGGGTGCGGAGACTCGACCTCGTGCTGCTCGTCGCGGCGGCCCTGGTCGCCATGGTGGTGGTCGGCCTCGTGGCCGCGCCCATCCACACGCTGATCGACGGCATACGTTTGACTCTCCGAGACATCTGGTTCTCGGTCTCCGACCAATTCTGAGCCGCAGGGCATGATCAATTTTCGCTTCCATATCGCCTCGCTCATCGCGGTCTTCCTCGCGCTCGCACTCGGTGTGCTCATGGGTTACGGCGTGCTGAGCCAGCCGACCGTCTCCGGGTTGCAGCATCGGATCGATACGGTCGAGAACAATGCGAACGCGCGCAAACGCGAGAACGACGACTTGCACGATCAGATCAACCAGTTGCAGGGATACGTCGACGGCACGGCGCAGTTCACGGCGTCGGGCCGCCTCGACGGCGTCACGGTGCCGGTTCTCGCGGCGCGCGGCGTCAACGGCGACGCGGTGACGAAAACGGTGGACCTGCTCCGACAGTCGGGCGCAAAGGTCGCGGGCGTCGTCTGGCTCGAGGCGAAGTGGTCGCTCAGTAACGCGACCGATGTGAAATCGCTCGCCGACGCCATTGACGAGACCGAACAGAAGCCGGCCACAGTGCGTGCCGACGCGTGGAACGCTGTCGCGCAACGGTTGGCAACCGGCGATGCCGCCTCCGCACAAATCGGTAGCGGTCTTCCCGATGTCCTCCAACGACTCAGCGACGCCGGCTTCATCAAGCTCGAAGCTGTCGGCGACGTCACCACGTCGGGCTTCTCGTTCGCGAGCTACCCGGGACGGCAGGCGCGCGTGTTGCTGATCGCCGGTACGGGCGAGAAGGTCGATGCGGCGGAGCTGATCAACCCTGCGGCGGGCGCCCTCGCCGCGGCAAAGGTCCCGACCGTCGCCGGCGAGATTTTTCACGCGCAGGACAAGGGTCCCGACCGGGGCGCACTGCTCGCCGACATCCGGAGCGATCAGTCGCTCGAGCAACTCGTAGCGGCGGTCGATGATCTCGACCTCGAGCAGGGCCGGGTGATCGCCGTCCTCGCATTGGCTGATCTCGGTCGCGGTGTCGTTGGGCACTATGGGTACGGAGCAGGTGCAACCCGAAGCGTGCCTGCCTGGCCGCATCCGTGACGTCGTCGCGCTCGTTGGCGCGAGCCGCGGCGGGCATGGGTGCGGCAGCAGCGGTGTCGCGTGGCTTTGGATTCATCCGGGTGCTCGTCATCGCGGCGGTGCTCGGCACCACGTACCTCGGGAACACGTTCCAAGCATCGAACTCGGTGTCGAACGTGCTGTTCGAGTTGCTCGCCGCGGGCGCGCTCTCGGCAGTGCTGGTCCCGACGTTCGTCGAGCTCCTCGACCGCGGCGACAACCGGCGCGCCGAGCACCTGGCCGGCAGCGTGCTCGGCCTTGCGTTGGTCGTGCTCGGCGGGATCACGCTGGTCGGGGTCGTTGCCGCGCCCTGGCTCGCGCACGTATTGTCGAGCGGCGCACGCGACGCGCACGTGGCTGCCGCGCAGGAGCACCTCGCCACGTTCCTGCTTCGCTTCTTCGTGCCCCAAGTGCTGCTGTACGCGCTCGGTGCCGTCGCCATCGCGGTGCTCTATGCCCAGCGCCGATTTGTCGTCACCGCCGTCGCGCCGATCGCCAACACCGTGGCAATCGTGATCGCACTGGTGGTGGTCCGGCGCCTGGTGGGACCGGGAGAGCCCGGTCTCGCGCTCACGCAAGCGGAAAAGCTCACGCTGGGCATCGGGGGCACCCTCGGCGTCGCCGGTTTCGTCGCGGTGCCCACCATGGCATTGTGGCGGCAGGGCTTTCGACTGCGACCGCGTCTCAGCCGTAACGATCCGGAAGTGCGCCGGTTGCTCGGGCTCTCGGGTTGGGCCATCTTTCAGCACGCCGGTGCAGGATTGCTACTCGGCGCTTCGCTCATCGTGGGCAACGGCGTCGCCGGTGGAGTGGTCGCGTACCAGGTGGCGTTCGTCTTTTTCCTCGCGCCCTACGCGGTGCTCGCGCAGCCGATCCACACGACGATCCTCCCCGAGCTCTCGATCGAGGCGGCGCGCACTGATCGCGATGCGTTCGCGCGTTCGCTGTGTTGGGCGCTCGACGGTATGGCGGTCCTCGTCGTGCCGGTGTCGGCCGGGCTCGTCGCGCTGGCAGTGCCGATCATGCGGGTTGTCGCGTTCGGACACGCCGACCAGTCGGGCGGCGTCGGCCTGCTGGCCGCGGCCCTGGCGTCGCTCTCGATTGGTTTGTTCGCCTACGGCGCGTTCCTTCTTTTCGCCCGTGCATATTACGCGCTGGGGAACAGCCGCACGCCCGCTGTCGTGGCGATTGTGACCGCGGTCGTCGGTGTCGTGGTGATGGCAGTCGGCGGCGCACTTACCGAGGGCTCGGCCAAGGTCGCGGCGCTCGGGATCGGCCACAGCGTCGCCTACCTGCTCGGCGCGACCTGGCTCGCAGTCGGCTTGTCGCGCGCGACGGGCCATTCCGTGATCCCGCGCGCTCTGCCGCGAGCGCTCGTGTTGTCGGTGGGCATCGGTGCGGCCGCGTGGTGGGCCGAGCGGACGATCGCGTCCACGGGTCGCGCCGCCACCCTGGTCGTGCTCGTCGCGCTAGGCACGATCGGCGCCGCGATGTATTGGGCCGGGCTGAAGCTGCTCGGTGGCCCACCGCCCGCGCTGCATCCGATCGCGACGGGGGTCGACGAATGAACGGCTGGAGACGCGCCGCGGTGGGCGTCATCGTGGGAGCCGCTGTCCTCGCGGGCGTCGTGAGTCCCGCGGCCGCAGCCGCGTCGGCCGCGCCGGTCGCCGATCGAGTTCGGCCGCAGCGGTTGCTCGTCATCTCGCTGCCGCACGTCGTGTGGGACGACCTCGGGACCACGCCGATGCCGAACCTCAATCGTTTGCTCGACGACTCCGCAATCGCGGATCTCACCACCCGTGCATTGCGGCGCAGCACGAAACTGGGCGACGGCTACCTCACGATCAGTGCCGGCACCAGGGCGATCGGCGACGGTGTCACCGACGGCAACGGCTTCGAGGTGGGTGAACGCTTCGGGAGCGACCGTGCCCGTGAGGTGTTCGAACAGCGAACCGGCCGCAACGTCACGCACGGACTGGTCCAGCTCGACCTTGCGTCGGTTCTCGACAAGAACGACGCGTTGCTCTTCGACGCGAAGATCGGGGCGCTCGGCGATGCCCTCGCGGCTGCGAAGTACTCGCGCGCCGTGATCGGCAATGGCGACGGCGATAATCCGGACACGCTCATCACGGGGGCAGCGACGCGCCGGCGCGGGGCTGTGAACGCGCTGATGGGGTCCGACGGCACCGTTCCCGCAGGGAAGGTCGGCCCCGAGATCCTGCAGCGGGATGCCGATGCCCCGTTCGGTCAGCGCCTCAACATGCAACGGGTCGAGCAGTCGTTCCGGGCGGTGTGGAAGCCGAAGTCGGTAGTGCTGGTCGAGGCATCCGACCTCGTGCGCGCCGATGTGAACCGCGCGAACGTGACGCCCGAGCGACGCGATGCACAACTCCGCCAGGCGCTGCGACACACCGACGAGCTCGTCGGTCGCCTCCTCCGGCATGTGGATCTCGGGCGCGATGTCGTGATGGTGATCGGGCCTGCCCACGCACGGCGCGCCATCGGGCTCACGGTCGCCGCGTTGCACGCACCGGGGCTCACCCCCGGCATCCTTCGTTCCGCGACGACCCGCCGATCCGGGTTTGTGCAGCTGGTCGACGTGGCGCCGACCGTGCTCGCCCAACTGGGTGTCGGCCGGCCCTCGTCGATGGAGGGACGCCCGTTCGAGCGAGGGTCCACTGGGGGATCGGCGGCCGACCGACGCTCGTTCCTCATCGCCGCCAACCACGCCGCGGTGTTCCGCGACGAGCGCGTCGGCGAGGCGGCCGCCGTGTTCGTCATCGCGCAGCTCGCGTTGCTCGTTTTCGCCGCGTGGGTGCTCCTCCGCCGAACGGCGGCCCGCGCCCGGTGGCTGCTCGCGTGGTTCGCCCTCGCCGTCCTCAGCTTTGTCCCTGCGATCTATCTGGCGCGACTGCTGCCGTTCTATCGATACGGCACGGTGGCCTACTGGGTATTCGAGGTGGTGGTGTCGACCATGCTCGCCACCCTGTGGATGCTCGTCGGACGGCGGAACCCGCTCGACGCGTTGCTCGGCGCGCTCGGGCTCACCGTCGCGGTGCTGGTCGTCGACGTGGTGGCCGGCGCGCCGTTGCAGCTGAACAGTGCATTCGGGTATTCGCCGACGGTCGCCGGTCGCTTCGCCGGCTACGGCAATCTCGCGTTCTCTGCGCTGGCGGCGTCGGCTGTGCTGCTGACCGCGCTCGTGGCCCATCGCGTCGGCGGCAGACGAGGCGTCTGGTTTGGCATCGCCGTGCTGGCGATCGCCGTGATTGCCGACGCCATGCCCTTCTGGGGCAGCGATGTGGGCGGTGTGCTGTCGATGGTGCCGACGCTTGTGATCATGGCCTGGCTGCTGCTCGGCTTTCGGGTGCGCGTGCGTACTGCAGTCGCGGCCGTCGCCGCCACCATTGTTGCCGTCGTCGGGTTGGGCCTCCTCGACCTGTCGCGGCCGACCGACGAGCGCACCCACCTCGGCCGGTTGTTCGAGCAACTTGGCGGCGGCGGCGAGTCGAACCTGTCGACCACTCTCCACCGGAAGCTGGCCGCCAACTGGAGCACGCTGTTCACCTCGGTATGGGCCTGGACGGTACCGATCGCCGTCGTGCTGCTCGTCTTCATGGCGTACTTGATACGCCGCGCGCCCGGCCGGCTGCTGGCGGTCGAGGCCGCGGTTCCCGAATGGCGCGCCGGGTGCATCGGCTTGGCGGTGATCGCCGTGCTCGGATTCGGGCTGAATGACTCCGGGATCTCGATTCCGGGTGTGATGTTGGGCGTGTTTCTTCCGGTGCTCGTGTACATGTTGGTGCGCGTCCCCGACGCCGAGGCACCGGTCGACGACGACGCGCCGGTCGACGACGACGCTACGGCGTTGCTCGCGCCGCGGATGCCCGTCCCAACGCCATGAACATCGTCGTCGCGCTCGTGGTCGGTGTGATCACCGTGCGATTCCTCCGGCTCGGCGCGGAGGACGTGTTGCGTGCCCCGACGCTGATGCGCCACAACTATCGCGATCGCATTGTGCCAACCGCGGGTGGCGTGCTGATCGTGCTCGCGGTACTGGTGGTCGAAGCGGGCCGCGCGGCATTGGGCGCGATCGACGTCGGGCGCAACGGCCTCACGGAGGCTCGGAGTCTGGTGCTGTTCGCCGCGCTCGGGTTCGCCCTCCTCGGCTTGATCGATGACCTGCTGGCCCAGGGTGACGACCGCGGGTTTCTCGGGCATCTGCGCGCCGTGCGCGAAGGCCGGCTGACCACGGGATTCCTGAAGCTGTTCGGAGGCGCCGGCATCGCGGTCGTGCTCGTCGCGAGTCCCGGATTCGCCACCGGGCGCCGGCTGATCATCGACGCACTGCTCATCGCCCTGGCCGCGAACCTCGCCAACCTGTTCGACCGCGCGCCGGGACGCGTCATCAAGGTCGCCATCGTCGCCTACGTGCCGCTCGCGATCGCGCTCGGTCCGAGCGACATCGGCGTCGCCGTCGCGCTCGTCATGGGGGCCGCTTTCGGTCTGCTGGGCGACGATCTCTACGAACGACTCATGCTCGGTGACACGGGCGCCAACGTCATCGGCGCGGTGCTTGGCCTCGGCGTCGTGATCGGGCTGAGCGAGTCCGCGCGCGTCACGGTGCTGTTCGTCGTCGCCGCGCTCAATATCGCCGCGGAACTGGTGTCGTTCGGCGCGGTGATCGACCGGCTGCCGCCGGTGCGCGCAGCCGACCACTGGGGACGGCGTCCCTGAGTCTCAGGTCGGTCGGCAGTCGCGTTTCTCATAGAGCACGCGCACGCCGCCGTAACGGGCCGTGACGTCGTAACCGTCGGCTGCGAGGCGCTCGGGAAGACCGCGCAGCTGGTTGTACCGGCTCGACCACACGAGCACCGCGCACACGCCGGGCGCGTTCGCGCCGCGCGCGACGGTCGCGGCGGTGACGTCGCCTTGCTGGATCCGTTGCGCCGACCCGTCCACGAAGAAGCCGGGGGTACGTACGCCGGCTCGCCAGAGAAAGCCGGGCTCATCGCTGATCGCGAGCGCACCCGACGGGAGGCGACGAAGGGCGCGCTCCGCGGCCGCGCCGGCCCCTCGATACGGCTGGGGCCAGAGCATCGGTCCCGCGTTGAGCCAGTACAGCGGTGCCACCAGGACGGCCGCGATGAGCACGATCCGCCCCGGAGGAGGTGAGAGCGCGGCGAGCAGCGCGACCGACGCGATGAGATGCGCAAGATGCGGCCGCCACATCGCCGGCTCGAGCATGAGGAACAGCACCTGCGCGCCGAGCCAGAGCCCAAGCAGCCCGAGTGCCGGTGTCCCCGAACCCGACGCTGACGCGGTCGACCGTTGGCGTGCCAGCGCGAACGTCCCCAGGGCCAACGCCGCGGTGACCACGACGGGCAGATCGCGGGAGCACAGCGTCGAGACGATTTTGGCCGCGTTGCTCGCATACGAGGCGATGCGTTTGGCGTCCTGGTGGTACGCGATCGACTGATCCCAGACCCGCGAAAAGCCCCACGGGAGTGTGGCCGCCAGCCCGACTGCGACTGCCGCGCCCACCGCCGCGGCGCAGTCCGCCACCCGACGCCGAGCGAGCAGCAGCAGCCCGATCGGCACCGCGGCTGGCAGCACGAGTGCCTTGACCGAGAGCGCGGCGCCGAGCGCAAAGCCGCAGACCACCGCGCGACGCGTCGACGGTTCGGCGCGGTACGCGAAGGCGCACGCCACCGAGGTGACGCTGAGCGCGAGCGCGGGCCCGTCGGACGTGATCGGGGCGGTCGTGTACAGCACCGATCCGCTCGTCGTCACGAGCACCGCCGCGAGGACGGCGCCGTACCGCGTCGTGATGCGCCGCCCGATCGCGTACGTCGCGACGGTCAGTGCCGCCGCCGACAGTGCCGGCACGAGGCGCGGACCGTCGAGGGTACGGAATCCCAGTACGTCGGCCAGCCACACGAGGGGCAGGAAAAGCGGGCCCTGCGGCGAGAACACCTGCTTGAACGGGTGCTGGCCGGCGCGCATCGCGAGCGCCGAAGAACCGAACACTCCGTCGTCGAACGTGATGTGTCGTGTCGCGAACAACGCGGGAAGGCGAATGAGGACGGCTGCCCCGGCCAGGATCCCTGCGTCGCGCCGCCAGATGTACCGCGTCGCGCTCGGCTGCGCCTCGAAGTTCGCCACAGTCGATGCCGGCATCCCGGCACCGTACCGAACCGGTCGTTGGTGACTTCGGACCGGTCACCGGCACCGAGGGAGGCGCATGGTAACTTCGCTCGTTGTCCCGCCCGTCGATCTGATCCGTCGAATCGCGCGGTCGGAAGGAGTCGAGCGGGGTCGTCCGCAGGGCGTGTCCGAGGCTCCGGGGGGTGCGAGTGGCGAAGCACATCTTCGTGACCGGTGGCGTGGCCTCGAGCCTCGGCAAGGGGCTCACCGCATCTTCACTTGGCCGGCTGCTGAAGGCACGGGGTCTCCGGGTGACGATGCAGAAACTCGACCCGTACATCAATGTCGATCCCGGCACCATGAACCCGTTCCAACACGGCGAGGTCTTCGTCACCGACGACGGCGGTGAAACCGATCTCGATCTCGGCCACTACGAGCGCTTCGTCGACGTGCCGCTCTCCAAGAAGTCCAACGCCACGACCGGTTCGATCTATCAAGAAGTACTCGCCAAGGAACGGGGGGGCGCGTACCTCGGACAGACCGTGCAGGTGATCCCGCACATCACGAATGAGATCAAGGATCGCATCGTGCGCCTGGCCGACGATGACGTCGATGTGGTCATCACCGAGGTCGGCGGCACTGTCGGCGACATCGAGATCCTGCCGTTTCTCGAGGCGATCCGGCAGTTCCGCAAAGACGTCGGCCGCGACAACGTGTTCTACGTGCACGTCACGCTGGTGCCGTTCATCGGTCCGTCGGGCGAGCAGAAGACGAAGCCGACCCAGCACTCGGTCACGGAGCTGCGCGGCCGCGGCATCCAGCCCGATGCGATCGTGTGCCGTTCCGACCGGCCGATCGCCAGCCGGCTCAAGGAGAAGATCTCACAACTCTGCGACGTGCCCGAGGAGGGCATCGTCTCCGCGGTCGATGCGGACAGCCTCTACGAGATCCCGCTCGTGCTCCACGACGAGGGTCTCGACGATTACGTGTGCCGCGTGCTGTGTATCGACGAACACGAGCCTGATCTCGGTGAGTGGCGCAACCTCGTGCAACGAGTTGCCGCGGCCGACTTCGACGTGCGCATCGGACTCGTCGGCAAGTACGTCAACCTGCCTGACGCGTACCTGTCCGTCGTCGAGGCACTGCGCCACGGGGGCTATCTCTGCGGCGCGAAAGTCGTCATCGACTGGATTGCCTCCGACGACGCAGAAGGCCTGCTCGCCGAAGGCCGTCTCCGTGATCTCGACGGCATCGTGATCCCGGGCGGGTTCGGTTTCCGTGGCATCGAAGGAAAGATCACCGCCGCCGGTTACGCCCGAGAGCACGACATCCCGTTCCTCGGCCTCTGTCTCGGCATGCAATGCGCGGTGATCGAGTTCGCGCGCGACGCCTGTGGACTCGCGGGGGCCAACTCCAGCGAGTTCGACCCGCACACACCGCACCCCGTGATCAACCTCATGGACGAGCAGCGCGAGATCGTCGACATGGGCGGCACGATGCGCCTCGGTGCCTATCCGGCCAAGCTCACACCCGGCACCCGCGTCTACGAGGCGTACGGCCAAGAGGTCGTCTATGAGCGGCACCGTCATCGCTACGAAGTCAACAACAAGTACCGCCGTCGCTTCGAGGAAGCGGGCCTGGTGTGCTCGGGCACGTCGCCCGACGACCAGCTGGTCGAGTTCGTCGAGCTTCCGCCCGACTTGCACCCGTTCTTCGTCGCCACGCAGGCCCATCCCGAGTTCAAGAGCCGGCCCGATCGTCCCCACCCACTGTTTGCGGCGTTCGTCGCGGCGGCGCGTGACCGCGCGGAGGGTCGCGCCCCACGTCTGCCCATCGACGAGCCGGTCGAGTCCCGGGCGCGGTGAGCCGGTTCCGCGTCGTCGACTCCACGCCGGTCGTCGACGCCGGATTTCTGGCCGTCACCGAGGAACGAGTCGAAGGTCCCGGCGACGAGTCGTTCACGCGTTACGTCGTACGGCATCCCGGAGCGGTCGTCATCGTGCCCGTCGAAGATGATGCCGAGACCGTGCTGATGCTCCGGCAATTTCGGGCGGCCACGGGCGGCGACCTGCTCGAGATCCCTGCGGGCAAGCGCGACGTCGATGGTGAGCCCCCCGAAGCGACCGCGGTGCGCGAGCTCGAAGAGGAGATCGCCCGAAAGCCGGGCCGGCTCGTCAAACTGTGCGAGTTCTTCAACTCACCCGGCTTCTGCGACGAGTACACGCACCTGTTCCTCGCGCTCGACCTGGCCGAGCTCGCAGCGCCCATCGCGGTCAATGCCGAGGAACGCGAGATGACAATCGAGCGCATTGCGCTGCGCGACGTCGATCGGCTCATCGCGACGCGCGAGATCATCGACGCCAAGAGCATCGTGGGGCTCCAGCTCGCGCGCCGCTATCTCGCGGGGGAGTACGAAGGGCTCCGGTGACCGCGTCCAACGGCGATGCGAAGCCCGACCGGCTGAGCCAGTTGCTCGCCGAGCACGAGATGTGGCTCACGGTCGAACGCGGCCTCGCGGCCAATACGCTCGCTGCGTACCGGCGCGACCTCCGTCGCTACGCGACGTTCGTACGCCGGCGCAAGGTCGCCGACCCCGCCGGCGTCGGCGAGTCGATGGTGCTCGAGTACGTCGAGCAGCTGAAGGCGGCGACCGACGATGAGGGCCGCCCGCGCTACGCGCCGTCGTCCATCGCCCGCGCGCTCGTCGCGGTGCGGTCGTTTCATCGTTTCTGCGTCGACGAAGGGTTCGTCGCCGTCGATCCGAGCGAGGAGGTCGGCGCCCCGCGCGTGCCGCAGGGCATCCCCAAGGCGCTGACCGAGCCCGAAGTCAACGCACTGCTGGGAAGCGTCATCGGTGACGAGCCACGGGCACAACGCGATCGGGCCATCGCCGAGATGCTCTACGCGAGCGGCATTCGCATCAGCGAGCTCGTCGGGCTCGACCGGGCCGATCTCGATCTCGAAGCCGGGCTCATACGCGTGTTCGGCAAAGGCGACAAAGAGCGGATCGTGCCGATCGGACGCACGGCACGGGCCGCCATCGACGCTTACCTCGCGACCGGACGTCCCGCGCTGCAGCGGGCGCGGAAGACCGGCCGAGACGTTGACGCGCTGTTACTGAATGCGCGCGGCGGCCGGCTGAGCCGCCAGACGTGCTGGAAGATCGTGCAGGCAGCGGGGGAGCGGGCCGGCCTGGGCGGGCGTCTCTCGCCGCACGTGCTCCGCCATTCGTGCGCGACCCACATGGTCGACCACGGGGCCGACATCCGGGTGGTGCAGGAGCTGCTGGGCCACGCGAGCCTGTCGACCACGCAGGTGTACACGAAGGTCTCGCCCGAGCGGCTCCGGGCCGTGTACGAGGCCGCCCACCCGCGAGCAACGGGAAGATCCAGACTGCGCCGCGGTGGGTAGGATGACCGCATGGCCGATACGTCTCATGCGGTGCTGCGCGACCAGCTGCAAGAGGAGCGCACCCGGCTCCGCGACCAGCTGCGCCAGATGGGCCACGGCCCTGACGGCACGCTCTCGTTCGACGGGGGCTTCGCCGACTCCGGCCAGGTGACCGCCGAGCGAGGCGAAGTCGACACGCTGGCGAGCACGCTGCTCGAGACACTCCAAGAGATCGAGGACGCCCTCACCAAGTTCGACGCCGGCAACTACGGCCGGTGCGAGTCATGCGGCGAGCCCATCGCGCCCGCGCGGCTCGAGGCGATGCCTGCCACGGGGCACTGCATCACCTGCGCGTCCAAGCGACGCTGAGAGGCCCCACATGCAACCGCGCGAGGTTCTGATCTTCTTCGGCTGCCTCGTGGCGGCTGTCATCCTGCACGAGATCAGTCACGGCGTCGTCGCGTTGTGGCTCGGCGACGACACTGCGAAGCGGGCCGGACGGCTCACCCTCAACCCGATCCCGCACATTGATCCGTTCGGCTCGCTGATCCTTCCCGCGATGGGCGCGCTAACCGGGTTACCGATCCTCGGCTATGCCAAGCCGGTGCCGGTGAACCCGGCGCGCCTGCGCAATCCACGCCGCGACATGGTGTTTGTGAGCCTCGCGGGTCCGGCGACCAACTTCACGCTCATGGCGATCGCCGCGTACGGTGCCCGGTGGGTCTACCGCAACGGCGGCGTGCTCGGCGGCGGACTCTCCGGCAATGGCGCGGATGTGTGGCTCGACATCCTCTTCGTGTTCGCGTTCGTGAATCTCGCCCTCGGGCTCTTCAACCTGTTGCCCATCCCACCGCTCGACGGCTCGGCCCTCATTGAACGGGTGCTTCCACGGCAGTGGCTCCCCGGCTGGTACCGGTACCGCACGTACGGCTTCCTCGTGCTGTTCGGTCTGGTTTTCTTCACCGACGCGCTCGGCACGGTGCTCACCCCGTTCATCAACGCGCTGCGCGACTTCGTGATCCGTTGAGAGTGCTCCATCTCGCGCGACGGTTCTTCGGTGCCCTCTGGCCCGCGCGACCCAAGCCCGACGACCTCGCGTGGGTCACGGCCGTGCTCACACCGGGTGAGCTCACGCTGTGGCGGCGCATGCCCAATCACGACCAGCGACACTCCATCGGGGTCGCGCGGGAAGCGGCGCGCAGGCTCGACGCGACCGAGTGGGCCGGCGACTCTCGTTGGATCGCAGCCGCGCTGCTGCACGACGTCGGCAAGCTCGACGCACACTTCGGCGTGTACGGGCGCGTCATGGCGACCGTCGCCGGTGGCGTAGCCGGCCACGACATGGCCGATGCGTGGTCGGCGAAGTCGGGTTTCACCCGCAGAGCGGGCCTGTACCTCCGGCACGGCGAGCTCGGTGCCGACATGATCCGCATGGCCGACGGCCGTGAAGAAGCAGCCGCGTGGGCCGCGGCCCACCACGATCCCAGCCGCTGGGACGCGCTCTCGATCCCCGGGCCGGTCGCCGCCGCGCTCAACGCAGCCGACAACGACTGAGCCTCAGAAGTACTGATCGGCACCTTCAGGCTTGCCGAACCGATCCAAGAGTGCCTCGCCGGGAAATGTGAGGAGCAGCGACAGCAATGCCAGCGTCGGTGTCGCAATGGACGCGACGGCGATCGCGATCCCGATGCCCACGACGAGCAGGGTCATCGCGATCGCGAACACCGCGTCACTGAAATACGGTCCGCTCGAACTCGAGCCCCTCGCCGTGGCGTTCGAACACGACCTTGGGCCGGCGCTGATGCGGTCGTGTGTCTCGACGCGTCGGCCACGAGCGGAGACGCTAACGGTGTCAGTGATTACGCGGGCGGCAAGAGCCCGACGGCGCGATGCACCCGCTCGAGCACCGGGCCCGCGAGCACACGCGCCTTGCCGGCGCCGAGCGCCAGTTGCCGGTCGACCTCGGCGGGATCACCTGCGAGCAACTCGTAGCGCTCCTGCAGCGGCCGGAGGAACTCGACCACGGCATCGGCAACCGCCTTTTTGAACGCGCCATACCCCGCGCCCGCGAACTCCTTCTCTGCCGCGGCGCGCGAACCACCGGTCGCGGCGGCATAGATGTCGAGCAGATTCGATATGCCCGGCTTCTCGTCGCGGTCGTAGCGGACGTCGGTACCCGAGTCGGTGACCGCCGACTTGATCTTCTTCGTGATGCGCGCCGGCGGGTCGAGCACCGAGATCGTGCCTTGGGGCGAATCCTCCGACTTCGACATCTTGGCGGTGGGGATCTGGAGGTCCATGATGCGCGCGCCGACCGCGGGAAATGTCGCTTCCGGCACGACCAACGTGTCGCCGAAGCGATGGTTGAAGCGAAGCGCAACATCGCGGGTGAGCTCCACGTGCTGGCGCTGGTCGTCGCCGACCGGGACCTCGTTGGTGTCGTACAGGAGGATGTCGGCTGCCATCAAGACGGGATAATCGAACAGCCCGACGCTCACCGATTCTTGGCCTTCGGACTTCTCTTTGAACTGCGTCATGCGGCGCAGCTCGCCGAGTGTGGCCACGCAATTGAGAATCCAGGTGAGCCGGCTGTGCTCGGCCACGTGGCTCTGCACGAAAAGGATGCAGCGCTGCGGATCGAGGCCGGCGGCCATGAGCAACGCCGCCAGCTGACGGCTGCGGTCGGCGAGCTCATCGCTGTCGTACGGCACCGTCATCGCATGGAGGTCGACGACGCAATAGATGGCGTCGTGGCGGTCCTGGTCGTCGACCCAGCGGTGAATGCCCCCCAGGTAGTTGCCGAGATGGACGTCACCCGACGGCTTGATGCCTGAAAACACGCGTGTCACGGCCGGTGAGGCTAGCCCCACCCATGCGTGCGCCCAGTCCGAGAAAGAAATAGTTCGATCGGCGGGACGTTCACGATGAACCTTTGGCGGCCGCAGCGCATGCCCATCGCGGGCGCCGAGCCCGGAGTCCGTTTGGACATGACGCGCGCTCTGGCCGCCACGATCGTCCAAACTCGAGACGCTCCGTCCCGGGTTGCTCCGGCGGGCGGAATGCGCAGTTTCCGGGATGCCCTCCGGTAACCTGAGGTCGTGCCATACGAGGTTTCCACCGAGGTGTTCGAGGGGCCGTTCGACCTGCTCCTGCACCTGATTCTCAAACAGGAAGTCGACCTCTGGGAGATCTCGCTCTCCACGATCGTCGACGCGTATCTCGGCGAAGTCGAGCGCATGGGCGCGCTCGATCTCGACGTGGCCACCGAGTTCCTGCTCATCGCGGCGACGCTCGTCGAGCTCAAAGCGCGGCGCCTGCTCCCCGGGCTCGAGGATGTGGAGCTCGACGAGGAGCTGTTGCGCTTCGAGGAGCGGGATCTCCTGCTCGGCCGTCTGCTCGAGTGCAAGACGTTCAAGGATGTCGCGCACAGCTTCGAGTCGATGATCCGTGTCGCGGGCAAGAGCGTGCCGCGCATCGCCGGGCTCGACGAGCAGTTCCTCGCACTCGCGCCCGACCCGCTCCAGGGCGTGTCGCTGCAATCGTTGCGCCGCGCCGCGTTGCGGTCGCTCGCGTACAAGCCCAGTCCGGTCGTCAACGTCGATCACGTCGCACCGATCCGGGCGAGCGTCCGCGATGCCGTGCAGGTCGTGCTCGATCGACTGCCGGAGTCAGGCTCGATCACGTTTCGTGAGCTGGTGCACGGCATCGACGAGCGCCTCGAGATCATCGTGCGCTTCCTCGCGGTGCTGGAGCTGTTCAAGCAGGGCCTCGTCGACCTCGAGCAGATCTCCAACTTCGGCGAGCTCCGCGTGCGGCGCCTTGCCGCGGGGGAGCTCGATGCCGCGAGTCTCGCCGATTGGGACGACGGTGCTGTCGATGGCGACGAGGTCCAGCACGACGATGCTGTCGACGCGCAGGGTGCCGATTCCGGTCGACTCGCCGATCCCGACGAGACCACGATCGAGGTGTGATGAGCGAGGAACCGATCGACCACGTTGATCACGATGTTGAGGACGACGGCGATGGCGACGCGATGATGCTCGACCCGTCCGCCGACCTGCGCGCGCACGAGGCACGCCGCGCCATCGAGGCGGTCGTGCTCGCTTCGCTCGATCCGGTGGAGCCCGGACTGCTCGCGCAGCTCGTCGAGCTCCCGGTCACGCGCATCGAGGAACTGTGCGCGCAGCTCGCCGATGACTACGAACGGTCGGGGCGCGGCTTCGCGCTCATGCGAGTCGCGGGCGGCTACCGCTTCCAGACCCATCCGGAGCTCGCCCCGTACGTGGAGCGCTTCGTGCTCGTCGGTCAGCACGCGCGGTTGTCGGGGCCGGCGCTCGAGACGCTGGCGATCATTGCGTACAAGCAACCCATCTCGCGCGGACAGCTGTCCGCGATTCGCGGCGTGAACGTGGAATCGACATTGACCACACTGTTGCAGCGCGGCTACATCGACGAAGTCGGTCGCGATCCGGGGCCGGGCACCGCGGTGCTGTACGGCACCAGCCGCACGTTCCTCGAGCGGCTCGGCATCGACTCGCTCGACGAGCTGCCCGCGCTGGGCGACTTCGTTCCCGCGCCCGATGTCGTCGAGGCGCTCGAACGGGGCTTGCGTCTGAGTGACGACCCGGTCGCCGCTGACCAGTCGATCGACAGCGCGCCGCCCGGTTCGCCCGCGGAGGGGTGATCGTCGGCGTGGCCGAGCCACGTCGCGCGCCGCCCGAGGGTGAGCGGCTCCAAAAGGTGCTCGCCCGCGCCGGGCTCGGCTCGCGCCGAGCGTGCGAGGAACTGATCGCCGCCGGACGTGTAGCCGTCGACGGGGAGGTCGCCGTTCTCGGCCGGCGCGTGGATCCGACGCACAATCGCATCACCCTCGACGACGTACCCGTAATCGTACGCACCGACCTCGTCTATTACCTTCTCAACAAACCGGCGCGCGTCGTGACCACCCAGAGCGATCCCGAAGGGCGCCGCACCGCCATCGAACTGGTGCCATCCGAACCGCGCGTGTTCACGGTCGGTCGCCTCGACTACGAGACGGAGGGATTGCTCGTACTGACCAACGACGGAGAGCTCGCCGAGCTCCTCACGCATCCGCGCCACGGCGTCGACAAGACCTACCTCGCAGAAGTCGACGGTGTACCGAGCCGTGGCGCGTTGCGTCGCCTTCGCGAAGGCGTCGACCTCGACGAAGGCCATACCGCGCCGGCCGAGGTGCGACTCGTGCAGGAGCACGGTCAGAGCGCGGCCGTCGAGCTCGTCATCCACGAGGGGCGCAATCGGCAGGTGCGCCGAATGTGCGACGCGGTGGGGCACCCGGTACGCCGGCTGGTACGGACGCGCATCGGCCCGCTCGCGGACCTCGGCCTCGCGCCGGGCGAGTGGCGCACGCTGCGCGCCGATGAGGTGCGGGCGCTCTATGCGGCAGCAGCGCGGCCGAATGACGAGGTGCCGCGCCCGATGTCGACGGACCGCGAAGGCTCGTCCGGCTAACCTCCGTCGACGTGAGGCTCCTGGCGCTGCGCGGCGCGATCACCTGCGACGACAACACGAAGGCCGAGATCGAGGCCAAGACCCAACGCATGATGAAAGAGCTGCTCGCGCGCAACGATCTCGATCACGACCAGCTCGTGAGCGTCATCTTCACCGCTACCGACGACCTCACCGCCGAGTTTCCGGCCAGTGCGGCGCGCAACCTCGGGTTGGGTGACGTGCCCCTGCTCTGCGCCCGCGAGCTCGGCATCGACCACGGCATGGCCCGGTGCATCCGAGTGCTCGTGCACTGCTACACCGACCGCCCCCGCGACGAACTGCACCACGTCTACCTCGACGGCGCGCGCGCACTGCGTGACGACCTCCCGGAGTAGTCGACCATGCGGCAACGTGAGGAGTCGGCGTCGTGAGTCGTGTCGCGCTGCTCGGCACCGGCTTGATCGGAGGCTCGATCGGGCTCGCGCTGCGGCGCGCCGGCACGACCGTCGTTGGCTTCGACCCTGATGACGGGCGGGTCCACCGCGCCCAGGAGCTCGGCGCTGTCGACGAGATCGCATCATCGGTTGGGGCCGCGGTTGCCACGGTTGATATCGCGGTCGTCGCGGCGCCGGTCGCGGTGATCACCGCGGTCGTCGTCGAGGTCCTCGACGCGATACCGGCGAATGCGGTGGCCACCGATGTGGGATCGGTCAAAGCACCGATCGTGGCCGCGGTCGAGCGGGTTCGGCCCGACGCCGCGGCCCGGTACGTCGGCGGCCATCCCATGGCTGGTTCGGAGCAGGAAGGCCTCGACGGCGCCGACCCCGACCTGTTCGTCGGGTCGACGTGGGTGCTGACCCCGACGGAGCGCACCGAGGCGACGGCGTTCACGACGGTGCGCACCTTGGTGCGCGGTCTCGGCGCCGAAGTGGTCGCGGTGACGCCCGAACGTCACGACGCGCTGGTCGCAGTGGTCAGTCATGTGCCCCAGCTCGCGGCCACGACGCTGATGGACGTCGCCGCGACGAGTGGGGAGCAACACGCGACGTTGTTGCGCCTCGCCGCCGGCGGGTTCCGTGACATGACTCGTATCGCCGCCGGTCATCCGGGTATCTGGCCCGACATCTGCGTCGCGAATCAAGCCGCGATCGTCGCCGCGCTCGACGAGTACCTCGACGCGCTGGGCGCGGTGCGCAGCCTTGTCGCCGCCGGCGATCGCGCCGGGTTGCTCGCGCTCTTGGAGCGGGCGCGCGCGGCACGGCGCAGCTTGCCGGTGGGCATAGCGACCGGCGAGGTCCTCGTCGAGCTGCGCGTCCCGGTGCCCGACCGTCCCGGAGTGCTCGCCGAAGTCACCACGCTCGCAGGGGAGCTCGGCGTCAACATCGCCGATGTCGAGATCGCGCACTCGATGGAAGGAGCCGGCGGTGTGCTCGTGCTCGTCGTTGCTGCCGCGAGCGTGGATGCCCTCGAGACCGGGCTCACTGAGCGCGGGTACCACCACTCGCGCACGGCGCTTCCGTGAACGGGGCCACCGAGCTCGTCGTGCGCGGCGGCAGCCCACTGCGCGGACGGCTGCGGATGCCCGGCGACAAGGGGATGTCGCATCGTGCGCTGCTGTTCGCGGCGATGGCCACGGGTTCGAGCCGCCTGACGCACGTCGCGAGCGGCGACGACGTGCAACGCACGGCGCGGGCACTCGACGACCTCGGCGTGCGCGTCCGCGCGGACGACAACTCCGCGATGACGATCAACGGGACCGGTGTCGAGGGTATGTACGAGCCCGCCGGGATCATCGATTGCGGGAACTCGGGTACGACGATGCGCATGCTCGCGGGATTGCTTGCCGGCCGGCCGTTCCGTGCCGTGCTCAGCGGCGACGCCTCGCTGGTCACTCGGCCGATGAGGCGGGTCGTCGAGCCGTTGCTGGCCATGGGCGCGCAGATCGAGGGCCGTGGCGATGGTGACGTCGCCCCGCTGGCCATCCGTGGTGGTCATCTCGTCGGGGTGCGGTGCGAACTGTCGGTCGCGAGCGCGCAGGTGAAGACGGCGGTCGTGCTCGCCGGGTTGCAAGCGACGGGCGACACCGTGGTTACCGAGCCGCTCCCGAGTCGTGATCACAGCGAGCGGATGCTCGCCGCGCTCGGTGCGCCGGTCGAACGTGTTGACGCCACCACACTTCGGGTGCGCCACGGCGCACCCGACCCCTTCGAGTTCGAGGTGCCGGGCGACGCGTCGTCAGCCGCGTTCTTTGCGGTTGCCGCGGCTATCACACCGGGATCATCCATTGTGCTCGCCGAGGTGGGTCTCAACCCGACTCGCATCGCCTTTGTGGATGTGCTGCGCCGGATGGGCGCGCGCATCGAGGTGCGCGAAACGGGCGAGCGCCTCGGGGAGCCGGTGGGCGAGCTCACGGTCGAGGCGGCCGCGCTGACCGCGACGGTGATCGAAGGGGGCGAAGTGCCGTGGCTCATCGACGAGATTCCGGCCCTCGCGGTCGCGGCTGCGTTCGCGGAGGGCACCACCGAGATTCGCGACGCCGCCGAGTTGCGGGTGAAGGAGAGCGACCGGATCGGCACGCTGCAACAGGAGCTCACGCAGATGGGGATCGAGGTCGTGCCCGCCGCCGATGGTCTCGCGATCCGAGGCGGTACTCCTCGCCCCGCGACGCTCAAGAGCCACGGTGACCACCGGATCGCGATGGCGGCTGCGATCGCCGGACTCGGTGTCGAGGGCGAGACGACGGTGCGGGGCTGGCGGGCGGTCGACAGCTCGTATCCGGAGTTCGAGCGTGACCTCGCGATGCTGAGGACGACGTGAGCCGGGCCCGATGACGGCCGTCACGGTGATCGCGATCGACGGCCCGTCCGCATCGGGAAAGTCAACCGTGTCGCGGGGTATTGCCGCCGCGCTGGGTTGGGCCGTGCTCGACACCGGAGCCATGTACCGAGCGGTCACGCTGGCCGCGCTCGAGGCCGGCGCCGACCTTGACGACGAAGCGGCGACCGCCAAGATCGCGGAGCAGGCCAACGTGGAGGTCGGCGCCGAGAGCGTGCAGCTCGACGGACGCGACGTGACCGACGCGATCCGAGGACCCGAGGTAACCGCGGCGGTCTCGACCGTGGCCGCGCACCCGTCGGTGCGCGAGGCGCTCGTCGCCCGGCAGCGCGAGTGGATCGAGCGTCGAGGCGAGGGTGTCGTGGGGGGACGAGACATCGGTACGGTCGTGTTTCCCAACGCCGCGCTCAAAGTGTTCCTCACTGCCAGCAACGAGGAGCGCGCTCGACGTCGTCACCGTGACGAGGCGGCCGCCGAACGCGATCGAGCAGTCGACGACATCGAAAGTGACATGGCCCGCCGCGACACGCTCGACTCCCAGCGCAAGGCTTCACCCTTGCGGGCCGCCGCCGACGCCGTCATCGTCGACACCACCGCACGGCCCGTCGATGAAGTGGTCGACGACATCGTCCGGCGCTTCCGAGCCGGAGGCCGGTCGTGATGTTCTACCGGTTCGCGCATGCCGTTGTCTGGAGCATCTGCAAGCTGTGCTTCCGAGTGAAGATCATCGGGCGCGAGCGCGTACCGGAGCAGGGCGCGTTCGTCGTCGCGCCATCGCATCGCTCGTACGTCGACACCCCGTTCTGCGCATTCATCACCCGCCGCCGGATCAGTTTCATGGGGAAACAGGAGCTTTTCAGCAACAAGTTCGGTGCCTGGCTCTTTACCGCCCTCGGTGCCTTTCCCGTGGCGCGGGGCACCATCGACCGCAGCGCGCTCCGCGCGTCGAGAGCGGCACTTGACCGGGGTGAACCGCTCGCTATCTTCCCTGAGGGCACGCGTCGGACCGGCCCGGAGATCGGCGAGCTGTTCGAGGGCGCGGCATACCTGGCGGCCAAGGCGGGCGTGCCGGTCGTGCCGGTCGGCATCGGCGGCAGCGAGGAGATCCTGGCGCGAGGCAAGAAGTTTCCGAGGTTCAAACGCGTGGTCGTCGTGGTCGGGGAGCCGATTCAACCGCCCGCAAGCGACGCGAACCGCCGAGAGATCGCCGCGCTCACCGAACGACTCCACGAGGAGATCCAAAAACTGTTCGACGAAGCCCAGGCGCTCGCCGGCCGCTGAGCCGCTCGCGTCCGCGCGTGTGCTTCAGTCGGTGAGGCTCGCGAGCACGTCGGACGCGTCGACGGAGCGGTCATCGCGAAACGGGCCGCCCTGCCCGCGCGCTGCCTGCGGGTCGCCGCCGAACGCGAACGCGGTGAGCGCGTCGAGTGCCGGCATCAGCTCCCGCAGCTCGCGCGGCGGCGGGAAATACTCGTCCTCATCGGTCACGAACACTGGTTCCACACCTTCGGTGGGCGCGAGCTTCGCGATGACCGCTTGCACGAGGTCTTCGGGCGCGCTGGCACCGGCAGTGACGCCAACGACCTCCGCGTCGCCGAGCAGCTCGAGGTCGAGCTCGTCGGGGCCATCGACGCGCAGCACGACTTCGTTGCCGGCCTCGCGTGCGACTTTGGTGAGCGCGATGGTGTTGGACGAGTTGGCGCTACCGATCACGATGACCGCGTTGGCGTCGCGGGCGACGGCGATGAGCGCAGCTTGACGGTTGGTGGTCGCGAAGCACAGGTCGTTGCGAGCTGCTGTCCACAGGTCGGGGAACTGGACCCGCGTGCTGTCCATGATCCCTTCCCATTCGTGCAGCGAGAGCGTGGTCTGGGCGAGCAACGCCACCTTCGACGGATCCTCGATGTCGGGCAGCGCGCGCCCGAGGTCGGCCTCGCTCTCGACCAACCGGATGGCGTCGGGCGCTACCGCCAGCGTGCCGACGGCCTCGTCGTGGCCGGCGTGGCCGACGTACAGGATCGTGAAGCCCTTGGCCGCGCGCACCTTGGCCTCGTGATGCACTTTGGTGACGAGCGGACACACCGCGTTGACGACGAATCGATCGTGATCCCGAGCGGCGCTGACGACTTCGGGCGCCGAGCCGTGCGCCGAGAGCATGAGCGGCGCGCCCGCGGGCACGTTATCGATGTCGTCCACGAACACGACGCCGAGCTCGCGGAAGCGGTCGACCACGAGGCGGTTGTGCACGATCTCGTGGTAGCAGTAGACAGGCGGGTCGAACACTCGCACCATCCAGGCGAGTGCCTTGATCGCCATCTCCACGCCTGCGCAAAAGCCGCGCGGCTCGGCGAGCAGTACCTTGCGAACCGACATCGCATCCGAGGGTAGTAGCAGTCGAGGGTCCGGCACGAAGAGTCTGCGATTCGGTCACGTACAATCCAGCCATGCCTCCCGCACGAGTTCTTGCCGTCGCGCCCGGGTCGCCTGCGGACACGGCCGGCCTCCTTGCGGGCGACGAGATGCTCGCGGTCAACGGCGAGGACCTGCGCGACGTCATCCGTTACCAGGTGCAGGCCGACGAGGCGGTCGTCGAGATCGAGCTGCGGCGTGGTGGCCTCGAGCGGCTCGTCGTGGTGGAGAAGGCCGCGGGCGCGCCGCTGGGCGTCGAGCTGTCGAGTGCGGTGTTCGACCAGGTGCGCACGTGCGACAACCACTGCCCGTTCTGCTTCATCTATCAGCTGCCGAAGGGCATGCGCCGCAGTCTCTACGTGAAGGACGACGACTACCGGCTGTCGTTTCTCTACGGCAACTTCACCACGCTCACCCGCTTCACGGAAGCCGACCTCGAACGCGTCATCACCGAGGGGCTGAGCCCGATCTACGTCAGCATCCACGCCACCGACCCCGAGGTGCGCGCGCGGCTCCTTCGCAACCGTCGCGGTGCCACGAGTCTGCGCTGGCTCGGAGCGTTGCTCGACGCCGATGTCGAGGTGCACGGCCAGGTCGTGGTGTGTCCAGGCATCAACGACGGTGACGTGCTCGGCGACACGCTGCTCGGTGTCCTCGATCGGTTCCCCCGACTGGCGACGCTCGGCGTCGTTCCGCTCGGTGTGAGCGGACACTCGACCGAACCAGAGCTTCGTGAGCACAGCGTGGCCGACGCCGCCCACGTGATCGACACCATCGAGTATTGGCAGCAGCTGTTCCGCGACGCGCTCGGGCGTCGGCTCGTGTTCGCGGCCGACGAGTACTACCTCATGGCCGGCCGTGCCTTCCCGCTTGCCGACGCGTACGAAGACTTCGCGCAGCACGAGAACGGCATCGGCATGGCGCGCACCTTCGAGACCGAGGTGCAGCGCGCCCTCACCGGCGCGCCTGGCGTCGGCGTGGGTGCGCGCGCGGGGTTCTTCGCCTGGGTCGACGGTGCACCGGCCGAGGGTTACCGCGCCCATCGCACGAACGGCGACGCGCACGCGATCCGGCCCGTTTCCCGGCAGCGGCCCGTCGCGCTCATCACGGGCGAGTACGGCGCGCGCGTGCTGGAGCCGCTCCTTCCCGCGCTCCAGCGCGTCGCCAGAGCGCCGGTGCGGGTGCTCCCGGTCGCGAACCGCTTCTTCGGCGGCAACATCGCCGTCACCGGACTGCTCACCGGTGCCGACCTGTGTCCGGCCCTCGAGCGCGAGCCCGACGACCATCGCTACGTGCTCCCCGACGTCGCCCTCTCCAACGGCCGGTTTCTCGACGGTGTCGGCGTTGACGATCTGGGCCGACCGGTCGAGGTCGTGGGCACCGACGGCGGGTCGCTCGTCGCGTCGCTGCGATGAGCGAGCCGGTCGTCGCGATCGTCGGCCGTCCCAACGTCGGCAAGTCGACACTCGCGAATCGCATCATCGGTCGCCGCGAGGCGATCGTGCAGGAGCGACCCGGCGTGACGCGCGACCGCAAGGAGCTCTCGGCCGAATGGCAGGGCCGGCGGTTCCGGGTGGTCGATACCGGCGGGTGGCTCTCGCCCGCAGTCAACACCGACGATCCGTCCGCGCTGACCCGTCAAGTCACCAAGCAGGCGGAGCGGGCAATCGCCGAGGCCGACGTGCTCCTGCTCGTCGTCGACGTCACGGTGGGGATCACCGAAGAGGACGCGCAGGTGGCCAGGATCCTGCAACGCGCCGACAAGCCGGTGATCGTTGCTGCCAACAAGGTCGACGACGAGAGCCGCGAGGTCGATGCCTGGGTGTTCGCCCGCCTCGGCCTCGGTACCCCGCATGTGACGTCCGCGATTCACGGCCGGGGCAGCGGCGACCTGCTGGACGCGGTCGTCGCGGCGCTGCCGCCGACGGTCGATGATGACGCGGGCGGGGAAGCCGAGACCGCGGCCGACGATCCGGCGGATCACGTCTTCTCGGTCGCGATCGTCGGTCGTCCGAATGTCGGCAAGTCGACCCTGTTCAACCGCCTCGTCGGTGACGACCGGGCCGTGGTGCACGACCTACCGGGCACGACTCGCGACTCCATCGACACGATCGCGCAGACCGAAGACGGGCCGCTGCGCTTCATCGACACGGCCGGCATGCGCCGGCGCTCGCGGGTCGATGAGCCGACCGAGTTCTACAGCGTGGTGCGGGCATTGCAGGCCGTCGACCAGGCCGACGCCGCGCTCTTCGTCATCGACGCGACCGAGGGGGTCACGCACCAAGACCAGCGGCTGGGCGAACGAGTGGATGCCGCGGGCACCGCGACGGTCATCGTGCTCAACAAGTGGGACCAACTCGATGCCGAGAAGCGCAAAGACGTGTTGACCGACGTTGCCGACCGGCTCGCATTCCTGTCGTACGCCCCCGTCCTCAGAGTGTCGGCGCTCACCGGTCGCAACGCTCGACATGTCCTGCCCGCGCTCCGCCGAGCGGAGGAGGCATACCACCGGCGGGTGCCGACCGCGGCGCTCAACCGGCTGATCCAAGAGGCGCAGGCGCAGCATCCGCCGCCGGCCGGCAAACGGCACCGGCCCCGGGTTCTGTACGCCACGCAAGGGGCGAGCGACCCTCCGACCTTCACCCTCTTCGCCTCGCACACGCTGCCGGCGACCTATCTCCGCTACCTCGAACGCCGGATTCGCGAGGCTTTCGAGCTGGGTCCGACGCCGATCAAGCTCCGGGTTCGGCGCCGCACGTCCTGAAAACGCTCCGCGGTGTACCCGGCGAGCTCGCCGGGCAGGGATGCGATTCAAGCAGGAGGGCCCTTTTGCCGATAGATGGCTGACGGCGTCAACCCCAGACTCGCCGCAAGGGCTTGGAGCGAAGATGTCCAGTGGGGGCCAGAAGCGATCAGAGCACCGCGGACGGTCGGAGCGCGGCGCCGCCCTCGTGGAGACCGCGATCATCCTGCCGCTCATTCTTGTGATCACGTTCGGCATGATCGAGTTCTCCATGGCTTATCGCGACGCGTCCAGCGTCGCCGATGCGGCGCGTGCCGGCGCCCGTACCGGCTCGGCCCAGGCCCGCGACTCCAACTTCGCGAAAAACTCGGCGAACGCGGTCGCATCCGTGCTCGCGGGGGACGTGCCCGCTGACGCCCCGATCGAGGTCTGGATCTACAAGGCCAACACCAACGGCTATCCGGGCACGGGCACAAATTTCAGCTCGTGCGCGACCAACTGCATCAGTTACCAGTGGAACGCGGCCACGAAATCGTTCAACACCCTTTCGCCCGGCGGGAGCGGCTGGGCCTCCACGACGCAAAACGTCTGCACGGAGCCGTTCGACCAGATCGGGATCTTCGTGCGGGTCGATCACAAGTACCTGACGACGTACTTCGGCAAGAACGTGGTGCTGACGGACCACAGCGTGTTCCGTTTCGAGCCTGTGCCGGGCGCGGTGTGCTCGTGATCGGCGGGGGCTGTCGTCGACCGCCCGCACCTCGCGGACGCGAGTCCGAAGGTGGCTTCCTGCTCGTCTGGTTCACCGTCCTGCTCATCTCGCTGTTAGGCATCACTGCGCTCGCGATCGAGACCAACAACTGGTCACACCAAGGCACTCGAATCCAGAAGGCGGCGGACGCGGCGGCGCTCGGCGGATCGGTGTTCATGCCGGAGAACACTGGCAACAGGGCATACACGACGGCACGCGCGCTCGCGACTGAAAACGGGTTCACGAACGGCGTGAACGGTGTGACGGTGGCCGTCTCCCCGGGTGCGCGAGCCAACCAGCTGAAGGTGGTGATCAGCGAGCCGGTCACCAATCTGTTCGGCGCGATCATGGGCTTCAAGACGACCACCGTCGTCAAGCACGCGATCGGCGAGTACGAACGACCCGTCGCGCTCGGCAGCCCGACCAGCCAGTTCGGCAACGATCCGACGTTCACTCCCGCTCCAGCTCACGGCACGCTGCGGTATCCCGACCTCTGGGCCGTTGTCGCGGGCCCGAACACGCAGAAGCAGACTGGCGACGCGACACTGTCAGCACTGTGCGGCAACGTTCCGGACAACTGCTCGAATTCCGCTGCCGGACCCAACACGGATTACAGCGCGAAAGGTTACTACTACGCGATCGATGTGGGCCCGTCACCGGCCCCCAGCCTCAATGTGCAGGTGTTCGATCCCGCCTTCGTGGCTGTCGGCGACAACTGCGGCGACGACGTCGATCCGAACCCTAAGGGCACCCCTCCGGGCGGCGGCTTCGCCTGGAGTCATCTTCTGCTCGCGTCGCAGCTCCCCGCGAACTTCAACGCGACGTTCCCGATGACCGCGGCCGATATCGCCAACCGCTACGACCCCAGGCCCTCGAGCGGTTTCTGTACCGGAGACGACAACGAATCTTTACCGGGCGCAAACGACCCCAACGGGCCCCTGACGTGGACGACGTACAAGCTGCTCGGACCCGACGACACGCCGGCTGATCCGACCGACAACCCCGCGGTCACGGGTTGTCCTGCGATTAACTTCCCCGGTACGGCGGGCAACCTCGACACGCTCCTGCCGGCCACGACTGCGACCGCCGGCGCGCCGAGTCCGCTGGTGAAGTATTTCCGCCAGTGGTACGCGATCTGCACGGTCGCCTCGCCGGTGCAAGGCACGTACTTCCTGCAAGTGCAGACCGCGACCAAGGCGAATGGCACGGCCGCCCCGGCCGGCGGTGGCCACAACCGGTTCTCGATCCGGGCCGGCTTCGGCGGAGTTTTCACGAGCAACAACGTGAAGGTCTACGGCCAGGACAGGATGGCCATCTACGCGAACGCGCCGTCGGCCATCCCGACCTTCTATCTCGCGCGGGTGATGCCGGGCGCAACCGGGCGCGTGCTGGTGCTGAACTTCTACGACATCGGCGACGCGGATGGAAGCAACAGTCTGCAGATCCAGCCGCCGGCCGACGCAACGACGGGTCCGCTCGGGAGCACGGTTCCACTCACGAACTGGCCCAACTGCACCTACACGCCGCCGCCGGGCAACAACGTCGGTCCACCGTGGGCGACGTTCGTGGCGACACCGGGCGCATTCGACTGCAAGATCACTGGAGTCACCTCGGCCCTCTTCGGCGGCCAGTGGGTGCAGGTCCGGATTCCCATACCCGACGACTACTCGTGCAACTACCTCGACCCCATGGGTTGTTGGTCCAAGATCAAGTTCACCTTCACCAGCAATGTCGCCGACACCACCACATGGGCCGCGTACATCGAAGGCGACCCCGTACGGCTGATCGAATAGCGGGTGCCGGTGCCGCACACGCACCCGCCTAACCTGACAGCGTGACCGAGAAGGATGTGCGGGCCCGGCTCGAGCGGGCCCGACAGGGCAACCTCGAGCGCGACGACGGCAAGCTCGAACGACAAAGCAAGCTCTTCGTGCGCGATCGGCTGGCGCGTTTGCTCGATCCCGACTCGTTCGTGGAAGACGGGCTGCTGGCCAACGCGCTCGCGGATGATCTCCCCGCGGATGGGGTGGTCACCGGCGTGGCCACGATCGACGGCCGGCCCGTCTGCGTGATGGCCAACGACCCGACAGTGAAGGCCGGCTCCTGGGGCGCGCGCACCGTCGAGAAGATTGTGCGACTCACCGAGCACGCGCTACGCCACGAGCTTCCTGTCGTCTACCTGGTCGATTCGGCGGGTGCGCGCATCACCGACCAGGTGGAGCTGTTTCCGGGCCGGCGCGGCGCGGGCCGCATCTTCGCCAACCAGATACGGCTGTCGGGCCGCGTCCCGCAGGTGTGCTGTCTCTTCGGCCCGTCGGCCGCGGGCGGTGCGTACATCCCGGCATTTTGCGACGTGGTGTTCATGGTCGAGGGCAATGCGTCGATGTACCTCGGGTCGCCCCGCATGGCCGCGGAGGTGATCGGCGAGGAGGCGTCGCTCGAGGAGATGGGCGGCGCCCGCATGCACGCGACCGTGAGTGGCTGCGGCGACAATCTCGTTGTCGACGACGAGGCGGCGATCGCGGCGGCGCGCCGGTGGCTCTCGTACCTGCCGACGAACTGGCGCGAACAGCCGGCTGCGGCGCCGGCCAGTTCTCCTCGGGCCGGGGCGCGAGCAATCGGTGATGTCGTGCCGATCGAGGAACGCCGGGCCTACGACATGCACCAGGTGCTTGACGCGCTCGTCGACGACGACAGCTTCTTCGAGATCAAGCCGCTGTTCGCGAAGGAGCTGGTCGTCGGCTTCGCCCGGCTCGCGGGTGAGGTCGTCGGGATCGTCGCCAACAACCCGATGCACCTCGGCGGCGTGCTCTTCGTCGACTCGGCGGACAAGGCGGCCCGCTTCATCTGGTGCTGCGACGCGTTCAACGTGCCGCTGCTGTTCCTCGCCGACGTCCCCGGCTTCATGATCGGATCACAGGTGGAGCGCGAGGGGATCATCCGCCACGGCGCCAAGATGATCACTGCGGTCACCGAGGCCACGGTGCCGAAGATCTCCGTGATCGTGCGCAAGGCGTACGGTGCCGGCCTCTACGCGATGTGCGGGCCGGCATTCGATCCCGACGCGTGTCTCGCGTTGCCGAGCGCGCAGATCGCGGTGATGGGCCCGGAGCCGGCCGTCAACGCGGTCTTCTACAACAAGATCCAGGCGATCGACGATCCCGACGAGCGCGCCGCGTACGTGGCCGAACGTCGCGCCGAGTACGAGGAAGACGTCGACATCGTGCACCTCGCGGCCGAGCTGGTGGTCGACGCGGTCGTGCCGCCCGAGGAACTGCGCGACGAGCTGGTGCGCCGGTTCGCGCTCGCGCGGTCAAGGCAGCGCGAAACGTTCCCGCGTCATCACGGCGTGCCGCCGGTCTGATCGGCGGTCGTTGCGGTGCCTTGGTGCCCGTCGTGTGACCGGTATCTCAATCCATCGACCGTTCGGACCGACGGCACCTGCGCGAGCTGTGGCCGGCCGGTCGACCCCGGCCGGGCCCACGCGCCCGCGGTATCGGACTCGCCCGGCGTTCACGGCGTTGACGATGTCGACGACCCCGGGCCGATGCCGTGGCATCTCAAGCTGCTCGGCGGCGCGTTCGTCGTGTACCTGGGTTACCGCGCGTGGCAGGGCATCGAGTGGCTGGTGCACCAGTTGTCGTGACCTGACTTCGCCTGAGTTCGACGACTCTGCCAAGAAGCGGGAACAGGCCTTCGTGTCGGGTCACCCGAGCAGCCGACACGCGACGCGAAAGTACCGACCGCATACACTCACCGGCCGTACGGGCTGTGGCGCAGCTTGGTTAGCGCGTTGGTCTGGGGGACCAAAGGTCGCGGGTTCGAGTCCCGCCAGCCCGACCACGAATGGGCCACCCCAGCGTTTGTGCAAAAGGGGTGTCTATAGGAACCACTTTTGCACAAACGGCCGAGGCGTCAACCGACCGCCTAGTCCGGCCCGATCCGGCCTGGTTCGGTGCTGTCCGTGACCATCGTGTGACCAAGGCCAGATCCGGGCGCAACGCGAGCGCCTGGCCGACCAGCTCGCCGGCGGGCTGTACGCGCCGTGACGCAACGCCGCCACGTTATTCGCCTTGCGGGGACAGTCTGAACTGACATTCCGCGGGGCTGTGCGCGAACTCCAGACACTGCGTGCACCCACCGAGTTGGAGGTTGTCGGGGCCGTAGGTCACCGAGATCGGACCGTTACCGTTATCGGGGTGGACGGTCGCTGCACCGTTCTGTCCGCTTCCCGAGAAACTGAACTCGGGCGCGGTCTGACCATCTTGGGCCAGGAAGTACACCTCGCCAGTTCAGCGTGGCGTCGGGTTGGCGTGTGACAGAGATGTAGTAGTGCGGTGTGCCGGACTGTCCGTTGACATAGATTCCGTTTGCTGGCTCGACTACCGCCGTTGGTGGTGGTGGTGGTGTCGTGGTGGCCGGGATCGTTGTGCTCGGTGGAAGGGTGGACGCTGTCGTGGGTGCAACGGTCGGCGCGGAGGTCACCGGTGAGGCAACCCCGGCGGGCGCGTGTACGCGCGCAGGGCGGAGGGAGACTCCGCGGTGATACGAGAAGAATTGTCGAGGCTCGTCACGCGTGAGGAACGGCACCGGCGGCTGCTCGCGCGCCTGCTGCTTGCGTTCGGACTGTCGATTGTGGTCTTCGCCGCCGGCACCGTGCTCATATGGGCACTTGAGAGCGGGCAGAAAGGCGGGGATATTCACGGATTCGGTGATGCAGCCTTCTTCTCCGCCGTGCAATTGCTGACCGTTTCGTCGCAGATGAAGAACCCGCTGACGTCGGCCGGCAAGATTGTCGATGTCGGCCTGGAGGTGTGGGCCATCTTCGTCGTCACCGTAGTCGCGGGCAGCTTCGCCAATTTCTTTAGCTCAGGCGACTCGAGTTAGTCACGGGCACAAGCATGACGAAGGGATCCGCCGGTCGTCTCGTATAGGCGGTGCGCCGCCGTTTCACAAAAGTCGCCTCCTGTCCGTTCTCGGGCGGTGATGACTCTCGTCCCAGCTGGGTCGCTTCCCGCGGGCACGCTAAGACGGGGCCGCCCGTTCTGCGACAATGCTCGGGAAGGCCAACTGCGCCTTCACAGTCCCAGGAGGCCGCCGTGTCCAGCGAAGACCTACATGCGCCGCGAGAGCGTCTCACGGACCAGACGATCGCAACGCACCAGGCGATCGTCTCGTTGATGGAGGAACTGCAGGCGATGGACTGGTACCGCCAGCGGGCCGACGACTGCGACGACGCTCAGCTCAAGGCAGTCCTTGTTCACAATATGAATGACGAGATGGAGCACGCTGCGATGCTCGTGGAATGGTTGCGGCGGAACGTCGCCGAGTTCGCGACCCAGTTAGACAAGCTCCTGGGCACCAAAGGCCCGATCGCTTGACCCACTGTCGCGGTCGCCAGGAACGAGGGCGGCGTCGCAACGTCCTCGATATCCCCGCGATCTGAACCGAAACGGAGGAGCAATCCGCGACTGAGCTCTACACGCTTCCCGACCTGCTGTACGATCCCGCGCGCTCGAGCCCCACATCAGCCCCAGGATTACCGAGCTGGCAAGCTGGCGGCCCGCAACACGACGGAGGAATTCAAGATGGGCGAAATCAGAGACAAGACGCGCAATGCTGCACAAGCCGCCAAGGGTAAGGCGAAGGAAGCGGCCGGCAAGTCCACGGGAAACCGCAAGGTCGAGTCGAAGGGCAAGGCCGATCAGACGAAGGCGAAGGTCAAGAAGACCGGCGAGAAGGTCAAGGACGTGTTCCGCTGATCGTCGCGGGGCCCGGGTCCGATCGGTTGTCGTTTGGGGCGAGTTCTTCGCGCCCTACCGTTGACCGCCGGACGGCTTCGATCTGCCTTGAGGATTGGTTCCTGACCCGGGACGAGCGCGGCAACCCAAGCACCCTGATCGACCACAGACGTCGGGACGGGACGGCGTGGACCACCGGAAACCGCGTCGAGGTGCTGGTCGACGGCGATGAGTACTTCCGGAGGCTTCACGGCGTGTTGTGCTCGCTCGGCCGTGGCGATTGGGTGCACTTCGCCGACTGGGAGGGCGACGCCGACGAGCGGTTGTGTGAGCTCGGCACCGAGGTGGGCCTCGTGCTCGCGGAGCTGGCGCGGCGCGGCGTGCACGTGCGCGGGCTCCTCTGGCGCTCGCACCCGCGCCAGGCGCACTTCGCGGAGCAGGACAACGTCGGATTCACGAAGGCCGTGGACCATGCAGGCGGCGAAGTGCTCCTCGACGAGCGCGTGCGACGCGGCGGCAGTCACCATCAGAAGCTGGTGATCGTCCGGCGTGCTGAGGGACCCGATCGCGACGTCGCCTACGCGGGCGGGATCGACTTGTGTCACGGGCGCCACGACGATGCACGCCATGCCGGCGACGTGCAGGCGATCGACATCGCCGCGCGCTACGGGCCGCGTCCTCCGTGGCACGACGTGCAACTCGAGGTGCGTGGCCCGGCGATCGGCGACCTCGAGCACACCTTCCGCGAGCGATGGGAGGACCCGACCCCGCTCGACCACCGCAACCCATGGCGCCGCGCGATCCGGCGGGTCGTGGGGCAGCGGAGGCGGCCCGACCCGTTGCCGCCCGAGCGCGATGACCCCACGCCGTGCGGTACGCATGCGGTGCAGGTCGTGCGCACGTACCCGGCCAAGCGACCGCGCTACCCGTTCGCAGCCGAGGGCGAGCGGAGTATCGCCCGGGCCTACCTCAAGGCCTTCGCCCGTGCCCGGAGCCTCGTATATCTAGAAGACCAGTACCTGTGGTCGATCGACGCCGCTTGTGCGCTTGCCGACGCGCTCCGGTGTCATCCTGGGCTGCGCGTCGTCGCGGTCGTGCCCCGGTATCCGGACCGTGACGGCCGCGCGACGAGCGCCGCTGCGAGCATTGGACGTGAGCGCGTCACGAAGATCCTCCGGCGTGCGGGCGGGGATCGGGTGGCGGTGTACGACCTCGAGAACGCGGAGGGGACGCCCGTCTACGTGCACGCCAAGGTGTGCGTTATCGATGACGTCTGGGTCGTGGTGGGCTCCGACAACCTGAACCGCCGATCCTGGACCCACGACTCCGAGATCTCGTGCTCGGTGATCGACGCGATCCGCGACGAACGCGCACCCGTCGACCCCGGCGGGCTCGGGGACGGCGCGCGCCGGCTCGCGCGCGAGACGCGCCTGCGCCTCTGGCGAGAGCACCTCGGACGCGCCAGTGACGACGACGGCGATCTCGTCGACCCAGTCGCCGGCTTCGACGCCCTCGTCCGCTCAGCGGCTGAGCTCGATCGGTGGCACGCGCCGGGGCAGCACGGGCAGCGCCCTGATGGCCACCTGCGCAAACACCCACTCGAGCACGTGCGCATACCGGCCCGCTGGTGGGCGCACGCCACGCACCGCGTCATGCTCGATCCGGACGGGCGGCCGCGCAGATTGGCCCGCGCCGGGAGGTTCTGAGGATGCCCTCGGCGCCGGCGGCCGAACGACCAGCGGCCCGGGACCGATGCCCGACCCACGGAAAAGTACGGCCGGCACGCGCATATGGCCGAGGTCACGGGTCTCGGCCTGGTCTTCGGGATGACGAGCGGCTGAGCTATGGGAGGCGGCCCTCGCCCTGCTGGTCGGCGCCGCGCCTGAGCATTTCTTCCTCGTGCTCGGCGACGTCGGGTTCGACCTCTTGTGCCTCTACGGCCTCTTCTTGGGGTGTCGGAGCGCGGTCGGACTCATGCTTGGCCTGCGCCTCGGCGTGCTCGGCTTCGCGAGTCTCAGCGCTGGGACGTGTCGGCTGGGTGGGCTCGG
>JBBRZM010000023.1:0-47690 GCA_038236695.1 Acidimicrobiia bacterium
CCGACGACATCTTCTTTACAAGAGAAGTGCTCTACCAACTGAGCTAACCCGGCGGTATGACAACGCTACCCGCGTCGACGTCGCGCGACCTCGAAGCAGGCGAGCGCGGCGGCGGCCGACACGTTGAGGGACGCGAGCGACCCGTACATCGGTATGCGGGCGAGCACGTCGCAACGCTCGCGGGCCAGCCGGGAGATGCCGCGGCCCTCGGCGCCGAGCACGAGCATGAGCGCCCGGTCGGCGACGTTGAGATCGAACAGCGACGTGTCGCCGGTCGCGTCGAGGCCGACGGTCCACACGCCGGCGCGCGCGGCGCGGTCGAGCACTCCCGGAATCCCGGCAACGCTCACCACCGGCAGGTATTCCAGCGCGCCGGCCGCGGCCTTCGCGACGGTTGGAGTCAGCCGCGCGCTGCGATGGCGCGGCACGACAATGCCGGTTGCACCCGCGAGCTCGGCAGTTCGTATCACTGCGCCGAGATTCTGCGGATCGGTCACGCCGTCGAGTCCGACGAGGAATGCGCCGGGATCAGCGAGCAGCGAGTTGATGTCGCCGAATTGCAGCGGGTCGGCGAACGCGATGACGCCCTGGGGTGAATCGGTGCGGGCGAGCTCTGCGATGCGGGCCGGCGCGACCCAACGCACCGTCGCGCCGGCCGTGTCTGCGAGCGCGGCCAGTTCGTCGAGTGCGTCAGTGCCGGTGGCCAGCCACAGCGTGCGTACCCGCCGCCGACCGGCCACGAGCAGCTCCCGTACCGCGCGACGGCCTTCGACCTGGCCGGCCGTCGCCGTGGCATCGTCGGGAGCCGACGCGCTGCGGCGCTCCCGCCGTGGCCGGCGACTCTCGGGCCCGCGACCGCTCATCGGTGCCAGATCGTGCCCGTCGGCGTGTCTTCGAGCGTCACGCCCTGGCGGGCGAGCTCATCACGGAGGCGATCCGCGGCTGCGAAATCACCGCCGCGGCGCGCCGCGTCACGTTCGCTGACCAACGCGTCGACGTCGGCGTCGTCGACGGTACCGGCACCGTCGTCGAGCTCGAGGCCGAGCACGGCAGCGAGCGCCTTGACCGTCGCGACGAGTGATGCGGCTCGCGCCGCATCGTCGCTGTCGACCGCCGCGTTCGCGTTTCGCACCGCCTCGAAGATGACGGCAACCGCAGCCGGAGTTCCGAAGTCGTCGTCCATCGCGTCGCGGAATGCCTCCACTGCGCCATCGTCGAGCTCGTCGGAGACGTCGAAGCCTGCGGCGCGCGCGCGGCGGAACAATGCATCGAGACCGTCGAGCGCGCGCGACGCGGCGTTGAGCTCGTCGGCCCCGAGCTCGGTCGGTGACCGGTATTGCGTCTGCAGGACGCGAAGGCGGAACGCACGCGAGCCGTGCGCGTCGAGCGCGTCGGCGAGCATCGTGTAGTTGTCGAGCGATTTCGCCATCTTGTCGCCACCGACCGTCACCATCGCGCTGTGCAGCCAGTGCCGCGCGAACCGGTGGCCCGCCGCTTCGGCCTGCGCGCGCTCGTTTTCGTGGTGCGGGAACACGAGGTCGTCTCCGCCGCCATGGATGTCGAACTGCTCGCCGAGGATCTGCAGCGACATCGCGGTGCATTCGATGTGCCAACCCGGACGCCCCGGGCCCCACGGTGAATCCCATGCGGGCTCGTCCGGCTTCGCCGTCTTCCAGAGCGCGAAGTCGACCGGGCTGCGCTTCTGCTCGTCGACCGCGACGCGCGCTCCTGCTGCGTCGACGAGGTCAGCGAGCTTGCGATGCGAGAGCGCCCCGTAGTCGTCGTAGGTCTCCACCGCGAAATACACGCCGTCGCCTTCGATGACGTAGGCATGACCGGTGGAAACGAGCTCCGCGATGAGCTCCAGCATGGGGCCGATGAACGCGGTCGCGTACGGCGTATCGTCGGGCCGGCGAACACCGAGCCGATCGAGCTGGTCCCAGTAGGCCGCCGTAAAGCGCTGCGCGACGTCGGCCTCGGTCGATCCTTCGGCCGCCGCCCGGGCGATGATCTTGTCCTCGACGTCGGTCACGTTGGTGACGTACGTGACCTCGAGCCGCGACCATTCGAGGTAGCGGCGCATCATGTCGAACACGAGCGCGGTACGGCCGTGACCGACATGGGGCACGTCGTACACGGTGGGCCCGCACACGTACATCGATACCCGGCCCGGCACCCGGGGCTCGAACTCGACCTTTCGGCCGGCCATGGTGTCGTAGATGCGCAGCACCTCGAGGAGGCTACCGGCGGGCCGACACGACGCGAACCGGATTGGCGAGCCGCACGCGCATCACGCTCGGTCGAGCAGGGCGACCGCCCATACTGCGATGCCCTCGGCGCGTCCGACGACGCCGATTCCCTCACCGCGCTTTGGCTTCACCGACACGTGCACACCCCTGCCCATCGGCTCCCGCGCCGGACTGAGCGCGTCGGCGAGATTGGCGGCCATCGCATCGAGATGGGGCGCGAGCCGCGGCTGTTCGGCCGCGATGACCACGTCGACGTTGGCGACCCACCACCCCGTCGCTTCCACCTTCGCCGCGATCTCGCGTAGCAACGTGATCGAGGACGCGCCGCGGTAGCGCTCGTCGTCATCGGGAAACAGTGCACCGAGGTCGGCAAGGCCCGCCGGACCGAGGATCGCGTCGGCAACGGCGTGCGCGACGGCATCGGCATCGGAGTGGCCGACCAGACCGCGGCCCTCGATCGACACGCCACCGAGCACCAGGGGACCATCGCCGCCGAAAGCGTGCACGTCGTAACCGAGCCCCACGCGTGTCCTCATGCCGGCACCTCGCCGGCGGCGAGCAGAGCCGATGCCACGACGAGGTCGTCGGCCGTCGTGATCTTCACGTTCGTCTGCTCGCCCGGCACGATCACCACGGAGCCGCCGATCTCCTCCACGAGTGCAGCATCGTCGCTCGCGTCGAGATTGTTCAGGTGGGCGTCACGCAGCAGCAAAGCGCGGAACGCCTGCGGCGTCTGCACCGCGACCAACTCGTCACGCGGCATCGTGCCGATCACGCGGCGGCCTTCGACCCGCTTGATCGTGTCGCTCACCTGCAGCGCGGGAACCGCCGCGTCGGCGCCACGACGGACAGCATCCACGACGGCGGCGAAGAGGTCACGACTCGCGAGCGGGCGCGCCGCGTCGTGCACAACGATCAGGTCGGCCTCGGCCGGGATACACGTCAGTGCTGCCCGCACTGAGTCCGATCTGGTGACGCCACCGGTCACGGTGGTCGTGACTGCGGCGCCGTCCCAAATGATGTCTGGTGGAAGCACGAGCACGACGCGATCGCACGTCGCTACGGCCGTACTGACTGCTCGATCGACCAGACGCGACTCGCCGAGCAACTGGAACTGCTTCTGGCTCCCGAAGCGCGCGCCTTGGCCGCCGGCGACGACGATGCCCCAGACGCTCATACGGCACGGAGACGGCTGCTACTTCTTGCCCGCCAGCACCTCGTCGAGCTTCGCCTCCGCGGCCTCCTCGTCGACACCGATGGCGAAGGTGAGCTCCGAGACCAGGATCTGGCGCGCTCGAGCGAGCATGCGCTTCTCGCCGGCGGAGAGGCCCTTGTCCTTCTCACGGATCGACAGGTTTCGCACGACTTCGGCAACCTGGTAGATGTCGCCGCTCTTCAGCTTCTCGACGTGGTTCTTGAAGCGGCGCGACCAGTTGGTGGGCATGCGAGCCTCCTTCTTCCGGAGGACGGCGAACACCTCTTCGACCTCCTCGTCGTTGATCACGTCGCGGAGCCCGATCTCTTCGGCGTTGTCGGCCGGCACCATCAGCGTGAGATCGCCGTACGCCAGGCGCAGCACGAGGTAATCGCGCTTCTCGCCGAACACGTCTTTCTTCTCCCGCTTCTCGATCGTCGCGGCGCCGTGGTGTGGGTAAACGACCTTGTCACCGACGTCGAACGTCATGCAGTGCTCCTCGCGGGGTCGCCGCTGAACGCGGCAGAAGTGCCAATGATACCAAACTCCCTGCGGTCGATCTCCGGCACGCGTCGCGTTGCATTCGGGACGGCCGGCTCGGCTCGCCGCTACGCTGTGCCGCCGCCCGCAGGCAGGAGCTGCCGACCCGTGCCCGAACGCCGACTCCTCGATACGACCGAACTCTTCGCCGCGCTTCCCGAGGGCGTGCTCACGGCGCTGCGCGAGCGGGCCGAGGTGCGCCACTATCAGCGCAACGCGCTGCTCTTCAGTCAGGGTGACCCGTCGGCAGAATTGTTCGTCGTGCAAGAAGGACGTATCGCGATCGCGACGCGCTCACCCGACGGGCGCGAGTCAGTGGTCGCGGTCTTGGAGCAGGGCGGACTGTTCGGTGAGCTCGGCCTCTTCGACGACGCGCCGCGATCAGCCGACGCCCGTGCCCTCACCGACTCGCAGGTGATCGTGCTCGAGTTCACACCGGTGCGCGCGGTACTCGAGGCGAACCCCGAGCTCCTCTGGGTCATCGTGCGCCTGCTGGCTCGGCGACTCCGCGCGACCGACGAGGCACTCGCCGACGCGATCTTCCTCGACGTGCCCGCGCGCGTCGCCAAGCGCCTGCTCGAGCTCGCCGGCGACGCCACCGAGTTCACCCTTCCCGTCACGCAGGAGGAGCTCGCGGCGATGGTCGGCGCGTCGCGGGAACGCGTCAACAAAGCGCTCGCTCTCTTCACCCGTCTCGGGTGGATCGAGGTCGAAGGCCGAAACCGCTACCGCTTCCTCGACCGCCAGGCGCTCGACGACCGCGCGAATCTCTAACGGGCGGTTCAGAGACGCGCCCACGCGCCGCGGCCGATCACCCAATTGGCGCGCCGAGGAACTCGAGCGCACGACGCCAAGCGTCTGCCGCGTCGTCGGCGCGGTGCGCAGGACGGTCCGGATCGTGCACGAAGCCGTGTTCGGCTCCGGGATACACGACGATCTCGTGATCGGGGAGGCCGGCCCACGCTGCCCTCAGCGCGTCGATGTCTTCTGCGGGCGTGTACGCGTCGGCGCCGCCGAACATCGCGAGTGTGGGACATGTCTGGGCCGCGGTGTCGAGCGGCTCAGCCACGACCGGACTGCGCCACTCGTCCGGCACGCGGATCATCCCGTAGAACACGACTGCGCGATCGAAGCGACCCGTCGCGGCGGCGTTCAACGCGTACATGCCGCCCATGCAGAATCCCGCGAGGAAGACCGACGACACACCGTCGGCAACGACCAGATGGTCGGCCGCCGCCTCGAGATCGCCAAGCTGGAGCTCGTCGTCCAGCTCGGGAATCAGCGTCATACGGCCCGCCGGGTCGAGCGGGGCCCGCTGGTCGGCCGGCACCCGCGCGAACGGCTCGGGCGCACAGACGGCGAAACCATGGGTCGCGAGCCGGCGGCACAGGTCGTCGAACAGCGGGCGCACCCCCATGACGTCGGGATGCACCACGAGCCCGGCCACCGGCATGCCCGTGGGCCGGGCATGGATGGCCTCGACCGGCGCGCGGTCGGCACCCCTGATGGCGAGACGCTCGACCTCCGCCTCATGACGCCCCTCAACGAGTGCAGCCATGCACGGGAACCGTAGCGGCGGCGCCCGTCAGACGTAGCGCTCGAGGATCGACGTCTCGGCGAGCCGCGAGAGCCCTTCTTTGATGGCGCGTGCCCTCGCCTCGCCGACGCCCTCGACCTCGGTGAGATCGGTCACGCCGGCACGCATGATCTTCTGCAAGACGGCGAAGCGTGTAACCACATGATCAGCGACGATGTCGGGAAGGCGCGGGATCTTGTGGAGCAATCGGTAGCCACGCGGTTGCAGCGCGGTGTCGAGTGAGACGTCGGCGGGGAGATGGAGCACGGAGGCGACATCCCAGAGGTCGACCAGGCTCTCGGTGTCGAGCTCGGCGAGCTGACGCATCACGTCGTGCAACTCCAAGTCGGCTTCATTGACGAAGTAGTCCTTGGCAACGAGGCGCTGGTCGTCTTCGACGCCGCCCATGAGCTCCTCGAGTTGGAGGAGCACGAGCCGGCCGTCGTTGCCCAACTCGACGACGTAGCCCTCGATTTCCTCCGCGATGCGGCGCACCATCTCGGCGCGCTGCAACACCGTCGCGACATCGCGCACAGTCACGAGGTCTTCGACCTCGAGCGCGGATAGAGAGCCGCTGACCGCATCCAGGCGCGCCCTGTAGCGCCCAAGGATCTGCAGCGCCTGGTCGGCCCGGGCGAGGACGCGCGGAGTGGGCTCGAGCGTGCGCTTGAGGCCGCGCCGGTGGATCGCGACGACCGACATGTCTTCCGACACCGTGATGACGGGCACGTCGGTCTGGCGCCCGACCCGTTCGGCGGTGCGATGCCGGGTGCCGGTCTCCGCGGTGGGGACATCGGGATCAGGCACGAGGTGCACGTTGGCTCGGGCGACGCGCGACGTATCGGCCGCCAGGATGATCGCGCCGTCCATCTTCGCCAGCTCCGACAAGCGTTGCGGTGTGAACTCGGCGTCGAGCAGGAAACCGCCGGAGCAGATGCTCAGCACGTCGGGGCCGTCGCCCACGACGATGAGCGCGCCCATGCGGGCCTGCAGGATCCGGTCGAGACCCTCACGCAGCGGCGTGCCCGGGGCGACCAGCCGCATGGCGGCGAGCATGGCTTCGGTTCGAGGCTGCGGTGGCACCGGCGATGTGCCTTCCTGGCCGGCCTTCGAGACACGGCCTGGTGGTGCGAGCACCCAAAGATAGCCCACCAGAACCGCAGCAGGCATTGGCGGCGCAGCGCCAGTCGGCGCGCCGCGCGGAGCCGACCGATCGGCCCTAACCGCTGACCGGGGGCTCGAGGCCCAGATCGAGCGCGATCGCGAGGTCGGCGGCTCGCACGATCTCCAAGCCGGCGACGTCGGGGAGCGACGACGGTCCCACCGCCCGGGTGAATCCGAGCCGCGCGGCCTCGCCGAGGCGCCGGGCCGCTTGCGGAACCTGCCGCAGCTCACCGCCGAGCCCGACTTCCCCGAGCGCGACCGTCGCGCTCGCGACGGGACGATCGAGACGCGCACCCGCGACACTCAACGCGACGGCGAGATCGACGCCCGCCTCCGCGACCCGCGCACCACCCGCAACGCTGGCGTACACATCAGCGCCGCCGACAGCGACGCCGGCGCGTCGTTCGAGCACCGCGAGCAACATCGCGAGCCGCCCGGCGTCGAGCCCTTGCGCGGCCCTGCGGGGCATCGGCGTCGCGCTCGGCGCGACGAGGGCCTGCACCTCGACGAGCATCGGCCGCGCGCCGTCGAGCACCGGAGCCACCACCGAGCCGGACGCGCCTGCGCGGCGGTCGGCGAGGAACATCGCGGACGCGTCGGCCACTTCGACGAGACCGTGCTCTCCCATGTCGAAAAGCCCCAGCTCGTCGGTGGAGCCGAAGCGGTGCTTCAGCGCGTGGAGCATGCGCAGTGACTGATGACGATCGCCGTCGAACGAGAGCACCGTGTCGACCACGTGCTCGAGCACGCGCGGCCCCGCGAGGCTGCCGTCTTTGGTGACATGGCCGACGAGCAGGGCAGTGACTCCGCGCTCCTTGGCGAGGCGCACCAGCCGGTACGCGCAGTCGCGCACCTGCGCAACCGACCCGGGACTTCCTGGCAGGTCGGGATCGAGCACCGTCTGGATCGAGTCGATCGCCAGGACGTGCGGTGCGAGCTCGTCGACGTGGGCGAGCACGTGGGGCAGCGACGTTTCGGAAAGGAGGAGCAGGTCGGGCGCTAACGCACCGATTCGTTGCGCTCGGAGCCGAACCTGTTCGGTCGACTCCTCCGCGCTCACGAGCAGGCACCGGGCGCCCTGGGTCGCGAGATGACCAAGCGCCTGGAGCAACAGCGTGCTCTTGCCCATGCCCGGCTCTCCGCCGATCAGGGTGACGGATCCGGCGACAAGACCACCCCCGAGCACGCGGTCGAGCTCGCCGATGCCGGTGGAACGGCACGTGGCGCCGATCGGATCGACGTCGGCGATGGGAACGGGCCGAGCGGCACCGACCGGCAACACGAGCGGGGCCGTGCGCGCGGACGTCTCGCCGGGGTCTTCCACGAGGGTGCCCCAGGAGCCGCAGTCGGGGCAGCGGCCGAGCCAGCGGGTGGCTTCGCCGCCACACTCATTGCAACGGTATCGAACATGTGTTCGGGTCATGCGACGATCGTACCGGCGGGGTGTGACACGGATGAGGGACCCACGGGCGGCAAGCTTCGCTTCGATACCGTGAAGCGATGCCGCCGCTGGTCGTGGGCTTCGATCTTGATATGACGTTGATCGACGGTCGCCCGGGCATCCTTGCCACCATCGAGGCGCTCAACGTCGAGACCGGAGTGCCGGTCGACGGTGAGTTGATGATCAGCCGGCTCGGACCGACGATCGAGATGGAGCTCGCGAACTATTTTCCCGAGTCCGAGATTCCTCCGGTCGCCGACCGCTACCGGGAGCTGTACGCGACGCTCGGACCGCCGGGCACGATCCTGTTGCCGGGCGCGATCGAAGCTGTGAGCGCGGTGCGCGACGCCGGCGGACCACGCTCGTGGTCACGGCGAAGTACGGGCCCAACGCCCATCTGTGCCTCACCCACGTCGGACTTGCAGTCGACGACGTGGTGGGTTGGCGCTACGGCACCGCGAAGGGCGAGACCCTCCGGGAACACAACGCCGCGATCTATGTGGGTGACACGCCCGCTGACATCGTGGGCGCGCGCATCGCCGGCGCGGTTGCAGTCATGGTGCCGAACGGCCCGAGCGACGCCGATGAGCTGCGCGCCGCCGGTGCCGAGTGCTCGACACCCTCTTCGATTTTCCCACCTGGCTCGCGACCTGGCTCGCCCCGCCGTCAGCGGCGTCCAGTGGCCCGGCGCGCCCGGCGACGACGCACCGCCCGTAGCTCACCGACAACGAGTAACAGCACCGCGAACGCGCCGAGGCCGGCGCCGATGACGATCCACGCCAGCCGGGTCTTGTTCGTCACCGACGACGACGACCGCAGCTCGAGTTTCGTACCCGGCTTCGGGCTCCAGGTGCTCACACGCTTCGGTAAGTCGGCTCGCACATGCAGGACGAACCCGTTGCGCAGCTCTCCGAGCAGCCGCTGATCGATCGCGCGCACGTCGACCTGCTGCGCGGTGAGTTTCGCGACGAGCGCCGGATCGGCGAGCACGCCGGTCTTCATCGCGGCCAGATCCGCCGTACCCCGAAAGGCGAAGTTGGTCGCGCCGATCTTTTCCTTGCGCGTGACCTGTACGTCGCGCAGCGGACCGTCCGCGCCGTTGAGCTCGCGGATGATCTTGTTGACTTGGCTGACGTTGAGGAACGGCTTGACCAGCACCAAGGTGGCCGAGCGGTCGAGCCCGCGCGTCCAGGGCGTCACCTTCCATCCGGCACTCGTCAGGTCGCCCAGCCGGACCCGGTCTTCGAGCTTGCCGCCATTCGACTCGGCTGCCTGCACCGCCGCCGCGTCGAGCACTGCACTGACGCGGACTTCGCCGCTGCCGTTCTCCTTGACGACGACGCTGACCGTTGTGTCGACCTTGCAGCCAGCGAAGAGCACCGCGAGCACCAGCGCGAGGACCGGCCAACAACCGAGACGCGCCACGACCGCTGAGTCTCGCGCAGCGCACCGTCGATCTTTCACCAACGTGAGGTGACGGCATGCGTCACATTGCGACGGGACGACAGGGCGGCGAAGCGCCGAGCGGTTAGCTACCTTCGGAGCCGCTGCCTTCGGAGCCGCTGCCTGCGAGCTCGACGGGTGGGGGCTCGACGGGTGGGGGCTCGATGCCCTCGACCGCGCGGAACGAGAGTTCCTCACCGTCGGCGTCGGCGATGATCGTCGCGCCGGCGTTGAATTCTTTCCACAGGATCTTCTCCGACAGCGGGTCTTCGACCAGACGCTGGATGGCGCGCCGCAATGGCCGCGCGCCGAGCGACGGGTCGTAACCGCGCTTGGCGAGCAGGAGCTTCGCCTCGGGTGTGAGCTCGAGGCCGAGGCCCTGGCTCTCGAGCTGGCCCTGGAGTCGCCTGATCAGCAGGTCGACGATCTCGGTGACCTCCTCCTGGCTCAACTCGTTGAAGACGATCACCTCGTCGATGCGGTTGAGGAACTCGGGCCGGAAGTGGCGCTTCAACTCCTCGGTCACCCGCTCCTTCATCTTCGCGTACGTCACGGCCTCGTCGGCCGTGCCGAAACCGATCGACGCTTTGCGCAGGTCGGCAGTGCCGAGGTTGGACGTCATGATGATCACGGTGTTCTTGAAGTCGACCGTGCGGCCCTGCGCGTCGGTGAGGCGCCCGTCTTCGAGGATCTGCAACAACGCGTTGAACACGTCGGGGTGCGCCTTCTCGATCTCGTCGAAGAGCACCACGGAGAACGGCTTGCGCCGCACCGCTTCGGTGAGCTGGCCACCCTCGTCGTAGCCCACGTAACCCGGAGGCGAGCCGACGAGGCGCGACACGGTGTGCTTCTCCATGTACTCGCTCATGTCGAGCTGAATGAGCGAGTCTTCGTCACCGAAAAGGAACTCCGCGAGGGTCTTGGCGGTCTCGGTCTTCCCCACGCCCGACGGGCCGAGGAAGATGAACGACCCCGACGGCCGCTTCGGATCTTTCAGACCGGCGCGGGTACGACGGATCGACTGCGACACGGCCTTCACCGCGTCGTTCTGACCAACGATCCGCTTGTGCATCTCGTCTTCCATGCGCAGCAGCTTGGCCGTCTCTTCCTCGGTGAGCTTGTAGACGGGAATGCCGGTCCACAACGCGAGGACCTCGGCGATCGACTCCTCGTTGACCTCGTTGAAGAGATCGACGCCTTCGGCCTTCCACTCGGATTCCTTCGCTGAACGCTGCTCGAGCAGTTCCTTCTCGCGGTCGCGCAGCGACGCGGCCCGCTCGAACTGCTGGCCTTCGATCGCCGCTTCCTTCTCCTTGCGGATCTTCGCGATCTCGTCTTCGAGGTCGCGGTAGTCGGGCGGCGCCTGCATGCGACGGATGCGCAGGCGCGAGCCCGCCTCGTCGATCAGGTCGATCGCCTTGTCGGGAAGGTAACGATCGGAGATGTAGCGGTCGGCGAGGTTGGCCGCGGCCACGACGGCCTGGTCGGTGATCGTGACGCGGTGGTGCGCCTCGTACCGGTCGCGCAGGCCCTTGAGGATCTCGATGGTGTGCGCGACCGACGGCTCCTCGACCTTGATGGGCTGGAACCGGCGCTCGAGCGCCGCGTCTTTCTCGAGGTGCTTGCGGTACTCATCGAGTGTCGTGGCACCGATCGTCTGCAGCTCACCACGGGCGAGCATCGGCTTGAGGATGCTCGCAGCGTCGATCGCGCCTTCGGCTGCGCCCGCCCCGACGAGTGTGTGCAACTCGTCGATGAACAGGATGATGTCGCCGCGCGTGCGGATCTCCTTGAGCACCTTCTTCAAGCGCTCTTCGAAGTCGCCGCGGTAGCGGGAACCGGCCACGAGTGCGCCGAGGTCGAGCGTATAGAGCTGCTTGCCCTGCAATGTCTCGGGCACATCGCCGCCGACGATGTCGGACGCGAGCCCTTCGACGATCGCGGTCTTGCCGACGCCGGGCTCGCCGATGAGCACCGGGTTGTTCTTGGTGCGGCGCGACAGCACTTGCATGACGCGCTCGATCTCTTTCTCGCGCCCGATGACCGGGTCGAGCTTGTTGTCGCGCGCGAGTTGGGTGAGGTTGCGCCCGAACTGGTCGAGCACGAGCGAACCGCTCGGTGTCGCCTCGCCGGGGCCGGCGCCCTGCGTGGCGCCTTCCTTGCCGCCGGCGTAGCCGGACAGCAGCTGGATGACTTGCTGGCGCACGCGTGACAGATCGGCGCCCAGCTTCACGAGCACCTGCGCGGCGACGCCTTCGCCCTCGCGGATCAGGCCGAGGAGGATGTGCTCGGTGCCGATGTAGTTGTGGCCGAGCTGGAGCGCCTCGCGCAGCGACAGCTCGAGCACCTTCTTTGCCCGAGGGGTGAACGGGATGTGGCCCGACGGCGCGGAGCCGCCGTGGCCGATGATCTCTTCGACCTGTGCTCGGACGGCCTCGAGTGAGATGCCGAGCGACTCGAGTGCCTTGGCCGCGACGCCCTCACCTTCGTGGATGAGGCCGAGGAGGATGTGCTCGGTCCCGATGTAGTTGTGGTTGAGCAGGCGCGCTTCTTCTTGCGCCAGGACCACTACCCGTCGGGCCCGATCGGTGAAGCGTTCGAACACAGTGTCAACCGCCTCTCATGCAGCGCTGTCGGCCTTCGTCCCCATTTCCCCATGAGTTCGTTGCGGTGAGTGGGAACGGACGTCAGCTGGGTCACAGTGTATCGGCCGGTGCTCTTTTCTCCTGGGCGGGATTGGCTCGTTTCTCCCTGATCTCTCCCTGATCGGACTCTGACCGCCGAAGCTGTAGCGAGCGGGGAGGAGGAGAAGAAGATCGTCACAAGAACGACGCTTCCGGCTTGGAGATTGTTCCCGGCGCTGCGTACGGTGGTCGCATGCGAGCGAGTTCTCGGGCTGCCTGCGGCCATCGCGCATGAAGGTTGCCGAGACGCTCCAATTGGCGCCCTTACCCGGCGACTTGGCGCGGGTCGAAACCGCGCTCCGTGACGCTGTCCGCCACCAGCGCGATCCGTTCCTGGGTGAGGTGGCCGGCCACCTCATCGAGGCCGGTGGCAAGCGAATCCGGCCGACGCTGACCCTCTGCGCGGCGTACGCGTCGATCGATGGCGACCACGAAGTTCATGTCGACGCGATCACCGGCGCGGCGGCCGTCGAGCTCGTGCACCTCGGCTCCCTGTACCACGACGACGTGATCGACGAGGCGGAAGTCCGCCGGGGTGTGCCGAGCGTCAACGCCCGATGGAGCAACATCGTCGCGATCCTGGCGGGTGACTATCTCCTCGCACGCGCGTCGTCGCTCGCGGCATCACTCGGGGCGGAGTGTGCTTCGCTGCTGGCGATAACGATCGGCGAGCTGTGCCGCGGCCAGGTACTCGAGTTGCAGCACCTCTTCGACGTCGACCGTTCCGTCGACGACTACTTCTCCGCGATCGAAGGCAAGACCGCGTCGCTGTTCGCGACGTCGTGCCGCGTCGGGGGAATGGTGTGCGCGGTACCCGAGCCCACACTCGACGCGCTCACCGACTTCGGCCGCCACCTCGGCATGTGCTTCCAGATCGTCGACGACGTGCTCGATCTCACGGCCACCGACGTCGAGCTGGGAAAACCGGCGGGCCAGGATCTCGTCGAGGGCGTGTACACGCTCCCGGTCATTCACGCGCTCACCGAGTCGAGCGAGCTGCGCGAGCATCTCGGCCGGCCGCTCGACCCTGATCGACTCGGCGAAGTACGCGAGTTGGCGACAGCAAACGGCGGCGTGCCTGCGGCGCTCAGTGTGGCGCGAGACCACGCCGCCAAGGCCGGCGAGGCGATCAGCGGAGCAGAGGCACTGGCGCCGGGGGTGGTCGACGGCCTGCGTCGTCTCGTCGACGGACTCGTGACACGGGGCGCGTAGCCCATTTTTGCGTCAACAGCCGTGGTGTCACCCCGATTTCCGACGCAAGAACGAATCGGGGTTTACGCCAATTCCGCGCCGGCGGCGTCGTCGAGGCCTGGGACGGCCTCCGTGCTCACCCGCTCGAGGAACTTCAACACCGCGCGGTTGAACGCGTTGGGCGCCTCGACCATCAGGCCGTGCGCGGCGCCCCGGATCTCGATGAGCTCGGCGCCGGGAATGAGCTCGGCGAGCTCCTCGGCGTCACCGATCGGCGTGAGCGCGTCTTGCGAACCGGTGATCACGAGGGTGGGCGCGGCCACGTTGACGAGCTCGAAGCGCACCTCGTCGGACGTATTCAGGATGGCCTGGATCTGCGAGATGAACGGCTCCGGCGGCGATTGCAGCACAAGGCGGGCCAGAAGGTTGAGCCACACGCCGAAGCGCTTGCGGAGTCGCGGACCGATGAGCCAGCGCAACGAGTCGTCGGACAGCGCCGACATGCCCCGGCCGCCGGCTACTGCTTCGGCCCACTCGGCGAGCAGCTCGCGACGCCACTCGTGGTGCCGGCAGGCCGTGCACGCGAGCACGAGCGATCGGACGCGCTCCGGGTAACGCACGGCGATGATCTGCGCGAGCACGCCGCCCATCGAGGCGCCCATCACGTGGGCGCGCTCCACGCGCTCCGCATCGAGGACGGCAACCGCGTCGGTAGCCATCTGTTCGAGATCGTACGGACCGGACGGGCGTCCCGACTGGCCGGTCCCCCGGTTGTCGAGCGCGTAACAGCGGTGATGGCCACCGAAGGCCATGCGCTGGAGAGCCCAGCCGCGCGAATCGGTGCCGAGACCCTGGATCATGAGGAGAGGTTCACCGTCGCGTTTGCCCCATACGTCGTACGCGATGTCGACGCCGTCGCCGGCTTTCAGCTGCTCCACGAGGCCGCCCCCCGGCGCTTCGTATCCTCTCGCGAACTAGTGCTCGCGAGCGCGAACCCAATGTATACCCACCGTACGCGCGTGGGATGCAACGTGCCGCGACTTCGGCCGTGTGGGGACGCCGCCGTGCAAATCCCCTGATACGCGCGCCAGCCCCGGCAGGACAGTGGGTGTCACCGGGGCCGCAACAACGGAACTGTTGGGGGACCTTGCGGTGGCCCAGTTCCGCCCGGCGAGTACCGCCGCCACTTCAAAGACGTTTGGGAAGCCCGTTTCGTGCACACGGCCGCAGAAAAAAAGCAGCCGGCCGGTCAACCGAGCAGTGCCTCGACGGCCTCACGGGTCCGCTCGCCCAGCTCTGCCGCGCCGACGGGATCCGCCGCGCCGAGCCCGGGCGCAAGCTCGATCGGCTTGCCGAACGCGACTCGCCACGGGCGCACGGGGAGACCGAGGGGCCCCACGGGCGAGACGGCGACCGGGATCACCGGAAAGCCGGCACTCGCGCCGAACAACGCGCGCGGCGGCTCACCCGCGCCGATGCGCAGCCATGTGGGCGTGAGCGGTGCGAGAACGAGGTATCCGGCGCGCAGCGCGGCTGCGACGTCATCGGCGCTAGCGGCGATCGCACCGAGCTTCGTGAGGACGGAACCGATCACCGGCAGCGACGGTGCACCCACGACTCGGACGCGCCGGCCGGCGACTTGGCGTACAGCAACCGTGACTGCAGCCGGCTCCACGATGCCCAAGCCGCGGTTGGAAACCAACAACGCGGGACCCGTCCGCGGAATGCGATCCGCGTACACCACATCGACCCGCACAACCGCGCGGACGAACGGCGCGCAGAGATCGATCAACTGTCCATCAGCGCCGAAGGGGTCGATCGGGAAGCGCCCGTCGAGCCTGCGCCGCAACGAAGCGCTGATCGACTCGTGCGCATGCACCCGGTCGTCGTCATATCCGAACGCAGCACCGCGTTCGCTGGCGGTGACACTCACGTGAAGTCTCCACTCACGGCTCGTGCGGCTCGACTCGTGTCACTCACGGTCAAGCCACAGCCTCGATCGGACGCAGCGCCGTGACCGTGGCCCACTCATAGAGCTCGGCGCACACCTCCTGCGTCGAGCGCATGGGCGCGAGCCCGAGCGCCTCGATAGCGCGACTCCCGTCGGCAGTGCGTCCGCGCTGCATGAGCTCGAGCACATGGGGCGGCACCGGCGCGCCCGCCAGCTCTGCGACGCGACACGCCACCGCCCACGACGGACCAAGCATCGGCACCGGCACGCGCCCTCCGAGCCGCACAACCTGCCACGGGCTCGCGGCACCCGGACCGACGATGTTGAGCGGACCGTCGTAGCCGCGGCACAACGCTTCGACCATCGCGCGCGCGGCATCTTCCTGATGCAACAGCGAGAACGGCGGATCGGCGAGCGCGGGAACCGGTACCGCCGGAAGTCGCAGCAAGCGGCCCAGCGGACTCGGCACATGCGACCCCACCACCGGCGCCATGCGCAGCAACGACACCGGGATGCCATGGCGTCGTCCGAGGCCGGCGGCGATGGCCTCGACCTCGAGGCACGTACGGCCGTACGGCGTCGTCGGCGCCGGTTGCACGCGCTCATCTGGCACCGCGGGACGACCGGGCCCACGCCCGTAGACCGTGATGCCGCTGCGCACGGAGACGCGCTCGAGCCGTCCACCGCGGGCAGCGGCCTCGAGCGCGACCACGGTGCCGGAGGCCGTGGCCTCCGCCGCCTCACGTTGGTCCAACCGTGAGTCGGGCTCGTAGACGCCGTAGTGCGCGACGGCAGTGGGCGCGACGTCGAGCACGAACGCGGTGAGCTTGTCGGCATCGCGCGGATCGATACGACGGAACTCGCTGCGGAGTAACCGGCGGCGCGGGGGCACGAAGTCGACGCCCACGATGTCGTCGACGTCGTTGCGCTGCTCGAGGAGCTGCGCCACCCGCGTGCCGAGCTCTCCGCCCATGCCCGTGACCAGCACGCGCATCTCAGCCGTCCTCCTCGGACCCGAAACCCGCTTCGGTCCGCAAGTGGGGAAACAGGATCACTTCACGGATCGACGATACGCCCGCGAGCAGCATCACGAGCCGGTCGATCCCAATTCCGAGCCCGCCGCACGGTGGCATCCCGTACTCCAGCGCCCGCACGTAGTCATCGTCGATCTCGTTGGCTTCGAGGTCACCGGCGGCCGCGAGCGCGGCCTGGGCCTCGAACCGCGCGCGCTGGTCGACGGGATCATTGAGCTCGCTGAACGCGTTGCCGAGCTCGCGCCCGAGCACGACGGGCTCGAACCGCTCGACGAGGGCGGGATCGTCACGATGCGAGCGCGCCAGCGGGGATACCTCGAGCGGATAGTCGGTCACGAACACCGGACCGACGAGACCCGGTTCCGCCGTCTTCTCGTACAGCTCGAGCACGAGCTTGCCGGGACCCCAGCTCGGGTCGTACGCAACCTCGAGGTCGTCGCAGACCTTCTGCAACTTCTCGACGGGCATCGTGGGATGCACGTCGACGCCGGCGTGCTCGCGAACAAGTTCGAGCAGCGTGCGCCGCGGCCATGGCGGCGCGAGGTCGACCGTGACGCCGTCGACCACAACGGTCGTCGTACCGATCGCGGTCGAGGCCACGTCGGCCACGAGCTGCTCGGTCAGGGTCATCATGTCGTGGTAGTCGGCGAAGGCCTCATAAAGTTCGAGCATCGTGAACTCGGGGTTGTGGCGCGTCGAGAGCCCTTCGTTGCGGAAGACCCGTCCGATCTCGAACACCTTCTCCATGCCGCCGACGATGAGCCGCTTGAGATGCAGCTCGAGCGCGATGCGCAGCGAGAGACCCATGTCGAGCGAGTGGTGATGCGTGAGGAACGGACGCGCCGCCGCGCCGCCCGCGATGGCGTGGAGCACCGGCGTCTCGACCTCGATGAAGCCGCGGTCGCTCAGGAACCGCCGCACCGCGGCGATGGTGGCGAAACGAATCTCGAAGACTCGGCGTGCGTCGTCGTTCGCGATGAGATCGACGTACCGCTGGCGGAACCTGGTGTCGACGTCGGCGAGGCCATGCCACTTGTCGGGAAGCGGTCGGAGCGCCTTGGCGAGCAGCTGGAACGAAGCCACCTTGATCGAAAGCTCGCCTTTGCGGGTGGTCATGACCACGCCTTCAACGCCGATCCAGTCGCCGAGGTCGAGCTCGTCGAACGCGTCGAAGTGCGCGTCACCGATGACGGCGCGCGACACAAAGAGTTGGATCGAGCCGGTGCCGTCGCGCATCGTCGCGAAGATGAGCTTGCCTTGGCGACGGATGAGCAGGAGCCGTCCCGCGACCGTGACGTGCGCGTCGGTTTCTTCGCCGGGTCCGAGGTCGCCGAACTCGGCGCACACCGTCGCGACGGTGTGGTCACGATCGAAGCGCACCGGATAGGGATCGATACCACTCGCGCGCAACGCGTCGAGCTTCGCCCGTCGACGTGCGTGCTCGGCAACGGGCTCTTCGGCCACGGTTACTGATTCCGTTCGAAGACGATGCGCAGTCCCATGAGCGTGAGCCATGGCTCGTTGTGCCGGATCGTGCGCGAGTGGGGGATGATCAGGTCGGCGAGACCGCCGGTGGCCACGACCGTGCACTCCCCCAGCTCGGCTTGAAATCGCTCGACCAGGGCGTCGACCTGTCCCGAAAACCCGTACACCGAGCCCGACTGGATCGACTCGACCGTCGACTTGCCGATCACGTTCTTCGGCGGCACGAGCTCGACGCGGCGCAACGCGGCCGCCCGCGCGAACAGCGCGTCCATCGAGATCTCGATGCCTGGGAAGATCGCGCCGCCGAGGTACTCGCCGGCCTCGCTGATCGCCTCGACCGTGTTGGCAGTGCCGAAATCGACGACGATCGACGGTCCGCCGTAGAGGTCGTACGCCGCGACCGCGTTCGCGATGCGGTCGGCGCCCACCTCCTTGGGGTTGTCGTAGAGGATCGGCATGCCGGTACGCACCCCCGGCTCGATGACGAGCGGCGCGAAGCGGAAGTACTTCTCGGTCATCTCTCGCAGCGCAGCGGTGACGCGTGGCACGCCGGATGCGATCGCGACGCCGGTCACCTGGGCGTCAAACGAGAAACCGTGAAAACCGAGGAACTGCTGGATCATGAGCGCGAGCTCGTCGGACGTGCGTTCCGCGACGGTGGCGATGCGCCAATGGTCGGCGAGCACGCTGTCTGCAAACAGGCCGATCACGGTGGTGGTGTTGCCGGCGTCGATGGTGAGCAGCACTCGCTACGTCTCCGTGTGCAGGTCGAGCCCGAGGTCGAGCGCGGGCGCGGACTGGGTGATCACGCTGGTGGAGATCAGGTCGGCACCCGCGGCAGCGTAGGCCGCGACGTTGTCGAGGGTCACGCCGCCGGAGACCTCGACGAGTACCGCCGGTCGATGCTCGGCGCGTACTGCGGCAACGCAGTCGATGACCTGATCGGGAGTCATGTTGTCGAGCATCACCATGCCTGCCCCGTTGGCAAGCGCTTCTCGCACTTGTTCCAGCCGTTCGCACTCGACTTCCACCAGGCGGCCCGGCCAGCGCGCGTGGGCGCGCTCGACGGCTTGCGTGATCGTGAGGTCTGCGAGGTGGTTGTCCTTGACGAGCACGAAGTCGGACAGGCTCGCGCGGTGGTTGACACCGCCGCCGGCGCGCACCGCGGCCTTCTCGAGCGCACGGAGCCCCGGAAGTGTCTTGCGGGTGTCCCAGATTCGGGTCGTGTCGCCCGCGGCGCGCACGAACGCGCGCGTGAGCGTGGCGACACCCGAGAGGTGACACAGGAAGTTGAGCGCGCTGCGCTCGCCGGTGAGCACGGATCGCAGCGGTCCTTCGATGCGCGCAACTTTCGCGCCCGGTGCGAGCTCGGCACCGTCGTCGGCGAGCCACGCAACCCTGACGGTCTCATCGAGCTGCGCGAACACCTCAGTCGCGCACGCGGTGCCCGCCAGCACGCCGTCCTGACGAACAACGATGTCGGCGACGGCCCGGGCGTCGGCCGCCACGAGCGCGGCGGTGACATCGCCGAGCGGGCCGAGATCTTCCGCCAGCGCACGGGCTGCGGCGTCGCGCACCACCTGCACCGGCGGGTCGAACGTGCTCATCGGGTGGGCACGGCAGCAAGTGTCGCGAACGGCACGAGGACGTCGTACATGAAATCAGCCTACGACGTGAGGTCGTGCAGCTCCCGGTCGAGCTCCTGGAACGCGGGATCGGTCGGCCGGTTACGCGAGTCGACGAGCACGACCTTCGGCGCGTACTGCTCGAGCTCTGCTTCGTCGTATTCCGCGTACGTGATGACGATCACACGATCGCCGGTGTGCACCAGCCGCGCCGCCGCGCCGTTGACGATCACGTCGCCGGGGCCACCCTTGATCGCGTAGGTCTCGAAGCGCGCGCCGTTGTCGATGTCGAGCACGTGCACCTGCTCGTGCTCGCAGATGTCGGCGAGCTCCATGAGCCGCGGATCGAGCGTGATCGAGCCCACGTAGTTGAGATCCGCGCCGACGACAGTGGCTCGGTGGATCTTGGACTTCATCATCGTGCGGCGCATTTACGCCCTCGCTTTCGCTGTTTCTCGCGTTGCATGGGTGGACTGACTGGACTGACTGGACTGACTGGACTGACTGACGACGCCGAGGTCAGGGTCGATTCGGTCGCCATCGACGTGAACGGAGATGTTGTCGATCAGACGCGTGGTGCCGACGTGCGCAGCTACCGCAATCAGAACCTCGCCGTCGACGCGGTCGATCGGATCGAGATCGGAGGCTCGCCGTACTTCCGCGTATTCCAGGTCGCAGCGCGGCTCGGCGTTCACGGTGTCAGCGATGATCTTCGTGACGGTGCCGGCATCGCGTACCCCGTGGTGGAGCGCTTCGGACACGAAGTAGAGCGAGCGTGAGAGCACCGTCGCCGCCTCTCGCTCGGCGGGCGACAGGTACGCGTTGCGACTCGACATCGCGAGACCGTCGGGCTCACGAACGAGGGCGCAGCCCACGACGTCGACGGGCAGGTCGAGATCCGCCGCCATGCGGCGCACCACCGCCAGCTGCTGCGCGTCCTTGCGACCGAAGTACGCGCTGCACGGACCGACGATCGAGAAGAGCTTCGCGACAACATTCGTGACCCCGTCGAAGTGTGTCGGGCGCACCTCGCCGCACAAGCCATCGGCAAGACCGCTGACATGCACGGTCGTGCGCGTGGGCTCGGGATACATCTCGGCGACACTCGGTGTGAACAGCACGTCGACGTCTTCGGCTTCGGCGACGGCGGCGTCGCCGGCAGGGTCGCTCGGGTAGCCGTCGAGGTCCTCGGTCGCGCCGAACTGCAACGGGTTGACGAAGATCGAGACGACGACGAAGTCGTGATTGGCGCGCGCGGCGCGCATGAGCGACCGGTGGCCCTCGTGGAAGAAGCCCATGGTGGGCACGAGACCAACGGAGCGGCCCTCGCGCCGGGCGCGCTCACACGCGGCGCGCACGTCGTTGATCCGGTCGAGGGTGATCATGCCGGCACCTCGTCGAGCAGCGCGACCAGCGCGGGATCGTCACGGCCGGCCAGCCGCAGCGCCTCGCGCGCGAGCGCGCGGTACGTGACCCGTTCCTCCGGGGGCAGCGCGTCGAGGTGTGCGCGCACGGTGTCGACGTCGCCGCGTGCGACCGGTCCGGTGAGGGCGGCAGCGGGGCCGAGCGCGGTCGCGTGGTCGAGCGATGCCTGCACGAGAGGCAGGAACGCCTCGAGCGGCACACCGGCCGACGCGGCCAGGCGCTGGAGCTGACCGAGCAACGCCACGACATGATTCGAGGCAACGCTCGCGGCGGCGTGGTACCGCCCGCGGTCGGCCACGCGGAATGGATGGAGGCCCAGCTCGGTCGCGAGGTCGACGACCCGTTCGGATCCGTCGATCGCAGCCCACGCGCCATTGAGCCCGGTGACGGCGCGTTCCGCGTCACTGGGCAATGTCTGGAGTGGATGCAGCGCACCGATGACGACATCAGCGCGGCGCTGGACGAGCGCGTCGAGGACGTCGAGCCCTCGCGCGCCCGAGAGGTGCAGCACGAGCGCGTCGGGTCGCAGCGACGGCGCGAGCGCGACGGCCGCGCGGGAGATCGCGGCGTCGGGCGTCGCGATGATCACGACGCCGGCACCGCGGCCGGCATCGCCGACCTCGACCGCGGGCGCATCGAAGCGTGCGGCCGCGGCAGACGTGGAGGGCGCGCTGACCGTGCGACCCGCAACCGCGGTCACCGTGTAGCCCCGCCGGGCGAGCGCGAGCGTGATCGCCGTGCCGGCTCGGCCGGGCCCCACGAGGGCGACGCAACGTGCGTCACGCGCTCGAGCGGCGCTGTGGTGCTCCATGAGACCTCTTCGTTCCAGCCCTCGGTGGGTGCCGGACTACTGGTGGTCGGGTACCGATAATCGTAGTTCGGTTTGCCCCACTCCGGGCCAGCCGGCCGCAGGCGGCGGGAACCTGACCGGATCGAGGTCGCCGAGCGGCGCCAGGACGAAGGCCCGTTCGCGGAGCCGGGGGTGCGGCACCTCCAGGTCGGGCTCGTGCACCTCCTCGTCACCGATCAGCAGGACGTCGATGTCGAGGGTGCGCGGCCCCCAGCGCTCGGTCCGCACGCGCTGCGCAACGGCTTCCAGGCGCTGGGCCAGCGCGAGCAGGTCACGGGCGCTCAGCGCGGTGTCGACGGCGACCACCGTGTTGAGATAGTCGCCCTGCGCGGGACCGCCGACGGGCGCCGTCTCGTACACCGGCGCGACAGCGACGACCGTCACCCCCGGCTCGGCGGCCAGCCCGTCGACGGCGCGCTGGAGGTGAACGGCTCGATCACCGAGGTTGGACCCGAGCCCCAGGTAGGCGCGCCGAGCCGCGCTCATGTCACTGCTCGATACGCACTGCGACATGGTCGAGCATGGCACGCACCGGAGGGTGCAGCTTGCGCACCGTGACGGTCACGCCTTTCACGCGCGGGTCGGCGCGGCACACTTCCGCGATGCGCGTCGCGAGCCGTTCGAGCAACTGGTAACGCTCCGACTTCACGACCCGGCTCACCGCCTCCGCGACGGCCGAGTAGTCGACCGTGTCGTCGAGCGAATCGCTCTCGCCGGCGGCGCTGAGATCGACGCTCAGCTCGACGTCGACCTCGAAGGGTTGCGGACGTGCCTGCTCCTCCGGCAACACCCCGTGGATGCCAAGCTCGCGCAGTCCGGTGATCGCGATCGTGTCCATGTCCGAAGCCTACGCGTCACTCAGCGGGCGCTGACCAGCGTTCCGCCGTTCAGCCCGAACGGGCGATGCGCTCGTCGACGGTCACCGACACGAACTCGCGGGCGTCTGATCCGAGCTGACGCTTGGTGATCCGCTCCATGATCACAATCGCGTGCGGACCCTCCGTCACCGCGCCGGTGTAGAGCAGGTAGCCCGTGAGCACGCCCAGGATCTTGTCGCCGAACTCCTCGTGGTGCACCAGCACCTTTTCCTCGGGATCGTCGAGCCAGCCCGCAATGGTCTTGTAGATCAACGCGAGCCGTTCCGCTAACTCGTCGTGACGACCCAGCGGGATGTGCTCATACGCGAGTCCGGCTTCCTCGTAGGCGTGCAAGTTGTGCGGCGAGTCGAGAAGCGACAGCACGTGGGTGAAGCCGTGACCGGCAAGCCAGATGAGCTCCTCGTGACGGCGAACCTTGCGATGGTTGCGGGCGAAGCCGCCGGGTCGCTCCGATGCACTCAGGCGGTCCTGGATGATCCAGCAGAAGTTGCGGGGCTCGAGGCCCTGAGCCCATCGCCCTCTCATGCCGCGCGTTCCTCGGCCCGGCGCATGACGTCGAGCAGTCGCACGACGCGTGCCGCGCTGCGCGCGTCGTGGACCCGTACCACCGAAGCTCCTCGGTCGAGCGCCCACACAACCGTTGCCAGCGTGCCCTCCTCGCGTGCATCCGGCTCCGGCAGCTCACCGCCGTCGACACCGCCGGCTGCAAGCACGTGCGCGATGAATCCCTTACGCGACGGACCGACGAGCACGCGCACGTCGAGCAGCGCGACCAGCTCGTCGAGTCGCGCGAGCAGTTCCAAGTTGTGCGCGACCGACTTGCCGAACCCGAGGCCGGGGTCGGCGATCAACGACCCACTCGCGATCCCCGCGTCACGCGCGACCGAGAGCCGGTCGACGAGAAACCGGCCCACGTCGATGACGACGTCGTCGTACCGAAGATCCTGTTGCATCGTGCGGGGCTCGCCCAGCATGTGCATGGCGACGTAGCCCACACCGGCGCCCGCGCTGACGACGAGGATCTCGGGATCGAAACGGCCGGCCGAGACGTCGTTGACGATCGACGCGCCGGCCTCGATCGCCGCCGCCGCGACGGCAGCCTTCGTCGTGTCGATGCTCACCGGCACGTGTGCCTGGGCCACGAGCCGGTGGACCACGGGCATCACCCGTCGCAGCTCCTCGGCCTCGCTCACGGGCTCGGCGCCGGGACGGGTCGACTCACCGCCGACGTCGAGGAGGTCGGCGCCGTCAGCCACCAGTGCGAGACCGTGCTCGGTCGCGGCGTCCGCGTCGAGCCAACGACCACCATCCGAAAACGAGTCGGGGGTGACGTTGACGATTCCCATGACCGCCGGCCGCTTGCCACAAACGTCTACCCATTGGAACATCGGTCGCAGCGTACCGGCACAGAAACGGGAAAACGGCCGGCTCAGAGCCGGGCGCCCGTCTGGCCGATGAAGCTCATCGCCTCGGCCCGGGTGGCGGGGTTGTCCTTGAACAGCCCACGCACTGCAGACGTGACCGTGATCGATCCCGGCTTTCGGACCCCGCGCATCGACATGCACAGGTGCTCGGCCTCGAGGACCACGAACACGCCCGACGGCTCGAGCGCCCTGACGAGCGCGTCGGCGATCTGGGTGGTCAAGCGTTCCTGCACCTGGGGCCGATGCGCGAAACCGTCGACGAGCCGGGCGAGCTTGGAGAGGCCGGTGATGCGGCCGTCGGCGCCGGGAATGTAGGCGACGTGCGCGCGGCCATAGAACGGGATGAGGTGGTGCTCGCACAAGCTCGCGAGCGGGATGTCGCGGACCATCACCATCTCATCGTGGTCGGCCTCGAACATCACGGTGAGATGCCGCGCCGGATCGTCGTGCAGGCCGGCGAACAACTCCTCGTACATCTCCGCGATGCGCCGAGGCGTACGGACCAGACCGTTGCGCTCGGGATCCTCGCCGATCGCTTCGATGATCTCGCGCACCGCGCGCTCGATGCGCGGCTTGTCGACCGACGCACGCTCGGGCTCGGGCAGGAGGTGGACGGGATCACTCATTGCGGCGGCCGTCGTGCCGGGGGCGTGTCGCTGGTGGCGACGGCTGAGGGACGGCCGCCGCCGTCGGCCTCGAGATCGGGTACGTGGGACGTGACCGCCTCGAAGATGCGCATCACTTGCTCGGCTTCGAGCGTCTCGTGCTCCACCAAGTCGGCCGCGAGCCGATCGAGCACCGCCCGATTGGTCTCGAGCACATCGCGCGCGACGTCATGGGCCGACTCGATGAGCCCTCGGATCTCCGCATCGATATGCGACGCGACGCCGTCGGAGTAGTCGGGCGTCGACGTGAAGTCGCGGCCGAGGAACACCTCGCCGCTGGTGTGGCCGAAACGCATCGGGCCGAGCCCCTCGCTCATCCCGTACTCGGTGACCATCTGCCGCGCGATCGTGGTGGCGCGCTCGATGTCGTTCTGCGCACCGGTGGTGCTGTCGGCGAAGATCAGCTCTTCGGCGGTGCGGCCCCCGAGCAGCATCGCGAGCTCGTCGGTGAGCTCGCTGCGCGTGACGAGGAACTTGTCTTCGATGGGCAGCGTGAGCGTGTAGCCGAGCGCTCGCCCCCGCGGGATGATCGACACCTTGTGCACCGGGTCGGTGTTGGGCAGCGCGTGAGCGACGAGTGCGTGGCCGCCCTCGTGGTACGCGATCACGCGCTTCTCACGATCGGAGATGAGCCGGCTCTTGCGCTCGGGACCCGCCATCACCCGGTCGATCGACTCCTCGAGCTGCGGCATGCCGATGAACTTCAGGTCGAACCGCGCCGAGAGCAACGCGGATTCGTTCATCAGGTTGGCGAGGTCGGCGCCGGTGAATCCCGACGTGCGGCGCGCGATTACGTCGAGATCGACGCCCGGAGCGAGCGGCTTACTACGCGCGTGCACGCGCAGGATCGCCTTGCGGCCCTCGAGGTCGGGCCGGTCGACCACGATCTGGCGGTCGAAACGTCCGGGACGCAGTAGCGCGGGGTCGAGAATGTCGGGGCGGTTGGTCGACGCGAGGAGGATCACGCCGGTCTTGACGTCGAAGCCGTCCATCTCCACCAACAGCTGGTTGAGCGTCTGTTCCCGTTCGTCGTGACCACCGCCGAGACCCGCGCCACGATGGCGGCCTACCGCGTCGATCTCGTCGATGAAAATGATGGCGGGCGCTGCCACCTTCGCCTGCTCGAACAAGTCACGAACGCGCGACGCGCCCACACCGACGAACATCTCGACGAAGTCAGACCCGCTGATCGAGAAGAACGGCACGCCGGCCTCTCCCGCCACCGCCTTGGCCAGCAACGTCTTGCCGGTGCCGGGAGGCCCGAAGAGCAGCACGCCCTTCGGGATCTTCGCGCCCATCTCGTGGAACTTCGCCGGTGACGCGAGGAACTCCTTGATCTCCTCGAGCTCCTCGACCGCCTCGTCGAGACCGGCGACGTCGCCGAACGTGACCTTCGGTTGGTCCTTGGTGACGAGCTTCGCTTTCGACTTGCCGAAGCTCATCACCCGGTTGCCGCCACCCTGCATTTGGTTGAGCAGGAAGAACAGGAATCCGCCGATCAGAAGGAACGGCAGGAGGCTGATGATGAGGCTCCACCACGGGCTGTCCTTCTGGCTATTGACGTCGAACTTCTTGACCTTGGCGTCAACGAGCTGCTGCGTGATCTTCTCGGTGTAGCCCTCGGGGTACTTCACGAGATAGGTGGTGCCGCCGCGCAACTCGCCTTTGATCTCGTGGCTCTTGTCGTAGAGCGTCGCCCGCGTGACGTGATGCTTCTTCAGCTCACCCTGGAACTGGTTGAGGGTGAACTGCTTGCGGTCGTTGCCCCCGCGAACCACCTGGAGGACGACGAAGACCGCGATGACACCCACCAGCAGGTACAGAAGGGAACTGCGCCGGATCTTTCTCACGGGCTCCTCGGGTTCTGCGCGTCGCACGAGCCGGCGGGACGGCGGAGTCGCCAATCGTACCGCGACCTTCCCGCGGATCCCTCAGGCCGGCTCGGATCCTCGATACTCGGCGACATACGGCAGGTTGCGGTAGCGCTCGGCCGCGTCGAGGCCATAGCCGACCACGAACGCCGGCGGGATCCGGAAACCGACATATCGAAGATCGGGATCGACCTTTTGCAAGCCTTCCTTGAGGAGCAGCGCGCACACTTCGAGCGAGGCCGGGCCGCGCGCCGCGAGGTTCTTGCGCAGGTACGCGAGCGTGAGCCCGGAGTCGACGATGTCTTCGACGATCACGACGTGACGGCCGGTGAGATCGAGGTCGAGGTCTTTCAGGATCCGCACCACGCCGCTCGTGCGGGTGGCCGACCCGTACGAGGACACCGCCATGAAGTCGAACTCAACCGGCAGGTCGATCGAGCGCGACAGGTCGCTCATGAACATGAACGCGCCCTTGAGCACGCCGACGAGCAGCGGCGGCCGGCCCGCGTAGTCGGACGTGAGCTCCTTGCCGAGCTCCCCGACCCGCTGCTGGAGCTCCTCGGCGTCGACCACGATGCGGCCGATGTCGCTCTCGGCGTCGCTCACGGCTGCCCGTCCTTCAGCGTCGATCTCACAGCGCTGTTCATGACGCGGCCCCGACAGTTTCGACGCGAATCCACAGGAAGTGACGCGTCGCCGCCCGCACCCGCACGCGACCGTCGACACGGTAGCCCAGCTTCCAGATCGACTCCCCGGTGCGCGGGACCGACAGCCGCGGCGCGCCGCCGTCGTCGACTTCAAGGCGCGCTTCGCTGCCCGCGCGCTCGGCGTCGATAACACAGGTCCAGCGACCGTCGGGCCACGACACCGGCGCTTCACGTTCCACCCACGAATCGATGACGAAGCCCGCCGCGGCGGTACAGCCGGGAAGTGGCACCACGACATCGTCCGCGCGTTCATGAGCAGCTGGTCCCGAGCTGACCTTCTCGCGAACGAGCAATCCGTCATGTCGGGCGACGCGACGTCCTCCCGCGAGGTCGACGGCACGTCGCTGGCCGCGCCCGACCGCGAGCACGGCGTCGATCTCATCGAGTGATGGGGGTGGGTAACCGAGCCAGACCCGTAACGCTCGGCGCGCCAGCGCGATCGGGAGGACGGCGAGATCACGCGCCCGCGCTACACCAGCGACCGGCCACGCCGCGGCGCCGAGCTCGTCGAGCAGCTCGCTTTCGGTGCGCAGCACTTCGCTCTGGCGCGCGAGCACCGTGCTGAGATCGCGCCCCGCCGCCCGCTCGAGACTGGGAATGACTTCCCGCCGCAGCCACACGCGCCGGAAGGCGAGGTCGTCGTTCATCGGATCGTGCACGGGGGTGAGCCCGAGCCGGGCACACAGCTCGAGCGTGTCGGCGTGACGCAAACCGAGCAGCGGTCGGACAAGCGAACCCCGGCGCACGGCCATACCGCCGAGCCCGGCGCGTCCGCTCCCTCGTAGCAGATTGAGCAGCACGGTCTCGGCCTGGTCATCGGTTGTGTGCCCGACGAGGACGGCCGACGCGCCCCACCGTGCTCGCGCCTCATCAAGCGCCGCGTAGCGCGCGTCGCGGGCGCGCGCCTCGAGATTCGGACCAGGATCGACGTTGACCCGCACGCGGTCGACGTGCGCTCCGAGCGCCGCGGCAGTACTGGCGACGCGCATCGCTTCGCTGGCGCTGTCGATGCGCAGACCGTGATCGACGTGCACTGCGACGGGCGCCAGCCCGGCGTCGAGCGCAACAGCAAGGGCTACGAGCGAATCAGCACCGCCCGAGCAACCCACGACCACGGGAGCGACGACGTCATCGAGACCGACAAGGCGCGCGCGCCACGGCGCGACCGCGCGGCCGATGCGGGTGACGGGCATGTTCAGGGGCGAGGGCCGGGCCGGCGGTCGAGCAACGCGCCTTGGCGCACCAACGCGAGGAGCTCGTTGGTGCCCTGCAACCCGAGTTTGCGACCGATGCGCCGCAGGCTCGCGTAGATGTTGCTGCGGCTTATGCCGAGATCTGTCGCGACGTTGGTGACCCGAGCACTGTCGGCGAGCGCCTCGAGCAGCTGGCGCTGCTTGGGTGTGAGCTCGGAGAGCTTTTCGCGCGCCTGACGGAGGCGCGGCGGCGGGGCCGGCGACGACGGCACGTGCTCGAGCCGCGTGAGTCGCACCCGGGGTTCCTCTCCGCTGCCGGCGACATCCTCCTCACCGGTGCGCTCGTACCGAGCCAGCGCCTCGAGCGAATCGCGCTGCACCTGCCGGCGCAGCTCCCGCTCGGGCGGACCGGCCGGGTCGAGCACCTTCTCCAACACCCGCACGAGATCGGCGGGATCGAACGGCTTCGTGATGTAGTGGAGCGCGCCCTCGATGCCGCCGCGGATGCGATGCTCGGTCTCGGTGACCGCGCTTACCATCACCACGGGGATGTGCGAGAGGTCATAGTCGGCGCCGGCTTTGAGCTTCTCGAGCACGCTGAACCCGTCGACGCCGGGCATCATGACGTCGAGGAACATGGCGTCGGGTACCTCGTCGCGCACGGCTTGGAGTGCTTCGGAGCCGTTGGCCGCGGTGACCACGAGGTAGCCCGCGGCCTCGAGATTGACCTGGATGAGCTCTCGGATATCGGGCTCGTCGTCGACGACGAGGACCGTTTGCATGGCAGCCAGGTTACCGAGCGCTCCCGGTCGCTGCGGCGGGCGTGCCGACGCGGGCAAGCCACTCGGCCGGCTGGGCGAGCTCTGCCATCGTGGGAAGCAATTCGGGACCGCGCCATGCGGCATCCACAGCACGCGGTCCGGCCTCGCGCTCGATCGCGGCGATGAACGCCTCGCCGACCTCGTACTGCCGCATCTTGGACTCGAGGCCGAGCAGCTTGTGCAACAACCCGGTGACGCCGCGCGCCTGTCGCCGTGCACTGAGGACGCGCGCCATGCGCTCCTGACCGCTGACGTGCGCGCGCCCGAGCTCGTTCATCACGCGATTGCCGTGGCCTTCGAGCAACGACATGAGCGCCTGGACCTGCGACAGCACGCCACGCTGCTCCGGCGAAGCGAGCAACGCGACCAGGCCACCTTCGTCGAGCGGGTTCCGGCCGTTGCGGATCTCGTCGACCGCGCGCATCAGCGCCTGGAGCACACGCTTGGGGTCGGGATCGACGATGGCGAGGGCCTGGTCGACGAGAGACAGGAAGTAGCCCTTCATCCAGGGCACGCCGGTGAACTGCGCCCGGTGCGTGACCTCGTGGATCGCGATCCAACGGCGGAAGTCGCGCGGCGGGAACGCGAAGCGCTTCTCGAGCTCGAGCACGTTGGCTCCGACGTAATAGACCGCGTCGGCGTTCAGCGTGCCCGTGCCGCCGTCGGGTACCAGGAGGTCGTACTGGCCGAGCACGCGTTGCGACAGGTAGCCGAGGAGCACGCCCATCTCGGTGCCGGCGACCGTGCGACCGACGCCTGCGACCGGACTGCGCCCCATGCGTTCGCCCATGCGGCGGGTCAGCGGCGCGAGCATCCGTCGCATCGACGCCACGTTGGCCTCGACCCAGCCGGCCCGATCCAGCACCGCGGCCGTTGCTGCGCTCGGCGCGCGCAAGCCGGTGAAATCAGCGACGAGCGCTTCGGCTTCGACGGTGACCGCATGGAAGTCGGGTTGCAACGACTCGCCGAGGTACGAGCTTGCCAGCGGGGCGCGTCCGGAGAAACGGCGAGCGACGCGCTCGGCCAGTGCCCAGTCGACCGGTTCCGGTGCCGGGTCGCTGTCGGTCATCGTCGTTATCGGCCCCGGTATTTGGGGATCACGACTTTGACGCAGTAGCCGACGACGAGCGCGAGGACGGAGAGAATGCCCAGGAACGCGAGCAGCGGCGCAATCCAATAGAACCACTTGTGCTCGGGCTTGTACTGGTTGGCGGCAGCCGCCGGTGCCGTGGTGAGGACGAGCGCCACCATCGACAGCGTTGCGACACGGACGGTCTTCACTCTCGTTCCCTCCGAGACGTGACAGCGACGGAAGGAATCATCGTAGAGCGGGCTCGGGCGGCGTAGCGGGTCGGGATGGACCGGCTCACTCCTCGCCGAGCGGCTCACCCAGCACCTCGGCGATGCGGCGCTTGAGATCGAGGGGGACTTCGTCGCGACACTTGGAGGCGATCACCTGGCGGAGCTCGATCTCGAAATCGAAGCCGTGCGCACACGGCGGACACTCGTCGAGATGGCGGGTGATCTGCTGTCGTCGCCAGGAGGTGAGCTCACCGTCGAGATAGAAGTAGATCTGATGGATCGTCTCTTCGCAGTCCATCCCGGTGTCCTATCCCCCCGCTCCGGCGGCTCCGGTTGCAGCCTTCGGCAGCAACCCGCGTTCCTCGGCGAAGTTCCATAACCGCTTCTGCAGCTGCTTTCTTCCGCGATGCAGCCGGCTCATGACCGTACCGATGGGGACGTCCATGATCTCGGCGATCTCCTTGTAGGAGAAACCTTCGACATCGGCGAGCAGCACGGCCATCCGGAACTGCTCGGGGAGGTCTTCCAGCGCTTCCTTCACGAGCGACTCGGGAATCTGGTCGAGCACGATGGTCTCGGGCGTCTCCTCGGCATCGGCGGCCTCGAGCCCGCCGAGTCGCTTGTAGAGGTAGAAGTCTTCGACGTCGTCGAGCTCGGTCTGCTCCGGACGGCGCTTCTTGGCCCGGTAGGTGTTGATGAACGTGTTGGTGAGGATCTTGTAGAGCCACGCCTTCAAGTTGGTGCCGTCCTTGAAGCCGCCGAAGCCGCGGTACGCGCGGAGATAGGTCTCCTGCACGAGATCCTCGGCGTCGGACGGGTTGCGCGTCATGCGCAGCGCGGCGGAGTAGAGCGCCGACATATACGGCATCGCGAGCTCAGCGAAGCGCGCTTGATCGGCCATGGCGCAACTGTACCCATCACACCGCTCGCAACTGTGAGCGAACCGAGCCTCAGCTCGGCGTCACCTTCCAGATGGCGCCGGTGGGCGTGCCGTCGTCGGTCGCGAGGTAGAGGTTGCCGTCGGGGCCTTCGACTGCGCTGCGGAGGCGCGGCACCGAGCCGCCGAGATTGGCGACGAAGTTGTTGTCCGCGATGATGCCGATGAAGTTCGGCAACATGATGCGCAGCTGCATGTCCTTGAGCACTGCGACCGCGAGGGCGCCGTTCCAACCCTTCCATTGCGCGCCCGACAGGAACGTCGCACCGGACGGCGCGATCGTGACGCCGGGGTTGCTCGGTGGTGTCAGCGAGTCACCGGAGCGCCAGACGGCACCGATTCCGCCCGCACGGGTCATCGGTTGCGACTCGTCGTAGCCGCCCGCGCCGTCGTCGGGGTTCCATCCGAAGTCGCCCGGCTCGATCCAGTTGATCTCGTCGTCGACGTTCGGGCCGTGCTCGATGCTCAACCCCGACCCGGTACCGCCCTGGAACGCGATGCCCTGCACGTTGCGGTGGCCCCACGAGTAGATCCGTGGGTCGTACCAGCCGCCGGCGTTGCCGGGAATGCCGACGCCGTTCCGGTCGACGCGCAAGATCTTGCCGGCGAGCGACCACGGGTTTTCGGCGTTGGTGCCGGTCGCGGCATCGCCGGTGCCGACGTACAGCTCGAGCGTGCCGGGCTTGAAGCGCGGCCGGCATCCCGAGTGACGCCCGGAGTTGTAGTTGATGCCGGTCACGATGTCGGTGCGGCTCGAGAGGCCGGTGACGGCGTTGTCCACGACCCACCGCACGACGCGCACGTCGGTCGCGCTACCGGCGTTCGAGGTCATGCACGTGTAGATGTAGCGGTTCGTCAAACCGTAGAACGGGTCGATCGTGATGCCGAGCATGCCGCCTTCGCTTCCTTGCACCACGTCGGACGGTGTCGCAAGCAAGTTGATGGTGCCGCCGGGAAGGCGCGCCTTGATACGTCCGGCGCGCTCGGTGAAGAACATCGTTCCCTCGGGGGTGAACGCGATGTCCCACGGGTGGTCAAGGCCCGTGATGTAGCTGCGATTGACGGTGAGAGTCGGCGCAGGCGTCGCCGTGGGCACAGGCGGACCGAAAAGTTGGCCACAGCTGACGCCCGCGAGCGCGGCAACAAGGCCGACAGCGACTGCTAATGGACGAGGGCGTGACATCTGGGACTCCCTGCTCGGCGGCTCCCCAGTTACATCGGACGATCGCCGCGCGGCCTTGACGACGTATCGGGCACCCGGTGACGGGCGTCACGCATCGTCATCAGATGCAACAGGTCCCGTCTACGGTTGTGAGCGAGTGACCGGTATCGTGAGCGTACTCGGTCCCATCAAGCGAAGGCCGTTGTCGAGGCGCGCCGGGATCCTGTTCACGTGCATCGCAGCCACACTCGCGGTCGCGGCACCGGCGGGATGTGGGAACTCGCACTGGTCCACGTCGTCCAGCGCGACCGCGACGAAGCCGCGTCCCGTCGAGGTTCCCGGCAGCACGCTGTCCGGCACGGGCGCGTTCATGGGACCGGTGCGCCAGGTGGCGGTGAACGGCATCAAGATCGGTTACCGCCAGTTCGGCCATGGTCCCGACCTGCTGATGGTCATGGGCGAGACCGGCTCGATGAGCTTCTGGGCAACGTCGCTGCCGCGCAAGCTCGCCGCGCACTACCGGGTGACGATGTTCGACAACCGCGGCGTGGGTTACACGACCGATGAGCCGAAGCGGAAGCTCTCGATCCCCTTGATGGCCGAGGACACCGCCGGACTCATCGGTGCACTCCGACTGCACGCACCGGTCGTGTCCGGCTGGTCGATGGGCGGAGAGATCGGCCTTACGCTCATCACGACGCACGGGTCGCTCGTGGGCACGCTCGTCACGAGCGGCGCGGACTTCGGTGGTAGGCACGCGATACAGCCGCCGGCCGAGATCACCGCGATCTTCGACAACCCGAACACGACACCGGCGCAGCTGCTGCCGTACATCTTCCCGGCGAGCGCGGCGGTGGCCCAAGCCGCGTACGTCGCGGACCTGCTCTCCGTAACCGCGGAACCAGTGAATCCCGACATCGTCGCCCGTCAAGGCCTGGCCGTCGGCGAGTGTTTCCACTACGAAGGGACCCACGACGGCCTCCCCAAGGTCACCGTGCCCGTCCTCGCCACAAACGGGGTCGACGATCCAGGCGTCCCGGCGGAGAACACGCGCCTCATCGTCGACCGGCTCACGCGATCACCGCACACAAGGAAGTGGTGCTCTTCGCGGGCGCGAGTCACGGGATGATGTTCCAGGATCAAGACAAGTTCGTGACCACGGTGCTCAATTCCGCCGGCAAGTACCGAGCGGCGACGCCCGGAGGGGTCGACCGCGACATCGAAGCGTTGGCTTCCGGTGAAGCTCGGACCGGCCCCGCCGCCGCCATTGGCGGCGGACCGTCCTTGGTCGCCGCCGCCACCGCCACCGCCACCACCGCCGCCACCGGGGACGGGCGAGAAGATGCCGACCGCGCCGCACACGCTACCGCTGGCGAGGCGTGCCGCAGGTGGGAGGCCGCGCACGTAAAGCGTCATATTGCACGCGAGCTCGCGCATGCAGTGGCTCGAGCGCGCAGGCGTTTGTGCGCGAGTGCGTTGTAGAGGAACCACTTTGCACAATCGTTGGGCGTGCGACCCTACGATCGCCTGCGTGTCACGTCGAGCGGACGCATTGGCGTCTCCCGCGTCTCCTGCGACGCCCGGGCGCGCGGCCGCAGGCGCGGGCGCGGGCGATGCACGGCGACGTGGCTCGTGGCCCGTTTTCATCGGTGCTGCCGTCGGCGCGATCACGTTCGCCGTGTACACGGCCGGGAGCAACCGCGGGCTGAGCTGGGACAGCGCGGTCACGGTCTCGTTGTTCATCACCCGCGGAAACGCCATCTACCCGTTTCTCCACCAGCACGTGTACACGAACCACCCGCTGTTCTCGTTCCTGGAGCATGTGGTCTTCGACATCACCGGCTCGCGCTCCGAGCTCGTCCTTCGTGTGCTGCCGATCACCTTCGGCGCGCTGACCGTGGCGTTGGTCGCGGGGTGGACAACCCGGCGGTTGGGAGTCTGCGCAGGGTGTGCGGCGGGCGCGATCGTCGCGCTCAATCCCTCGTTCGCGTTCGAGGCGACGGAGGTTCGCGGCTACAGCCTCTTCGTGCTCGCTGCGGTCGCCTCGACGATCGTGCTCGTCGGCGACCCCGCGGGCTGGAGCTTGCGGAACCGCAGGGTGCTGTACGGGCTGTTAGTCGCGGTTGGCATCGGCGCTCACCTCGCCATGCTTGCCGTCGTCGCCGTCCACCTCGGTGTTCTCGTCGTCGACCGCGCTCGACGCGCGCAATTGCTGACGCCGTTCCTCGTCGGGTCGGCCGTCGGGCTCTCGACCTACGCCGGGCTCGTGTCGCAGATGGCGCGCACGACCCATCGCGAGTTTCACCTGCGCTTCGTCAGCGACCTTTGGCGCGAGATGCTCGGCGGCACGTTGCTCACTGCACGTCTGCTGACCATCGTGTTGCTCGTCGGGCTGTGGGCAACCCGTCGCCGTGCCGTCCTGATCGTTCCTGCGGCCGTCTTGACGGTGCTGATGATCACGGCTTGGCTGCTCGCCCCGCAGAACTTCTTTCCTCGCTTCTTCTTGTGGCTCGTCCCGTTGGCGGCCGTCGCGATCGCCGCGGGCGTGCGACGGGTTCCGTGGCTCGTCGTGCTCGTCGCGATCGCGCTCGTGCCGCAGGCCCGCGACGTGTACCGATTACTGAGCAAGGACGAGTTCGCGAATCGCGCCGGCGCGGCCGTGCTCCTCTCCGAAGCGCGGCACGGACGCCGCGTGTGTGCGACCGGGCCGGACTCGCAGACGCTGCTGGGCTCGCTCAGCCGTGACGACTTTCACGTGATTCGTACGGCCGGAAGCCTGAGTGACTGTCAAGTCGTCGTCGTGGTGTCGCCCGCCCGGCACCGAAACCTCATCGCGTCCGCGAGAAAAGCGTTCCCGCACTGCGTGGTGCTCCCGGCGCGGCTTCATCCGGGATACGTGTTGTCGCGACGGCCGTTGGCCCAACGACCTCCAATCAACTCCACCCAGTGCCCAACGACACCCGGCGGTTCCGACAGGTAACGCTGCGCCCAGGCCGCTTCCGTCCACATATTGACCGCCGCGCTTCAGTCATGACGACACCAACCGCAACCGTTTGTGCGCGAGCGCGTTGTATAGGAACCCCTTTTGCACAAACGCTGGTTATGCAGACGTGCTGTCGGGCACGAGCTCATCGAGAAGTTGCTGCACGCGGCGATCGATCTCGTCGCGGATCGGGCGAACAGCGTCGACGCTCTTGCCGGCCGGATCCTCGAGTGCCCAGTCGAGGTAACGCTTTCCCGGATACAGCGGGCACGCATCGCCGCAGCCCATCGTGATCACCACGTCGGCGGCGCGCATCGCGTCGTCCGTTATCGGCTTCGGAAACTCCTTCGAAACGTCGAGGCCGACCTCGGCCATCACCTCAACGACGGCCGGGCTGATCTCGTTGGCGGGTGTGCTTCCGGCCGAACGGACGCCGACGCGGCCGCGCGCGTGATGATCGAGCAGCGCGGCAGCGATCTGGCTGCGGCCGGCGTTATGGACTCACACAAAGAGCACTTCAGGTCTCGAGCTCATACCTGATTCGCGTGCCGCGCTTCATGGGGCACCACGACGTCGCGCGCGAGCCGGGCCACGTCCGGGTAGAGATAGCGCACCGCGCACGCAGCGAGCGCGGCACCAACCAGCTGCGCGGCGATGAAGCCGGGTACGGCCGCCGGGTCGATGCCCGCGAACGTGTTGGAGAACATGCGGGCGACGGTGACAGCGGGGTTCGCGAAGCTGGTCGACGCAGTGAAGAAGTACGCCCCGCCGATGTACGCCGCCACCGCGAACGGGGCGGCCGAGCTGCGTCCCGACCGCGCGACGCCGAAGATCACCAGAATGAGCCCGAAGGTCGCGACCACCTCGGCGAGCAGCAACCCGTTCCCGCTGCGCGTCTTGGTCGCCCACTCGACGGCAGGGAGATCGAACATGAGGTTCGCGATCACCGCTCCCACGATGCCGCCGCTCATTTGCGCGCCGATGTAGCCCGATGCCTCACGCGTCGTGAGCGCGCCGAACGCCCGGTTCACCATCGTGACGGCGGGATTGAGGTGCGCGCCCGAGATCGGGCCGATCGCAAGGATGATGGCGGCGAGTGCGGCCGCGGTCGCGGCTGCGTTCTCGAAGAGCTGGAGACCGACGTCGTGTTGACTCAGGCGCTGCGCGGCGATACCCGAGCCGACGACGGCGACGACCAAGAGCCCGGTGCCGAGACACTCTGCGAACAGGCGGCGCGACAGCGAAGCGTCTACGTCTGACAACACGGCGTCCCGGCGACGTTGTGCTCGATCGGCGCGTCCGCAATGACCGTGTAGACCTCCCACGGCCGGTCATCGGGATCGTGGACCCACACCTTGTCCTGCACTGCCCAGCAGCACGTCGTGTTTTCTTCGACCGCGGTCTCCAGGCCTTCGCCCGACAAGCGCTTGGTCGTTTCGGTGACCTCGTCGGGCGTCGGCACTTCGACACCCAAGTGATTCACCGTTCCGCCGACGCCGGCGCCTTCGACGAGCACGAGCTTGAGCGGCGGGTTCTCCACGACGAAGTTGGCGTACCCGGGACGCAGCTTGAACGGCTCGGCCTTGAAGAGCTTGGAGTAGAACTCCACCGCGCTGGTGAGGTCGGAAACATTGAGAGCGAGCTGTACACGTGCCATCCGGCGCCCCTTAGTATTGACGATTGTCGATATCATGGAGCATATCGACGAGCGTCGATACCTACAAGTAGGGAGGGCTCCATGGCCAAAACGAAGGTCGCCCGACTCGACGCAGTCGAGTGCTGTCCCTCGGTGCTCAGCGCACCGCTGGCGGAGTCCGAAGCCACCGAGCTCGCGAGCGGTTTTGCTGCGCTCGCCGACCCAGTCCGATTGCGGCTCCTGAGCCTGATCGCGGGCCAGGAAGCGGGCGAGGTCTGCGCCTGCGAGCTCGTCGAGCCGCTCGACCGGTCGCAACCGACCGTGAGCCACCACCTGAAGATGCTCTTCGAAGCCGGTCTCGTTCAGCGCGAGAAGCGCGGCACGTGGGTGTGGTACCGAGTCGTCCCGGAGCGGCTCGAAGCACTGCGGCGCGGACTCGAGGCGAGCTGAGCGCCGGGTGTCTCGCGGCCGTCGGCCGCTGTCGACAGTACGAGAGGATTCTGCATGCGGGGCCGCCGCGGTCGCGTGCTAGCCATTGCTGACGACCGTCGAGTATTCATGGAGTCCTCTGATGACTGACAAGTCGGTGTTCAGCGATGACGAATGGAAGGCACTTTGCGACGCTCCGCTGCTCGTGACGTTGGCGGTATTCGCCGCAGGCGAGCACGGCCCGATCTCAATGGTGAAGGAGGCCAGCGCGAGCGCCCGCGCGATCGCACGTCCCGGTGATCGCGTAGCCGCAAACGCACTGATCGCCGAACTCGCGCAGGACGCGGACAGCAAGGAGGCACGCCACGACATGAAAGGGCATCAGCGTTCGACGATCGACGAGACGATCGACGCGGCGTTGGCCGACTTGCAGCCGGCGGCTGCGGCGCTGGCGAAGTTGCCGCCCAACGAGGCTGCCCAGGTCGGCGCCTGGCTCGTCGACATCGCCAAGGCGGTGGCCGAGGCGGCCAAGAGCGTCAACCCAATCGAGCAGGCGACGATCGACAAGATCGCGTCGCTGTTCAACCTCACGTCGACCTGATTGCAACGCGACCCGACATGTTTCGTGCCGGCCGTGCTCGTACACTCGGTCGCACCTTCGGAAGCCCCCGACGTAGGAGGCTCTGTGCACCCCAGCACCGTTCTCGCCGAGATCATTGGTCCGGATTTGCTGATCGTGCTTCTGGTCGTCGCATGCTCTTCGGCGGAACGCAGCTCCCGAAGCTCGCTCGATCGCTGGGTGCGGCGCAGAGTCAGTTCCGCAAGGGTCTGCGCGAAGGCGACGACGAGACCGACTCCGAGTCGAAGGACACCTGAGCACGCGCTGAACTCACGCTGAGCGCGTGCTTCATTGCGCCCGACCGGAACGCACGAGTCGGAATTATCTGCTGTCGTGCGTGATGACGCGACGGCGCGCGCGGGGTGCGAGCTGGAGGATCATGCCGCGCCACAACGGACGAGAAAGCAGAGAGCCGTGGGGCGCCCGGAGGGAGCCGGGGAGGGAATTCAAACCCCTGACCTGCTCATTACGAGTGACCCGACCGTTAGCGTTGTGCTAATCGGCGCAGGCTCAACAACCGCAAGCAGTCGCGACGAGCGTAACGCTCACACTTATCGTCTCAAACGCGCATCGCCGCGGGGCTCGCCGTTCGACGAGCACCACAGCGGGGCTCGCCGTTCGACGAGCACCACACCTACGAGGTAGGCAAACAGCATGACGAACACGCCCGTGCTCAGATGCGTCTGACGTGAGAGCGAGCGGCGGCTTCGGCGCGGCGCCCGCGACGACTCAGGCTGACACGAGTGGTGCACCTGGAACGTCGTCTCCTCGGGCGCCCGGGCATCCCGTTCTCGACCTTGGCGAACCCGGGCAGGAGGGTCCCGTCACGGAATTGTACCCACGAAGCTTCCGAGTCCCTGGACGACGGTGCTGAGTCCCTTCGATGGTGCGTCGTGGCGTCGTGCGTAAGCTCATCGCGTGAGCCGAACTGGCACGATGACCGTTCGCTTCAGCGACATCGTGGACTCGACGGATCTTCTCACGCGGCTCGGTGAGCGCGACTGGGACGACGTGCGGCGTACCAACTTCTCGGTGCTTCGCGAGGCGCTGGCGGAGCACGGGGCGACGGTTCGGCGATGATTCACGACCTCAGCGAGGCCAAGTTCGACGCCCTGCCGGACTACGACGTCTGTGTGATCGGCTCAGGGCCCGCCGGGACGACGATCGCTAACGAGCTTCGTGACATGGCGCTGCGTCTCTGCGTGCTGGAAAGTGGGAAGCTTCGACCAACGCCGCTCGGCCATCGTCTGAGGCGCGTCCGCAGTGAAGGGATCGTCGTTCGCGAGGATTCTCGTGAGCGCGTTTTCGGGGGGACGTCGACGACGTGGACTGGTACGTCTACCCCTCTCGATGCGATTGATCTTGCGCCGCGGCCTTGGCTGCGATATTCGGGCTGGCCGATCTCCGAGGTGGAGTTGCACGCGTATTACGAGGAAGCCGCAATGCGGTACCGCTTCCCCTCCCTTGGTCGCTTCCGCCGACTCAGCTCCCGTGAGCACCAGCCCCGCTGGCATGATGTCGAGGAGAAGGTGTTCTTTACCGATCCTCGCCCCCAGAACTTCGGTGAGGAGTTCCGACACATCTTCGCAGGTCCCAGGACCGACCTTTACTTGGATGCTACGGCTGTCCGCCTCGCGGCGAGCGCTGATCACAGTGCTATCGATCGGGTGCTGATCCACGTCAGTGATGGTCGTGAACTGCGACTGCATGCGGGCATTTTCGTGCTGGCCGCCGGCGGTCTCGAGAACCCGCGGCTGTTACTGGTCTCGCGTGACCTGTGCTCGGCCGGCCTCGGGAACGATCACGACCAAGTTGGTCGATTTCTCATGAACCACCCGATGGGCTATCACGGCACCATCCGGCTTGAGCACCCCGCCACCGTGTCGGACCACCTCTTCGAGGTGCACGAGGGGAATCTCTCGGGCTACGCAGGCCTACGGCTACGGGATGCAGTCCAGGCCGACCGTGGTCTGTTGAACTCCTCCGTCAGGCTCGAGCCAGTATTCCCGTGGTCAGGTAGCCTCGGCCTGTACTCGTTGTTCACCTTGAGACGACGCGCGCAGGCCCTGTTCCGACGAGATACCACACACCCAGACGAAGCAGCGAACAGCCCGCCGTGGTATTGGGCCCGGACCAGGTCGGAACATCAAAGACTCACCGCATTCACATCGAAGGCTTCATGGCCCGTGCTTGCGATGAATGTCCTCAAGGAGGCGAGGCGCGTCGCCCAATGGGCCTGGGCGCGCTTCTTCATACACTCACTTCAAGAAGTGCGCATCGCGCACCTTACCCACTTCATGGAAATGGAACCCGACCCCGAGAACCGTGTCGTACTCACACTCGAATGTGACGAGTACGGCGTACCAATGATGGCCGTCCGACACCGCTGCAGTGAGCTCGACCGACGTTCCGTGGTGGAATTGCATCGAACACTCGCCGAGGAGTTCGCCGCCATGGGACTAGCGAGCCTCGAGACCACTCTCGCCAGCGCCGATCCGTGGCCGATCGACGAAGACGGCCATCACCACATGGGAACGACCCGCATGGGCACCGACCCCGCAACATCGGTCGTGGACCCGACCTTGCGGCTCCATGGCGTCCCGAACGTTTACGTTGCAGGGTCCTCGGCCTTCCCAACCAGCGGTTGCGCGAACCCGACGTTGACGATCGTCGCGCTCTCCATACGACTAGCCCGCCACCTCCGAGCCAAGGCCGAGTGACACCTGCCGAGCAGAGGTGCCGGCGCAGACTCCGCTACCCACTTGCCGTAGCCCGTCGCCAAGCGACGCTGCACCGAACAGCATCGGCTTCGTCGAGGAACGTTTGGGTTCGCCAGCGTGCAGGAACAGATGGCCGCCGGGCGTAACCGTCCCGCGATCGCGAATAGCTCGCGAACGACGTGTCTCATCCGCGCACCGTGTACGTGCGCGAGGACGAAGTAATGCCCGCGCTCGACGAGTGGCTCGCTTCGATCTTCGATCCTGGCGACGCCAACCCCGGCAGGGTCATGCCATCACGCACCACGCTTGTCGTCCGACGGCGTCAACGTGCCACCCTCAATCGCGCGCAGGTGCCGGCCGAGTACCCGCTTCACGTCCGGGTGGCTGATGCCGAGCTCGTCGAGCGTCCGGTCGAGCGCCTCAGTGACAACCCGCACCTGCTCTTCTTGCACCTTCACGAGCCGGTCGTCAATCCCGAGCCGGACCCAATCAGTCAAGAACCGCCCGGCGCGGTCCATCGCCCGTTCGTAGAGCGCAACCTCGGCGCGTACCGCCGCGTCATTGGAGCGCGCGTGCAGGACGCGCAGCTCGGTGACCCGCGACGCGAAGTAGTCCTTGAGTGCGACCGCTTCGGATGCGAGGGCCGCGAACGCCTCAAACGGCCCCACAACCGTTGCGGCTGTAAGGCGGGAGCCGGGGAGGGGATTCGAACCCCTGACCTGCTCATTACGAGTGACCCGACCGTTAGCGTTGTGCTAATCGGCGCAGACTCAACAACTGCAACGGGTCGCGACGAGCGTAACGCTCACACTTATCGTCTCAAACGCGCATCGCCGCGGGGCTCGCCGTTCGTAGCCGCGGTCGAGATGCAGGGTCTCGATGTCTGCGAGCAGTCCACGCGACGGCGGCTGCGTCGAGAGTCGCGGCGACGAGCACACAGAGAAGCGTAGGGTGGGCTTGAACGGTTGCCGTCCGCGGCCGACGAGCCGAAGGGCCTGGCCCGCCACCGCGCTCGGCCTCCGCTCCGTTTCGATCAACGCGGGACCACGAGCCGTTTGCGCGCAAGCAGGACGGGCGTGGACCCAGAAAGGAGTGGCAGGCATGCCACTACGCAGGCTTATTTTCCTCTCAAGCGTGGTGCTCGCGGTCGCTGCTCTAAGCCCGACATGCAGCGATGGGGGCGGCACACGGCACCGATCGCCCGCTGAAAGGCACAGTCATCCGCTGAAAGGCACAGTCATCCGCTGAAAGGCACAGTCAAAGCGGCCACGATCGACAACCTTGCCACGGGGACGGATACCGCCGACGGGACCTTTCAGTTCACCCCTCTCGGGAAGGGGACCTTACACGAAGACGCCACAACGTCCGCCCCCACCGGGGTCCCCAACACCTTCGCCTTCACGGGCACGGAAACCCTCGTCGCGGCGAACGGCGACAAGGTGATCGCGACCATGGCGGGGACGGGGACGAATACGCCCTTCGAGGTCACGCTCGTCAGCACGATCACCGGCGGCACCGGTCGCTTCGCCCACGCTCGCGGGAAGTTTACGACCCACGAGCAAGCCGTATTCGGGTCGATCGACGGGTCGATCATTAGGAATACCTTCACCGGCACTACGGAAGGACAGATCAGCTACTAGGCGAGACTGAGCTTCCCCCGGCCGAGCGGACGGGTTGGGTGTGGTGATCATGCCGCGGTTGCGGTCTCGTAGTCGACGGGGCTGAGCATGTCGCAGTAGCTGTGTCGGCGGCGCGGGTTGTACCAGGTTTCGATCCAGTCGAAGATCGTATTGGCGAGCTGGTCGCGGGTATCCCAGCGGTGTTCGTCGAGCAGCTCGAGTTGCAGCGTGCCGAAGAAGCTCTCGGCGACGCTGTTGTCGTACGCGTCGCCGATGGATCCCATGGAGCCGAGGCATCTGGCCGTCCACTTGAACCGAACGCGATCGACTCCTCCGACGCTTGCCGCACGCCACGGCACTTCGGTGTCCGTAGGTGCCGTGGGATTAATCACGCGATGCGCCAAGGCGGGTGCCGCCGGTGCTGGCCGGCGTGGAAGATGCACAGGCGATGACCGTCGGGATCGCGCAATCGTGCCTCCCGCCAGAGCCATGGCATGTCGGCCGGAGCGTGCTCGAACTCGAAACCCGCCCGGAGAAGCCGGTCGTACTCGTCGTCGAGCTCGTCGCTCTCGAAGTACAACGTCACCTGTTCGGACTCGGCAACGGCGTCGACGAGGTCGACCGAGAAGGTGGCCTCGCCATCCGGGCACTCGAAGCGAAGGTAGTGATCGTTCTTCACGATCAGCCTCAGTCCCAGCGTTTCGTAGAAGTGCTCCGACCGGCCGAGGTCCGTGGAACCGATCGTCACTTGGTTGAGCCGCACCCCCGCATTTCAGCAGCCACACGATCTCGCCGCACTGATCGAGCGCACCGAAAGGCACGGCTGATCACGGTACCCACCCAGATCGGCAGGTCGGGAACGGGCGAGCCGTATACCAGTCGGTCGCGTCACGGGAACTGCGCGCCATGTGACCAACCTGGACCGCGCCCCGACGGAGAACGCTGGGCCAGGCCACGGTGCGTGCAGCACACCCGTTCACCCGCTTGCAGCTCAAGCACCCCGCCTATGCGGCATGCGCGCTCAGCGTGGACAGGTACTCGTGCCGGCCTCGAGTGCGCCGCTCTGCGGTCGTTTCGCCTTACCGACGTACACATCGAGGCGTACGCATCGCGCCCCCGCCACGACGAGGGCGCCCGCGTACCCCGTCTGAGCTTTGCCGCAAGTCTCGAACGTGACGGCCGAGTCGACCTCGGAAAGCGAGTAGCGGTTAGCAGAACTACTCGCGGCGACTTCGCGACGATAGACAAGACCGACGTATCGTCGTTCGTCGTTCGGCACCGAAAGCGTGTCGGGATCGCGACCGCTAATCCCGACACCGGCCTTGATCGCTTCGTACCGGCCGTCCACTGAGCCGCTATCGACGCGGGCGCGGGCGGCGGTCCCGCTCCACAGCGTCAGCGGTCCAATTGTCGCCGTCGGGAGGGGTGCGACCTGTGGTGTCGGACTCGCAACCGGGTAGACCTGCGACGCGCACGGAACGACCCGCGCTCCGAATCGTGGCGCTTGACCCGAGTCCTTGAGGCGGAACTCGCTGCTGGCGCGCTGATCGACGACCCGCTGGCGACCGTCGAGGATGCTGGTTGTGGTCGGCTTCGTCGTCTGCTGCGAGCCGCCACCGGTGCACGTTGCTAAAACGGCCTACAACCGTTGCGTCCGCAGGTAGAGCCGGGGAGGGGATTCGAACCCCTGACCTGCTCATTACGAGTGACCCGGCCGTTAGCGCTGTGCGGATCAGCGCAAGCTCAATGATTGCAACGGGTCGCGGCGAGCGTAACGGTCACAGTTATCGTCTGTAATCGCGCAACAGTTTGTTCGCTCCGGGGCGGTTGCAGATCTACCCTGCGCCGGACCTAGTCCGTCGGCTTCTTCGGCGATCGTACATCTCGCGATCCGCGCGACCAATCACCTCTTCGAGGCTTTCTTCTCCGCACAGTTCGGCTAAGCCGACACTCACCGAAGCTCCTGCAATCGCGCTCGACAAGAGCTTGCCGACGTCGCTGAAGCGTCGTTCCGCTTCGGCGAGGCGACAGCCCGCAAGGGCACAGACAAATTAGTCGCCGCCGTAGCGCACCACCACGTCGTAAGAGCGCAGACCATGCCGAAGCGCCGAACCTACCTCGCGCAGTAAACGGTCACCGGAAGCATGCCACTCGACATCATTGACCGCCTTCAGATGGTCAACGTCGAGGTACGCGATGACGAGTCACTCCCCGTGACGGTGCGCCTGATCCACAGCCTGGCTCAGTTGATCGCGACCCGCGTCCCGTACCAACGTGTCGGTCAAGTCGTCGCGGTAGGCGTTCCGGAGGTCGTCCGCGGCCCCGCGGCCGATCCAACGCCGCTTCTTGACGGTCGCCGGCTGCGGCTGCGCGGTCGCCCGCCGCGAGTATGCGATCCCCCGCCGCTTGTTGCGCGTCACCAGCGCCAGTGGACGCGACGTCGCGCGCCTCGGCAGCCTCGTCCCGAACTGACGCGGCTGCGCCCCGCAACGCCGCTTCTTGACGGTCGCCCGCCGCGGCTACGCTGTCCCCCGCCGCGAGTATGCGATCCCCCGCCGCCTGTTGTTCGTCACCAGCGCCCGCGGACGCGACGCCGCGCGCCTCGGCAGCCTCGTCCCGAACCAACGCTGCCGCGTCACGTTCCTCCGCCGCACGGTCCAAACCGTCCGCTGCCGACCTACCACCAGCAACCTGCTCGACACGATCTGTGGCGGGAGTCTCGTCATCCACGGAAGGCAGTCCTTTTCGGCGCCGGGACCCATCCCCTGGTGAACCGACATGCCGATCCCCGCCGGCACGGCACCGGCAGACGCTCCCTAACAAAAAATACCCGAGGAGCCGGGGAGGGGATTCGAACCCCTGACCTGCTCATTTACGAGGGAACCGAGCGTTAGCGCTGCGCGCGCACGCGCTGGGCTTCTCCTGACGGCTTATCTCGCACGCGCGGGGGGCCGTTAACAGAGGCATGGCCTTTCCACGGCAACAGGCGTCGGAATGCGCCGCGCGCGCGAAGGTCAAATGACTGAGCGGGATGCTTCGACGACGCAAGATCACCGCGGCTGGCTGAAGGCGGCTCTGGGGAAAGCGTTCGTCGCGCAAGAACGCGATCTCACTTCTGGAGGGTTGACCAAGTCGGAGTACGTGGGCGACGTCGGTGATGAGGGTCCGGGAAGAGTGGTGGTGATGATTCCGGCGCACAACGAGGCAGCGCTGATCGCGGAGACACTCGAGTCGCTCGCGGCCCAAACGAGGATCGCCGACGAGGTGATCGTGATCACCGATCGCTGTACCGATCAGACCGGTCGGATCGCGATTGCTCATGACGTTGCCGTGATAATGACGGTCGACAATCTCGAAGACAAGGCCGGCGCGCTCAATCAGGCCCTTGCGTCCGTTCTACCGGGTCTGTCTGATAACGATGCGGTGTTGATCATGGATGGCGACAGCTCGCTATCGCCCGGCTTCATCTCCGAGGCGGCACTGCGTCTGCGCGAGCCAGAGGGCGGGGGGGCCCGAGTGGGCGGCGTCGGCGCGGTCTTTCTCGGTTATCCGCTGAAAGGGTTCGTTGGTCATATGCAAAACAACGAGTACGTCCGGTATGCCCGCGAGATCGGTCGCCGGAAGGGTCGCGCAGACGTACTGACCGGCACGGCGACGCTGTTTTCGGTCAGAGCGCTTCGCGATGTCCAGCGCGCACGCGCTTGCGGCGCGCTGCCACGCGGCACGGGCGTCTTTGACGTCACAGCGCTCACGGAGGACAACGAGTTGACCCTCGCGCTGAAGCACCTCGGATATCGCTGTGTCTCACCGAAGGCATGTACGGTCGGTACCGACCTCATGCCGACGACAGCACGCCTGTTCTATCAACGTCTGCGATGGCAACGCGGCGCGCTTGAAAACCTCTTGGCGTATGGATTGACGCGTCAGACATTGCCATACATCGGACGACAACTCATGACCTATACGGCTGTCGCCTTCCGCCCCTTCTTCTTGACCGCCGTGATCTACGAGTTGGTCACGACAGGTTCGATCTGGTGGTCCTGGTTCTGGTTCTTCGTGACCGGCTTTGTCGTTGTCGAACGAGTCTGGTCCGTCAAACGGGGCGGCTGGCGATCCGTCGCCCTTGCCGGACTGGTATTGCCAGAGATCCTCTATGACGTGCTGTTGGACGGCGTCTACACGAAAGCGTTGGGCGACATCGCAGTGCACGCGCGAGCAACATGGGACTACACCCGAATGGGTGATTCTGAGAGTACGAGGAGCTGGTGGCAGCGGCGGAGTCACATCGCCGGGCCTGCCTACGCGGCGGTGCTTCTCGCCGCGGACGTAGGCCTCGCCCTCGCGTGTATCGCGATCGGCGTGGCGTGGTTCGTGATTGCTGCGCTGGTTCTTGCCGGCGCGGCGCCCGCCGCATTACGCCTCAGCGGGCTGGATCCCTTCGGGACCATTCTCGGCACGGGTGAACTGGCCCAGATCGACCACTCACTAGAGCCTCAGGCCTTTGGAGGCTTGGACGTCGCGGCGAAACCAAGTGGAGTCAAGTGAGCTTCACCTGACCGCCCACGGCGTTTGAAAGAACGATGCTCGGCGCCGGGACCTCAGGATGCGCGGTATCGAGAGTTCGCGGCGTCGAGTTCCAGTTATCTTCACCAGGGCAAGTCACCTTCCCAGCGAGCATTGTGCAAACGCGAACGGCGCTGAAGTCGGCTACAACCCTTGCGGCTGTGTGTGCGGAGCCGGGGAGGGGATTCGAACCCCTGACCTGCTCATTACGAGTGAGCTGCTCTACCGACTGAGCTACCCCGGCGTGGCGCGGGAGTCTATTCGCGAGTGCCTGCGCTCGAACGTGGCAGTTGCAACAGCAGATGCTC
>JBBRZM010000024.1:0-47082 GCA_038236695.1 Acidimicrobiia bacterium
CGAGGATCAACGACGAGCTCGCCGGCACGCTGAGCTAACGATCGTTCTTCGGGGAGCTGGCGCTGCTCGATCGAGGGTCGCGCACCGCGACGGTCACGGCCTCCACGGCGATGTCTGCCGTCCGGCCAACTCGCGCTCGGATCAGACGAGCGAACCGGCAGCGGGCCGGGACCCGTCAGACCCCACTCGTTACATTCGCCTATGAGAACTAGCCGCCGATCTGGCTCATCGAGCGGGCCGGGCGCACGAAATCGACCTGGCCAATGCGATGTCCGGCCCACTTCGTGCCGACTGCGCCCTCGATCGCGGCCCCGAGGTCGTCATCGCTCCCGCCGCCACGCACGATGGCTCGGAGGTCGATCTCGTCAGTGGCGAACAGGCATGTGCGGAACTTCCCCTCGGCGGTGACACGCACGCGATCACACTGCGCGCAGAACGGCTCGGTCACGCTCGCGATCACCCCGACGTTGCCGTTGCCGTCGGCGTACCGGTAGCGCGCGGCCGGCGCGTCGTGATCACTGCGTTCCTCGCCGTCGCGCTCGAGCGGAAACACCGCGTCGATGCGTTCGAGAATCTCCTGCGCGGGGACGACTTTGGCGGCACTCCACGCACCATCGGCGTCGAGGGGCATGAACTCGATGAATCGCACACCGAGGCCGCGGCTCCGCCCGTACGCCGCGAGGTCGACGACCTCGTCGTCGTTCACGCCACGTATCACGACACAGTTGACCTTCACCGGGAAGAGCCCGGCATCACACGCGGCGTCGATGCCCGCGAGCACCCGGTCGAGCTCGTCGCGTCGAGTGAGTGCGAGGAACCGGTCGCGCCGAAGCGAGTCGAGCGACACGTTGATGCGTTGCAAGCCGGCGGCAGCAAGATCGTGCGCCATCTCCGAGAGCTTCACGCCGTTGGTCGTCATCGCCACATCGACACCGAGCGGCGCGAGCATGGCGATCAGGCGAGGCAGATGGGCCCGGATCGTGGGCTCACCGCCGGTGATCCGCAGCGCGTCGAACCCGAAGCGCTCGACACAGACCGTGGCGATGCGGGCCTGCTCCTCGTAGGTGAGGATCTCCTCCCGGGGCAGCCACGGCATGCCCTCGGCCGGCATGCAGTACGTACAGCGAAAATTGCAGCGGTCGGTGATCGAGATACGGAGGTCGCGCACGCGGCGCCCGAACGGATCAATGAGGTCGCCGCGCGTGGCCATGTCGTCAGCGTATGCGGCGCTCGCGGCAAGGGGCAGGGCCGTTCTGGCGCAAGGAACTCCAAGATGCCGTCAGCTGCCCGAGCTTGCGCTTTACCACTATCCGTGGTTAACTGACCGTGTTCCGTCATAGAGGCCAGACGGCGGAGCCGATAGGTCACTCTCGGGGAGACATTGATCCGCCGGCGTCCATTTGGTCGCTTCAGCCGGCGGGGAGTCAGAGCGAAACCGGCCCCAGCGCCACGGGGCCGGTCGTTTTCGTTTCTGGCCCGATCTCACGGGAGCGCATGTGCGCAGGTTCTTCAGCATCGGCACGCTGGCCATCGCCGCCGTGGCTCTCGGAGCGTGCGTCGCGGGTCCCGGACCGAGCGCCAACGAGCGCGCCGCCGGCAGCACCGAGCCCGAGCTCGGCCATCTGGTCATCGAGAGCCGCGCCCAAGGCGGGCCGACCACGCTGCTGCTCGAAGTGACGTGCGAGCCTCCAACTGTCACGACCGGCAACGACACCGAGATTTCCGCGGCGACCGCCGAACGTCGCACCGTGACGCTCGCCCCGAACCAGACGCTCACCACGACTGTCGACGGCATCGCCGCAGACTCGGTCTGCACCGTCAGCGAGATCCGCGCGACCAACTCGACGTTGACCGCAGTATCCGGGGGCGACCCTGTCTCCGACGAAGCCGGACTGACGGGCGTGCGCGCAACGGTGCCGGCGGGAGCGACCGTGCAAGTCAAGCTCGTCAACACCGCGACGGCGTAAGACAGTTCTCGGGGCGTGCTGGGAGGCCCAATCTCGGGGCAGGCCGGGAGGCCTGGAAACGAACAAGCGGCGGATGCCCGGAGCGCAAGCTCCGGGCATCGCCGCGTTACGACGGCAATTCGAGGAGCATGACCTCGACGGCGCCGCCTTCGGCAATGCCTTCGCCGTCACGCACGAGCGCGAGCCCGTTGGCCAGCGCGGTCGCCGAGAGCACGTTGCTGCCCTGCTCGCCGCTGCGAGCGACAACGAGGCGACCATCGTCGATGTGGACGAGAACACGATCGAGGTGCAACTTGCCGTCAGCACGACGGGCCAGCGCGCGCCCGGCCGTCGCCGTCACCGTGGGGCGAAAGCGTGCCGCGCCGGTGTAGCCCATCATCTGCAGGATCGCGGGACGGGCGAAGCACTCGAAACTCACGAGTGACGAGACCGGGTTGCCCGGCAAACCGAACACGGCAGCGTCGCCGATCATCCCGAACGCGAGCGGCTTGGCCGGCTTGATCGCGACCTGCCACCAGTGGAACGCGCCGGCGGGCGCGAGCCGGTCGAGCGCAGCCTTCACGTAGTCGTAGTCGCCGACCGACACGCCCCCGCTCGTGAGCACGACGTCGCACTCCTGGCACGCGCGCTCGAGCGTCTCGACGATCGTGGCCTCCTCGTCGCCGACGATCCCGAAATCGGAAGGCGTCGCGCCCGTTAGCTCGGCCAATGCGAGGAGCATCGGCCGGTTGGAGTCGCGGATCTGGCCCGGTCGCAGAGCGCCCGAAGCGACGAGCTCGTCACCGGTCGACAACACGCCGACGCGCGCGCGACGCCGCACGACAACGTCTCGCTGGTCGATGCTCGCCAGGACGCCGAGATGCGCGGGACCCAGCACGGTGCCGCCGGCGAACGCGAGCTGACCCGCCTCGAGGTCGCTGCCCGCGGGGCGAACGTGCTGGCCCGGCTCGGCCGCCGCCAACACAAACACCGCATCGTCGCCGGCGCGGTGAGTGCGCTCGACCATGACGACCGCGTCGGCGCCGTCGGGCATCGGTGCGCCGGTCATGATCCGCACGGCCTCACCCGATTGCACCGGCGTCGACGGCGCGCTCCCGGCCGCGAGCTCGCCAACCACTTGTAGCCGTACCGGCGCGTCGTCGGTCGCGCCGCTGGTGTCATCGGCGCGGACCGCGTACCCGTCCATCGCGGTGTTCGTGAACGGCGGTACGGGTGACGGCGCGGTGACGTCTTCGGCGAGCACGAGCCCCAGCGCGTCGCGCGGCGCGACGGTGTCGACCGGCAGCGCGGGAACAGCCGCGAGGATGGCCGCTTGCGCTTCGGGCAGCGGGATCACGCCGCGCCCATCAGAGCAATCCGCGTCGCTGCACCAGCTCGACGATGAAACGACTGACGTCGGGCCCGAGGTCGGGGCGGTCGAGTGCAAGCTCGACGTTGGCTCGCAGGAAATCGACCTTCTGGCCGACATCGTACCGGCCGTGCTCGAACGTGCAGCCGTACACCGGCTGCGACTCGACGAGCAGCCCGATGGCGTCGGTCAGCTGCAACTCACCACCGGCTCCGGGTGTGATGCGATCGAGCGCGTCGAAGATGTCGGCCGTGAACACGTAGCGGCCGATCATCGCCAGGTTGGACAGCGCGTCCTCGGCCTTGGGCTTCTCGACGACCGATCGAACCCGCACAAGACCGTCGTCGACCACCTCGGGTTCCGCGCACCCGTAGAAAGAGATCTCGCTCGGCGAGACCTCTTTCAGCGCGAGCACCGTCTGGCCGTATTGCGCGTGGACATCGAGCATCGAGCGCAGGAGGTGCGCGTCGTCGACCATGATGTCGTCGCCGAGCAACACCGCGAAGGGCTCGGACCCCACATGCTCGCGGGCCACACTCACCGCATGCCCGAGTCCGAGCGGATCACGTTGACGGATGTAGTGCATGTCGGCCATCTCCGCGGTCGCCTGCACTTCGGCCAGGAGCTCCGTCTTGCCGTCCTGCTCGAGGTAGTACTCGAGCTCGAAGTTGCGATCGAAGTGGTCTTCGATCGCGCGCTTGCCGCGCCCCGTGATCACGAGCACGTCGCGCAGGCCCGCCAGTACGGCTTCCTCCACGACGTACTGGATCGCCGGCTTGTCGACGATCGGCAGCATCTCCTTGGGCTGGCTCTTGGTGGCGGGGAGGAATCTCGTGCCGAGACCAGCCGCGGGAATGACTGCTTTGCGAACGGGGGGCGCGCTCATCAGCCGGGAACGGTACCGCTGTCGCCACCAAGGCCGGGTTCCCCGCCCCGAAGCAGACGCTTCAGATTGGAAAGATGGCGCAAGAGAACGAGCATGGCCAGCGCCGAGATGACGACGGTCTCCCGCCAGTGGTAACCGCTCACCGCGACAAGAACCGGAAACGCGATCGTGCCGACAATCGACGCGATGGAGGCCTTCTTGAAAACACGCGCGACGACGACCCAGACCACCGCGAGGCCGGCCACGATCCACGGGAACAGCACGACGAGCACGCCACCGGCGGTGGCGACGCCCTTGCCTCCTCTGAACCGCCGGGTGGCCGGCAGGACGTGACCCAAGATCGCGGCCACACCGAGCACGTAGGCGCCGAAGCGCTCGTCGATCGCGTAGCCGGCGCCGGCTGCAATCGCGCCCTTGCCGAAGTCGGCGACCAGCACCAGGAGGCCCGCCCTCCAGCCCATCAGGCGGGTCACATTGGACGCACCCGGGTTACGGGAGCCCTCGGCGAGCACGTTGTGACCACCGGCTCGGGCGACGAGCAGCGCACTCGGGAACGTGCCGAGGAGGTAGGCCAGCGGGGTGAGGATCAACACCACCGTCACGGGTTGCTCGCTTCTCCTCAGGTGCCCGACGCCAGCAACGTAGCCCGCCCCCCGGGCAAACGAGCGGGCTGAGCGATCGGATACCATTAGCAGTCCGGAACCCCGAGTGCTAAGTGACCAGCGATGCCGACGTACCAGTATCGATGCGCAAAATGCGGCGAACAGTTCGACATCTATCAGACGTTCGACGACGCGCCGTTGAAGCGCCATGCCCAGTGCGGCGGCAAGCTCGACAAGGTCATGGGGTCCGTGGGGATCGTGCTCAAGGGCAGCGGCTTCTACCGCAACGACAACCGGCCGTCGCCGGCACGCACCAACGGCGACAAGCGCGAAACCGAGAAGGCGCCGGCCAACGGCGACAAGGCCAAGGAGACGACGCCGGCGGCCGAGAAGTCCGGCAGCGGGTCCGGCGACTCCAACGGCTCCACTGGTTCCAAAGAATCGAGCGGCACGGGCGACTCCAAGCGCACGGATCCTCCGCCGCCCTCGAAAACAGCCCCCACCAAGACCTAAGCTGCGGCCCGGCAGGATCCCCGCCGGCACTTTCCCCGAAGTTCCCCCCGTGTGGCCGCGCGCGCCCGGTGCGTGGCCAGTCTCCAGGGGGAACCCATGCTCCGCCGTTCACCACGCGTCCTGCTCCTGTGGGCCGGCGCGTTCGCGCTCGCGCTCCTCACGGCACTCTTCGTCGCCTCCGACCTCGTGACCCTGCACCGGCACGCCCACGACCTCGGACCCGAGCGCGCGGTTGTCGTCGCCCGTCGTGACCTCACGCTCGGCGCCACCATCGGCGACGGCGATGTGGGCACACGTCGTGTGCACGCGTCCCAGCTTCCGACCGGTGCGCTCGTGGGGAATGTCCAAAGTCTCGCGGGCCGGATCGTCGCCGTGCCGGTGTTGCGAGACGCGTTCGTCTCCAGTCGCAATCTTGCGCCGCGGCATCGCACCGGTCTCGACGGCATCGTGCCCGCAGGGATGCGCGCGATCCGCGTGGTCGCATCCGACTCGCTTCGGCCGCCGCGCGGCGCCGCTGTCGACGTACTCGCAACGTTCGAGCACGGCCCGGCAATAAGCGGCACCGGGAACGCGACCACCGAGTCGGAGCCCGCCGTGGTCGTGGCCCACGGAGTCACCGTGCTCGCAACTGATGACGCCACCCGCACCGGACCGAGCACAAGCGGTACCGGCACCGGCGTCACGTTGCTCGTGCACGAACCCGAGGCACGTCGACTCGCGTTCGCGGCGGCGACCGGCACCATCACGCTCGCGCTCGTGCCCCCGGAAGACGCGTCGAGCGTGCGCGCGACGACCGCCGGCTGACACCGCACACCAGTTTCCGGCGCCCACGATCCTCTGCTGCAAGAAAGCCGGGGTATTTCGCTAGCCTGCGGTCGTGATCGAGGCCGTGATCTTCGACTACGGCGGCGTGTTCTCCAGCCCGCTGTTTCGCGGCGTCGGCCGTTTCGAAGCCGACCTCGGTTATCCGCCCGGTGCAGTGCTGGAGCTCCTCTTCGGCGAGGCCGCCTATTTCGGCGTCGAGGGATTGACCCTGGCCCAAGACGTGCCTGCGACGACGCACGCTCGCGACGAGGGCACCCGGGCCGAGGCGTCGGCCGTCACCCACGACTGGCACCGGCTCGAGATCGGTGCGATCTCGCTCGACGAGTACCTCGCGGGGGTTGTCGAACGGGCGCCGGCGGTGCTCGGCAAGCGGCTCGACTTCGACGCGTACCTCGCATTCATGCGCAACATGCCGATAGGCGTGCACTGGCCGCTCGTGCACCGCGCGCGCCGGCTCAAGCGCGACGGCATCGCACTCGCGCTCCTGACCAACAACGTCAAGGAGTGGGGCGACCACTGGAAGGCCACGATCCCGCTCGACGAGCTGTTCCCGGTGGTCGTCGACTCGAGTGAGGTCGGCCTGCGCAAGCCGGACGCCCGCATCTACGAGCTCACTTGCTCACGTCTTGGCGTCGCGCCGGATGCCTGCTTGTTCGTCGACGACAACGCCGACAATGTCGCGGCCGCCGTCGCGCTGGGTATGGAGTCAGTGCACTTCCACGATGATCCGTGGGCTGCAATTGACGAGCTCGACGCGATTCTCGACGCGAGGGGTGTCGCCCGTGCGAGTTGAGACGACGGAGTCGATCCGATCGTCCGCGCTCGCCGAGCACGAAAGCGTCGACGCCCGCCCACGTCCGTCGCGGGTGCGCGGCGCGGCGCCGCGGGCCGCGTGGCTCGCGCTGCTGTTCGTGCTGATGGCCACCGTGCTCCACCTGCCCGGCTTCTACAAGCAGGTGTTCAATCCCGACGAGGCCTATCTCGCGACCCAAGCCCAAGTGCTTCAGCACGGCGGCCGGCTCTACCAAGACACCGTCGATCGCAAGCCGCCGGTGGCGCCGTATTTGTATGCAACCGTGTTCACGGTCACCGGATCGAGCGACCTGCGCTGGATGCACGTACTCGCGATCCTCGCCCACGCGGCGACCGCGCTGCTCCTCGCAGCCGAGGCTCGTCGCCGTTGGGGCGGACGCACGCCGCTGTACGCGGGTGCGCTCTATCTCATTGCGGCAGTCGCGTTACTTCCCGGCGACGCGCAGGCCGCGAACTTCGAAGTGTTCATGCTGCCGGCGATGACGGCCGCGATGGTGCTCGCGGCGCGCGGACGCGTGCGCGACTCGGGACTTGCGCTCTCGGTCGCCACACTCACGAAGCAGACCGCGGCGGTCACCCTGCTGCCGCTCGCGTGGTGGGCGTGGCGCCGGCAGCGCTGGCGGGGGCTCGGCGTGCTGGGGCTCGCGTTCGTCGTGCCGATCGTGGTGGCCGCGCTCGTCTTCGGCGTGTACAATTTCGTGTTCTGGGTATGGACCGGCAACGGCGGTTACCTGAGCCCCGGCGTCGGGATCGGCTATCTCTGGCGGCTCGGGTTGCACAACACCGGGTTCTTCGTCCGCGCCAACGTCGCGCTCCTCGTGCTGGCTGCGTTGGCCTGGCGGGCGCGCCGGAAAGATCTCGACCTGTGGCTGTGGACGGCCTCGGCAATCATCGGCGTCGTCGCCGGGTTCCGCTTCTTCGGCCACTACTACCTGCAGCTCCTCCCCCCATTGGCCCTGCTCGCGGCGAGTCAGCTCGAACGCGTGACCCGCCCCGTGCTCGTGGCCGCAAGCGTGGTGGCGCTCGTGCCCGCACTCTGGTTGGTGGGCGACGCGTTGCAGACGTCGCACCACGAGGTGTCGGTCTACCGCGACGTCGCACGCTACGTCGACAGTCACACCTCACCCGACCAGCCGATCTTCGTGTGGGGCCACTTTCCGGAGGTCTACTGGGCAGCTGACCGCCGCCCGGCGACGCGTTTCGTGACCACCGGCGCGCTCACGGGCGAGAGCGGCGGTCGCCCAGCGAGCCTGGTGGGCGAAGACCTCGCGGTGCCCGGCGCGTGGAAGCTGTTTCGAAGCGACATGCACGACCACCCGCCCGCGCTGATCATCGACACGTCGACGGCCAACATCCGCAACGCTCACTACTATCCGCCCTCGCGCTTCCCACAGTTCGGCGACGAGTTGCGTCGCGACTACCGGCAGGTCGCGACAGTGCGGGGCGTCGCGATCTACGCTCGGATCAGCGACGTCGGCTGACCAAGACGCCGTCGCGCTCGTATCACGGTCGGGTCGCGCCAGCGGCGGCGCTTCGGGACAGTGGCGACTGCTCAGGCGCCGCTCATCGACATCTCGCGCACGAGCAGCGTCGCGCCCGCGGCACCGCCACCGAGCCACGTGAGATCAGAACCGACCTCGACGATGTCGAGCAGGATCCGCTGAAGTGTCGACGCGATCGTGACCTCACGCACCGGCTCGGCGAACGCGCCGTCGCGCACCATGAGACCTTCGGCGCCAACCGAGAAATCGCCGCTGACCGGATTGGTGCCCGAATGCAGCCCGCTCACCGACTGCACGTAGAGCGCCTCGGGCACTGCCGCGAGGATCGCGTCGGGCCCCATCGTGCCTGGAACCAGATGGAGCGCACGCGCGCCGACACCGGGCGGTGACTTGTAGCCGCCGCGCACGGCGGCGGCGTTCGTCGCCAGGCCGGATCGCCGTCCCGTATAGACATTGTGCAGAAAGCCGCGCAGCGCGCCGGTCGAGATCAACTCGTTGCGGCGCGTCGGCACACCCTCAGCGTCGTGCGATGCCGCGCCCAGGGCTTCGGGCAGCGTCGGGTCGTCGACGAGTGTGACGCCCGCGGCGGCCACCTCCTCGTCGACGCGTCCGACGAACATCGAGCGGCTCTTGAGCACCGACTCGCCGTTCAATGCGGCACCGATGAGCCCGATCAGCGACCGCGTCACCAACGGGTCGAACACGACGGGCAGCCGGCGCGACGGCGGCTGCGTCGCGCCCAGGAGCCGCACCGCGCGCTCGGCCGCATCTCGCGCCGCTTTGGCCGGGTCGAGGTCGTCGAAGCTGCGGGCGACGTCGAAGCCGGCGCCGGTCTGCGTCGCGACACCCTCGCCCGCCATTGCGTACGCCGAACACGAGCAGAACGTGCGACGCGTCGCCGCTTCCACGCCGAGCGAGTTGGCGACCGCACTGTCGATCGCGGCGTCGCCGTAGCTCGCCGCCTCCACCCCACGCACCCGGGCATCGGCGGCGCGCGTTGCACGCTCGAGCTCGAGCGCGAGGTCGACCTTTGAGCTCGTCGGCACCGAGAGCAGCGACTCGCGCCACACATCGAGCGAAGGCGGCGCGACCGCGCCGAAGTCGTTGGGCGCGGCAAGCCCATTCCATTCGTCGGGGCTCCCGAACCCGGCGTTGTCGCGAGCCTCCACGAGGGTCTCGGCGATTACGTCGTCGTCGACCGATCCCGCCCACGCGTAGCCCTGGCGCCCGTCGACGATGACGCGCACACCCACACCGTCGACACCTGCGATCGAGAGCGACTCCACGTCGCCATCGAACACGCGCACGTCGGTTTCACTCGACCGCACCACGTACGCCTCGACCTGCTCGTCGCCGCGCGCGCCGCTGAGGACGCGTCGAGCGACGTCGAGAAGATCAGGCACCGGCAGTGCCGCCCACGGTCAGCTCCGCGACTCGCAACGTCGGCTGGCCCGCGGAAACGGGCACGCCCTGGCCGTCCTTGCCGCACGTGCCCGCCCACGTGTCGAAGTCGCTCCCGACGGCATCGACGAGTCGAAGCGTCTCCGGACCATTGCCGATGAGCTGCGCGGCGCGCACGGGATCAGTGATCTCGCCGTTCTCGATCATGTAGGCCTCGGTGATGCCGAACACGAAGTCACCCGTGGCCGTGTTGACCTGGCCGCCACCGAGCGCGACGCAATAGAGCCCGTACGGCGTCTGACGGATGATCTCGTCGGGATCGTCGGGCCCCTCGAGCAGGTACGTGTTGGTCATCCGCACCATCGGCAGATGCTGGTACGTCTCCCGCCGCCCGTTACCGCTGCTGACGCGACCGTCCTTGCGCGCCCGCACGAGATCCCACATGTAATCGGTGAGCACACCGTTCTCGATGAGCACATTGCGCTGCGCGGGCGCGCCCTCATCGTCGATCGCGGCCGTGCCCCACTCGCGAGCGAACGTGCCGTCGTCGACCAACGTCACGTGCGGCGACGCGACCCGCTCCCCGACCTGACCCTTGAACACCGACGCGTCACGACCCACGAGATCGGCTTCGAGACCGTGGCCACAGGCTTCGTGAAACAGCACGCCACCGGCGCCGCGCTTGAGCACGACCGGGAGCCGTCCGGAGGGTGCCGGCCGCGCCCGCAGCATCGTGAGGGCGCGCTGCGCGGAGGTGCGGGCGACGGCTTCGGGTTCGATCTCGTCGAAGAACTCGAAGCCAACCGTACGGCCCGGCGCTTCCATGCCGGTCTGCATGCCCGTGTCACCCACCGCGACCGACTGCACGAAGAATCGGGTGCGCACCGTGTCGTCCTCGACGAGGAGCCCGTCGGAGTTGGCAACCAGGATGCGGCGATGCGAGTCGGCATACGACGCGCTCACCTGCCGGATCGCGGCGTCCTCGGCGCGCGCGACATCGTCGGCGCGCTCCAGCAGTTGCACCTTGCGCGCCTTGTCGATGGTTTCCGGCAGCACCTGCACCTCATGCGACCGACGCGTCGCGTGCCGCTCCAGTTTCACGACCCGCGTGCCGCTGTCACTCACGCGCGCCGCGGCTGCTGCGGCCACGGCCGCGTCGCGCAGGCTCTCCTCGCTGAGATCGGCAGTGTGCGCGTAGCCGGTCGTCTCGCCTCGGATCACGCGTACGCCGGCACCGCGTTCTCGCCCTGACACGAGCTCCTCGACTTTGCCGTCATCGAGGCGCGCCGCGGAGGTGCGGCGGTCCTCGGCGAACACCTCCGCGAAGTCGCCACCGTTTCGCAGCGCGTCGTGGAGTGTTCGTTGGAGCACAGCCTCGTCGATCACTGGTACACCCCCCACGGAGCATGACGGAGACGATCTCACGAGGCGGACAATGAGCGAGGGCTCAGATACGCCTGCGGCCCGGCGTGGCTCCTATGGTACGCCGATGCCTCTCGAACCCGGCCTGGTCGCCGCGGCCGTGCTCATCGTGACCGAGGCTGACACCGCGCTCGCCTTCAAGACCGGCGACGTGCCGGTGCTCGCGACGCCGCGCGTGGTGCGGCTCGCCGAAGAGGCCACCGTTCTCGCGGTGGAAGATCACGCCAGCGCGGGCACCACTACGGTCGGCTACCGCGTGCAACTCGATCATCTCGCGCCGACACCGGTCGGCGGCCGTGTGCAGGCAGAAGCGATGCTCGAAACCGTCGAAGGCCGACGGCTCACGTTCCGCGTGTCGGTCAGTGACGGCCATGGGTTGGTCGCGGCCGGACGCATCACCCGGGTCGTCGTCGATCGGGCGCGATTCCTCGAGAAGGCCACCGGCACCTGATCCGAGTGCAGCGAAGCTCGTCACGACCGCCGCGGTAACGTCGACGGCGATGGCGTCCGACGACGAGAACCAGCCCGGGTGGGCCGCGCCGCCTCCAAACCCCGGCTGGGGTGCGCCGCCTCCGGAAGCACCGCCACCGGGTGCGCCCGCGTGGGGCAGCGCGCCGCCCACGCCACCGATCGGCGTCGGTTCGTCGCCGCCGCCGATGATGGCGGGCCAGCCGGGCACCCGACCGCGCCGGCGTTGGGTATGGGTGCTCGTCGCCGCGGTCGTCGCGGTGATCGGCCTCTACGCGGTCGACGGCGTGCTGTTCGCGCAGAAGATCAAGCCGCCGATCGACGCGACCAACGCGTTCGTCCACGACCTTCGGTACCACGACTACGCAAGCGCGTACCGCCAGCTCTGCACGACCGATCGGCACACATTGAGCCGGAGGGCGTTGGTCGAGGGCCTCAGCGGCGATGTCACCCTCGTCAGTTTCAGCGGCTACAGCGTCAACCCGCTAGACATGCACTTCCACGGCGATCGTGTCACCGTGGGTTTCACGGTCAACTACGGGTACAAGCGCACACGCAGCCACACACTCCGCTTGGTCGAGGAGCACGGCAAGTGGCGACCGTGCGGGTTCTCGGAATTCACCGCCTAAACCCGTGGACGTGTGCTCAGACCGCCTCGCGCGAGGCGGCGTCGAGCCCGTCGAGGAACGCGAGCAGTGTCTCGCGCCACTCGGTGGGCGCTTCGAACTGAGGTGAGTGGCCGGCGTTGGCGATCACGACGAGCTGCCCGTCGGGCAGCGCGGCCGCAGCTTGGCGCGAGGGCTCGAGGAACGACTCGTCCTGCTCACCGACCATCACGAGCGTCGCCGTGTCGACGTGGCGCAGCGCGTCGACCTGGTCGGGCTGGGTGGCAAGTCCCATCGCCAGCGCGGCCCACATGTACGGTGAGAGTGTCGCCCACTTGCGGTCTTGGAAGTCTTTGTAGCCGGGCTGCTCGACCAACAGACGGCGATACGCGGGACTGCCGAACGGATCGAGCTCGTCCTGGGCGCGCTTGAGCGCATCCATGCCCTCTTCGAGCGCGAGGCGCGCGCCGTGCTCGACCAGCTCGACACTGATGCCGGGCACGGGTCCGGGCGACGTGTTCATCAGCACGAGCGCCTCGACGCGATCGGGCTGTGCGAGCACCACCCGGCGAGCGACCATTCCACCCATCGAATGGCCGAGCAACCGGAACGTATCGAGTCCCACGGCGTCCGCCACCGCCACAGTGTCAGCAGCGAGTCGATCGAGCGAGTACACGCCGAGGTCGGCGGGCCCGTCGCTCGCGCCGTGACCGCGATGGTCGAACGTAACGACGCGATGGGTGGTCGCGAGCGCGCGGACGTGCAGGGCGAAGTCTTCCTTCGCCCCTCCGAAGCCGTGCACGAGCACGAGCCCCGGGCCCGAGCCGGTCGCCTCGACCTCGAGCGTCACACCGTCGTCGACCGTCACCCGCACGTATGCACCTTCCGCCACGTCGCGTTCACAGAACTGCCATGGTCGCGCTTTCCACAGCCAGAATCGCCAAGGGGCGCCGGTAGGCTACGGAAATGGCCGTGACCCAGCGTGCGCCGCGGCGGCGGGCGCATTGGAAGCTCTGGCTCCGTATCGCCGTGAGCGGCGTGCTGCTCGTCGTGCTCGTGTCGAAGATCCATCCGGAAAACGTGCTGCCGAAGCAGCGGCACTTCTCCACGCTCGGGTTCTTCGCCACCGCGTTGCTCATGGCGGCCTTCGGCATCGCCCTCTCCGCGTGGCGCTGGCAACGGGTACTGGTGGCCTTCGACAAGCACGTGCCGTTACGCGTGCTCGTCTCGCATTACTTCGCGGGTCAATTCGTCGGCAACGTCCTCCCATCGACGATCGGTGGCGACGTGCTGCGGGTGAGCCGCGGCTCCAAGACGCTCGACTCGTCCGAGATCGCGTTCGCCTCGGTCGCGCTCGAGCGGCTCAGTGGCTTCATCGCGCTGCCGCTTCTCACCTGTCTCGGCTTCCTCGCGCAACCGTCGCTCATCGAGCTGCCCTGGGCGTGGGTCGCGCTCGCGATCGCGGGCGTGACGCTCGTGGCCCTCGCCGTCATCCTGTACGTCGCCGGGCACCCGCGGCTTGCGGGTCGTTTCGCCGAACACGAGAACGTCATGCGCTTCGTTGGCGCGGTGCACGTGGGCATCGACCGCCTCCGACAAGAGCCGCGCGCCGCGGCCGGCGTGCTGATCGCCGCGTTCGCGTATCAGGTCTCGGTTGTCTTCACGGTCTTTCTCGCGGTCCACACACTCGGCATGTCGCTTCCGGTCGCGGCCGTCGTCGCATTCGTCCCCGCGGTGGCGATGGCGCAAGTGCTCCCGTTGTCGCTCAACGGCCTCGGTGTGCGCGAGGGATTGCTCGTCGTGTTCCTCGCCCCGCTCGCCGGTGTGTCGCACGGCCGGGCTGTCGGCCTCGGCCTCTTGTGGTACGTCATCATGCTGATCGTGAGTCTCTTGGGCGCCCCGGCGTTCGCGGTCGGGCACCGCCACCGTGCCAGTTTGCACTCAGAGGAGCACGTCTCGCCGAGCGAGCCGTCGACACCGGCACCGTGAGCATCACCAGCACCAAGACCACCGAGGCGCCGACAGGCAAGCGACCCCTGCCTGCCGGCCGTCGCCTGAGCGACGGGCACTACATCTACTGGTGGATCGAGTTCCTCGGCATCTTCGCGTTCTACGGGATCTACAGCTTCATCAGGAACGAGAACCAGGGCGGCAAGGACGCTGCGTTTCACCACGCGAAACAACTCATCCAGTGGCAACACCAGCTGGGCATCTACCACGAGCAGACGTTGCAGAGTTGGGCGCTGCACTTCAAACCGCTCATCGTGTCGATGAACTACTTCTACGGCTCACTGCACTTCGTGGTAACCGCGGGCGTCGGCATTTACCTGTTCCGGAAGTGGAGTGATGACTACCCACTCTGGCGAAACGCGATCGGAATTGCGACCGCCACCGCCTTGCTCGGTTTCGTGCTCTGGCCGCTCATGCCGCCCCGACTGCTCGACAGTTATCTCGGGTTCCACCACTACGGCTTCCAGGACACCCTGGCGAAGTACCCGGCGTTCTGGTCGTTCAACTCGGGCGCGATCAGCAAGATCTCGAACCAGTACGCAGCGATGCCGAGCGTGCACTGTGCTTGGGCGCTGTGGTGCGCATGCGCGCTCGTCCCGCGACTCAAACATAACTGGGCGAAGGTGCTCGCGGTGTTGTACCCGATCGGCACGGTCACGGCCATCGTCCTCACCGGCAACCACTACGTCCTCGACGCGGTGGGCGGCTTCATCATCATGGGCATCGGCTATTTCGTCTCGCGTCGCTTCACGCGCGCCGGGCGCGGTATCTACCTGCCCGGCTAGTCAGTCGTTGCGGTGCCGGCGCCGGCGAAGCAGCGACCCGGCAATCGCGCCCAGCAGGGCGGAGCCCAGGATCACGTAGATGAGGCGCGAGTCGCGCTTGACGACGAGGAAATTGATCTCCACCCGTTTGCTGTTGGCCCACGCGAACGCCACCACGAGGATGACCGCGATCGCTCCGATGAGGAGCCGTGCGGTATTCCCCGTGCGTTGCGGATCTTCAGCCATTGCTCACCCCCGGTCGGTTGCTCCGACCGTACCCGGCGACAGCGATTTGGTCGCGCCGGCGAGCTCGCGCAGCGAAGGGTGCCCTTGCACGAGGAGAACGACTCGCTCGCGCACCGCGCTGTCCGCGAGCGACAATTGCGTGTCCCGCGCGGTCACAAGCGCGAGTCGGCGAGGTGGCATGTCGGCAAGCACGAACGTCTGAATTCCCGTGATCTCGGGCGGGACGGCCGTCTCGGGGAGCACCGACACGCCACCACCGGCAGCGACGAGGTCGGCGATGAGACGCACGCCCTCCACTTCGACCGGTACCTCGAACGTGACACCTTGTGCAGCCGCGGCCGTCTCCACTTCGGTGCGCAGCGGGTTATTGGCCGGCGGCAGCACGACTTGCAACTCCGAGAGCACGCTCAACGGAACGGGCTCGGGCGGCAGCAGCGTGCCCAACGGCGCGACGCCGACCAGCTCTTCCTCGAGGAGGTGCTCGACCTTCAGGCGTTTGTCGGTGACCGGCTCGGTGACAATGGCCTGTGCCAGCTCCTGTGCGAGCACCTCGCCCGACAGGCGCTCCGAGGCGCCCTCATTGACGCGGAGACGCACGCCGGGTGCGTACACGCGAAGGTCGGCGACGAGCGCAGGAATGATCCACCGACTGGCGGTGCCGACAACTCCCAGACTGGCGTAACCGGCTCGGAGTCCCTGCAGCATCGAAAGGTCGGCCCTCATGGCCTCCAGCTCGTGGCGGATCCGCCGGGCACGCTCGACCACGACGGCGCCGCACTCAGTCGGCGTCGCTCCTCGCCGCCCCCGTGTGAGCAGCGATGCCCCTAATTCATCTTCGAGCTGGCGGACCTGCTCCGAGACGTTGGACTGCACGGTCGCGAGGGCGTCGGCAGCCGCCGTGAATGAGCCCTCTTCGGTGATCGCGAGCAGGGCGTCGAGATGGCGGAGCTCCATGATCTTGCCTCCTCGTGGCGTTTCGTCCGGGTACCAACCCAGCTGCGATCACTCTAAGCGATTGATTCCATCAAAATGAACTACTGGACAGATTAGCGGCCAGCAACCAAGACTGTGCGAAGCAACACTTCGGGGAGCCGGTCCCCCCGCCGGCTCTCCGGGATTTCTCCCGGTCTTCCCATGGAGGTCTCGACCGTGGCCGCTGAACACCTCTCGACCCTCGTCTTCACCGGACCGCTCACCTGGACGACGCACGCCGCGTGCCCGGGCCGCAGCGAGTTGTTCTTCGCGCCGGCCGGTGAACGCCCCGAAGCGCGCGTCGTACGCGAAGAGAAAGCGCGTGCGATCTGCCTCACCTGCTTTGTGCTCGAGCCCTGTCGCGACTGGGCCCGCGAGCGCCGCGAGTACGGCTTCTGGGGCGCCGAGTCCGAGGAGCAGCGTGCCGCGGCCGGCTATCGGGTCGACATGCCCGTCGGTCGGGTCGCTCGCTACCCCAAGGGCAACGGTTCACCGGTCGCGCCGCGCGCGCCACGCGTCGCCTGACCACGCACCGCTGACAGCGAGCGCCGCGACGCGCCGCCGGTAGTGTCCGGGTTGTGACCACTCCCGAGGGCGTCGACCTCGAGCGGCTGCGTGAGTACTTCACTGATCACGTTCCCGACGCGACCGGCGCGCCACTCTCGGCTGAGCTGATCGCCGGCGGCCGGTCCAACCTCACGTACCGGATCACCGACGGCGAGCACACTTGGGTCCTGCGCCGCCCGCCGCTCGCGCACGTCCTTCCCACCGCGCATGACATGGCGCGTGAATATCGCGTCCTGCGCGCGCTCGCTGACACCGAGGTGCCTGTTCCGCGCACGCTCGCGTTGTGTGAGGACCGCGACGTGAACGGCGCGCCGTTCTATGTGATGGAGCTCGTCGACGGTGTGATCCTCCGCACCGCTGACGAGCTGGCGACGCTCTCGCCCGACCAGGCCGCGGCCAGCTCGCGACAGCTCATCGACGTGCTCGCGCGGCTGCACTCGATCGATTTCGACGCGATCGGGCTCGGAGACTTCGGCCACCCGGATGGCTTCCTCGAGCGCAACGTACGTCGATGGGGCGAGCAATGGCAACGGTCGAAGACGCGTGAGCTGCCGGGCGTCGACGAGCTGGCGCGCCGGCTGACCGCGGCGATGCCGGAGTCGGGACCGCCGGCCATCGTGCACGGCGATTACCGGCTCGACAACACGATGCTCGCGCCCGACGATCCGAGCCGGATCGTCGCCGTGCTCGACTGGGAGATGTCGACGCTCGGCGACCCGCTCACCGACGTGGGCCTCTTCCTCTTGTACTGGGGCCATCGCGACGGCGGCGCGGTGGCGAGTCCGTGGGCGGTCACCGGTGGGTCGGGCTTTCTCAGCCGCGACGAGATCATCGCGCGCTACGCCCAACAGAGCGGGCGCACGATCGACACGCTCGATTTCTACGTCGTGCTGGCTTCGTACAAGCTCGCGGTCATCCTCGAAGGCATCAACGCGCGCTTCCAGATGGGCAAGACGTTGGGTGAAGGGTTCGACACGATCGGCGAGATGGTGACCGGACTCGTCGATGCCGCGCTCGACATCGCGAATCAATCGTCGGTCGCAGCGCTTCGCGGTTGAACTCGTTGGCGAGAGCTACCGGCCCGCGACTCGGTGAGACGGTCGCGGTCTCGATCGGAGGCGCGCTCGGGGCCTCGATTCGTTTCCTGATCGTTGATGCCTTCCCCGTTTCGAGCAGTCGATTTCCCTACCCCACCTTGCTGATCAACCTTGCGGGCGCACTGGCCCTTGGTGTGCTGCTCGAGCTGCTCCAACGAGCCGGCGCGGATGGCCACTGGAGCCGCCCGTTCCTCGGCATCGGTGCGATCGGCGCCTTCACCACGTTCTCGACGCTCGCAGTCGAGACGGTGCTGCTCGTCCGCGCCGGCCATGAAGGGGTCGGCGTCCTCTACGCGTCGGGCTCGATCATTCTGGGCATTGCCGCGACCCTGCTCGGGCTCTTCGTGGCCGGCTGGCGGCCGACCGAGCCGCCGCCGCCCGAGGGCGAGTCATGACACTCCTTGGCGTCGCGATCGCGGGCGCGCTCGGCGCGCCGGCGCGCTTCCTCATCGAACGGGCCATTGCTCGACGCGCGACCACAGGTTTCCCGTTGGGAACTTTCCTCGTGAATGTCAGCGGGTCGCTCGCGCTCGGGTTCCTGACCGGGCTCGTTCTGTACCACGGCCTCGGCAGCGTCCCCAAGACGGTGCTCGGCACCGGGTTTCTCGGCGCCTACACGACGTTCTCGACCTATACGTACGAGACCGTGCGGCGCGCCGAGCAGAGTGAGGTCGGGATCGCCGCCGTCTATGCGATCGCGAGCTTGATCATCGGCGTGGGCGCGGCAGCTCTCGGGCTTGTGCTCGCGTCAATCTGATGACCGTTCCTCTACGGGCGAGTACCGCTTGCGTCGGCGGCGAACTCGTCGAACGCCTCGAGCGCGCGCGGCCCGTAGACCGCGGCCGGTCCGCCGTCCATCAGGAGCGCGACGCCCAGCAGCTCGGCCACCTCTTCGCGCGTGGTGACGGCCTGCACCGCACCGCGCGCGTGGTACGCGATGCAGCCGTCGCAGTGCTTCACCGCGGCCATCGCCAGCGCGGCGGCTTCCTTGATGCGACGCGATACTGCGCCGTCGGCCATTGCGCCCGCGCCCACGCGCAGGTGGCCCGACCACGCCTCGGGCACCGCGTCGCGCAACGCCCGGGACGGGGCTCGCAGCTCTTCGATTACGTCGTGCCATTGGCCCATCGGAACTCCTCGTCCTCGCCGGCTCCTTGATCTCCGGCCATATGCTGCCGGATCGGGGCTCGAATGGAGGAGGCGCGATGCGCCGAGCGTGGGGAGATGGCAGCTTCGAAGGCCTACCGGCGCCTCGCGTGGTGTGGGCGATCGGGCTCAACTACCGCGACCACGCAGCCGAAAGCGGCGCCGAGATCCCGACTGTCCCGATCGTGTTCACCAAGGCCTCGGGATCGGTCATCGGGCCCGACGCCGACATCGTCGTATCGAACCACGTCGCCCAACCCGACTACGAGGGCGAGGTCGCGTTCGTCATCTCGGCTCGCTGTCGCGATATTCCCGTCGAGCGCGCCCTCGACGTTGTCGCCGGCGTCACGTGCGCCAACGATGTGAGCGCACGCGACCATCAGTTCACGACGAGTCAGTGGTCGTGGTCGAAGTCGTTCGACACGTTCTGCCCCCTCGGACCGGAGTTGGTATCGCTCGACGAGCTCGGTGCCGACGTGGGTCAACTCTCGATCGAGACGAGGGTCAATCGCGAGGTGGTGCAATCGTCGAACACCAGTGAGCTGATCTTCTCCATCCCGGAGCTCATCGCGCATCTCTCGCACGGTGTGACACTCGAGGCCGGTGATGTGATCTCGACCGGCACTCCGGCAGGTGTCGGCATGAGCCGTACGCCGCCACGATGGCTGGAGGACGGCGACGTCGTCGAAGTTACGGTTGAGAGTATCGGCACGCTGCGTAACACGGTCCGGCGCGCTGCGCATTGAGCGGGTGCCGCTTCGCAACGGAGCGCGCAGGGTTAACGTGACGTGATGGACGGGCTCATCTGGGACCACCACCCGCGGCTACGACATCCGATACTCGTGGCCGCGTTCGAAGGGTGGAACGACGCCGCCGACGCGGCATCGACGGCCGCGAAGTGGCTGATCGCGACCCTCGGTGCTCGCCGGTTCGCGCGGCTCGACCCCGAGACCTACTTCGATTTCCAGTCCAACCGTCCGCAGGTCGAGCTGGTCGATGGCGTGACGCGCGGCATCGCGTGGCCGTCCACCGATTGCTATGCGGCTTCGGTCCAGTCGGGTGAGCACGACCTTGTCATCGTGGTCGGGGTGGAACCCAACCTTCACTGGCGCGGCTTCTGTGACGACGTCCGCTCTGTCGCCGCCGAGACCGGCTGTGAGCTCGTCGTGACGCTCGGTGCACTGCTGGCCGACGTGCCTCATACCCGCCCGCTCCCTGTGACCGGGGCCGCGACCGATCCCGAAGTGATCAAGCGTCTCGGGCTCGCCCGGTCGCGGTACGAGGGACCCACCGGCATCGTCGGCGTGCTGCATGAAGCGTTTCGCGACGCCGCGGTGCCGTCCGTCTCGCTGTGGGCTCCAGTGCCCCACTACGTCGCGGCGCCGCCCAATCCGCTTGCGACGGTGGGGCTGCTCGACCGGTTCGTCACCCTCAGCGGGATCGAGCTCGATCGATCGGAGCTCATGGCCGCGGCGGCGGCGTGGCGCGAGCAGGTCGACGAAGTGGTGGCGGGTGACGACGACGTCGCCAACTACGTGCGCCAGCTCGAGGAGGCAATCGACGCCGGCGCGCTGGCCGGCGAGGAGCCGAGCCCGTTCCGCGAGACCGACCTGCCGACGGGTGACGCGCTGGCGGCCGAGCTCGAGCGTTTCTTGCGCGATGAGCGCGGAGACGTCTGAACCGCGAGCGAGCGTCAGCGCAGCGACTCGTCGAGCAGGTCGCGCGCCACGGCCTCCCAGAGCTCAGCCGTGAGTGCAAGCGATTCCTGGTCGACACGCTCGTCGTTGCCGTGGAACATCGTGGCGTACTGCTCGAAGCTGAGCCGCTTGCTGAAGAGTCCGTAGCCGTAGCCGACCGAGCCGGCGCGCCGGAAGAACCGGTTGTCGGTACCGCCCACCATCACGAACGGCACCAGGGCCGAGCCTTCGACCAGCCGCGAGGAGACGCGCTGTAGCGACTCCCACAGCGGTGTGTCGATCGGTGATGCCGTGGACGGATCTTCGTTCGACTCGAGCACGACCGCGTCGGCGAGGTCACCGAGGGCATCGCGCAGCATGGCGCGGATGTCGTCGCCGGTCTGGCCGGGCAACGTGCGGATGTCGACCTCGAGGGTGACCTTGTCGGGGATCATGTTCGTCTTTGTGCCGCCATGGATGACCGTAGGAGCGAACGTCGTGTGCGTGCACGCGTGCACCTGGCGCGCCAGCCCGAGTGGCAGCGTTTCGCAGAACTCACGCAAGCCGTCTTCGTCGAGCAGCGACGCCGCGAAGTCGGCCTCGTAGCCCATGCCCTCGACGAACGCGCGCCACGTCTCGTGGATCTGGGTCTGCGGCCGGTACTCGGCCAGCCGCCGCACCACCTCCGCCGCGGTGACGAGCGCGTTGTCGGTACGAAACGGTTGCGACCCGTGCCCGGGCGTACCGCTCACTGTGAGCTTCGACCAGAACGTGCCCTTCTCGGTAGTGAGCACCGGCAAGCGCGGCCCGGCCCGCGTGGGCATCTGGAACCCGCCCGACTCGCAGAGCACGTAGTCGGCGAACACCGCGTCGCGCTCGTGCTCAACGAGGTACTTCGCGCCCCACGTGCCGAGTGCCTCCTCGTCGGCGACTGCCAGGTACACGAGCGTGCCGCGCGGCGTGAAGCCCTGCTCCGCGAGGCGCTTGAACGCGACAGCCATCGTCGCGGTCTCGTTGAGCATGTCGACAGCGCCGCGACCCCACACGAAGCCGTCGACAAGGTCAGCGGCGAACGGATCGCGGGTCCAGCCGTCGGGGTTGACGGGCACGACATCGGTGTGACCCATCAGCAGCAAGCTCGGTGCGTCGGGGTCACTGCCCTCGATCCGGGCGACGAGGCTGCCCCGGCCGGGCTGCGGCTCGAAGCGCTCGATGTCGAGCCCAGTGTCGCCGAGGTATTGCGCGAGAAGGTCGACGCTGCGGGCCTCCGCGCCCGACGCCAACGTGCCGTCGTTGACGCACTGGTTGCGGATCAACTGCTGGAGGAGATCGGTCGCTTCAGCCGTCACAGTCATGCGCGCACGATACCGGGAGCGAGCCGGCGCCGCCTACAGGCGACGTTGCGCCCGGAATCAGTCGATGAGCTCGTCGACGCCGTCGACCCGGTATATGAGCGTGCCACGCTCCTGCCAGCGTTCGGCGCGTCCCGAGCGCACGAGGTGTTCGAGGTGAGCAAAGGTCTCGCTCTCGGCCATCACACCCCAGTGCCTCGACGGGAACAGCTCGTGCGACAGGGCAACCACGCCGGCGGGTCCGAGCGAGGCCGACACCGTCGCGAGCTGGCGCATCCGCTGCTCGTGATGCCGCTTGATCGCATCGACCCGCCCCGGCACGTCGGTGAACGGATGACCGTGGGCAGGAAGGGCCAGGCGCACGCCGTCGAGCTGGGCGACGAGATCGAGGGTGGCGAGATACGAGCGCAGGGCGTCGCCACCGTTGCCGACACCGGAGACGTGAGGCGTGATCGTCGGCAGTACGTGATCGCCGGCGAGCAACACGCCGTGTTCGGGGTCGAACACACAGAGGTGGTCGAGCGTGTGACCCGGCGTGTGCAGCGAGGTCCATTCACGCCCGGCGAGCCGAAGCGGTTCGCCGTGCACGACCCGTCGCGTTGGGTTCGGCGGCGTGAACAGCATGCGCAGCCCACGCATCATCAGTCGCTTGCGAAGCGCCGGCATCGGATGCTTGCTGCCGCCCCAGGGCGTGTCGCCGCCCCACGGGACACTCTTCTGTTGCCGTGCCTCTGTCGGGTCGTCACGCAGCGGATCGCCGAAGAGCTCGGCCGTCTCGAACTCGGCGACGGTGGGGATCTCGTCGCCGGTCACGTCAAGGCCCTGCGCCGCCGCGGCCGCGTCGCGCTCGAGCTGTTCGGCTTCGCGCGTGCTCAGCCGGCTCGCGGCGCGACGCGAGAGGGTCCACGTCGTAAACGCTCGGTGCGTGATGAGCTCCGCGTCGGCCTCGCGGGCGATGCGGCCGGCACCGCCGAAGTGGTCGGGATGTGAGTGGGTGACGATGACGGTGTGCACGTCGCGCACGCGGAAGCCGGCGGTCTTGAGCCTCGCCTTGAGCGCCTTCCACGACTGCGGGCCCGGCAGCCCCGGATCGACGACCGCGAGCCCGCGGTCATCGACGAGGCCGTACATGTTGACGTGGCCGAGACCCGGCATCCAGATGGGCAATTGCATACGCAATACGCCCGGCGCCACCTCGGTCACGTCGTCGGACGCGGGTTCTTGCTCCTGTTTGCGCGGCCTGGGCGCCGACGATGGGTCGCCCGGCCGACTGCGCACGTCAGCCACAGCACCACTCTACCGGAATCGTTCGACCGCTCTCCGGGCGTCTGGAGTTAAGGCTGGAGATCGGTTGCGATCTTGTGCAGTTCCGCGAATGCGTCTTCGATACCGGCAGCGAGCACGGGCACGTCGGCGAACGCATCGCGATCGGCGTTCAATCCGAAATGCAGCTGGCCGCAGTACGACAGAATCGCGATGCCGACGGCGAGGTTCCGTACGAGTGGCACGACGGGGTACGCCTCGAGCATCCGCGAGCCCATGCAGTACAGCGGCACTTGCGGACCGGGCACGTTCGTGACGACCGTGTTGAAGAACGGCTGGCGTTGTACCGCCCGTCCGGCCAGCCCGAGCAGTGTCGGCGCGGCGTAGCGCGTGAGGTCGACGAGAAAGGCCGCGCCCACGGCCTGGCGGCGTTCCTTCAAGTCGGCAGTGACCGCGGTGATCTCACGAAGGCGCAGGATCGGGTCGGCTTCGCCCACCGGCAACGAGACGACCATCGCGGCGACCCGGTTACCGAGCGCCAGATGCTCGTCTTCGACGCGCACCGAGACGGGACACAGCACCTTGAGCCGGAGACCCTCGACCGATTCGCCGCGCGACTCGAGCAACCGGCGGAGTCCGCCGGTCACGCCGGCGAGGATCACGTCGTTGACCGTACCGCCGAGCGCGTGACGGATGGTCTTGACCTCGTCGAGTGGGACGCGCACCGGCTCGAACCGACGGTGCCGACCCACGCGCTGATTCAACGACGTGCGGGGTGCCACGAGATCGCGGCCGAGCATCGACTGGAGCGAGCCCACGATCTCTTGCGCGCGATGCAAGGCGGCACGCGGACCGCGCAGGACTCTTCGCGCGCTGCGCACAATCTCGGCCGGCTCCGAGACGCGCGTGCACAGCGTGTCGAGGAGCAGCTTCTCGCGACTCGGTGGCGGCTCGGGGCGCCATTCCTGCGGATCGAGCACCGTCGGTTCGGGAGTGAAGTCGAACAGCACGGTCGCGACGTCGACGCCCGACACGCCGTCGACGAGGGCGTGATGCGTCTTTTGGATCAACGCGATGTTGCCGTCCTCGACGCCTTCGACGAACCACAGCTCCCACAGCGGGCGGGACCGGTCGAGCAGCTGCTCCTGCACGCGGTTGCACAACGTGAGCAGCTGCTCGCGCGAGCCGGGGCTGGGCAGCGCGGTGAGCCGCACGTGGTATCCGATGTCGAACCGATCGTCATCGACCCAGATCGGGCGGCCCTGCTCGAACGGCACGAACGTCAAGCGCTTGCGGAACCGCGGGATCAGATGCAAGCGCGACTCGACCAGCTCGCGCACGTCGGCCAGCCGGAAACGGCCGTTCTCATCGAGGAAGGGCTCGCCGTCGAAGATGCTGACCGCGCCGACGTGCATCGGAGTCTCGAGCGACTCGAGGTGCACGAAGCTGGAGTCGAGCGCGCTCAGACGGTCGTAGGCCATGAACGAGATGTTATGAGCGTCGGCCTCGTCCGGCGAACGCGGATCGGCGCCGCACACCATCAGGCACCGGCGCTCAGCGAGCACTGGTTCAATCCGTAGCCGCGGGCGATCTGGTCGGCCCGGTCGTTGAGCGCCCGTCCCTTGGCATTGGCGCCGGCGACCCCCGCGCTGTCACCTGCCTTCAGCGCGGTGCGAACTGCCTGCATCCGGTCGACGGTTTGGTTGACCAGCCCGAGCCACTTGCCGAGCGTCGACTGGTCGGCTTCAGGAGGCGAGAGCCGTCGGAGGTCCGCCACCGCGGTCCGCTGGATATCGATCAGCTCGCCGATCGCCTGCTCTTGGGCGGTCGGGTCATGTGGGTCGGGTGCCCCGAGCGCGTCGATCTTCGTGTTGCTCTGCCGGCAGATGGCATCGGCCCGGCGCACGTACTCGGGTTTCGACAGCCGGCTGCTGCTCCCGCCGCCGCATGCAGCGAGCAGTGTGATGGCCGCCGCAACCGCGACACAGGCCGCGCCGAACCGCCCGCGGGGCAGAGACCAAACGATGCGCACGTTCACGCGCTTTGGCGGACACAGCTGGTGAGGCCCAATGGCGTAGCGATCTTGGCGCTCTGCTGATCGATCTTTGCGATCTGATCACCGAGTTTCAGCGTTGCCGGGTCGGTCGGCGGCGTGCCCTTGGCGATCGAGGCGCGCAGCTGATCCTCCACCGCGATCCGCTGGTGGAGCTGTTCGAGCAACTGGTCGACCTGGTCCTGCTCGGAGTCGGGCGGTACCAGGTCGTCGATCTTGCGGATCAACTCGCGATCGATGGCGATCACCTTGTCTGCGTCCTGTGCCGTCGGCCGCTTGCCCGAGGGCAGCACCGCGGTGCGGTCAGCGCGCGCTTGGACGCAGTAGGCGTTGCTTTTCGACGCGAACGACGACTTCGAGAGCGAACCATTGCTGCCACCGCTCCCGCTGCTGCCGCAGGCGAGCGGCCCCGCCAGCAACAGTGCGACCGGCAGCAACGTGGCGATCTTTGGGTGCACGCCCGATCTCCCTGCTGTGCCGTGTCGAGCACGTTCACGCTAGTTGACCGCCCCGAGTGGACGACCAACCGAGCGCGAGGCAGATACGGATCGGGGGGTAGCCTCGACAGCGTGCTCCCCGATTACGCGTCGTACGAGCAGGCGATCGGCCTCGACTGGTACGAGACCGATCCCAACCTGCGCTTCCTGCTCGACCGGCACCTGCCCGACCCCTCCGACCGGGCGTTCGCCGAAGAGCACACCGCGCGGTTCGGCACGCTCACCGGCGGTCCGCTGGCAACGCGGGCCGAGATCACCGACAAGCACGGTCCCGTGCTCTCCCGCTACGACCGTTGGGGCCAAGAAGTCGACACGATCGTGCACCACCCCACATGGCTCGAGAGCAAAGCCGACCTGGTGCGGGCCGGCTTCGTCGACCTTCGTTCGGGCAGCGACCGACCGGTACCGGCGGTGCTCACGGCCGCGATCGCGTATCTCGTGTGCCAGGCCGAGACCGCGATCTACTGCGGTCTCGGGATGACGGCCGGCGCGGCTGACATCGTCGAGCGCTACGCCCCCGACTCGGTGCGTGACGATCTCCTCGGCCGGCTCAGAAACCTCGACCCCGACGACGCGTGGGAAGGCGGGATGTTCCTGACCGAGCGCCAGGGCGGCAGTGACGTCGGCGCAAACACGACGCGTGCGGTCCCTGACGGGGCCGAGTGGCGGCTCTTCGGCGAGAAGCACTTCTGCTCCAACGTCGACGCCGAAGTCTTCATCGTGCTGGCCCGACCCGAAGGCGCGCCCGACGGCGCGAGCGGCCTGGCCACGTTCATCGTGCCGCGCGTCATGCCCGACGGCGCGGCCAACGGCTTTCGGATCAAGCGGCTGAAGGCGAAGCTGGGCACGGTCGGTGTGCCGACGGCCGAAGTCACCCTCGAAGGCGCCCGCGCGTGGATGGCCGGACCGGCCCGCGCCAGTGACGGCGCATCCGGGGCCGGGAGCGCGGGCGCGGACCAGCGCGGCTTGAACAAGATGATGGAGATGGTCAACGGCAGCCGGTTCGGTGTCGCGATCATGGGCCTCGGCATTCATCGCCGTTCGTTCCTCGAAGGCGCGATCTATGCCGCGCACCGCGAGCAATGGGGCCAGCGCATCGACCGTTACCCGCTCGTGCGCGAAACCCTCGTCGACTTGCTGATGGAGCTGGAAGCAGGGCTCGCGCTCACGTTCGAGTGCGCGTCGGCCAACCGCGGTGCGGCGTCTGAAGACGAGGGCCGGCGGTTGCGCCGCATCCTGGTGCCGTTGGCGAAAGTTCGGGCCACGCGTGAAGCGATTGGCGCCGCGAGTCAGGCGCTCGAGCTGTTCGGCGGTAATGGGTACATGGAAGATTGGCCGATGGCCCGGCAGCTGCGCGACGCGCAGTGCCACACCATCTGGGAAGGCACCGAGAACATCTGTTGCCTCGACGTGCGCCGTGCGATGCGTACCGACGCCGCGCACGAGGCGCTGATCGCGCGGGTGGAGCGCGCGCTCGACGAGGCCAACGGCGAAAAGGTGCTGACGCCGGTCGTCGATGCCGTCGCGACCACGTTGGGCGAGACGCGTGACGCGATCGCCCACCTCGAACTGGCCGACACCGAGCTGCAATTGCTGCACGCGCGCCGGTTCACACATCTGCTCGCCGATCTCGCGGAGGGCGCGTTGGTGCTCGATGACGCGCGCTGGTCGCTCGACCGTGACGGCGACGCCCGCAAGGCCGTGATCGCACGGCGCTACGCGACCCGACACCTCGCGCCGCCACGGGCCCGGGGCATCCTCGACGACGACCGCACCGACCTCGACCTCTTCGAGCCGATCGTGCGCTACGGCGCAATCGACCCCGACCAGGCGATCGCCGTCAGCCCCGCGGCGTGACCCGCCGCGATGAGTGAGCGGGAGCGGGTTGCCACCACCGTGTGGCGGGTGTCGCCCGAGCTCGTGCTGGCGATCGACGAGCAACTCGGTCCACCCGTCGACAGTTATGTGAATGGCACACAGACCTGGCTGACCGACGACGGCGCGAACCGGGAAGCGCTCGAATGGCGCTTGCATCCGGTCGCCCGCTATCGACAGCCTGCAGGGCTCTCGCACTACGACCTCTGGGAACAGGTCGTGTCGCAGCTCTCGCGCGGCGGCGATCCCGACCGCCTCGAGCTCGGCGACGAAGCCCGTTCGCTCAGCACGCTCTGGGAAGGCCTCGAGTGCTTCGCCGCGTACGGCGACGACCTCGAGCCCGCGCCGCTCGCAGCGGCAGCCGGTGACGCGCTCGGGCGTCGACCCGATGCCGCGGGACTCGTCGACCACACCGCGATCGGTGACGCGTGGGAACGCTCAAAGGGCGCGGCGTCGATCGTCGGCCTTCTCAGCGAGCAGCTCGCCAGCTAGCGTCCGCCCCGCATGAACCGGCAGATCCGTCTCGCCGCGCATCCCGACGGCATGGTGCGCGACTCCGATTTCGAGCACGTTGTCGCGCCGGTGCCCGAGCCTGACGAGGGTGAGGCACTCGTGCGCAACCTGTACCTGTCGATCGACCCGGCAATTCGCGGGTGGATGAACGGCGCCGACACCTACGTGCCCGGCATCCACGTCGGCGACGTGATGCGCAGCGCCGGAATCGGTGAGGTCGTCGAGTCGCGCAATCCTCGCTACAACCCCGGCGATCGCGTGTTGGGCTTCGTCGGCTGGCAGGACTGGTCGATCGTCGACAGTGAGGAGCGAAGCGTCGAGGTGATCCCGCCCGTCGATCCGGCCACCGCGTTTCTCAGCGTGTACGGCGTCACGGGAGTCACGGCGTATTTCGGGATGCTCGACGTGGCCCAACCGCAGCCGGGCGAGATGGTCGTCGTGTCGGGCGCCGCCGGCGCCGTCGGCTCGGTCGCGGGCCAGATCGCCAAGATTCGCGGCTGTGACGTCGTCGGCACCGCCGGATCCGACGCGAAGTGTGCGTGGATCACCGACGAGCTCGGCTTCGACGCGGCGATCAACTACAAGACCGAGGACCTCGGCGCCGCGCTGTCGCGGACGTGCCCGGAAGGCATCGACGTCTACTTCGACAACGTCGGCGGCGAGATGCTCGACCTGGTGCTCGAGCGCATCAACAACCGGGCCCGCATCGCACTGTGCGGATCGATCTCGCAGTACAACGCCACCAAGCTCCCGCCGGGGCCGCGCAATCTCGTGCAGTTGATCCCCAAGCGCGGCCGCATGGAGGGCTTCATCGTGCTCGACTACCTGCCGCGGTTCCTCGAAGCCATTCTCCAGCTCGGCGAGTGGGTGGCAGCCGGCAAGTTGAAGTACGCGGAGGAAATCGTCGACGGTCTCGATCGCGCGCCGGGTGCGCTCCAGCGGCTGTTCACTGGTGATCACACCGGCAAGTTGATCGTGCGGGTGGGCGGCGCCTGACGTTTCGCTCGCCCGGTCAGCTGCCGCCGTCGTCGCCGCCTCGCCACGGTGGCGTGCGTGGGTGATCGAAGTCGCACGGAAGTTGCTCGCCACCGATCGCCGCGAACGCAGTCTCGACCCAGCGCTCGCCGCCCGCAAGCGGCCATGGCAACGCGTCGCGTGCGAAGAAGCCGACTTGGCGCGTCTCGAGCGGGTGGCCACGCAACTCGCCACCGAGCATGCGGCAGTGAAACACGAGTGAGTACAGCGGCAGCCGCGCGAATCCGAGGCGCAGACCGTCGAACACCGCGATGAGCGACAGCGGCTCCACCTCGATCCCCGTCTCTTCGTACACCTCTTTGACGGCCACCTCCGACGGCGAGTAGCCGACATCGGCCCAACCGACGGGGTACAGCCACACGCCGGAGTCGGACCGTTGCGTGAGCAGGATCTCTCCTGCCTCGTTGCCCACGACGGCAGCGACCGCGACCTTCGGCGTCACGTACCCGCCCACACCCTCGCCGACGGTCGCCAGCCACTCCTCGAACAAGGCGCCGGACTCGGCCTCTTCGAGCGCGGCGGCACGAATGTCTGCCGCGACGCGCAAGACCTCCTGGAAGCGCTCCTTCTCGTACAGGCTCTCGGTGAAACCGAGACCCGTTCGCGCCACGCCCGACAGCGTCTCCGCCCACCGGAGGAGATCGGCGGCGGAAACCGCGTGCGGCTCGGTCACACCGTGCAGCCTAGTGAGGCTCCGGCAGCTCACGGCACGACGAGGTCGGTCGCGCGTGCGTGCCTGGAGCCGGTCAGCCCTTCATGACCGACGCGCCCGGTGGACGCCACGGGCGCGAGCGCGCGATCAGCTCGGAGAGATCGGATGCGGGCTGCGGCGGCGCAAAGAAGAAACCCTGCGCGTCGTCGCAGCCGAGCGCAATCAGTTCCGCGAGCTGCTGTTCGGTCTCCACGCCCTCGGCGACCACCCGCAAGCCGAGCGCGTGACCGAGGCTCACGACTGCGACAACGATGGCCGAATCCTCGGCCTCAGTACCGAGACCGTCGACGAACGAGCGGTCGACCTTCACGAAGTCGACGGGGAACCGCTTGAGGTAGCCGAGCGACGAGTAGCCGGTGCCGAAGTCGTCGATGCTCAGCCCCACGCCGAGCGCCTTGAGTGCCTTGATCGCGACGATCGTGGCTTCGGCATCTTCCATCAGCACGCTCTCGGTGATCTCGAGACAGAGCAGCGACGCGTCGAAGCCCGACTGCTCGAGCGCGTCGCGCACCTGGTTCGCCAGGCCGGGGTGTGCGAGCTGTCGACCTGACAGGTTGACCGCGACGCTGAACGGCTCGTCACGGGGTCGTTCGGTCTTCCAACGCGCGCCCTGTCGACAGGCTTCGTTGACCACCCACTCACCCATAGGCACGATCATGCCGGTCTCCTCGGCAAGGTTGATGAACTCGTACGGCGGCACGAGCCCGCGTTCGGGATGCTGCCAACGCACGAGCGCCTCGGCGCCCACGCACCGGGCCTCGGTGAGCGAAATGATCGGCTGGAAGAAGAGACGGAACTCGCCGCGCTCGATCGCGCGGTGCAGCGAGTTCTCGGTATCGAGCCGCGCCATCGCCGACTCGCGCATCGCCTCGTCGAACACTTCCCAGCGTCCCTTGCCGCGCTCCTTGGCGCGGTACATGGCCGAGTCGGCGTCGCGCAGCAACTCGTCGGCCCGTTCTTCGCCGGTTGCGCCGAGCGAGATGCCGATGCTGGCGCTGAGGAACTGCTCCTCGCCTTCCAGGAGGAACGGCTGCTTCATCACCTCGAGGAGCCGCTCGGCCACCTCGACGGCCTGGTGGCGGGCCCCGGCGCCGGAGAGGTCCTCGCACAGCACGGTGAACTCGTCGCCACCGAAACGCGCCACCGTGTCACCCGGTCGCAGTACGCCGCGCAACCGTTCGCCGAGTGACACGAGCAACTCGTCGCCGGCGTCGTGCCCGAGGCTGTCGTTGACGAGCTTGAACCGGTCGAGGTCGAGGAACAGGACCGCCACGGTCGTGTGGTAACGACGGGCGCGCGCGAGGGCAAGCATGAGGAACTCGAGGAACAGCGTGCGATTCGGAAGTCCGGTGAGCGGGTCGTGATGCGCCTGGTGCGAGAGCTGGGCCTCGAACTCTTCGCGCTCGATCGCGATGCTCGCCAGCTGCACCGCCAATCCGACGAGGTGTTCGTGTTCTTGGGTCGGCGCGGCGGGCTCGAAGTGATACACGGCGAACGTGCCGCGCACCCGATCATCGCCGGACGCGACGATCGGCGTCGCCCAGCATGCCTGCAGACCGTGCGCGGCCGCGAGATCGCGGGAGCGATCCCAAAGCGGATCGTGCTCGATGTCGGTGACGATAACCTGTTCGCTACGAAACGCGGCCGCGCCGCTCGAACCGCCATTCGGTCCGACGATCGTGCCATCGACGCCCCGCACGAACTCGGCAGGCAAGCTCGGCGCCGCGCCGTGCCGCAACGTCGCGCCGTCGAGCAGCATGATGGAACAGCGACCGTCGGGTATGTGCGCCTCGACCACACGACACAACTCGGCGAGGGTGTCGGTGAGCGGAGCGCCTTTGGCGATCGACTCCAAGATCCTCACCTGGTCGCCGACGAGGGCCTCGGCCTGACGCTGCTCGGTGACGTCGCGCCCAACGGCCTGGTACTCGACGATCTTTTCGTGCTCGTCGAGCACCACACGTTCGGCCCATTGTTGCCAGCGGATGCGACCATCGTCGAGCGCGACCCGGTGCTCGACCGTCGTGACGGGATGGTGGGGACCGAGCGAACTCAGCGCACGCTGGAGCCGGGCGCGATCCTCTTCGGGCACCCGCGGCTCGAACGACGTGCCGACGAGCGCCTCGACGGTCGTGCCGAAGTAGCGCGCGTACGCCTCGTTGACGAACGTCAGCCTGCCGTCAGCCTGGAACCGGCAGATCAGATCGGTCTGGTCCTCGACGATGCCGCGATACCGGTCTTCGCTCGCGCGCACCCGCGCCTCGGCCACGCCCGGCTCGTTCTCGCCGGCAGATCCGCCGGAGCCGATCGCCGAGGCCGCATGGTGAACGTCCGACACCGTGTCCCTTCTGGCGTGAACCGACACATTGCGCGGTGCTCTGACCGCTATCGGTGCCAATCACTGCGAGCTTACGCCATCCCCTCGGGACAGTTCTCTCAACCTGCTCCCACGTACAGGAAAAGGGCGTATCCCAAGTTATGTCGGCTGTGCTCGCCGGGCTCTGAGCACGGTCGCCTTGGCGACGCCCCACGCGAGCTGCAGCGGTGCGAGCTCGTCGTCACCGAGATCGCCAAGCGTCCGCGGTACCAGGCCGTACAAGTCGTCGGGCCAGGCCCGCTCGTCGAAGTCGTCGCGCACGACCGGCGGTACGCCCGCACGCTCGAGGAGCGCGGTCGGCTCCCGGTACACCGTGCGCACGATCTCGAGGGGCGTCGACGCTTGCGACTCCGGGTCGGTTTGCAGGAGCGGCTCGAGGCGCCCGACCACCCGCCGCGCCGCGGCGCGGCCCGCTTCGGGCACGGCGTCATCGAGGGCCCGACGAGCTTGCGGGTCGAGCCGTCCCCAGGCGTCGGCAATCCGCGAGACCTGCGCCGCGACCCAGGCCGGAACCGTGCGCTCCACCCCGGCGATGATCGCAGCACCGGTCGCGTCGAGCGTCTCGCGACCGCGGGCCTCGGCGGCCACTGGATCGCGCTCAATCGATGCATCCCGCGCCGCGCGCACCCCGTCGGGCAGTTCGTGTTCACGGCTCATCCGCACGCTCACGTTGCTCAGCCCTCGAGGACGTCACCCTCCATGCGGTTGACCGTGCACCCGACGCCCTCGAGGTAGGCGACGGCGGCGTCGAGCTGATCATTGACCCCGGTGAGCTCGAGGATGACCCAACCGGAATGCGCCTCGACGTTGGCCCGGCGAATGTTGGGGACGACATCGAACTGCTTCACCATCTCGTAGATCATGGGCCGGTCGACGAGCTCCTCGGGAAACGAGACGAACAGGCGCTCACGGTCCATGCGTCAGCCCTGCCACGGTTTGTAGACCATGAGGAACGTGATGACCACGGCGAGCACGCCGAGGAGCGGCCCGACGATCTTCTCACTCGGCTCGAGCACCTTCATCGCGCCGGTGTCGTCGCCCCGCGCCGACAGTTGGAGCGCGCGCTTCAGCCGTGGTCGAAGAAAACCGCTGCCGAGCCCGGCGGCGATGACGAACAGACCGATCGAGACTTGCAGCCACTTCGCGGCACTGAAGTCGTCGCTCCAGTGACCGAGCCAGATCAGCCATACGCCAGTGGCCAGCTGCACAACGAGGAACAGCAGCACCATGTCTTCGATCAGCCGCATGACCCGGAGCACCGGCGTGGGATACGGCGGCGTGACGACACGGGGCAGGAATGGGAACACGAACGTTGGACCGAGGAGCGCAATTGCCGCCAGGACATGCACGAACATGACGAGCTTGCCCGTTGTCGTCGTCACACCGTCAAACGCCAGAACCATCGTCACCGCCTCCGCGTGGCTACGAGTGGACCGGCAGCGTAGCGAGTTGGAGCGCGATTAGCCCGTGAGCCCGATCCGTGCGAGGGCGTCAGCCGGTTCGAGCAGCAAGCCGGTGATGAACGTGCCGAAGTCGGCGTAGCGCGTCGACACCTCGTCGAAGCGCATCTCGTAGACGATCTCCTTGAGCGCGAGCGGATCGTCAGCCAACAAGGTCACGCCCCACTCCCAGTCGTCGAGTCCGACCGACCCGGTGATCAGCTGCAAGACGCGCCCCGCGTACGTGCGGCCAACGCGCGCGTGACCAGCCATGAGCTGCTTGCGTTGGTCGAAGGGCAGCGCGTACCAGTTGTCATCGCCCGTCCGGCGCTTCGACATCGGATAGAAGCAGATCGCCTTCTTCGGCGGTAGCTTCGGGTGCAACCGCTGCTCCTGGTAGTGCGCGATACGTTCGCGCCACGCCGCGAGGCGCGCCTCCAGCTCGGCCGGTTCGGTAACGCCGTCCTCGCGTGCCAGCCGGTCACGTTCGTCGGCCTCGGTCGACGTGTACTCACTCAGCTCGGTCAACGAGACATAGGAGTCGACGAGATCGAGCGGCGCCGCCGCGAGCTCGTGCTGGAACGCTTGGAGCCGCGCGAGATCGGGGCCGAGCGCCATCACTCCGAGGTCTGCTTTGTGCCCGAGCACTGCGAACAGCAGTGCCTGATGACCGTCGGCCTCGAGCGACGCGACGGCATCGAGCACCCGCTTCGCGCCACCGGCTTCGGTCTCCGCGCGCGCCCGGTCGATCCGATAGAAGAGGTGGAGAACGCCCCAACCTTCCGACGGTTCAACTGGCTCAGTCACGTTGTCGAGGTTATCGGGAGCACGGTCTCCTGCTTACGGTGCGCACGCAAAACAGATGAGGCGCCCCGCAGGGCGCCCCATCCACGTGTTGCTGCTGACAAGCGTGCTCAGAAGCCGTCCATGCCCTCCATGCCACCCGGCATGCCACCGCCACCCGCGCCGGCGGCTGTCGGCGGCTCGGGCTTGTCGGCGATGACGGCCTCGGTGGTGAGGAACAGCGCCGCGATCGACGCCGCGTTCTGCAGCGCCGAGCGCGTCACCTTCGCGGCGTCGATGACGCCGGCCTTCACGAGGTCTTCGTACTCGCCGCTCTCGGCGTTGAGCCCGTTGGAGCCCTTCAGGCTGCGCACCTTCTCGACGATAACGCCGCCCTCCATGCCCGCGTTGAGCGCAATCTGCTTGAGCGGCTCCTCGAGCGCACGCGCCACCAGTTTGGCGCCGGTCGCCTCGTCACCCTCGAGCGTCGCGGCGCGCTCGAGCACCTTGGCTTGCGCACGCAGCAACGCCACGCCACCGCCGGGGACCACGCCCTCTTCGACGGCAGCCTTGGTGGTCTGCACTGCGTCTTCGATGCGGTGCTTCTTCTCCTTGAGCTCAACCTCGGTGGCTGCGCCGACCTTGATGATCGCGACGCCACCCGACAACTTCGCGAGGCGCTCTTGGAGCTTCTCGGTGTCGTAGTCGGAGTCGGTGTTGTCGATCTCGGCGCGAATCTGGTTGATCCGGCCGTTGACATCGGACTTGGAGCCGGCGCCCTCGACGATGGTCGTCTCGTCCTTCGTGACGACGACCTTGCGTGCCCGGCCGAGCAAGTCGAGACCGATGTTCTCGAGCTTCAACCCGACTTCCTCCGACACGACCTGGCCACCGGTGAGCACGGCGATGTCTTCGAGCATCGCCTTGCGCCGCTCACCGAAGCCGGGGGCCTTCACCGCAACCGACTTGAACGTGCCGCGGATCTTGTTGACGACGAGCGTGGCGAGCGCCTCGCCCTCCACGTCTTCCGCGACGATCACGAGCGGCTTCGCCGACTGCATGACCTTCTCGAGCATGGGGAGCATGTCCTTGACAGCCGAGATCTTCGAGCTCACGAGAAGCACGTACGCGTCGTCGAGCACGGCTTCCATGCGCTCGGGATCGGTGACGAAGTACGGCGAGATGTAGCCCTTGTCGAACCGCATGCCCTCGACGAGGTCGAGCTCCATGCCGAACGTCTGGCTCTCTTCGACGGTGATGACACCGTCAGTGCCGACCTTCTCGAGCGACTCGGCGATCATCTGGCCGATCTCCGTGTCGGCCGCGGAGATCGCGGCGACGTTGGCGATCTGGGCCGGGTCGGTCTCGACCTTCTTCGATACCGAACGGATCGCCTCGACTGCGGTGACGACTGCGGCCTCGATGCCCTTCTTGAGGCTCATCGGGTTCGCGCCGGCCGCGACGTTGCGCAGGCCCTCACGCACCATCGCCCATGCGAGCACGGTCGCGGTGGTGGTGCCGTCGCCCGCTACGTCGTCGGTCTTCTTGGCGACCTCTTTGACGAGCTCGGCGCCGATCTTCTCGTAGGGATCCTCGAGGTCGATCTCCTTGGCGATCGAGACGCCGTCGTTGGTGATCGTGGGTGCGCCCCACTTCTTCTCGAGCACGACGTTGCGGCCCTTCGGGCCGAGGGTGACGCGCACGGCGTCGGCGAGCTTGTTCATGCCCGCTTCGAGCGAGCGGCGGGCCGTCTCGCTATAGGCGATCTGCTTGGACATAGCGTCATCTCCCTGAGGGCAGCGTGGTTGTGGTGTGCGAGCAGGTTGCGACGTGATCGCCACCTGGCTTAGCACTCAGCATATGCGAGTGCTAAGGCATGCTGGCACTCAGGCTCTTCGAGTGCAAGTCCCTGTTCTGCGGCGCTCGCCCCGAACCGTCCCTCGTTCGGCACCGGTATCCTTCGCCGCGATGGCCGAGTTCCACGACACGACCGAGGAGTATCTCGAGACGATCCTCGAGATCGAGGAAGAGGGCATCATCCCCATCCGGGCCCGGCTCGTCGAGCGACTCGGTTTCTCGGCGCCGGCCGTCTCCGAAACCGTCAACCGGCTCGTGGAGCACGGCTACGCCGAGCTGCTCGACGACCGCACGCTTCGCCTGACCCCAAAGGGCCGCAAGGTGGCGGTCTCGATCGTGCGCAAGCACCGGCTCGCCGAACGGCTCCTCACCGACATCATCGGCCTCGAGTGGGAGAAGGTGCACCGCGAGGCGGACCGCTGGGAGCACGCGATCTCGGCCGACGTCGAAGAGAAGCTCGTCCTGCTGCTCGGCGACCCGGCGACGTGCCCGCACGGCAACCCGATCCCCGGGTCCAAGCACACGGTCGACACGACGCGCTCGGTCACGCTGTCGAAGGCCAAGCCCGGTTCGGTCACGGTGAAACGCATCTCGGAGAAGATCGAGCTCGACGACGCCGCGCTTCGCTTGCTCGCTGATGCCGCGTTGATCCCCGGCTCACCTGCAGTGGTCGTCGGTCCGGCTCCCGACGGCGTGGTCGTCAAGACCGACGCCGGTGAGCAGAGCGTGCCGAGCTACATCGCGGAGCTGATGTTCGTCGCGCCCGCTTAGCGCGCGGCCGCCGCCGGCGCTTGCCACAGCGCCTTGTACTCCAAATGCAGATCCAGCGGGGGGAAGGTCTGCCAGCCGAGGGGCTGTCGTTGTGCCGGTGGAGCTAGGCCCCCGCGGCAACCAGCACGAAGTCGGTGCCGAAGCCGATGACGAGGCCGAGCAACAGACCCCACATGAGTTGTTCTTTGTGGCCGAGCCTGGACGCGACGTTGAGCAGCTGCACGACGACATACAGGATCGAGCCGGCAGCGAGCGCGAGGAACGCCATGTTGAGGGTCTCGCTGACCCACGCCTGACCGACGATGGTGCCGAGGAACGTTGGGCCGCCGCCGATGAGTCCCATCGTCGTCAGGAACGCCCAGCTCGGACGTTCGGCTTCACCAGAGAGCGGCGCGCAGATCCCGAAGCCTTCGGTCGCGTTGTGCAGACCGAAGCCGACGATGAGCAGCAACGCGAGCTTGATCTCGTTGTTCGCGGCCGACTGGCCGATCGCCAGGCCCTCGGAAAAATTGTGCAGGCCGATGCCGAGCGCGATGAACAATGCGAGTCGTTTCGGCTCGCTCAAACGATGGATGCTGACGCGGGAGAGCTCTTGTGCCGTGGCCGCCCCCGGTCCGAAACGACGCCCGTGCGCCCGCCTCGCGAGCCACCGGTCGTAGTACACGAGGCCGAGGAGCCCAACGGCGAACAACGCCACGAAGAGCGCCGTCAGCCAGAAGAAGTGCACCCATGACCCGTGGCTGGTCTGGCTCACGTCGGTGAGCGCCTTCTCGACCGGTTCGACGCCGTGCTGGAACACCTCGATGAGCAGGAAGATCAAGACACCGGTCGCGACTGCGTTGAGGAAGGCCCGAGTCTGGCTGCTGAGGTTGCGGAGCCGGCCGACGGGCAGGCCGAGAAAGATCGTGAACCCGGCGATCGCCCCGAGGAGCACCACGTTGGTTGGCGACATCGCCGGGCCCTCCGGAAAGCTGACTGCCGGCCGGTTACTAAGGGCAGCCTAACCAACGTGGCCCGGAGGGTCAACCCGGACCTTCCGCCTTCTTGGTCGGATTTCTTCCGGACGGGCGAGCACGCCCCCGAGAGCGGCGGGAAGGGGCGCCGGCTCGGCTGCTCTTGGCTCAGCCGCCGGCGACGGCCGGCACGATGCTCACGATCTGGCCCTCGGTGACTGCCGTCTCGAGGCCCTGTTCGAAGCGGATGTCCTCGTCGGCCACGAATACGTTCACGAAGCGGCGGAGCTCGCCCTTGCCGTCGAACAGCCGCTCTGCGAAGCCGGGATGCTCGGACTCGAGTTGCTGCAGTACCTGCGCAACGGTGCCGGGGAGGAGTTTCACCTCGGCTGCCCCGCCGGAGAGCTCGCGCAGCTGGGTCGGAATGCGAACGGAGACCGGCATCGGCTACTGCTCCTGGATCGTGTCGGCGGGGAATGCTTCGTGGAACGCATCGAGCGCCGGGCCGATTGTGGCGGTCGGCCCGACTTCGCCTGCGACCGCGTCGAGCGTCTTGAGCCCGTGCCCCGTGATGTACGCAACGACACGTTCGTCGGGCGTGACGACGCCCTGCTCTGCAAGGCGCTCGAGGGCGGCGATCGTGACGCCACCCGCGGTCTCGGCGAAGATTCCCTCGGTACGCGCGAGCAGGCGGATACCTTTGACGACTTCGTCGTCGGTGACCGCGGCGAGACCGCCGCCGCTCTGGCGCACGGCGTCGAGCGCGAAGTAGCCGTCGGCCGGGTTACCGATCGCGAGCGACTTGGCGATCGTGTCGGGCTTCACCGGCTTGATGGTGTCGGAGCCCTCGATCCAGGCGGTAGCGACGGGCGAGCAGCCGATGGCCTGCGCGCCCGACACGCGCACTTGCGGCTCCGCGTCGAGGAGGCCCACCTTGTGCAGCTCGTGGAATCCCTTGCGGATCTTCGTGAGCAGCGAGCCGCTCGCGACGGGCGAGACGACGTGATCGGGGATCTGCCAGTCGAGCTGCTCCGCGGTCTCGAACGCGATGGTCTTCGAGCCTTCCGCGTAGTACGGCCGCACGTTGACGTTGACGAACGCCCATGGGTACGCGTCGGCGAGTTCCGCGCAGAGCCGGTTGACGTCGTCGTAGTTGCCATTGATCGCGACGACGTTGCCGCCGTAGACGGCCGTGGTGACGATCTTGGCCGCTTCGAGGTTGGCGGGAATGAACACAAAGCTGCGCAGCCCCGCGTGGGCCGCGTGCGCGGCCACTGAGTTGGCGAGGTTGCCCGTCGACGCGCAGGCGGCGGTCTTGAAGCCGAACTCGAGCGCCTTCGACAACGCGACCGACGCGACGCGGTCCTTGAACGAGTTCGTGGGATTGAGGGTGTCGTTCTTGATCCACAGCTCGCCGAGCCCGATCGCGCTCGCGAGCCGATCGGCCCGCACGAGCGGTGTGCAACCCGCGCCGAGGTCGACGGCGTTGCAACGGTCGACCGGCAGGAGATCGGCGTAGCGCCAGATCGTGCGCGGCCCGGCCGCGATCTTCTCGCGACTGATCGCCTTGGTGATCGCGTCGTAGTCGTAGGCGACCTCGAGCGGCCCGAAGCACCAGTCGCACGTATAGATCGGCGCGACCTCGTACTCGCGTCCGCATTCCCGACATCGCAGCCCTTGCACGTGCGCCATGGCGCGGCCTCCTCGCTCCCTGGGACCAGACCTGTGCCCGATCCCGTGCCTCGACGCGCCCTCGAGCGCCCCGAGCGGAAACCGCTGCGGAGGCTGCTCATCGTTCAGGCATTAGCACCTGGCGCAACCGGTTTCCCGGTGGAGCTGGTTGCCGCGGCGTCGTCGGGCCTGTCCCTCGGCCGCTCTTGATGAGCGCGTGTATTCAGTGAAGACGGTAGCACTCCGGTGCCGGCCGTTTCTACCCATACAGTGCCGGTGTGCGCCTCGTGAACCCGCCCGCTGAGCATCCCGATCCCGAACTGCTCGAAGCGGAGAAGCGCCAGCAGGGCCTCAGCATCTCCGTGTGTCTGCCGGCCCGGAACGAGGAGGCGACGGTCGGCCACATCGTCGCGACCGTGCGCCGCAACCTGATGGAGCGGGTCCACCTGGTCGATGAGGTGGTCGTACTCGATGACGGCTCGACCGATGCCACTGCCGACGCGGCCCGCTGGGAAGGCGCGCGCGTGCTCGCGGTCGACGACGTACTGCCCGATGCGGAGGCCGGCTCGGGCAAGGGCAACGCCATGTGGAAGTCGCTCTACGCGTGCGATGGCGACATCGTGTGCTGGGTCGACGCCGACATCCGCAACTTCGCCGCGCATTTCGTCACCGCGCTCGTGGTGCCGCTCCTCCATGAGCCGCACGTCGCGTTCGTGAAGGGCTTTTATCGACGGCCATTGCACGGTGAGCCGTCGGGCGGCGGACGTGTGACCGAGCTGATGGCGCGGCCGGTGCTGTCGCTGCTGTTCCCGACACTCACACCGTTCGTGCAGCCGCTCTCGGGTGAGTATGCCGGGCGCCGCGAGCTGCTCGAGACCGTGCCGTTCGTCGAGGGGTGGGGCGTCGACATCGGGCTGCTGGTCGACGTCATCGCGCGCGCCGGCATCGCGTCCGTTGCGCAGGCCGATCTCGGCGTTCGTGAGCATCGCAACCGCGCACTCGAGGAGCTCGGCGCGCCCGCGCTCGCGATCCTCGCGACCGTCTTGCAGCGCGCCGGTCTGACGACCGCGGCGATTGAAGCGACGCTCGTGCGCTTCGACGACGCGTTCGGCGAACAGCGCGTACCGGTCGAGCTTCGCGAGCGGCCGCCGATGATCACCGTGCCCGCGTACCGCGCCAAGTTCGGATATGAGCTCTCGGCCTAGTCCTGACCGAGGGCATGGCGACCGGCTTCGACCGCCGCTTCCTCGACCAGCAGCGCCGCCCGACTGAACGCCTCGCCCGACTGGAAGACACGCTCGGTCAGCGTGAGCAGCTCCACATCGCCGCGCACTGAAAGCTCCTCACGGGCTTCCGGCGTGGCCTGGCCAACGATGACGGCGCGGTGCGCGACGCCCTCGTCGGCCGCCCAATCGAGCACGCCGCCCACGACCTTTCCCTCGAAGCTCGTCGTGTCGAGCTTGCCTTCGCCGGTGACCACCAGTGTGGCGCCGTCCATGGCGGTTTCGAGTCCCGCCGCGCGGGCGACGACGTCGAAACCCGGTTCGAGTTGGGCGCCGATCGCGGCGAGGCCGCCGGCAAGGCCGCCCGCGGCGCCGCCGCCCTCAAGCGCGCGCACATCGACGCGAGTGCGTTCGTCGTACTGCTCGGCCAGCCGTTCGAGACGGCGCGTGAGGAGCGCGACCTGCGCGTCGGTCGCGCCCTTCTGCGGCGCAAACGTCACCGCCGCGTCAACGAACGCCGTGGCCACATCGCATGCAACGGTGACGTCGAGGCCAGCGAGCGACCAGCCGAGCGCGTCGATCGCGCCGAGCCCGCCGTCGGTCGTGGCACTCCCGCCGACCGCCACGATGATCCTGCGGGCACCGCTGCGCGCCGCAGCGGCAACGAGCTCGCCGGTACCGCGGCTCGTCGCTCGCAGGGGATCGTTGCGCGGTTCAACCAGCGCGAGCCCGCTCGCCTGTGCCATCTCGACGATCGCGGTGCCGTCCGAGAGGAGACCCCAGCTCGCGTCGACCGGATCCCCGAGTGGACCGCTGACACGCGCCACGCGCTTCGAGCCGCCGCGAGCCGCGAGCAGCGCCTCGAGCGTGCCTTCGCCGCCGTCGGCGAGCGGCAACTCGCGCACGTCGTCGAAACCGGCTCGGCGCAGGCCCGCCCCCATGGCGCCGGCAACTCCCGCCGCGCTGAGGGTGCCGCGGAACTTGTCAGGACACGCGAGGGCGCAGGCCATGCGTAATAGATTGGCCGAACTCGGGCTCTCGCCCCTCCCCCCGACGACGAGGAACATTCCGTGCTCGAACGCGTGCCCATGCTCGAAAAGGAGCTCGCCGACTACGTCGAGGTCGCAGGCACCGATGCGATCGAGCGGATCCGGGCCAGGGCACACCCGCTGCAAGGCGCCCGAGTGCTCCATATCAGCGCCACTGCCTACGGCGGCGGGGTCGCGGAGCTGCTGGCCACCCATGTACCGCTCCTCCGCAGTGCCGGCATCGACGCCGAATGGCAGGTGATGCGCGGGAGCGACGAGTTCTTCACCGTCACCAAGGCGGCGCACAACGCGTTGCAGGGCGGTGACGTCGAGTGGACGCACGAGATGCAGCGCATCTATCTCGAACGGGTGCTCGACAACGCGCTGCTGATAGAAGGCGACTACGACTTCATCGTGGTGCACGATCCGCAGCCGGCCGCGCTGTTGGGCTTTCTTCAAGAGACCGGGCGGCTCACCAACGTCGACACCCAATGGGTGTGGCGCTGCCATATTGATCTCACCGCTGCCGACCCGAACGTGTGGGAGTTCTTCCGTCCCTACATCGAGATGTACGACGCGTCGGTCTGGACAATGGCTGAGTTCGTGCCCGAATCACTGTCGATGGACAGGATCGTGCACGCGCCCCCGTGCATCGACCCGCTCTCGGTGAAGAACCTCGATCTCGCCCGTCCATTTTGCGAGGAGATCATCAAGCAGTACGGCGTCGAGGTGCGACGGCCGATCGTGTGCCAGGTGAGCCGCTTCGATCCGTGGAAGGACCCGGTCGGCGTGATCGCGGCGTTCCGGATCATCCAGGAGCGCGTGACCGACGCCCAGCTCGTGCTCGCGGGTTCGATGGCCACCGACGACCCCGAGGGCTTCCGTGTGTGGGAGCTCACTGAAGACGCGCGCGCCGGTGACCGCGATATCCATCTGCTCTCGAACATCCAGCAAGTCGGCGCGGTGCAGATCAACGCGTTTCAGCGGGTCGCCGACGTCGTCATCCAGAAATCGCTGCGAGAGGGCTTCGGACTGACGGTGAGCGAAGCACTGTGGAAGTCGCGACCGGTCGTCGGGGGGCGGGCCGGCGGCATCTCGTTGCAGATTCGCGACGGCTACAACGGGTTCCTCGTCGACTCAATCGAGGAATGCGCCGCGCGCACCATCGACCTGCTGGCCGATCCGGTCGGCGCCGACGCGATGGGCGTGCAGGGCCGGGAGCACGTAGGCGACAGCTTCCTGTCGACACGAGAGCTGGAAGACTGGCTGCGGTTGTTCTCGGACCTGCGCACGTGATCATCGTCTCGCATCGCGGCCCGTACCGCTTCACGTTGCAGGCGGACGGCGGCTTTCGGGCCGAGCCCGGCGCGGGCGGCGTCGCGAGCGCGCTGGCGCCGCTCGTTCTCGGAACCGACGACATCACATGGGTCGCCGCGGCGATGGGCGACGACGATCGCGCCGCGGTGCGGGAAGGTGCGGCGGTCGCGCAGGGCCTCGACCTCCAGCTGCTCGCACTCGATCCCGAGCTGCACCGACTGCACTACGACATCATCTCGAACGCAACGTTGTGGTTTCTGTTGCACGGCCTGTTCGACCTTCCGCGCCGGCCGCGGATCGACCATCGGTTCCAGGAGGCGTGGGACGCCTACGTGAGCGTCAATCACGTGTTCGCCGAGCGGGTCGCCGAGTCGGCCAAACCCGACGAGATCGTGCTCGTGCAGGACTACCAGCTCACCCTCGTTCCCGGCATGGTGCTCGCCCGCCGTCCCGATCTGCGCGTCGTGCACTTCACCCACACTCCGTTCTGCGGGCCGACCTCCATGCGCGTCCTCCCCGATAACGTCGCCCGGGCGCTCTGCGACTCCATGAGCCAGGTGCGGTGCGGCTTCCATACCGAGCGATGGGCCCGCACCTACGAGGCTTCGGCGACGGCGACGCTCGGTTCCGACGTTCCCCTCGCGCCGGCCTTCAGCGCCCCGCTGGGCATTGATCGTGAGGCGCTCGACGCGGTCGCATCTTCCGACGCGGTGCGAGCCGAGGCCGCCGCGCTCGACGAGCTCGTTGGCGACCGGACCCTCATCCTTCGGTCGGATCGCATCGACCCGTCGAAGAACATCGTGCGCGGGTTCCACGCGTACGACACGCTCCTCCACGACCATCCGCAGTGGCGCGGGCGAGTGGTCTTTGTGGCGATGCTCAACGCCTCCCGCCAAGGGCTGGTCGAGTACCTGGCATACCAACAGGAAGTGGAGGAGGCCGCGGCGCGCGTCAACGAGCGGTGGGCGACGCGCGACTGGCAACCAATCGTGCTCGACACTCGCGACAATTACGAGCGCAGTGTCGCGGGACTGACGCGCTACGACGTACTGCTCATCAACTCACTGAGCGACGGGCTCAACCTCGTGGCCAAGGAGGGTCCGGCCGTCAACCAGCGCAACGGCACCGTCTGCCTGTCGCGAGAGGCCGGCGCGTACGACGAGCTCCATGAGGCCGTGACGCCGGTGCACCCGTTCGACTTGCAGCAGACCGCAGCCGCGCTGCACCGGGCGCTGTCGGCCTCGAGCGAGGAACGGGCGGCGCGAGCCACGGCCCTGCGCGACGTCGCGACCGCGCGCACGTCGCGCGATTGGCTCGACGACTTGGTGCGTGAAGCCGAGCTCACACACTGATCGCGCCGGCCATCTGGTCGAGCAGCGCCGCGAACCCGAGCGGGCCGTCGACGACGACGTCGGCGTCGTCGAGCACTTCCATCGGCGCCTCCGGTGAACTGACCGCGATCTTGGCGCCGTGCGCGAGCGAACCCGCGGCAACGAGCCGATCGATCGCCGCGAACGCGGGGATGTCACCACGATCGTCGCCGGCGAACGCAGCTGCGTCGAAACCGGCGGCCAGCATCTCGACGGCGTCACCCTTGTCGATGTCGATCGGCGGCCGGAGCTCGACGGCCATCCGGCCGCGCTGCGGCGCGTCGAGTCCAAACTGCTCGTGCAACCGCTGGGCTTCGGCGCGCACCTCGGCCTCGCGGCTCGGGTCCTGGCGCCAGTGGAGGGTGACGCTCACGCCTTGTTTGCGTTCGACCAAGAGGCCCGGAAGCGTCGCTTCGGCTTCGTCGGCGGCGCGGGCGACCTGGTCGCGCCACGTCTCGACCCGGGGATCAATGGCGACCCGGCCGTCGATCCAGCGCTCGAGCCCGTAGAGGCCCACGTACTCGACTCCGCCGAGCCCCACCTCCCGACGGAGGAACTCGACCGAGCGGCCACTGATCACACCGACCCGCCCGACCCGTCCGACGAGGCGAGCGAGCGCGTCGCGGGCCGCCGGCAGGGCGACCGCGGCAGCCGGGTCGTCGACGATCGGCGAGAGCGAGCCGTCGAAGTCGACCAGCACCGCCGCCCGGGCAGGGTGCTGCACAAACGGCCGGAGCGCTGCCGGCAGCGTCATCGAGGGGTTCTCGACCGCACGGGCGACGCCGCGACGGCGCGCACGAGGTGTTACTTCTTGCCGAGGATGACGATGCAGTCGACATTGGCCGTATTGGGCGGCGGCGGTGTCGGGAAGTTGACGACCTTCGTGCCCGCGCCGACCGCCTTCGCCAGCGTCTGAACCTCGCGCTCGAATCCCGCCTTGCACTCGGCGAAGTCACCGGTGCGCGCCGGCGTGTCCGCGGGCGTGACCGTGTTGTACCCAAGCCCGCGCAGCTGATTGGTCTTCGTCTTCGCTGCGCCGGTGACGCCCGAGCCGTTGAGCACCAGCACACGGATTTGCGCCGGCGGCTTCACCGCGCCTCCGGGTGCGGCCGTCGTGGTCGGAACGGCCGTGGTGTTGCTGGCGGCCTTCGTCGTCGACGTCGCTCCCGCTTTGGCCCCGCCCGCCTTGGCCGGGCCGCTCGAACCGTTGTCGACGACTTGCAGGAGCACGATGCCGACGATGACGGCCAGACCGATCAGCGCGGCACCACGCAGCGCCGAAAAGGCGACGGATCGACGGAAATCGGCGCCACGGCTTGGCGTTGAACGCGGAAACGCGGCTTCAGTCATCGTGATCCGGGATCGGCTCGACGGCCTTCGATGCGGTTCCGGCGACGACGCTCACGGTCGCGCTGCAGTCGCTTCACGGTGAGTGGGTCGTGCGCGAACGCGGCCGGCTCATTGAGCAGCGAGCCGAGAAGCCGGTAGTACCTGGTGCTGGAGAGTCCGAACCGCTCACGAATCGCCTCTTCCTTCGAGCCGGGCAAACGCCACCATGCCTGTTCGAAATCGAGAATGCCACGTTCCTGCTCGGAGAGCTCCATCGACAGACGATCCTTGTTGCTCCACCCCCGCGGGTCAAGCATTGTCGCCGGTCGCGCTCTTCGTTCTTGCGTCAACAACCGGGATGTCACCCCGATTACTGACGCAAGAATGGAGGGGGGATATGGCCGCGGGCCGCGTGTCGCGACCTTTGCGGGCCCGGCGGGCGATCCGGCTGCGGTCGAGGCGGCCGTCGCGCACTGCGCGCGACGAGCGAGCGCAGCGAGTCGAGGAGCACAGGAGCGGCGACCGCCCCGAAGGGGCGCCGACGGGTATCCCGACGGCGCAGGGAGCGCGACCAGAGTGAGAGAGCCGGGTGTCGGATTCGAACCGACGACATCTTCTTTACAAGAGAAGTGCTCTACCGACTGAGCTAACCCGGCGAAGGCAGCAATCGTAACGCTGTGAAGTGGGCAAACACACGTTGAAACAACGTCGGCGTGCACGTGATCGTGACGGTGCTCGAGGCGTCTGTCAACGAAGCGTCAACGCGGGCTGCACGGAACCTCTCAGCAGCGCACACGTTGACGCCCGGCCAAGAGTCGACTGATCAGAACCGAG
>JBBRZM010000025.1:0-41496 GCA_038236695.1 Acidimicrobiia bacterium
GCAGTTCGACGACGAGTTGCTCGAACGGCTCAGCGTTGCTCCCGGCATCACCGGACTCTGGCAGGTCGAAGCCCGCGACAATCCGGCGTTCCATGCGTATCGCAGACTCGACCTCTTCTACGTCGAGAACTGGTCGGTCACGCTCGACTTCGCCATTCTGCTCGGCACTGCACGCTCGCTCGTCTTCCGTCCCCTCCAGCGTTCCTGACCGCTTTCAGCCGGCGGGGAGTCAGAGCGAAACCGGCCCAACGCCACGGGGCCGGTCGTTTTCGTTTCTGGCCCGATCTCACGGGAACGCATGTGCGCAGGTTGTTCAGCATCGGCACGCTGGCCATCGCCGCCGTGGCTCTCGGAGCGTGCGTTGCGGGTCCCGGACCGAGCGCCAACGAGCCCGCCGGCCCGCAGCTTCTGCATGCCGTTCTTCGCGTACTACAACCACGAGCACCGCCACTCCGGCATCGGACTGCACAGGCCGCCCTCCGTGCACTACGGCGCCGCCACCGAGATCCGCGAACAACGCTCCGCCGTTCTCGACGCCGCCTACGCCGCGAACCCGACCGTTGGTCGGCTCGGGAGCCGGGACGAAGTTGCTCAGGTTGAGCCGCCAAGGCCCCTCGACATTGAGGGCGGGCTGCCAGGCACTCCATCGGTCCCTGTGTTTCTTCGCGCTTCGTGCGCACAACTTCTTTTGGGCGACCGTGACATCCAATATTCGTACGACCTCAGCTGAACTGCGCGCGCTTGACGCCAAGCTCAAGCGCATGCACGACGAAATCCAAGACATCGCGGAGCTCGAGCACCCCGACGCGGGCGCCACGCAACGCTTCGGCCGGCTCATGCGCGGCCACGACCGTCTGCTCGAACAGCGCGACGCGCTGCATTCCAAGGTGCTCGACCACATCGAGCCTGGCATGCTCGAGTCCGGCGACGGCGCACGCGGCCCCGAGCTCATGTCGATCGAGCTCGACGGAGTATTGCGTAATGCTCAGCGCGTCGAGCTGGTTGTCAGGATGCGATCCTGGCGGACCCCGACCTCCCACGACAGAAGCTCGGCGTCGGTGATGGGCTCATAGGCTCGTTCATGGAGCTTCTCGAGAGATAGCGACGATAGTGCACACAGTCCGAACGCTGGGACACGGCACCCTCACCGCGGATGAGTTCGTCGCGGTGCTCCACAACGCCGGAGTGGAGGCCGTCGTCGACGTCCGGCGGTTCCCGGGCAGCCGGCGAAACCCGCACTTCGCCAGCGCGGAGATGGCGACGTGGCTCGCCGAGCACGGGGTGGACTACCGGTGGCTGTCTTCGCTCGGTGGTCGACGCAAGCCGGCAGCGGATTCGCCGAACGTCGGGCTGCGCAACGAGCAGTTCCGCGCCTACGCCGACCACATGATCTCCGATGAGTTCGCCGAGGGCGTCGCGGAGCTCTCCGCCATGGCCGGAGCCCGCCGGATGGCAGTCATGTGCGCCGAATCGGTGTGGTGGCGCTGCCATCGCCGCCTGCTCGCCGACCACCTCGTGCTCGTCGAGCAGATGCGCGTCGAGCACCTCTTCCGCGACGGACGCCTCGTCGAACACGCGCCGACGCCCGAAGCTCGCCGGATCGACGGTCACGTCGTCTACGACGTCGGCACCCAGAGACCCCTGTCCGGCGGGCAGTGAGCACACCCGTATCGCGCGCGAAACCACCGGACCTTGGGTGCAGGGCGGTGACGACCAACGCGGCCGGCGGCGACGAGTGCGATGTGCCGCACCGAAGAAGGATCACGCAATGAACGTCAACCCGCGACCGTGAGGAAGGCGTCGGTGAGTCGCACCGAGCGCCGGCAAGCTCGCTCGAAGGGCTGGCCGATCCGCCCACACCCGTTGATGCCGACGCGGGCTTGTGCCGTGACAAGCAGTGCGAATACGGCGACTCCAATCGGCACCGGGATCGTGATCGCGACCATGAACATCACCGCCCAACGGGTGGCGCTCGGTCCGGGGACTGTGGAGATGGGGCGTCTCGAAGAGCGAGCGCGGCTTGGACGAGCGCGGCGTGGGTGAGCGCCTGTGGGTAGTTCCCGAGGTGATCGCGACTGGTGGGGTCCATCTCCTCGGCGTAGAGCCCGAGCGGCGTCGCGAGCTCCAAGAGTTCGGAGAATCGGTCGGTCGCGTCGGTGGTGTGGCCGGTCTTGGCGAGTGCTTGGACGAGCCAGAACGCGCAGGGCAGAAACGCTCCTTCGGTGCCGGGGAGCCCGTCGTCCCCGGGCGCGTAGCGGTACATGAGCGGGCCACCCGCGCCAAGCTCGTGCCGGATCGCGTCGATGGTGCTGTGGATCCGGGGTGAGTCGGCAGCCTCGATGCCGAGCAGGGGAAGGACCAGGATCGCGGCGTCGAGGTCGTCAGAGTTGTACGCGCGCGTATAGCAGCCGCGTGCTTCGTTGAACCCGCGGTTCCGTACGTCTTCGACGATCGCGGCGCGTTCGCCGTGCCATCGGGCGCGTCGACGGGGCGAGATCCGGTGGGTGTCCGCGATGCGAAGGGCACGATCGAGCGCGAGCCAGGCCATGAGCTTGGAGTGCACGTGGTGTTGCGCCTTGCCGCGGATCTCCCAGATGCCGGCGTCGGGTTCGCGCCAGCGCTGGGCGACCCGATCGGCGAAGCCGGCCATGGCTCGCCAGGTCTCGGAGTACAGGGGGTGCCCGGCCCGCGTAAGCAGCCAGGCGGCATCGAGGACCCATCCGTAGGTGTCGAGCTGATGCTGGTCGGCGGCGTCGTTCCCGACCCGGACGGGCCGACTGTCGGCGTAGCCGGTCCAGTCGTCGAGTGTGCGTTCCGAGCTGGGGTGTTTGCCGTGCAGGGTGAGGAGGACGGGGAGACGCGGCCGATCGAGTCGGCTGGCGTGCAGGAGCCAGGCGAAGAACTTGCGGGCTTCTTGTTCCTTGCCGACACCGAGGAAGGCGCCGACGCCGATGCTCGCGTCGCGCGGCCACGCGAAGCGGTAGTCCCAGTTGCGGATCCCACCGAGCTCCTCGGGCAACGACGTGGTCGGAGCAGCGACCGGCGCGCCCGAGGGCGAGTAGGTAAGCAGCCGCAGCGTGAGCAGGCTTCGTACGACCGCATCCCTGAACGGGACACCAGCGTCGATCTCTTCGGCCCAGGCTTGCCAGCGCCGCTCGTCAGACTCGAGCGCAGCCCACGCTGCGTTTGTGTCGACGTAGACCAACGGCTCACGGTGCGCGATCGCGAGCACCAGGGTGTGCGGCCGGTCCGGCGTGACTGTGACCGAGACGGGCTGGCCGGGCTCGATGTTGATGCGGGGATTCGTTTCGAGGCCGACAGCAAGTGAACCGTGACTGCACACGAGCACGTTGCGGCGCTGCGCGGCGTGGGGCGCTTGGTGCGCTTCGCCGAAGCGCGGATCGAGCTCGATCGTCACGTCGACCGGGCCGCCCCGTGCAGCCAGGCGGCGCACGAGCAGCGTCGCGGGCAGGAGATGGCCCGCGGGCTCGGCGACCATCCCGTCGGTGAGCGTGAGTCGCGCGCCGTCGGTGTCCCAGGTGGTTTCCAGGGTCGCGGTGGCGGGCCGGTATCGGCGACTCGTCAGCCGCGCGGACCCGGCGGGACCGGCCCGGAACGTGCCCGCCGTCGGCCCGCCGACGAGCCGGCCGAACAACGGATCACTGTCGAAGCGGGGCGCGCACAGCCAGTCGATCGCTCCATCCGAGGAGACGAGCGCAGCGGTACGGGTGTCGCCGATGAGCCCGTAATCGCCGATCGGACGGCGAGGAGTTTCGGGCATGTCAGCGCGCGGTGAGCAGCAGACCGAGCGCGATCCCGAACGCGAGGTGCGAGACGATCGCGACCGCGGGCGTCTGCGTCCCGTAGTTCAGGCCGAGGAGACCAGGCGGCTCCAGTACGGCTACCGACGCCGGCCCGGCCCGGTCCGAGGCCATGCGCGGATGGACGCCCGGCAGGAGCGGGACGAGGATCGTGAGCGCGACGCCGACATGAACCAGTCCGAACAGGGCGCCGAGCCACCAGGTCGCGGTGTCGAGCAGCGCGAACCCCGCCGCGTAGCCGAGCGCGAAGCCTTCACCGATCGCGAGGTGGATGAAGAACCCCACGACGCGGGCCCGGTCGGGGTCCTCGGTCACGATCGTGCCGAGCAGCAGCGGCAGATCGAGGCGAGTCCAGCCGGCCAGCTGAGCGGCGATCATGACGGCGGTGAGGATCGCGGTTGCGAGCAGACCGAAGAGCGCCCAGCCGGCCCAGTCCATCGCGCTACCGAGTCGCGAGCTGGCGGGCCTTGGTGTCGAGCGCGCCGAGCACGTCTTGGAACGAGTCGTGAAAGCTCGCGACGCCTTCGTCTCCCAGGGTGCGGCCGATGCCGGCGTCGGCGCTTCCGTCCGCACAACAGCCGAAGCGAAAGTCAGTCGGCATGGTCGCCGGGCAGAGTGTCGATCTCGGACGCATGCCACACCGGGCTGTCACTCGCGGTCTCGACGTTGAACCCGTAGTCGAAGACCAGCGTTCCGCCGAACGCCGCGCCCACGGAGACGAGCGCGGCGACCACAATCGAGAGCACGAGAATCGCGACGCTGGGATGTGTACGCGTGTGATACACGTTGAGTCGCAGCGCGATATCAACTAGGGCGAGCACTGTCACCGTGATCATCGTCCACGCGTGCGTGTTCGCGGTGCGGCGCGCTTGGGTGCCCTTCTCGGTCGAGCGCAACCAGTCCCAGAAGCCGGTCAGCGCTGCGAGCACTGAGACCGCGGCCCCCCCGATGAATACGTAGGTGCCGGCGCGGAAGAAGTCACCCGCCCAGTTCTCGTTGCGGCCGACCGTCGCGATGATGTCGAAGATCGCGGCGAGCACATACGCGGCGATCGGAAAATCGGTCAGTGGTGGATGAGTTGGCTTTCCCGACCAACCCCGCAGTCCCTTGAACTTCCGACCCCGAAACGTCAGCGTGGGGCGCACCGAAAACTTCCGCATCACTGCCTCCTCATGAGAGCCGGCGTCTCTTCGCAGGTTCGTCACGCATCTCGACCGTACCGTCCAAGCCTTCGGCGCGCAGCGTCTTGGCGGCTTTGGCGCCGGCGAGGCTGGCGCCAAGGATGACGAAGGTCTGTGATGTGCGCACGGGTTTCTCCTCTTGCGTCGGCGGTGACGGGGTGTCGGCTGGAGGTGAGGCGGCGATCACCTCTCGGGTGGGCTACCGGCCTGTGCCGGTGAGGGCGAAGAACTCCTGGCGGGAGCGGGCGTCGTCGCGCAACAGGCCGTGCACGCCAGAGGTCACGGTGCGAGCGCCGGTGGCCCGTACCCCCTGCAGTGACATGCACAAGTGGTCGGCCTCGAAGACCACGCCGACGCCTTTGGGCTCCAAGTGCTGTTGGAGCCAGCCGGCGACCTGTTTGGTGAGCCGCTCTTGTACTTGGAGGTCGCGGGCGAAGAGCTCGACGACCCGGGCCAGCTTCGACAAACCCCAGGATGCGATCGGCCGGTACGTAGCCGACGTGGGCCACACCGTGAAACGGCAAGAGGTGATGCTGGCAGAGCGATTGAAAGGAGATGCCGCGGACGAGGACCAGTTCGTCGTAGCCGTCGTCGTTGGCGAAGGTGGTGAGCTCGAACGGCTCGGGGGTCAACAGCTCGGCATAGGCGTCGACGACTCGGCGAGGGGTGTGGCAGAGATACTCGGAGGCGGGGTCGCGGCCGAGGGCGACGCGCAGGTCGCGGCCGAGGGCGACGAGCAGGTCGCGCACGGCTTGTCGAGCGCCGGTCAGGTCGATCACATGGTTGGCTATCCTGTTCGGTTGATGCCGGGAATCATTCGTCACGCGTGTTGTGTCCTCGCGCTCGCAGCCCTGGTGGTGACAGGCGCGGCCGTCCCCACTGGCGCGGCGAATCCGCTTGCTCCCCCCGATCCGCTGCAGGCCGCGAAGGTGGCGGTGGCCCAGAGCCAAGCTGCCGCCCAAGATGCCGCGACGAAGTATCAGGCGGCGATCACGGAGCAGGCCAAACTCGAAGGCCAGATCGCGCAGCTCCAGATCGAGATCCCGCGCCTCAAGGCCCATGCCGACCGGCTGCGGGCGCAGGTGCGCGAGCGCGCGGCTGACCTCTACACCCACGACAGCACGGGCACACTGCTCGACGCGCTGAATGCCGGCGGCCTCCAGGATGCGGCGCGCGCGACGCAGCTCACTGCCAGCGTCGCCGATCACGACAGCCACATGATCGCCGACCTCAAGAGCACGGCGAAGCGTCAGGAAGCGCTACAGAAGCAGGTCGCCCAAGCCAAGGTCGGCCAGGACGAGGTTGTCGCCGCGTTGGCGCAGGAGCAGGCGCAGCTCGAGGCCAGCTTGGCGCTTGCGGCCAAAGCGATGCAGCAATTGCAGGCCATCGCGGACACGCAAGCGTTCTTCGCCGGCACCGGAGCGGTGGGCGCGGCGGCGGGCCAGGTCAACACCGGCGCCACGTTGTGCCCGGTACAGGGGCCGGTCGTCTTCACCAACGACTGGGGTCAGCCGCGGTCGGGCGGGCGCACACACCAGGGCAACGACATCTTCGGCGCCACCGGTCTCCCCGACATCGCGATCGTCCCGGGCACCATCACCCAAGAGGTCGGCGGACTCGGTGGCAACGCGGTGTGGCTGGAAGGCGACGACGGCGTGGCCTACTACTACGCGCACCTCGACCGCTTCGAGGGTCTCGCACCTCGTCGCGTCAACACCGGTGACGTGGTCGGGTACCTCGGCGCCACCGGCAACGCCGCCGGCGGCGCTTCGCACACCCACTTCGAAGTGCACCCTGGTGGGGCCGGCAATCCTGCAGTGAACCCCTATCCCACGCTCGTTGTGCTGTGCGCGGCGAACTTCGGCTTGGCGCCGAAGCCCTAGCGATCGGGGCAGATCACCAGCAGCGTCGGGTACGGGTTGATCGCGTCGCCGTTTTGCGGGTGGATCTCGAAGTGCGTATGCGTCGGGCCGCCGGCCGCGTCGCCCGTGTTCCCCACGTAACCGATCACGTCACCGCGGTGCGCGATCGCGTGATCAACTGTCGCGAACGAATCGAAGTGGGCGTAGAAGTACGAGTTGCCGTCGCCGCCGACGAACCACACCGCGTTCCCGCTGCGCGAGCCGAGCCGGTGATTGACGAATCCGTCGACGACCGCAACGGCGGCCCGGCCGCGCGGCGCCATAATGTCGTTGCCTTCGTGGAGCAGACTTCCGGGCCGCGGCGCGTGCCAATCGTTGGTGAACGCGACGTGGCCGGTGACCGGGCACACATCGATGCCGCGGTGGCCAGCGGCGGACCCACGGCCTCGGCGCAGCCCGCGACCGCGAACGTTCCCAGAGCGATCAGGCACAGCAACGCGGTGGCTCGAGGGGTGCGTAGCATCATGGTGGTGTGTCGTCATTTCGGCGCCGATGCTGAAGCGCCGGGCATTCGAGACGCGGCACGATAGCCTCGTCGACCGGCCCGGATGGCGGAATTGGCAGACGCGACGGACTCAAAATCCGTTGCCCGCAAGGGTGTGTGGGTTCAAGTCCCACTCCGGGCACAGTTTTAGACCACTCCGGCCACCCTTGAACGGCGCCGATGAAGGCGACGCGTCTCAGATCCCGACATTTGCGCCGTGCGCAGATGACGTCGGTTCCCGGCCGGTACGTACCGGCGGTGGCCGATGGACGAGCTCATAGATGTTCACGCGGCTCACGGTCGCGATGCGGCGGTAGTACCGAGTGACGAAGCTCGACACGGACGGCAGGATCTTCAGCGGATAGTGCCCGTAGCTGCGAATGCTCGCGACGGAAGTATCGAGAAACAACTTCGGTGGGTGCGCGTACAGCGAACGCAGCCATGCAGTGCGCGCGCCGGGTGTCGCGTCGCGCAGCAGTTCGCGCCCGTCAGGGAGGCCCGCAGATCTGCCGACGAGGAAGTCGGCGAGCACGAGACCGCCGGCGGGCGCGCGTCCGGAACGCCAGTACAGCTCCGGGATCGCGCCCCATACGGTGATGCGGTCGCCGGCGTGGGTTTGTTCGCGGATCTCGGCAACCAGTGGCGTCCAATTGTCATTGAAGTCTTTCGGCGACCACGCCGGCGTCCAGAACCACAGTGTGGGTGCGACGACGGCGACGGCGACGAGGCCGCGCGTCAGCACCGAGTGACGATCGACCGCCGGCGCAGCCAACAGGACAAGTGGCGGCAGGACCTGAAACCAATAGTGATCGAAGAATCGAAACCCGACCACGACCGTCGCGAGTCCGGCCAAGAGCCAGGCCCAGAGGTCAAGATCTGCGAAATGCAAGCCTCGGCGCAGCGCCAACCAACACAGCGCGATGTGTCCGATCAGGAACAGCCGCAACGTGCGCCAGCCGCGAGTCGCGACGTGTTGTGAATGTCCCAGGGCGAACAGCAACGAGCCGTTGCCGCTGAACGTCCAATGCCAGAACGCGCTGAATGGAGCGAACAGGCCGACCGCCGCGATGGTCAGTGCGGTCGTCGCCACCAAAAGCGCGACATGGGCGCGTTGACGACCGCCGTGGAGCCAGACCCCGAGCGCCGCGGGACCGAGCCCAATGATCCACGTTTGGCGCGTGAGCGTGGCAATGCCGAGTGCCAGTCCCGCGTACGCAGCGCTTCGCGCCGTCCCTCGACGAGTGAGGACGATTGCCGCGCAGCCAGGGAGCAAAGCAAGTTGCGAGTAGTTCGCGGCTTGTCCCGCAGCGGGCTCGAACGCGACCGCGCCCGCGATGAGCAGTCCCGCCGCCCACCAGCCGGCATTAGCGCTCGCGCGGCGACGTACGTCGTACGCGACGACCAGCGCGGCCGCCGCGAGGCCCAGGGCCGCGATCACATGAACGGGCAACAGGCTCCGAGTATCAGTGACCCAAAACGTGGCCGCGTACAAGATCGCGGCGAGGGGCGGCTTTCGGTCGATGACATCGCGGTACAGCACGCCGCCGCGCGACACGACCATGCCCATGGTCGCGATCGTGGCTTCGTCAGAATCGAACAGCTGCCGTCCGAAGCTCGGGAGTCGGGCGACGATCGTGCCGAGGAGTACGAGCCCGATGGGCCCGCCCGTTTTCCACGAGGCGAACCGCGCCAGCCGCGCGCCCCCACTCGGGGCGTGCTGACGCGCCGCTTCGTCCGGCGCGAGAGGTTCGGCGAGAGCGACGCGCCGTTCGCGACTCGGTGTCATTGGTCCTCGTCGGCAACTCGTGACGAGGTTGGACCTTAGAGGTCGTTCGACCATCTCGCCCGGTCATCATTTCCCAGCTCGGCCGGGCCGGCGTTGCCGGACCTCGGGCCCGTGCTTCGGCAGCCGCGACCGTCATATATCGGAGCATCCGGGCGAAGTGGCGACGTCCGGATGCGGCTCGGACCGCAACGATCAGCGGTCAGCCGCCGCAACTCGACATCGGTGCGCATGCCGAACACGCACGCCGCTCGGCCAGGAGGGTGAACCGTCCTCGCGGCGCGGTGCGCCAGTAAGATCACGAGGCTCGCAAGGCCCGTGTCGCGCAGAACACCAGGAGCCATGGCGCTTTCAGATCCCAGACTCCGATGAGCGGGCCGCTTGCGGTGCAGACAGCAGCAGTCGTCGCAGTCACGATCACCGTCGTCGCGATCATCGTGCTGCTCGTCATCGTGCTCGCACCCTGGCGCACCGTGCGTGACGAACCGCCGCTCGACGACACCGCCGAGACACGCCTCCTCCTCGGCGACAACCCCGAGGAGATCGCCCGCGATCAGGAAGCAAAGCACGTACCCGATCGCCAGGCGCGGCGCGCTGTCGATCTCGCGACACCACTCCCGTCTGTCGATGACGACGACGCGGCCGAGCCGGGATGGAACCTTCCCGCAAGTTAGGTGATCGCTCGTCGAACGCCAGCGGCCAGACCGGCGCTGCTCACGCGAGCGCGAAGAACAGTCGCGCTTCGCAGGTCACTTCGGCATCGACCGTCGTGCGCCCCCGGCCCCACCCGCCGCGAGCGCTGAGTCGCTCGAGCGTCACTGACATCACCAATTCGTCGCCGGGTTGCACGAGGCGACGCCAGCGCACCTTTTCGACGCCACCGAACAGCGGCAGTTTCCCGGCGTAACGCTCGTCGGTGAGCAGCGCGATCGCTCCGGCCTGGGCGAGCGCTTCGAGCTGGATCACACCGGGGAAGACCGGGTTGCCGGGGAAATGTCCCGCGAGAAACGCTTCATCGCCGGTCACCCGATACCGAGCAGTAACCGACTCGCCCGCGTCGAGCGCGTCGACGGCATCGACGAAACGAAACGGCGGTCGGTGCGGCAACAGGCCGATGAACATCGCGGAGTCGGGATGCGACATCGCGCGAAAACCTTCCTCTCAGTTATCGATACTTGTCAGTAACTCTCTACCATCATCGCGGGACATTACCCGCGCGACATCACACCGCGACGCGGATGTAACGCGAACGCTCGATGCTTGATCAGAGACCGGTATCCTCCGAAGGGCAGTAGCACATCGTGAGTGTCGCGATCATCTTCCCGGGTCAGGGAACGCAACAGGCCGGCATGGGCGCGTCGTGGCGCGAGCACGCCGCCTGGTCGGTCGTCGAGCGAGCGGAGGACGCGCTCGGCGAACCGCTCGGCCACCTGATCACCGACGCGCCTCCCGAAACACTCTCCCGCACCCGTGAGGCGCAACTCGCGGTACTCCTCACGTCGCTCATGGTCTGGGAGGCGCTCCAACCGCAGCTCGAGGCGCCGCCAGTCGTGTTCGCCGGTCACTCCCTCGGGCAGGTGACGGCGTTGATCGCGGCCCGCGCGTTGTCGCTCGACGACGGCGTCCGTTTCGCAGCCCGGCGCGCCGAGCTGACGCAACGCGAGGCCGACACCCATCCCGGCCGTATGGCCGCCCTGCTCGGCGCGACGACCGAACAAGCGGGCGACGCGTGCGCCGCCGCGCCCGACGCGTGCTGGCTCGCCAACGACAACGCGCCCGGTCAAGTCGTGATTGCGGGAACGCCCGCGGGCATCGACGCGGCCGCCGAGCGGGCCCGTGAGGTCGGTGTGCGGCGCGTGACGCCGCTCAACGTCGGCGGCGCGTTCCATACCCCGCTGATGCGCGGCGCATCGGCGGCACTCGCGACCGAGCTCGCGACTGTCACGATGGCCGCGCCCGTTGCTCCGGTGGTATCCAACGCCGACGCAGTCGCGTACGCCGACGGCGACGGCTGGCGGGAGCGCCTCGCTGTGCACGTGTCGGCGCCGGTGCAGTGGCGGGCATCGCAGGCCAGTGTCGCGGCGTACGGCCCGAGCGTGCTGCTCGAGGTCGGCCACGGCTCAATGCTTGCTGCGCTCGCGAAACGCACGCTCCCCGACGTACCCGTGTGGGGCGTCGCGTCGCCCGACGATCTCGTTGCCGTCCGGGAGGTGGCCTGAATGGACGCGTTGGTGCACGGCGAGCATCTCGCGGTTTCGGAACGCATGGTTGTCGCGCCCGTCGTCGGCATCTACCGCACGACAGCCATCACCGACGGGCAGATGATCGACGCCGGTGACGCGATTGGCTTCGTCGAGGGTCCGGGCACGGCCACCCCCGTACGTAGCCCCTTCAGGGGCGAGTTGATGGGCATGCTCGCCCACGCCGGAGAACGTCTCCGCGAAGGCCAACCCGTCGCGTGGCTACGAGTCGCCTGAGCATGCGCGCCTGCATTACCGGATGGGGCACCGCCGTCCCCAGTCAACGACTCACCAACGCGGACCTCGAGCGGCGCCTCGACACCAGTGACGCGTGGATCGTCGAACGCACCGGCATTCGTGAGCGGCGCGTCGCCGATGCCGACGAGACGACGGCGTCGCTGGCGATCCACGCCGGTGCCGCGGCGATCAAGCATGCCGGGATCACGCCGGGCGAGATCGACCTGCTGATTGTCGCGACCGCCACGCCCGAGCAACCAATCCCGCACACCGGCGCGTTCGTCGGTGAAGGACTCGGGCTCGACTGTGGGTCGTTCGATCTCGCGGCGGGCTGCGCGGGGTTCGTCTACACGCTCGTCGTCGGTGCGTCGCTGCTGACGTCAGGCGCGCTCGGCAACGCGTTGATCGTCGGAGCCGAGACCCTCAGCCGGTTGACCGATCCCAACGACCGCGGCACCTGCATCCTGTTCGGCGACGGGGCCGCGGCCGTCGTGCTGTCTGCCGGGCCCGACGACGGACCCGGGCTCCTCGCGTGGGACCTCGGGTGTGACGGGTCGGCCGCCGGGCTCCTCGAGATCCCGGCCGGTGGAAGCCGGCGCCCCACATCCGCCGAGACGGTTGCCGCCGGCGAGCATTACCTCAAGATGGCGGGCCCGGAAGTCTTCCGGCGGGCCGTGCGCGCCGTGGTCGACTCGGCGGGCCTCGTGCTCGACCGCGCCGGCGTGGCATCCTCGGAGGTCGCGTGGTTCGTGCCGCACCAGGCCAACGCCCGCATCATCGAGGCCGCGGCCGGTCGGCTCAACATCCCTCCGGAGCGCACGGTGGTCAATATCGAGAAGTACGGCAACACGTCGGCAGCGTCGATTCCGCTCGCGCTCGCGGAGGCTGCGGATGATGGGCGGCTGTGTGACGGCGACCTCGTGCTCTGCTCCGGATTCGGAGCCGGCATGACCTGGGCGAGTGCGCTCGTGCGCTGGGGTCAGTCATGACCGCACGGGTCGCGCTCGTCACCGGCGCGTCGCGTGGCATCGGTCGTGCCACCGCGGCCGCACTCGCGGCGGCCGGCAACCGGGTCGCGTTCTGCTATTCGAGCGACAACGACGGCGCGAAGACGACACAGTCGGAGATCGAGCAGGCGGGGGGCGAAGCGCTCGCGCTTCGTTGCGACGTGAGCGATGGCGCGGCCGTCGACACCGCCTTCTCCACCATCGAAGACGCGTGGGGTGCTGTCGAGCTGCTCGTCAACAACGCCGGTATCACCCGTGATGGACTCGTCGCTCGAATGACCGACGACGACTGGAACGACGTGTTGCGCACCAACCTCACCGCGGCGTTCTTCACGATCCGCCGGGCAAGCCGTCCGATGTTGAAGGCCCACTTCGGCCGCATCGTCAACGTGTCATCGGTGGGCGGGCACATGGGCAGCCCCGGACAGGTCAACTACTCCGCTGCGAAAGCCGGACTGCTCGGGATCACCCGTGCGGTCGCGCGCGAGCTGGCGCCGCGCAACGTCACGTGCAACGTCGTCGCCCCCGGGGCGATCGACACCGCGATGACCGCCGGCCTCGATGACGAGTGGCGTGCCCGGGCCGAAGCAGCAGTCCCACTCGGCCGCTTCGGCACGGTCGACGAGGTCGCCTCGATGATCGCATTCCTGTGTACCGACGCCGCCGGTTACGTCACCGGTGCGCTGATCCCGATCGACGGTGGCATGAGCATGGGCCACTGACGCGCGGGAAACAACAACCGATAGACGACGGCCGACAACCCCGACAACACTGACACCACTCACACCAGGAGGAACCCAATGAACCGAGCCGACGCAATTGACGCCCTCACCGACATCGCGGTCGAGGTGCTGCGCGTCGAGCCCGACCAGGTCACCGAGGCGGCTCGCTTCAAGGAAGACCTCGACGCCGACAGCCTTGACCTCGTCGAGCTCGTCATGGGCCTCGAGGAGCGGTTCGACATCACCGTGCCCGAAGAAGACCTCGAAGGCGTCACGACCGTCGGCAAGGCCGTCGACCTCGTGCTCGCCAAGGTCGGCGCCACGGCATGAACGCACTCGTCGACCACCGGGAGCGACCGCGCGTCGCCGTCACCGGCATCGGCGTGAAGACTCCGGCCGGCACCGATCTCACGTCGTTCTGGTCGACGGTCGTCGCCGGTCGCGCAACCGCACGAGGCATCGAACGGTTCGATGCCTCGGCACTCCCGGTGCGGTTCGCAGGCGAAGTCAACGACTTCGACCCCGTCCCCTACTTCGGTCCCAAGGAAACGCGACGCGCTGATCGGGTGACACAGCTCGGGTTTGCCGCCGCCGCCGATGCGCTCGCCGATGCCGGCGAGCTCGGCGTCGACCCCGCTCGCTGCGCCGTCGTCATCGGTACCGGCGTGGGTGGCCTCGACACACTCGAGGAGAACGTCGAGGTGTTCCTCGCGCGCGGCCCGTCACGCGTGAGCCCGTTCTTGGTGCCGATGATGATGGCCAACGCGACCGCGGGTGTGACGGCGATGCAGTTCGGCTGGACGGGACCCAACATGTGCATCGCGACTGCGTGCGCAGCCGGCTCGCATGCCATCGGCGAAGCGGCTCGGCTCATTCGCGATGGCTCGGCCGATGTCGTCGCGGCCGGCGGCACCGAGGCCGCAGTCACGCCGGTCACGATCTCGGCGTTCTCCCGCATGGGTGCGCTGAGCACCCGCAACGACGACCCCGAGCGGGCGTCGCGACCGTTCGACGAGGAACGCGACGGCTTCGTGATCGGAGAGGGTGCGGCGTTGCTCATTCTCGAATCGCTTGACCACGCCCGAGCCCGCGGCGCGCGCGTGTATGGCGAGGTGCTCGGCTACGGCCGCAACGCCGACGCGTACCACATCACCGCGCCTGCGCCGGGCGGCACGGGGGCCGCGGTCTGCATGCAGCAGGCCATCGACGACGCCGGGCTCACGCCGGCCGACATCGGTCACGTCAACGCGCACGGCACGTCCACCGCGCTCAACGACACCGCAGAGGCCGAGGCGATCCGCAAAGTCTTCGGCAACGCCGCGCCGCCGGTCACGTCGACCAAGGGTGTGACCGGGCACCTGATCGGCGCCGCGGGCGCGGTCGAGGCCGCGGCGTCGTTGCTCTCGCTCTCCGATGGGCTGGTGCCTCCCACCGCGAACGTCGAAAGGCTGGGCAACGACATTCAGCTCGATGTCGTCTTCGGCTCACCACGCGAGACCGGGGTGCGGCCGGTGCTGTCCAACTCATTCGGGTTCGGCGGCCACAACTCGACGCTGATCTTCGGCACGAGTAGCTAGCACCGCCGGCCGCGCCCATGACCCTCGCCCTCCACTCCCCGACCGCGACCACACCCGTCGTGGGCGGGCACAGCGCCGCCGCCTGCGCCTCACTGCGCGACTTCGATGGGCGACCAGTGAGCTGGTTTCGCCTCGAGGGCGGCAAGCATCGGGGCGCGATCGGCATCGCCGAAGGCGACACGCTCGTCCGCGCCGTGCACCTCGCGGTGGAGCTCGGCGTCCCGGTGGTGGGCGTGCTCGCAACCTCGGGCGCGGATGTGCATGAAGGCGTCGCCGCGCTCCACGCCTGGGGCCGCGTCGCTCGTGCGCTCACGGCAGCCTCGGGTGTCGTGCCGACCGTGTTGGTCGTGGTGGGGCCGTGCGTGTCGGGGCCTGCGTTGCTGCTCGGGCTGGCCGACCACGTCGTGATGACAGCCGACGCCTTCGCGTACGTGACCGGTCCTGCCGCGGTGCGCGATTTCACTGGGGTGACAGCCGATCACGACACGCTTGGCGGTGCGGCGGTGCACGACCAGCGGGACGGCGTCGCGAGCATCGTGGCCGCCGACGAAGACGATGCTTTGCTCCACGTCGCCGATCTTCTTGCCTACCTCCCTGCGAATCACCTCGACGACCCGCCGCGCGCCATCGGCACCGACCCCGCCGACCGCGGCAGTGCTCGCGCTGCCGGCACCGTGCCCGCCGAGACAACGGTGCCCTATGACATGCGGGTCGTCGTGGACGATGTGCTCGACATGGATTCCTTTTACGAGCTCCGCGCGGCGTACGCGCCCAATCTCGTTACCGGCCTCGGCCGCCTCGACGGGCGCACCGTCAGTGTGGTCGCGAACCAACCGCAACAGCGTGCCGGCACACTCGATATCGAGGCGTCTCGCAAGGCAGCACGATTCGTGCAGTGGTGCGACGCGTTCAACGTACCGCTGCTGACGTTCGTCGATACGCCCGGCTTCGAGCCGGGCCGCGATCTGGAGTGGCGCGGGATGATCCGTCACGGCGCGCAGCTGGTGCACGCGTACGGCGAGGCAACCGTGCCGCGGCTCTGTGTCGTCGTGCGAAAAGCGTACGGCGGCGCGTACATCGTCATGGACTCGAAAGAGCTCGGCAACGACATCTGCTTCGCGTGGCCGACCGCGCAAATCGCGGTCATGGGGGCGCCCGGCGCCGTGCAGATCCTGCACGGCCGGCGCCTGCGTGGCATCACCGATGATGCGGCTCGGGTCGACGAGCAGCTGGCACTCGAAGCGGAGTACGAAGAACGGTGCGCGAATCCGTACGTGGCCGCGACCAGGGGATATGTCGACGAGGTGATCGACCCCGCCGACACCCGTCGGGCGCTGGTCGGCGCACTGTCGCGTCTCGTGACCAAACGTGAGCTCCAGCCATCCCGCCGCCATTCCAACGGGCCGCTGTGACGATCGCCGCTCGAAGTGACGACGAGACCCGGAGGAGGGGCTGATGCTGCTCGACGGCAAGCGGATCCTGGTCACCGGAGTGCTCAACGACTCGTCGATCGCGTTCGGCGTCGCGAAGCTCGCGCAAGACGAAGGTGCCGAGGTCGTGCTCAGCTCGTTCGGACGCGTGATGAGTATCACGCAGCGGGTCGCGAAGCGGTTGCCGGTCACGCCCGAGATCGTGGAGCTCGACGTCAGCGATCCCGGGGATCTCGATGCGCTGGCGTCGAACGTCGGCGGTCACCTCGACGGCGTGCTCCACGCGATCGGCTACGCGCCCGAGTCGTGCCTGGGCGGCGGCTTCCTGGATGCACCGTGGGAAGACGTCGCGATTGCGTTCCAACTCTCTGCCTACTCGCTCAAGGCACTAGCGAGCGCGGCGCTCCCACTCATGACCGAAGGCGGATCAATCGTCGGGCTCGACTTCGACAACACCCACGCCTGGCCCGTGTACGACTGGATGGGGGTGGCGAAGTCGGCGTTCGAGTCGGTGGCGCGCTATCTCGCGCGTGATCTCGGGCCGCGCGGCATCCGTGTCAACCTCGTGTGTGCCGGCCCGATTCGCACCATGGCCGCCCGCAGCATTCCCGACTTCGAACGTTTCGAGGACGTGTGGACCGAGCGTGCCCCACTCGGGTGGAACATCCGCGACGCCGAACCCGTCGCCAAAGCCTGCGTCGCGCTCCTCTCCGACCTGTTCCCCGCCACGACCGGCGAGATGCTCCATGTCGACGGCGGCTTCCACGCCATGGGCGCCTGACCCCGACTCCTTCCCCCACGTTCTTGCGTCAGCAACCGGGATGTCACCCCGATTTTTGACGCAAGAATTGAAGTTGGCTACTGCGCGGCGCCCAGCACGGCGAGGTCGGGTTCGGCGTCGCGTAACGCGCATGACTGCGTCGTGCAACCGGGCGTGTCGGCTTTCGGATAGAAGTAGACGACCACCGGCGCGCCTCGGAAGTTTTCCGAGCGCAATTTTCGCGTCGTGTTGATCGGGCAAAGTGAAATCGGGAGCCTTGGCCCCACGACGAGCTTGCCCATCAGCGCTGCTCCCATAGCCGGCGGTTCGCGGACGAGGCCGTAGCATGCCGCACGTGCGGCGCCGGATGTCGATCACCGTCGAAGGTTCGGTCGAGCAGGTGCTTCCGATCGTCGCCGAAACGATCGGCGCGCCGTTGGAGGGTGACACCGTGACCGCGCCGTTGGGTGCCGACACGGAGGCGACGCTGTACGTGTCGGTCACGCCGGGCGACGAGCCGGCGACCGCGACGATCGGGCTCGAAGCTGCCAGCGACGTCAAGGTGCCGTACTTCAACTGGTTCGTGGCGCCGATCATCGCGGCCGGTATGCGCCGCGGCCTGCGGCATCGGGCTGAGGAGATCGACGCGGCTGTCCACGGGCGCCCCTCGCCGCCACCCTTGCCGCCGTCGCGATACTTACCGCCGGCGTCGTTTACGCCGCAGCAGGCGACACTGATCGCGACGGTCGCGTTCGCGACTGCCGTCAGCAATTTCGGCGGCGCGTTGTTCGGTCAGAATGCCGATTCCGTGCAGGACGCGTTCCATAAGAGCACGGCTGAGCTCGGGGTCGCCTCCGCGGTCACGCGCGCCGGCGTGTTGGTAGCGCTCGTGGCCATCAGCCTCGGCGATCGGGTGGGTCGCCGCAAGGTCATCTTGTGGTCGCTGATCGGCGTCTGCGTGGCGAACGCCGTCTCGGCGGGTTCACCCACCTTCGAGATCTTCACCGGCGGCCAGGTGCTCGCTCGGGCCTTTGCCAACGCCGCCCTCGTGGTGGGTGGCATCGCCGTCGTCGAAGAAGCACCGGAGCGTGCGCGCGCCTTCGCGCTGGCGATGCTCGCGCTCGCCGCGGGCGCGGGGTTCGCGATCTCGGTCGTGACGCTGCCGATCGCCGACCTCGGGCCTCAAGCGTGGCGCGTCTCGTTCGGGCTGAGCACGCTGGCGCTGTTGTTCCTTCCGGCGCTGCGTCGCAACCTGCTCGAGACACACCGGTACAGCGCGCTCGTTGCGCAGGCGGTCGCGCGCGGCCGGCTCCGGGAACTGTTCGATCAGGCGTACGGTCGCCGGTTCGTGCTGTTGAGTCTCGCGGCGTTCCTGACGAACGTGTTCGCCGCGCCGTCGGCGCAGTACACCAACAAGTACCTCAGCGACGAGCACGGCTTCTCCAACTCGGCCATCGCACTCTTTCGCGCGGTGACGAACGGCGCGCCCGGGCTGATCGGCATTCTGATCGCGGGCCGGCTGGCCGAGAGCCGCGGCCGGCGGCCATTGGCGATCGTCGCGCTCGGGCTCGCGACCGTGCTGCAGATGGCGTTCTTCGTCACTGGCGGTCCGATCCTCTGGGTCATCTCGACAGCTGCAATTGTCGCTGCGGCCTGCGCGAGCCTCGCGATCGCGACGCTCGGCACCGAGCTCTTCCCCACCGAGGTGCGCAGCACGTCGAACGCGCTCATCCTCGTGTGCTCCGTCGCCGGCTCGATCACGGGGCTGCTGGTCGCGACCAACATCGATACGTTCGTCGGCGGGCTCGGCCCCGCGATCGCGCTGTGCGGCGTGGCGTCACTCGTGGCGGCGGCGTTCGTGCTCCCCTTTCTGCCCGAGACCGCGGACCGTACGCTCGACACCGTCAGTCCTTCGGAGGTTCCACCATGACCGGCGCGCTCGACGGGTTCAGCGAATCAGCGCTGCAGTACGACGGCTTGACCCGCACGGTGTACCGCGCCGGGAGCGGCCCGGCCGTCATCGTCATCGAAGAGCTGCCCGGTATCACACCCGAGGTCGAGGCCTTCGCTCGGCGCGTGATCGACGCGGGCTTCACGGCGGTTCTGCCGTCGCTCTTTGGCATACCGGGCAAGTCGGTGAGCGTGCCGTACGTCATCTCGTCGCTGACGCGTGCCTGTGTGGCAAAAGAGTTCCTCGCGCTCAAGCTCAATCGCACCGCACCGGTCATCGGTTGGCTGCGGCGGCTGGCTCGCGAGGCGCACGCGGAGTGCGGCGGCCCCGGCGTCGGCGTCGTCGGTATGTGCTTCACCGGTGGTTTCGCGCTCGGCATGATGATCGACGACGAGATCCTGGCCCCGGTGCTCAGTCAACCATCGGTGCCCTTCGCCATCGGACGCACTCGACGGGCCGCGCTCGGCATCAGTGACGACGACCTCACCCGGGTCAAGGAACGCGTCTCCCAAGGCGCGTGCGTGCTCGGACTCCGCTTCACGGCGGACCGGAACGTGCCGCCGGAACGCTTCGAGACCCTGCGACGCGAGCTTGGTGATGGGTTCATCGCGGTAGAGATCGACTCGTCGCCGGGGAACGCCTTCGGCATCAAGAAGGTCGACCACTCGGTGCTCACCAACCACCTCGTCGATCAGCCGGGCCATCCCACGCGAGTCGCGCTCGATCGGGTACTCGCGTTCCTCCGCGAACGGCTGGAGGTTGCGGAGTCGCCCGGGGGCGCGGTCGGCGACTAAGCGGGCGCGCTCAAGGTCGCGTGACATACGACCGTGCCGTGCGGGTCGACGAGCGCGACCCGAGTCGATCCCGAGGTCGCCAGCCGCGCCGCACCGCCCCACGACCCGCGCCCCTCGTCGATCTGGATCGTGCCGAGCCGTTGCACCGGGCCGCCGGTCGGTTGCAGCTCGACGCGATACGTGCCCGTGGCGACCCAATAGTCGACCGTGACGACGATCGCCGTGGGCTTACTCGCCGCCGTATAGACCCGTCCGACGCGTATGCCGTGGTCACCGACCATGGCAGCCGAACGCACGGCCGCAACGGGTGCGGACGGAGTGGCGTGCCCATTGCTCGCGTCGACCCACTGCACGGCGACGATGCTGACGATGGCCGCGGCCGCGGCCGTGAACGCGAGCGCGAAACCCCACCGACGCGCGTTCTTGCGACGCGAGCCGAGCAACTTCCCCAGCACGCGGGTTTCGAAGCCGTTGGGGGGCTCGATCTCGGGTGCCAGCAGCGGCAACGCGTCGGCTGCCTCGCCGAGCTCACCCATCAGCGCCTGGCAGCGCGCGCACTGGTTCGCGTGGAGCAGCACTTCGGCGCGTTCGCTCCCGCTCAACACCCCCAGCGCGAGCTCCGGCACGAGTTCCCGCACCTCCGCGCAATCCAGCGGCATCATTGCAAACCACCCCCTGCCATCATTCGGACTGCTCCTCGCGAACCAGCGCGTCGCGGCATCGCTGCAGCGCAGTGCGGATGCGAGTCTTTGCAGTGCCCAGCGGGATCCCCTCGGACTCGCTGATCTCCCGTGCGGTGTAGCCGAGCAGCCCGGCAAGCACGATCGCCCGACGTTGTTCCTCGGGAAGCCGCGCGATCGCCGCGCGCAACCGGGCGGTGTCGTCGCCGAGATCGGCAAGCTCGGCCGGGCCGCGCTCCGCGCTCACTTGGTGCAGGCCGACGATCGCGTCGGGGTCGAGCACCAATGGCCGGCGCACCCGCACGGCGTCGATAGCGAGATTGCGCGTGATCGTGAGGAGCCACGTCACGACCGATCCCCGCCGTGGGTCGTAGGCCGCCGCATGCCGCCACGCCCGCACGAACGCCTCCTGGGACACGTCTTCGGCGGCGCGGGACTCCCCGACGATCGTGAGCGCAAGGCCGTACACGCGTCGCTGGAAGCGCCGCACAAACGCCGCGGCCGCATCGCCATCGCCGGTCGCGAGCCCGGCCAGCAGCGTGTCGTCGGAGACGGTCCACACGGTGTAGTACGGACCTCCGTAGCGTAGGGATTGGCGTCGCCGCGCCACGGTAGCGCTGTGACGTGGGATTCGACCGAAAAGCAATCTCTTTGAGCCGGCCCTCCGTATCACTCGGACGGACCCAACCAGGGGAGGAGCCATGCGCAAGATCGTCGTAACCCTGATTGCCGCCGCGCTCGCCGGCGGGCTCCTCAGCGCCTGCGGCAGCAGCAGCAGTTCGAAGGCGAAGGCCGGCGGAGGGACTGCGAGCCCACCGGCGGGCGTGACGTTAGAAGGCAAGATCAACAACCACGGCCAGAAAACGTTGACCGGCGCGACGCCCACCGTGGAGATCGAGCAGGACGATTTCTATTTCAACGCGACCTTCCTCAAGGCCGACCCCGGCGCGACCGTGACGGTGGAGCTGAAAAACGAAGGCAAGAACCAGCACACGTTCACGATCGACTCACTTGGCATCGATCAGGTCGTCAACGCCGGGAGCAAGGCCAACGTGCAGGTGAAGATTCCCGCGGCCGGGGACGCGGCGTTCTATTGCCGGTTCCACAAGGCGAGCGGCATGCAGGGCGCGTTCTACACCGGCATCGCGACGAGCGGCAGCTCGGCGACTACGGCGACCACGGCGACAACTACGAAGTCATCCAGTGGTGGCGGCTACTGACCCGTCAGGAAAAACGTGTGGCTAACCGGCGGTCGGAGCGCGCTCCAGCACCGCCTGCACCCGGTTCACGAGGTCGCGGGGGCTGAACGGCTTGATGACGTAGTCGGTGGCACCGAGCGAGAAGCCGCGCGCGACGTCGGCCTCCTGTGCCTTGGCCGTCAGCAAGATGATCGGCGTGCCCGCCGTGTCGCTGTTGGCGCGTAGCTCCCGGGTCACGTCGAGGCCGCTCATCTTCGGCATCATGACGTCGAGCAGGATGAGACCGGGCGGCGCGGCGAGTGCCGCCGCGAGTCCTGCCTCACCGTCGGGCGCGATGTCGATCGTGAAGCCCAGCGCTCGGAGCTTGAACGCGATGAGCTCGCGAACATCGGGATCGTCGTCGACGACCAGCACCGTTGTCATGCGTCCACCTTCTCGATTGTGGGCGGACCGACGATGCGGGCCACCTCCGCTTCCATCTGACTCGCTCGGAACGGCTTGACCAGATAGCCGGGGAGAAGTCTCGCCATACCGCGGTATCGGCATCCAGCGCGCGGGATATAGACGTTTCTCGGACGGCGCTGGCCGACCCGGCCGCCCCGGACCAGAACACGCAGATCGGGCGTTAGCGCCGCCCGAAGAACCCGCCTTTCGGTCGCGCGTGGGCGTGGTAGTGATCGGGGATGTTGCGCATGTTGCCGTCGACGTAGTGCTCGCCAATCTGCTCGTCGGCGATGCGGGCCAGGTGCTCGAGCATGTGCCGTCGCTGGGGCTCGGGCGGTTCCACGCCGTGTGAGCGCCACACGACCATCGGCACCGCGCAGATCTCGCATTGCGCGATCCAGCACACATCGTCCTCGTGGTACCACTCCGTCATCCGGGCGGCCTCACACAGATCGCACTCCGGATGCCGCATGTACCCCACTTCGACCGTCACCGTGGTCCACCGTCGCCAAGCGCGAACACTCGACTCACTCGTCGAGCGCGCCACGAAGTGACGCCACGAACGTGTGCGCTTCATCAGGGCCGCCGCCCCGGAGCAGCCGCCGCACGAGGGCACTTCCTACGATGACGCCGTCGGCGGCGGCGGCCGCCTCGACCGCCTGCTCCGGCGTGGAGATCCCGACCCCGAGGAGCACCGGCACGTCGGTCACCGCCTTGCATCGCCGCCCCATCTCGCGGGCCTGAGCGGGAAGATCGGTGCGCTCCCCGGTGACACCCATGAGCGCGACGCCGTAGAGGAAACCTCGCGTGCGCGCCGCGATACGGCGAAGGCGATCGTCGGGCGTCGTCGGTGCGACGAGCAGCACGGTCTCGACGCCGGCGGCGTCGGCCGCCCGGCCCCAGCCGTCGAGCTCATCGAATGGGAGATCGGGTACGATCGCACCGTCGATGCCGGCGTCGGCAAGCGACGACGCGAAACGCTCGAAGCCGGCGTGCTGTACCGGGTTGCAGTACGTCATCACGAGGAGCGGCACTCCGATGTCGAGCTGCGCGACATCGCCGATGATCTTGGCCGGCGTCGCGCCGAGATCGAGTGCGCGCTGCGACGCTTCTTGGATCGTGCGCCCGTCCATTACCGGATCGGAGAACGGGATGCCGATCTCGATGGCATCGGCACCGGCATCGGCGACTGCACGCACGACGTCGAGCCACGACTGGCCCATACCCCCGGTGACGTACGGCACGAGCAGCTTGCAGCCTGTGTCGCGCCGGGCCCGCAGGTGGGCGTCGAGGTTCACGCCAGGTGCTCGCCGGTGAGCCGCTCAGCGACCTGCACGGCGTCCTTGTCGCCGCGGCCCGAGAGCGTGACCAACACGGTGGAACCCGACGGCACCGACCGCCCTGCTTCGCGCATCAGCCATCCAATCGCGTGTGCCGGTTCGAGTGCCGGCACGATGCCCTCGGTGACCGCGAGCAACTGGAATCCCGCGACGGCCTCGTCGTCGGTCGCATACGGGTACCGGGCCCGTCCGGTCGCGGCCAACTCGGCGTGCTCAGGGCCGACGCCCGGGTAGTCGAGCCCGGCGCTGATCGAATGCGCCTCGAGGATCTGGCCGTCCTCGTCTTGGAGAAACAACGAGCGTGCACCGTGCAGGATGCCAGGCACGCCGCGGTTGACTGACGCGCCGTGCTTCCCCGTTTCGGGCCCGAAACCGCCCGCCTCGACACCGATCAGCTCCGCGGACGTGTCGAGGAAGCCGGCGAACGTGCCAATGGCGTTGGACCCACCGCCGACGCACGCAATCACATAGTCGGGATCCGCTCCCCGGAGAATCGCGCGGCACTGCGCGCGCGCCTCGTCGCCGACGACGCGCTGAAACTCGCGAACCATCCACGGGTACGGGTGCGGGCCGACGACCGATCCGATGCAGTAATGCGTCGACTCGACACTCGCGACCCAGTCGCGCAGCGCCTCGTTGATCGCGTCCTTGAGGGTGGCACTTCCCGACTCGACGGGTACCACCTCCGCGCCCAGCAGCCGCATGCGAAAGACGTTGAGCTCCTGGCGGTCGATATCGACGGCGCCCATGAACACCAGACATTCGAGACCGAACAGCGCCGCGGCGGTCGCCGTGGCCACGCCGTGCTGGCCGGCGCCGGTCTCGGCGATCACGCGTCGCTTGCCCATGCGCCTCGTGAGCAACGCCTGGCCGAGCACGTTGTTGATCTTGTGCGAGCCGGTGTGGGTGAGGTCTTCGCGCTTGAGCAGCACCCGCACACCGAGCCGCTCCGAGAGCCGATGACATTCGGTCACCGGTGTCGACCGCCCGGCATATGACGTGAGGAGCTCGGACAGCTCGTCGCGAAACTCGTCCGACGACCACGCGGTGCGAAACTCGCGCTCCAGCTCCTCGAGCGCGGGCACGAGCGTCTCGGGCACGAAGCGGCCGCCGAACTCACCGAAGCGCCCGAGGCCGGTCGGCTCGGGTCCGGCCGCCTCGAGGCGTACGGGCGTACCTCGGGCTGGAGCGGCCATGCGCGTGCTCCGATTTCGTGGATGCGACGAACAGCACATGATACGGGAGCCGGCTCGCGCCCGGTCCCGCCAAACTGTGGCAGCAAAGGATCCTTCTGCGCACTGCTCGAACATCAGCGAAGACAAGTCACTGAATGGCACCGGCGGAGACACCAAGGCTCGGACGGGCAAAGATCGAGAAGACCTACAACGATCTCGCGACGAATGCACCGAGCGATATCAGCGGTGACGTGGGTGTGATCAAGGACGCCTACTCAAAATTCGCCAGCAACCCTGCCGCGTTCGAGAAGGACAAGCAGGCCGCCGCGAAGGTCCAAACGGCGAGCACGCACGTCAGGAGCTACAGCAAGGACAAGTGCAAGGTCGACCTCAACAGCGGCTGAGCTGCGAGCACCGAGACAACTGACACGCCGTTCGACAACGGCACGACGTCAGCCGCCGCGTAGCTCGTCGTCGGCCCAGTCGTACGGTCGCGACGGGCCAGGTGTCCAGCCGTCTTCGGCAAGCTCGTCGCCGGTTGCGTGCGCGGTCTCGATGAACCGGCGCAGCTTGCGGGCGTCCTTGCGTCCCGGTGCCGACTCGACGCCGCTCGAGACGTCGACGCCCCACGGCCGCACCCGGCGGATGGCCTCGCCCACGTTGTCGGCGGTCAAGCCGCCGGCGAGCAGCAACCGCACCCCGCCCGGCGCGTCCTCTGCGAGTGACCAGTCGAACACCTCACCCGACCCCGGCTCGGGTGAGTCGATGAGCACCACGTCGGCAGGGCCGTTGGCGGCCGACGCGATGGCGGGATCACCGGCGCCGAATCCCTGGATCACGAACGACACCCGTTGACGGATCCAGCGCACCTCCGAGAGCGGTTCCCGACCGTGCAGCTGTGCGCCGCGCAACCCCACGGTGTTGACAATTTCGGTGACTCGTTGCGGCAGCTCGTTGCGAAAGACGCCGACGGTGACGGCTTCGTGCGGCAATCGCTTCGCAATGTCACGAACGGCGTCGGCCGTGAGCTGACGGGTGCTGCCGGGTGCGAAGACGAATCCGAGCGCGTCGGCGCCGAGCGCGACTGCCAGCAGGGCGTCTTCCTCGGAGGTGATCCCACAAACCTTGACGAACACGGCTCTACCGTACCGGACGGCATCCAGCCCGCTTCGGACCGCGTGGGCGCCATGAAGTGCCCTGGGCTCGGCGAATCCGTACGATGGCACTGCCTCGGGGAGCCGGGCCAGAGGGAGTCGCATTGCGGGTGTCAGCTGATCGCGTCACAACGGAGATCACCGGCGACGTCGGTTTTGACGCGGACGGATCTGAACTCGGCGCCGCGCTGCTCACAGGTGACGGCGCGGCCGCGAGCACGGTCGCGCGCGCCGACGTGGCCGCCCAGTCCGCAAACCCGCTCACGCGCCGGTGGCGCAACATCTCACGTCACACCCGCGTCGCGGTACTGATTTTCGCGTACGCGTTCGCGTTCGTGATCATTTCGAAGGTGTTTGGATTCCCGACGTCGCGTAGCCGGGTCTTCCTCTGGGTCCTCGTCGGCCTCATCGCCGGGAGCGCCACGAGCCCCCGCGCAATCCGGCGGATACTGATCGACTGGCTGCCGCTGTTCGTGGTCCTCCTCGCGTACGACCTTCTGCGCGGCCAGGCCGACGGTCTCGTCGCTCGTGCGCACCTCACCCCGCAATTGCATGCCGACGAGTGGCTCAGCGGCGGCGTCGCGCCCACCGTTCGCCTGCAACACGCGCTGTACCACCTGGGCCATCCCCACTGGTGGGATTACGTCGTGTTCTTCGTGTATCTCTCGCACTTCTTCGTGCCGATCCTCGCGGCCGCGCTGATCTGGAAGCTCGACTACCGCCGCTTCCACCGCTACGTCGGCCTCTTCGTCGGGCTCACGTTCCTCGGGTACGTCACGTACGTGGTGTATCCCGCGGCCCCCCCATGGCTGGCGAGCCAACGGGGCGCGCTGGAGCCGACGGTGCGCATCATCCAACGGATGTGGCACCACGTCGGGATACATAGCGCGGCGACCGCTTTCGAGTCGGGGAGCCGCTTCTCGAATCCGGTCGCGGCCATACCATCGCTCCACGCGGCGTACCCGCTCCTGCTCCTGCTGTTCTTCTGGCGATCTGCCGACCGCTGGCGTTGGGTCTTCGTCGCCTATGTCTGCGCGATGAGCTTCACGCTCGTCTACACCGGCGAGCACTACGTCGTCGACATCTTGCTCGGCTGGCTCTACGCGGTGGTCGCGTACGTTGGCGGTATGCGCATCGCCGACTGGTGGACACTTCGGCGGGCGCGCGCGTCCATCCACACCGAGGCTGCCCATGTCGACGCGCCGGTTGTGGGGGCCGGCGCGGCGCCGCCTACGCGTCGATGAGCCGACCGTTGAGGTAGTCGTCGTACGCCGACAGGTCGAGCAGGCCGTGCCCGGAGTAGTTGAAGAGGATCACCTTCTCTTCCCCGGTTTCCTTTGCAGCCAACGCCTCGTCGACCGCGGCGCGAATCGCGTGGCCGGTCTCTGGCGCAGCGAGCTTGCCCTCCGTATTGACGAACTGCATCGCGGCCTCGAACGTCTTTCCCTGCGGGTACGCGAGCGCTTCCATCCGGCCGGTCTTCACCAGACTCGAGATGATCGGCGAGTCGCCGTGGTAGCGCAGACCACCGGCGTGGATCGACGGCGGCACGAAGTCGTGACCGAGGGTGTACATCGGGAGGAGCGGCGTCATCCCGGCCGTGTCACCGAAGTCGTAGTCGAACGAGCCCTCGGTGAGCGTCGGACATGACGACGGCTCGACCGCCACGAGCCGCACGCCGGCATCCTGCACGAACGGCAGCGCGATTCCCCCGAGATTGGAGCCGCCGCCGCATGAAGCGATCACGACGTCGGGCAGTGTCTCGCCCGCCTGCGCGAGTTGCTCCTTCGCCTCCAGGCCGATGATCGTCTGGTGCAGCAGCACGTGGTTGAGCACTGAGCCGAGCGAGTAGTGCGTGTCGTCGCGAGTCGCGGCGTCGCGCACCGCGTCGCTGATCGCGAGACCGAGTGAGCCGGGGTGCTCAGGCTCATCGACGGGCGAGGGTACGACCTCGGCGCCCCAGGTCTCCATCATGATCTTGCGGTACGGCTTCTGGTCGTACGACGCGCGGACCATGTACACCTTGCACTCGATATCGAACTGCCGGCACGCGAACGCGAGCGCAGTGCCCCACTGCCCGGCCCCGGTCTCGGTCGTGAGCCGTTTCACGCCCTCTTGACGGTTGTAGAACGCCTGCGCCACCGCGGTGTTGGGTTTGTGCGAGCCTGCCGGTGAGAGCGACTCGTCCTTGTAATAGATGCGGGCCGACGTACCGAGCGCCGCTTCGAGTCTTTCCGCGCGCACGAGCGGAGTCGGACGCCACAGCCGCAGGAGGTCGAGCACTTCACCGGGGATGTCGATCCACGGATCGGTGGCCATCTCCTGGCCGATGAGCGCCATGGGAAACAGCGGCGCGAGATCGTCGGGACCGACCGGCTCGCGCGTCGCCGGGTGCAGTGGCGGCGACAGTGGTTCGGTCATCGCCGGCAATACGTTGAACCAAGCGGTCGGAAGCTGGTCGTCTCGCAGCGTGTAGCGCATGGTCATCCCTTTCGGTTACCCCGCCGCTTCTGATCCTCCCCCCGCCTCTGCACGCTCGCCAGTGCGCGCACCGTCGCCGCGGGGTCCTCGGCTCGCACGAGGGCTTCCCCCACGAGCACCGCATCGAAACCGACGTCAGCCATCTGCTGCGCGTCGGCGGCGCTGCGGATCGCGCTCTCGGCGACCGTCACCACGTCGGGCGAAAGCCGCTCGATCAATCGCTCCGCAACGTGTAGGTCCTCGGCGAACGTCGTGAGGTCGCGACTGTTGACGCCGATCAGCGTGGCGCCGGCCGCGAGGCTCCGTTCCAGCTCGCGCTCGTTGTGCACCTCCACCAACGCGGCCAGGCTGAGCTCCGACGCGAGCATGCGCAGATCGTTGAGCTGCACGTCGTCGGGGACGGCCGCTGCGATCAGCAGTACCGCGTCGGCGCCGATTGCCCGCGTCTCGTACACCTGGATCTCGTCGATCGTGAAGTCTTTCCGCAGCACCGGGATACCGGTCGCAGCCCGCGCGTCCTGCAGGTCGCCGACCGTGCCGCCGAAGTAGAGCTGGTCAGTGAGCACCGAGAGGCACGCCGCGCCACCCGCCTCGTAGGCGCGCGCCATGACCGCCGGGTCGAGGCCGGGTGCGAGATCACCCTTCGATGGCGACCGCCGCTTGATCTCGGCGATCACCGCGAGCGCGCCGTCGCTGCGTCGCAGCGCCGCGGTGAAGTCCATGGGTGGCGCGGTTGCCAGCGCGGCTTCGAGGATCGTGGCGCGCGTCACCGGCTCGTGGAGCACCGTGACTTCATCGGTCTTCGTCGCCAGGATGCGCGCCAGCACCTCGCTCATACGACTCGAGTCTGCCACCGGGCATCGATTGCGTTCACCCGACAAACGCTGCCTGCACGGTGAACGCCCGAGCCGTTGCGCCTACGATGCCCGTCCCATGACCGCACCCTTGCCCGACGGCTTCCTGTGGGGCACCGCCACCGCCGCCCATCAAGTGGAAGGCGGCAACTGGAACAACGACTGGTGGGCGTGGGAGCACGATCCGGCCTCGCCTTGTGTCGAGCCGTCGGGCGATGCCTGCGACCACTTCTGGCGCTACCCGAGCGACATCGCGATGCTTGCCGATCTCGGGTTCGCGGCGTACCGCTTCTCGCTCGAGTGGTCACGCATCGAGCCCGCGGAGGGCGAGTGGTCACGCAACGCGCTCGACCACTATCGACGGATGATCGACTGCTGTCACGACCACGGCCTCGTACCGGTCGTCACGTTCCACCACTTCACGACCCCGAGGTGGGCGGTTTCGTCCGGTGGCTGGGAAGAGCCGCAGACCGCCGAGCACTTCACCCGGTTCTGTGAACGAGCAGTCGCGCATCTCGGCGACGGCATCGGCATGGCGTGCACGCTCAACGAGCCCAACGTCGTCGGCCTCATGGGGCACTTTCTCGGTCAGTTCCCGCCGGGCAAGCAGGACGCCGGCGCGTACCAGCGCGCCAACGACAACCTCATTCGCGCGCATCAACTCTCCTACGAGGTGATCAAAGCCGGCGTCGACGCTTCCGTGCCGGTGGGCCTCACCCTCTCGATGGCCGACTTCCAGGCCGAGCCCGGCGGCGAGCCGATGATGCAGCAGGCCCGCCACGCCATGGAAGACGTGTTCCTCGAAGCCGCGCGCGGCAACGACTACGTGGGCGTGCAGACATACACCCGCTTGCGTTTCGGTGACGGCGGCCTGCTCGGTCCGGAGCCCGGCGTCCGCACCACGATCATGGGCTACGAATTCTGGCCCCAGTCGGTCGAGGCCACGATCCGGCGAGCAATCGAAGTCGCGGGTACGCCCGTCTACGTGACCGAGAACGGCATCGCGACCACCGACGACGCGGAGCGCATCGAGTTCGTCACCCGCGCGCTCGAAGGGGTCCGACACTGCCTCGACGACGGGCTCGACGTCCGCGGGTACTTCTACTGGTCGGCGCTCGACAACTTCGAGTGGACCTACGGCTATGGCCCGACGTTCGGGCTCGTGGCCGTCGATCGCGCCACCCAGGAGCGCACCGTGAAGCCGAGCGCGGAGTGGATCGGCGCGCTCGCGCGCGACAACTGCCTCCCCGACTGACCCGTCCGACTATTTCCAGGCGGTGCCGTCTCGACGGGGTACGCGCGTCTTGGGGGGCTTCTTCGGTTCCGGCCATGGTCCCTGCTCTGTCGGACCTGCGCCCGCCCCGGCTCTGCGCAGTATCGGCCGCACCGGCGGCGAGGTTGCACTCGACGCGCCGGCAGACCGTGTCGCTTGACCGCTTTACGTATTCATCACCGAAGGATCACACGGCACCCCTGAGGACAGCGCGACCATGAGGGTGTGGAGAAGGGCACGATCCTCGTCGTCGACGACGAGCCCAACATCGCTGATCTGGTCGATCTGTATCTGGCGCGTGAGGGATTCCGGGTGTTGAAAGCGCCCGACGGCACGGCGGGACTCCAAGCGATGCGCGACCACCGCCCCCGCCTCATCGTCCTCGACGTTGGGCTCCCCGACCTCGACGGCCTCGAGGTGTGCCGGCGCATCCGGGCGACGTCACAAGTGCCAGTGATCTTCCTCACGGCACGCGACGGCGAAGTCGACCGGGTGCTGGGCCTCGAGCTCGGTGCCGACGACTACCTCACCAAGCCGTTCTCCCCCGCCGAGCTCGTGGCGCGCGTCAAAGCCGTGCTGCGCCGGGTTGACGGCGGCGCGCCGCCCGAAGTCGTACAAGCCGGCCGGGTCACGATTGATGTCGGGCGCCGTGAGATACGCGTCGACGACGCGGCGGTCGAGTTCACGACGAAAGAGTTCGACCTGCTGCGCTACCTCGCGGAACGGCCCGGCCTCGCGCTCAGCCGGCAGCAGATCCTCGATGGCGTGTGGGGCTACGGCTGGTACGGCGACGCCCGCACCGTCGACGTGCACATCGCGCAGGTCCGCAAGAAGGCGGGCGACGCGCTCACGATCAAGACGGTCCGCGGCGTCGGCTACCGCCTCGAATCGTCGTGAGCCGACGCGCGGGCCGGCTGCGCACCCGACTCCTCGCAGCCATGGTCGTGATCGCCTTCGGCGTCCTCATGATCACCGGGCTCGGCACCTTTGCGTTGGCGCGCCGCTCGAACACCAACACCGCGCTCAACGACCTGCGCACGCAAGCCCGTCGGGCAACGGGCGATCTCAACCAGGCACTGGTGCAGCTCGACAACCGCACGACCAACGGCGGTACCGGAGTCGCCGGCCTGGCCCGGTTCATCGGCGCGGCGCTGCGACTCACGACCGGATCAATCGTCGCAGTGACGCCCGACAAGCAGGTGCGCGACGGTTCCGAAGCGTTGCCACCCGCTCGACCCACCCGGGCGCGACCAGCCGAACAGTTCCTCCAGATTCCGGCCGGCCTCGACGCGAGCGACCTCAGGCCATCGGGCCTCGTGAAGGGCAACGAGCAGTCGGGTGCCCACAATGATCTCGTGTACGTCGCCGAGCCGCTGCAACCGCTTGCCGGAAACCCCAACATGCCGGTGCTCGTCCTCACCAAGAAGCTCCAGCAGAACCCGCTCGGTCGATCGAGCCCGTTCTTTCTCTTGACTGCGGCGATGGCGCTCGCTGCCGCGGTGGTCGTCTCCCTCATCCTCGCTCGGCGCATGACCCGTCCACTGGCGGCGATGGAAGCGACCGCCGACCGCATCGCGAGTGGCGACTTGTCTGCGCGCACCGGAGTGTCGGGCCGCCAAAGTGACGAGCTCGTCGACTTGGGCAGGAGTATCGACGGCATGGCCGAGCAGCTGGAAGCGGCCCGGGGACTCGAGCGCGCGTTTCTCCTCAGCGTGTCGCACGATCTGCGCACCCCGCTCACGTCGATCCGCGGCTACGCGGAGGCGCTCGCCCATGGTGCCGCCGAGACGCCGGAGCAACGGGCCCGGGCGGCCGAGATCATCGAAGCCGAGGCGCGTCGCCTCGAGCGTCTCGTCGCGGACCTCCTCGAACTGGCGCGCCTCGACACCCACCAGTTCTCGCTGACTCCGCGGCCGATCGATGCGCGTGCGGTCGTGGCTGCTTCGGTTGACGGCTTCCAGCCCGCGGCGCGAGAGCTCGGCGTCGTCTTGCAATGCGCGCCGGGCCCGCCCATTCCGGTTGACGCCGATCCGGAACGCCTCGGCCAGATCGTCGCCAATCTCATGGAGAACGCGCTGAAGTACGCGGTGGCGTCAGTGTCGGTCGGAGTCGACACAAGCAACGGCGCGGTGCGGCTCCGCGTCGATGACGATGGGCCTGGCATCGCGCCCGCTGACATGCCCCGGGTGTTCGAACGGCTGTATACGGCGCGCCCCGCGCCGGACCGCAAGGTGGGCACGGGCCTCGGCCTCGCGATCGTGCGGGAGCTCGCGTCGACGATGGGTGGACGAGCCGAGGTGTTCACCGTGGACGGCCGCGGCACTCGTTTCGTCGTGACGATCCCTGCCGGTCCCCCGCCACTACCCGCGCCGGCGCCGACGCCTGGAACCACCGACGACCCACCGCCGGCCCTTTAGGTCGGTTCGTCAGGTCACGAGCGGCAGCGCTTCCACGTGGGCGGCGCGGTCACCGTCGGGGCCGCGCACGACGACGTCGGCCGGCGGCTCGACCTGGCGGCGCACCATCGCCAACGCGATCGGGCCGAGCTCGGGTGATGCCGCGACACTCGTGAGCGCGCCGATGACCTTGCCCTCGGCCAGCACCTCGGTGCCGACCGACAGCGCGTTGCCTGCATCGACACGCACCCCGCGTAAGAAACGGTTGACGTGACCGCGGGTGTCGATGCGGCACACGAGCTCCTGGCCCAGGAAGCAGCCCTTGGTGAACGACACCGCGTCGCGCTCGAGGAACGCCTCTTGCGGGATCGTCTTCTCGTCAGTGTCGAGACCTTGGCGGGCCACGCCGGCCTCGACCCGCAGGATCTCGTATCCGTCGACGCCGCACTCCGCCACGCCGGCTTCGACGAGGACGCGGCGCGCGTCGTCGATCGCGTCGCTGCTGCCAACGACGTCGATGCCTTCGACTCCAGGCCAATCGGCACGTACGAGCCGGCGGTTTGCACCCCACGAGACGTGGTCGTGGGCATCGACCGGCAGCGCGACGCCGGTCGCGGCTTCGACGCGCGTACGCGTCTCGGGCCCGCGCACGACGAGCTGGCCCCAGTCATCGGACCGGTCGGTGACGTCGACCTTGACTCGGATCTTGAAGCGGTTCAGCGACGCGGCAAGTCGTTCACCGAATCCGGCCTCGCAGTCGCACCACCACTCATCGCCCACGCGGAGCACCCGGAAGTCGACGTCGAGCTTGCCCTGTGGCGTGAGGAGGAGCGAGTGGCCCCCTCCGCCGTCGGCCAGCGCGTCCAGATCTTGTGAGACGAGATTCTGGAGGAATGACGTGGCATCCGGCCCCGTGACGAGCACCGCCCCGCGGTCGGATCGGTCGACGACGCCCGCGGCGTAGCGCAGCGCCTGGTACTCGTCGGTGAGACTCATGCGGGTCCTCCGCGATGCGGTTGCGTGATCGGCGCGAGGTTACGCGAGGCGGCTGCAGCAGTGAGCAACGCCCGCGCCTTGTTGCGACATTCCAGGTCTTCGAGCTCCGGGTCGGAATCGGCCACGACGCCCGCGCCCGCCTGCACACTCGCCCGGCCGTTGCGCCAGATCATCGTGCGGATCGCGATCGCGGTGTCGAGGTTGCCGGAGAAGTCGAGGTAGCCCACGACCCCTGCATACGGGCCCCGTTTCGTTGGCTCGAGCTCGTCGATGATCTCCATCGCCCGCACCTTCGGCGCGCCGCTGACCGTGCCCGCGGGAAACGTCGCGCGCAGCACGTCGACGGGCGTCTTGCCGTCGGCGAGGTCGCCCGCGACCTGGCTCGTGAGATGCATCACGTGGGAGTAACGCTCGAGCGTCATCAGTTCCTCCATGCGCTCGGTGCCGAAGCGCACGACCCGGCCGACGTCATTGCGGGCGAGGTCGACGAGCATCACGTGTTCGGCGCGCTCCTTCGGATGTTCCATGAGCTCGGCCGCCATGCGCCGATCGTCGTCGTCGGTGCGACCCCGCCGGCGCGTGCCCGCGATCGGACGGCTGATCACGCGTCCGTCGAGCAGCTGCACCATCGGCTCGGGCGATGAGCCCACGAGTGTCGCTTCGGCGTGGCGCAGGAAGTACATGTACGGCGACGGGTTGACCTGCCGCAGCACCCGGTATACGTCGAAGGGGTCGTACTCGCCCTCGAGATCGAAACGCTGCGCGAGCACGACTTGGAAGATGTCGCCGGCGAGGATGTGCTCACGCGCCGCGTCGACGGCGCGGCGGTATCCCGCGCCGGGCATCGTCGACGTGAACGGCGGGAGCTCGGTGAGCTCGTCGGGTGGCGGCGGCGACGGCGTGTACGGCAGTGGCCGGGCCAGCTCGTCGACGAGCGCGTCAAGGCGTGCCACGGCGCGGTCGTACGCATCGGACACCACGGCTTCGGGGGTGTCGGGAGCCGGGAAGACGTTCTCGATGAGGTAGAGCCGCTGGCGGAAGTGATCAAACGCAGTGACGTGGCCGGTGAGCGACAGCACGGCGTCGGGTGCGCCGAGGTCGTCGGGCGGCACATTCGGCAGCCGCTCGATCTCGCGCACGACGTCGTAGCCCAGGTAGCCGACCACGCCGCCGTGAAACGGCGGGAGCTCGGGCAGATGGGGCGCGCGGTACGCGCCGAGCAACGACTCGATCGCCGCGAGGGCCCCACGATCGCAGGCCATGCCGTCGGGCGGCGTGCCGACGCATTCGACCGCGCCGCCCCGCACGCTGAGTGTGAGCGCCGGGTCGCGTCCGATGAACGAGAACCGGCCCCATCGTTGCGCGTGCTCGACCGACTCGAGCAAAAATCCGTCGCCGTCACCGACGAGTTTGACGAACGCGGAGACCGGGGTCTCGAGGTCGGCCAGCACTTCGCGCCACACCGGGACCACCGTGTAGTCGCGAGCGAGCTTCAAGAACTCCTCGCGCGAGGGTCGGACGTTGGTCACCGGTCGACGATCAGACCGGTCCCGGCGTCGCGTCGCCGCCGAAGGCCCGGAAGAAGCATGTGCGCTCGCCCGTGTGGCACGCGCCGCGCCCCTCTTGCTCGACCAAGAGCAGCAGCGTGTCGTCGTCGCAGTCGTAGAAGGCCTCGCGCACCCACTGACGGTCGCCGGACGTCTCGCCCTTGCACCAGAGCTCCTGACGGCTGCGACTCCAGAACCAGGTGCGCCCGGTCTCGAGCGTGCGCTGCAACGACTCGGCGTTCATCCAGCCGAGCATGAGGACGACACCGGTTTCGGCTTCCTGAATGATCGCGGGCGCCAACCCCGACGCGTCGAACTGCACGGCGGCCAACTCTTCGGGCTCGACGAAGATCGGCGTGGCGGTGATCCCCTCGGGCGCGGGCCACTCGGGCGCGGGCCACTCGGACGGCGGCCCCGCGGGCCATCTGGAGTCCGATGACGCGGGCGGCTCCGGCGTCGAAGTGGTGGACATACGGCTCAGGGTAGCCGCGCCCACGCGTGCCGCCGGCGGCCATTGCCCGCGCGAGACTCTCCGACCAATGCCGGATCCGCCTCGCGCCGAACGCCGTCCCACAGTGCTTCGCCACGGCGACGACGACCGGGTCGACGAGTGGTACTGGCTGCGTGAGCGAGACGATCCCGCAGTGCTCGCATACCTCGTGCACGAAAACGAATACACCAAGGCCGCGCTTGCCCACACGGATGCGCGCCGGGAGAAGCTCTTTCACGAGATCAAACGGCGCGTGCAGGAGACCGATGTCTCCGCGCCCGTGCACAAACCGCCGTACGACTACGTCACCCGCACCATCGAGGGCCGGCAGTACGGCATCCATGGCCGTCGCCCGATGGGCGCTGCCGACGGCATCGACGAAAAGGTGCTCGTCGACGAGAACGCGCTTGCGGACGGCCACGAGTACTTCGCGCTCGGCGGGTTCGCCGTGAGCCCGGACCAGGCACTGCTTGCCTACTCCACCGACGTCACCGGTGGGGAGCGGTACGAACTGCGAGTGCGCGACCTTGCCGCCGGTAACGACCTTCCGGAAAGGATCCCGGACACCTCTTACGGCCTCGCGTGGACCAACGACAACCACACGCTGTTCTACGTGCGGCCCGACGACGCGATGCGCCCGTTCCAAGTGTGGCGCCACACGCTCGGCACTCCGGTCGGCGATGACGTGCTGGTGTACGAAGAAGTCGACGAGATGTTCTACGCGTCGGTCGGACGTACGCGCAGCGGCCGCTTCGTGATGATCTCGGTCGACTCGAAGACGACCAGCGAAACCTGGTGCATCGACGCCGACGACCCGACGAGCGAGCCGTTCGTGATCGAAGCACGGCGGCCGGGAGTCGAGTACCACGTGGAGCACCACCGCTCCCCCGAGCTCGGCGAGCGGTTCTACGTGCTGACCAATGACGACGGCGCCGACAACTTCAAGCTCATGGTCGCGCCGGTCGCGTCACCGGGCCGAGCGCAGTGGCGGGAGGTGATCGCGCACCGACCCGAAGTTCGCCTCGACGATGTGGAGGCATTCGCGCACCATCTCGTCGTCACCGAACGGGCCGACGCGCTCGAGCGCATCGTCGTCACCCGTTTCGCCGACGACGACACGCACGTCATCGACATGCCGGAACCGGTGTACTCGGCGCACACCGGCGCTAATCCCGATTACGACACGACGGTCCTGCGCTACGAGTACACCTCGATGGTCGTACCAAGCTCGTCGTACGACTACGACATGGACGCGAAGGTCGCGACGCTCGTCAAACGTCAACCTGTCATCGGCTACGACCCCGAGCTGTACGAGACGCACCGCGAATGGGCCACCGCGCCCGACGGCACCCGAGTGCCGATCTCGATCGTGCACCGGCGCGGCCTGGTGCGCGATGGCTCCGCGCCGTGCCTGCTGTACGGGTACGGCTCCTACGAGATCTCGATCGACCCCACGTTCTCGTCGGCTCGGCTCAGCCTGCTCGAACGCGATTTCGTGTTCGCAATTGCGCACGTGCGCGGTGGCGGCGAGCTGGGCCGTCACTGGTACGAAGACGGCAAGCTCGAGCACAAGCGCAACACGTTCACCGATTTCATCGCGTGTGCCGAACATCTGGTCGCGCTGGGATACACGGCACCGCGACACTTGGCGGCGCGGGGCGGCAGCGCCGGCGGGTTGCTCATGGGTGCGATCGCGAACCTGCGGCCCGACTTGTTCCGGGTGATCGTCGCCGAGGTCCCGTTCGTCGACTGCCTGACGACAATTCTCGACGAGGCGTTGCCACTGACGATCACCGAGTGGGAGGAGTGGGGCAACCCGGTGAACGACCCGGCGATCTATGCCCTGATGAAGTCGTACTCGCCGTACGACAACGTTGCGGAGCAGCGGTACCCGGCGATGCTCGTGACCGGTGGCCTCAACGATCCGCGCGTGAGTTACTGGGAACCGGCGAAGTGGGTGGCGAAGCTACGCGCCAGAAGGACCGACGACCGGCTACTCGTGTTGAAGACCGAGCTCGGCGCCGGGCACTCGGGCCCGTCGGGCCGCTACGACGCCTGGCGCGATGAAGCGTTCGTACTCGCGTTCGTGCTCGACCAGCTCGGTATCGACGACCCGCCTGATCGCTAGAGCGGCAGAACGGCGGCGAGCTGCCGCGACTGGGCGAGCAATGTGCCGTCGGCGCTCCACACCTCACCGTCTTCCTCCATGAAACCCTCAGCCACCGTGCCGGTGCGAAAGCGCGCGAAGACGAAGTCGTCGGGCGTCGCCCGCGGCAGCGGCACCGTGGCGCGGAAGTGGATCGTGAGGTCGATCGTCGGCACGAAGAGGGGCAGGCCGGTGCGGCCGAACAGGGGCGGCAACCAGCCGTCGGTGACGGCCGCGAGTGCGGGAGCGCCGAGCACTTGGCGTTCGGGCAACCGGATCCAGCCCCCGAGCTCGGCCGGCGGGTCCGTGGGCGTGCCGACCATCGGCATTGAACCGATGGTCACGCGGCGCTCCCAGCGGTGCGCGATCGGCGGGGCATCTACGAGGGTCGCCGTCGTTTGGAGGGACTCGGGCGTCGGGTGATCAGGCATCTTCAGATCGCGCAACTCCGGCCCGGCGCGCGGTATCGAGAACGCGCCGAGCGCGATGGCGATCAGACGGCCGTCCTGCTCCACGCGCGCAGAGGCGTTGGTCTGCGAGCGTCCGACGCGCTCGACCGTGGTGTCGATCGTGATCGCACCGTCCGTGGGCGGCGCGGTGTAGTGAATCGTCAGCGAGCGCGGTGACCGGGCCGGGTCGTCGACCGCCGCGAGCAACGCGCGCAGGATGATCGCGGCGACGTACCCGCCGTTGGGGCCGCGCATGACGTTCCAGTTCGGATCGATCCGACCCGCGAAGCGACCGTCACCGAGGGCGCCGACCGCGGTCTCGGCCGCGAAGTCGAAGGTAGCCGAAGCCGTCATCGGGGCGGGAGCCTACGCTGCGTGGCTGTGATCGAAGCGTTCGAGCTGCACACTGCCGACGGTGAGATGCTCCAAGCGTTCGATCGTGATCAGCGCTCTCTTCGACGCGCTTCATGTAGGTCTCAGCCCACGACCGGCGCACCAACGCGCGCCGGCGGCTACGCGGACGTGACGACCGGGGCCATCCCGTGACGCATGAGAAACGACACCCGACGCTCCACGACCGAGCGCCAGGCCGCGAAGTCAGTCTCGTACCGGGCGCGGTCGCCGTCCTCATACGCATGCTCGAGCTCGTCGAAGGCGGCGTCTTCCGCGTCGAGCATCTCGCGGTACCGCCGGAGGAATCCTTCGTCGACGACCCCGTTCGTGTCGGTCATGGGACCCCCTTGTCAGGACGGGGCGCCGGGAGCGCGCCGCCGGACTGACGGTAGCCAAGATCCCGCTTCTCCGCGGCGGAGCTGCGCGCGACCCATCGCTTGCCGTCGTGACCTGGGGTTATTCGGGCCGCGCGGTGGTGGACGCGAGGGCGTCGGCGAGGGTGAAGCGGCCCTCGTAGAGCGCCCGGCCGACGATGCTGCCGGCGAGCCTGCGCCCGCCCACCTCGAGAGCAGCGAGCGCAGCGAGGTCGTCGAGGGTGCCGACGCCGCCGCTGGCGATGACGGGCACCGCGCTCGCCTCGAGCACCGCTGCGAGTTGCGCGAGATCCGGGCCGGCCATCGTGCCGTCACGCCCTATCTCGGTGACGATCAGCGCGGTCACGCCCGACGTAGCGAAGCGCTGCGCGAGTGTCACGAGGTCGGCACCGGTGCGTTCGGTCCATCCCCGCACCGCGACCTCACGCCGGCGCGCGTCGAGACCGACGGCGATCCGGTCGGGGTGCTCCGCGCACAGCTCGTCGACCAGCGCGGGCCGTTCGACCGCGGCCGTGCCGACGACGACGCGGGTTACGCCGGCTGCGAGCAGCGCCTCGGCTGCTGCCGCTGTCCGTACGCCCCCGCCGCTTTGGATCCGGCACGGCACCGCGGCGGCAATGGCCTCGATGATCCGGAGATTCGCGGCTTCACCGGTGCGCGCGGCGTCGAGGTCGACGATATGGATCCATTCCGCACCCGCGTCGGCGAACTGCCGAGCCACCGCGATCGGGTCGTCGCCGTAGACCGTCTCGGCGTCGAAGTCGCCTTGGCGCAGACGGACACAGTGACCGGCACGGAGATCGATTGCGGGATACAACAGCATCGGACGCGCAGTGCTCAGAGCGTGCCCTTGGTCGACGGCACGCCCGTGCCCTCGATCTTCACCGCATCGCGCAGCGCTCGGGCCACGCCCTTGAACGACGCCTCGATGACGTGATGACCGTTGCGGCCCGACAGTGAGCGCATGTGCAGCGTGATGCCGGCCGCGATCACGACCGCGCGCCAGAACTCCTCCGCCAGCTGCGGGTCGAACGTGCCGATGTGATCGGCGACGGGATCGACGTCGTAGACGAGGAACGGACGGCCCGAGAGGTCGAGGCCCACTTGCACGAGCGCCTCGTCGAGCGGCACCAGCGCCGAGGCGAAGCGCCGAACACCGGCCTTGTCGCCGAGCGCCTCGGCGAGCGCGGTGCCGAGCACGATCCCCACGTCTTCGATGGTGTGGTGCGTATCGACCTCGAGATCTCCTTCCGCCTCGATCGTGAGGTCGAACCCGCCGTGCTTACCGAGTTGCTCGAGCATGTGGTCGAAGAACGGGATGCCCGTCGACGCGCTCGCCTGGCCCGTGCCGTCGAGCGCGAGATCGAGCGTGATCCGCGTCTCCTTGGTCTCGCGCTCTTGGTGCGATGTACGCCCGCTCATGTAACCGGTACCTCCTCGAGGGCCTCGCGTAGCGCAGCGAGGAACGCGTCGTTTTCCGCGGCCGTGCCGATCGTGATCCGCAGACAGTTGTCGAGGCGGGGCCAGCGCGCAAAGTCGCGCACGAGGACGCCGCGGTCGACCAGACGTTGCCAGAGCGCGTGGCCGTCGCCGTCGACCCGCACGAGCACGAAGTTCGCGCCGGAGGGAAACACGGCGAGGCCGGGCACGTCGACCAGCGCCTCGACGACCCGGGTGCGCTCCTCGACGAGCCACGACACGCGTGCGTCCATCTCGGTGACGTGGTCGAGCGCGAGGATGCCGGCGAGCTGGGTCGGTACCGCGAGGTGGTACGGCAGCACGACCTTCTCGAGCTCGGCAACGACCCAGGGCGGCGCGACGCAGAAACCGAGGCGCAACGACGCCATCGACCACACCTTGGAATAGGTGCGAACCACGACCAATCGACCGCCGTCGTCGACGAGTCCGAGCGCGCTCCAGTCGGCGAACTCCCCGTACGCCTCGTCGACCACCACGAGGCCGTCGGTCGCGTCGAGCAGCGTCACGACCGTCTCGGGCCGCTCGACCGTGCCGGTGGGATTGTTGGGGCTGCAGAGCAACGTGATCGTGGGACGTGTCTCGTGAAGCAGCGCGGCCGCGCTCGTGGGGTCGATCATGAAGTCGGCGCTGCGCTCCCCGATCACCACTTCGGTGCCGGTGATCCGTGCAATGTGACTGTGCAGCGCGTACGTAGGTTCGAACACCGCGGCCCGCCGC
>JBBRZM010000026.1:0-38666 GCA_038236695.1 Acidimicrobiia bacterium
ACCAGGTCGGCGTCGTCGATCGGGCCCAGCTCCGACGCGGCGTGGAAGTCGATCTCGCGGAAGCGGGGCAGCTTGCCGTCGGCATGGAAGCCGCCGCCACCGACGCCCGACGGGAGGTTGTTGACGTCACCGACCATGATGCGGTCGCCGTCGGGCTCACTGCGGAGATAGCTGCGCGGCTCGAGCAGCGGATCCGGTCGGAGGAAGTGGCGGCGGGTGAACTTCAGCTCGTCGTTGGAGATCTCACCTGTCGGGCCGAACGGGGCTTCGAGCGACAAGAGGTGGTTGCGGCCCTTCTCGAGCATGATCACCGACCAGCCTGCGCTCGTGAGTACATCGGCGGCAGTCGCGCCGGCGGGACCGGTGCCCACGATCACCGCGTCGCAGTCAGCCATCAGTCACAGCCATCAGTCGCGCCATCAGTCACGACCGCTCACCTCCGCGTCGCTGTAGCCGCGTGGCTGCACATCGCCGGGGAACTGGATCGCGCGCCAGCCCTCGAGATGGCGGTTCGCGCCGTACTCCGGCGCGCCGTAGGCACCCTCGCACGCGTGTTCGTAGAGCAACGTCTTGAAGAGCGGAACAGCATCGAGCCGGGCGTCCTGTTCCTCGGCCGACACCGTGCAAAAGTCATCGCCCAGCGCGGTAATGCCGTCGCGGTACCGCTCCTGCCAGCCAATGACCGGTCCGTTGAACTCGCGCTCGGCGAGTCCCTGCGAGCCTTCGATGCGGGTGCGCCACGCAAGCTCTTCGAGACGCGACAGCGGAGTGAACCGATCGAACGACGCGTCGCCGCCGAAGCGGCCCGAGTACGGGCCACCCGCCCACACGCGCGGCGGGTCGACGAGGAACGCGCCGAGCAGTCCGTCGATGTAGTCGGCGCACCCGAGCGCGGCGCCGCCGGGATGGCCCTCCACTGCCGGGATCACCCGTTCACACGCCGCCTCGACGATCGCGTGCTCCGACGGCTCGAGATACATGGGCATCGGGCGGAGCCTACAGAGCAGTTTCGCCGGCGCGTTTAGAGCGCGAGCTCGTAGTTGCCGTGCACGTCGAGCGTGAGGGTTGCACCGGGCGGCACGACAACGACCGTGAACGGCTCCTCGACCAGAGCGGGACCGGTCACTGCCGCGCCGGCCCCGAGCAACGATCCGTTGTACACCGGTGTGTCGACGAACTCGACACCGAAGTAGGCGGGCCGGGAGCCTCGTCGCGCCTTGGCCGCGTCGGTCACGGTGCCGAGCGGGGCGAGCCGGTCGGGCTTCGGTGTGGTGCCGCGGGCGATCAACCGCACGCCGCGCACGAGCGGCTGCTGGTTGCGGAAACAGAAGCCACGATCGCGCTCGTGCTGGTCGTGGAAGCGCGCCACGAGATCGAGCAGCCCCGGCTCGTCGAGCGCCACGCCTTCAGGGACGGGCACGCTCATGTCGAAGTTCTGCCCGGGGTAACACATCTGCGCGTACAGCCCGAGATCGATCTGGGTCTCGGCGAGCCCCGTTGGCTCGAGCTCCTTGCGCGTCTCGTCGGTGAGCTCGTGCATGAGCAGATGCACCCGCTCGAGGTCGACCTGCGAGAGCGGCACGACGTAGGCGCGCACGAGATCGACGACGTAGTCGGCGACGAGCACACCCAGCGCGGAGAACGCGGGCGCGGTCTTGGGCACCAGGATGCGGTCGATGCCGAGCTCGGCTGCGATCGCCCACGCGTGGACCGCACCGTTGCCGCCGTACGCGATGAGCGCCAGCTCGCGGAAGTCGGCACCGTGCGAGGCAAGTACCCGACGCGTCGCGTTGGCCATGTTCGCGTTGACGATCCGTTTGATGCCCCACGCGGCCTCGATCACGTCGAAGTCGAGTGGTTCTGCGACCTCGAGCCGGATGGCTTCGCGCGCCGCGTCGACGTCGAGCGTCATGCGTCCGTCGGCGAAGCCATCGGCGGGCAGGTAGCCGAGCACCGCGTCGGCGTCGGTGACAGTTGGCCGAGCGCCACCCTTGCTGTAACAGACCGGACCCGGCTGCGCGCCCGCCGATTCCGGTCCCACGAGCAGCGCACCCTGACGCACCCGGGCGATCGATCCACCGCCGGCACCGACGCTCTGCACGTCGACCATGGGCAGACCGATGTAGTACCGGTAGCGCCAGTTCCAGTCGGTCTTGATCTCGGGCCGGCCGTCGCGGACCAGACACAGGTCGAAGCTCGTGCCACCCATGTCGATCGCGATGAAGTCGTGCACGCCGTCTTTGTGCGCCGCGAGCGTTGCGCCCATCACGCCACCGGTCGGACCCGAAGCGAGCAGCGATACCGCGCGGCGGGACACGTAGTCGGGCGGCATCACCCCGCCGGTCGACTGAATGATCAGCAACTGACCGCCGTACCCCACAGCCCGCAACTTCTCCTGCAAGTGCCCGATGTATAACGCAATGCGCGGCGCGACGTACGCGTTGACCAGCGTGGTCGACGTGCGCTCGAACTCGGGTCCGCGCGGCATCACCTCGTGCGAGAGCGAAATGTGGTCGACGTCGGGAAACTCTTCGCGCACGATCTCGGCCGCCCGGCGTTCGTGCTTCGGGTTGACGAAGCTGAACAGGAACATGATCGCGATCGACCGCACGCCGAGCTTGCGGAGCCGCTGCACACCCCGGCGTACCGCGTCTTCGTCGAGGGGCGTGAGCACGTCGCCGTGGAAGTCGATGCGTTCGGCGATCGGGATGCGCGCCCGGCGGCGCGCGATCGGCGGCGGCGCGGGATAACTTGGATCCCAGATCTCTTCCTTGTGCACCCGTCGCATCTCGATCTCGTCGCGGTGCCCCTCGGTGACCAACAGCCCCGTCTCTGCGCCGTTCATCTCGATCATCGTGTTGTCGGCGGTCGTGGTGCCGTGCACGAGGATGTCGATGTCGCTGCACAGTTGCGACATCGACATGCCGAACCGGGCGGCCAGCTGCTCGAGCCCCTTCATCACGCCCGTTGACTGGTCGTCGGGCGTCGTGGGGGTCTTGTCGAGCGTGACCTCACCTGCCGGGGTCACGCAGATGATGTCGGTGAACGTGCCGCCGACATCAACGCCGATCCGATAGCCCATCAGCTGCGTGCGGCGTTGCGCTCCGCTCGGAGCCTGGTGGTCACTTCCTCGTCGATCGCGAGGGTGAGGTCCTCGAGCGAGCCCGTCAGCGCGACGCCGTAGTCACGTTCGGCGCCTTCGACACTCACGTACTCGTCGAGCACGTCGTCGAGCACCGCCTGCGGCTCGCGTTCGAGCGGGTCGCCCCAACCGCCGCCGCCGCCGTAGTCGTACATCACACGTTCGCCCGCACTGATCGGCACCCAGTCGGCGGTGTGCTTGACCACGAACTCGTCGGCGGATCCGTAGCGGATCACCATCCGGTTGGGTGTGCCCGGCTCGCCGCCGCAGATTCCCGGCATCGGGTACTTCATACCGACGACGTACGTGTACACCTTGGCGTCGACGAGCACTTCCTTTTCATAGTGGCTGCCGCAGAGGCCGCGCCATTGCCCGGGTCCGCCGGAATCGGTGCGGTAGTCGCGGCTCCACTGCACGTGCGGGTAGAGGCTCTCGTTGATCTCCGCGGTGGCTTTCCACAGGTTGCCGAAGCTCGCATTCTGCGCGCCCCACGCGTCCATGCCTTTCGCCGCATTGCACCAGCCGGCATAGACCTCGGCGGAGTGGTCGGTGAACTTCTGGCCCGTCGCCGGGTCGACGCCGACGATGATCGTGGGGATGCCGGTCTTGTAAGTCTGGGGGACGGCCTTGTCGGGCAGCACGTGTTGCATCGCAACCGCGATGACCTCGCCGACGTCGGCGCCCGGATGGTGCGTGCCCGCGCTCACCGGACGGTCGGACGCGGGATTCAGCACGCATCCTTCGGGCACGACCAGCTTGATCTGGTCGAAGAACCCTTCGTTCTTCGGGATCTCGGGGTCCATCATCGACGCGATCTGGCCGACCGTGTAGCCGCGGGTGTTGCCGTACGTCGACCACGCCTGGATCTCCTGGCGCATGTCACTTCCGGTGTAGTCGATCGTGAGCTTCTCACCGTCGACGGTGATCTTCACGTGCAGGTGGATGTCGGGGTTGCCGAGCGGGTCGTGGTCGACGTACGCGTCGGCCTCGTAGACGCCGTCGGGCCACGCGGTGACCTCCTCGCGGAAGCGCTTCGCGGCGTAGTCGATCATCGAGTCGACCGACTCTTCGACCGTCGCCGCGCCGTACCGGTCGATCACATCACCGAGGCGTTTCGCCGCGAGCTGCGCCGCGCCGATCTGCGCGCGCAGGTCACCGATGTAGCTCGGGATCCGGTTATTGGCCTGCATCGCGTAGAGCACGTCGCGCCGTTCGACACCGCGGTCGATCACTTTCACCGCGGGCCAGCGCACGCCCTCGCCCCAGACGTCGCTCGCGGTGACGTTGTAGCCGCCGGGTACCGCGCCGCCGGTGTCGCCGTGATGGCACTGGATGCTGGCGATGAGCACCATGCGCCGACCGCCCGGCGCGGCCGGGTCGTCGGCAAAGACCGGAGCGAAGACGTTGTAGTCGGGGAGATGACCACCGCCGTGGTAGGGATCGTTGCCTACGAACACGTCGCCCTCGCGAAACTCCGACGCTCCGAAGAAGTCGAGCGCGAAGCGCACTGGCAGGGTCGAGGTGAGCATGAACTGCGGGATGCCCACCGACAGCGCGGCGAGGCGTCCCTTCGCGTCGAGAATCGTCGCGTTGCGTTCGTTGGACTGGTTGAGGATCGGTGTCGTGGCCGTGCGCGACACATACGTGGCCATCTCGAAGCAGATGGTCTCCATGGCCCCGCGGATGATCTCGGCGGTGACCTGATCGACGGTGGGCTCTTGGGACAGGCGACCCCGATGACCGGCCAGTTGGACGAGATCGACGTTCATGGCAGACCCCTCTCCGGCCTCGGCGTGAGCCTGACGCCGACGTCACCAATTGTAGTTCTTTGTGCGCATGGGGCCCAGAGGGCGCCCGAGACTCCCTCGGTCGGTGGTTGCGCCCGCGCGCCGGTGGTACCGGCCTCTGCCACCTAGAGTCGCTGGCGCTGACTGGTCAGAGTGGAGGAGCGCGTGATGTCGGAGCACCGCGAGTTCAAGGACATCCGGGGCGCCGGCACCGAGAACGGGCCCGCCCTCGCGGTCGACGAGTACATGCAGAGCCTCGAGGCGCTGCAGGCCGAGATCGCGACCGACAAGAACGTGGTGTGGGAACGCGTCGCCGACGGCACGCTGTCGGAGGAGTACCTCAAGCGGCTCTGCAAGGAGTACTACTTCCTCGGCAAGTGGTACACGAGCGAGTTCGGGTCGCTGGTCGCGAACGTGCCCGACGCCGACGCACTCGGCGTCGAGTCGAGCGAGCACTTCATCCACTGGCTCCAGAACCTTGCCGACGAGACCGGCTTCGCCGGCGACCGCAACCACGTGGGCATGAAAATCGAGTGGGCACACATGCTCGGCATCAGTGACGACGAGCTCATGAGCTTCCGGCCGATGCCGGAGTCGATCGGCTCCGTGTTCACCTCGCTGTACTACATGCGCCGTTCGTACGAGGAGGGCCTGGCGGCGTTCGGCTGGGCGGGGGAGCGGTTCGCGGCCTCCACCAACTACGCCCTGATGATGTACGAGGGGATGCTCGAGCACTACGGGATCGACGTCGAGAACTTCAAAGTGCACGCGTACGCCGAAGCCGACCACGGCGACGCGGCCGATTACCTCCTGCGACAGGTTGTGATCACTGCGGGGCAGCAGCGCCGGGTGCGCCGGGCCGTGGAGCACGTCCTCATGCTGCGCAACGCCCGCACGGTCGCGATGAACCACTGGCTCGACGAGCCGGGCGCGCTGCGGAAGTAGCGGAGTAGCGGGAACTCAGCCCTCGGGTTTCCGCTGTGCGAGCTCATCCTGTAGCGCATAGAGCAGCGGCAAGGTCGCGTGGTCCTTGGCCCGGTTCGCAGTCTCTTTCGAACGGATGATGTCGGCGAGCGCGGCGACCTTCACGCGCGTGCCGTCGACGTCGAACTCGACCGCACGGGGAGCCAGGTCCGCGTACCCGCGGTTGAATGCGGCTGGGTGGGAGGAGATGTCGAAGTCGCCGTAGCGGGTGGTGCAGTTGACCATTGCCATCTTCGAGAGGAGATGCTCGTCGACGGCGAACGTCAGCCCGTCGGGCACAACATCGCTTCGGATTCGCGCGTCCATGTCGCGCAACGCCGCAACGAGACGACGCAGGTTGTCGAGGGACGGGTCGGGGCAGATATCGGCGTCGTTCGTCATGGCGGGGGAGCCATGGAGCACTGCGGCGAGGCCGCCGATCAGCACGTAGTCGACCTCGTGCCGCGCGAGCGTACGAACGATCGCCTCCGGTTGGAGCGGCTCAGGCAAGTGCTCGAGCCTTCGTGACGAACTCGGAGATGTTCTCCACGGCGCTCAGCCGTTCCTTCGGCGTCATCGCGAGGTGTTGGATGATCTGGCTGCGGTCTTCGTCGTCGTGGCGGCGGAAGGTCAAGTCGGCCTCGAAGCCGCAGGCCTGGAGCAGCCGGGCGAGCGTGCTGAGGCGCGGCTCATCGACGCCGCGCTCCCACCGCGAGATCACCGATTGCTTGGTGCCGACGAGCGCGGCCAGCTCGGCTTGGCTCAGACCGGCCAGCTCCCGGGCTTCGCGCAACAGCGGTCCGGGAGCCAGACGGCTCAGGGTTCGACGGTCAGGGCGGTTCTTCGCCATGCCAAGAGCATATCAGCTCTGAGACAAGAGCAAAAAGGCGCTAGCTGGCGGATGCGCCGAGCTGGATGATGGCGAAGGCGGCGCCCTGCGGGTCGGTGAGGACGGCGATCCTGCCGATCGGAAGGTCCATCGCGGGTGCGAGTACCGAGCCGCCCCGGCTGGTCACCGCGCCGATCGTGCCGTCGGCATCGTCGACGACGAAGTAGTTGAGCCAGTACGGCGGTACCTCCGCGGGCACCATCGGCGGCATGTTCATCATCCCGGCCGTCGTCGTGTCGTTGAGCTTGAACTCCGTGTAGCTCATCCCACCCATCTCTGCGGTGTTGACCGTGGGCTTCCATCCGAAGAGCTTCTCGTAGAACGCGGCCGCTGCATCCGTGTCGCGCGTATCGAGCTCGCTCCAGCCCCACGTGCCGGGCTCGTTCGCGATCTGCGCACCCTTGTGCTCCCGGGGCTGCCACACACAAAAGGCTGCGCCGGTGGGGTCCGTCAACACCGCCATGCGGCCTGCGTCCATGACGTCCATCGGCGGCATGATCGTCGTGCCGCCCAGCTCACCGGCCTTGGCGACTGTCGCGTCGGCATCGGTGACTGCGATGTGCGTGTTCCACATGGGCGGCATGCCCTGCGCGCGTTGCTCCTCGTTCTGCTGCATGAGGCCGGCGGCGTGGCGCCCCTTGAGCGAGGCCAACGCATAGACGACCTGGCCGTTGTCTTCCACGTCGTCGAACGACCAGCCGAAGATCTCTCCGTAAAACTGCTTTGCGGCACCGACATCGGTGCTCATGAGGTCGACCCAACAGGGCATCCCGGGGGGGTGTTCGTCGAACTGGGCCATCGCGAATCTCCTCGGCTTGTTCACTGCACGTTGTTCGCACGCTACCCGGGCGCGGCGCTCGGGTGAAGGGAGGAGGAATCAGTTTGCCGTTTGGTCACCTGGGCCGGACGTTCAGCTGAAGAGGAGGTCCGCGATTCGGTCGTGGTGCCATCCGGTGGTGCCGAGAAAGTGCTCCGAGGCGTACGCGCGCCGGATGAACAGGTGAAGGTCGTGCTCCCACGTGTAACCGATGCCGCCGTGGATCTGAATGCCGTCCTTGGCGCACCGTTTCGCGGCCTCACCCGCGGCCGCTTTGGCCACGGGCACGGCGCGGTGACGCTCGGTATCGGCGGCGTCGATGGTCATCGCGGCGTAGTAGACCGCGCTCCACGAACGCTCGAGATCGAGCGCCATGTCGGCCAGCTTGTGTTGGACGGCCTGGAACGATCCGATCGGTTGGTCGAACTGGACTCGTTCCTTGGCGTACCGCAGCGTCATGTCGAACAGCCGGCGTGCGGTGCCGACCATCTCGGCGGCGACGCCCAGGGTTGCCCGGTCGACGATCGACTCGACTGCCGCGGCATCGATCGGTGACGTCGGACCTTCGAGCCCGGTGGTGTCGACCTCGAACAGCCGCCGTGAACTATCAACAGTCTCGATGAACCGCACCGGCGGCGACTCGGCGATTGTGACGGCCGGACCCGGACCGACAACTGCCACGCGGTCGACGCGGTCGGCTTCGGGCACGAACGTTTTCACCGGGCCGGCGTTGGGACACCACGACCCGTCGGCACCGGCGAGCGCGAGTGTGCCGGTCAGCTCGCCGGCGAGCGCGGCCTCGAGCAGATCACTGTCGAGCGCGTCCAGCAGCGGCGCGAACAGGGCGGTGGTCGCGAAAAAGGGGCCGGGCGCGGCCACGTATCCCGTCTCCTCGAGGAACAGGCACAGGTCGACGGCCGAACCCGACCCGACGGCCGCAAAGTCGCGCATGTGGGTCCACAGGCCGTCCGCCGCGTCCGGATCGTTCATGTGCGCGCGCACCAACGACGGCGGACATTCATTTGCCAGCAGCACCCGCGCGGTATCGCGCAGGAGCACTTGGTCGTCGGTCAGGGCAAAGTCCACGTCTACGGCCTCGCTCGCTCGTACACGTCGCTCACGACCGCACTCATGCTCTCGGGAGCCCGAGCACCCGCTGGGCGATGATGTTGCGCTGTATCTCCGACGTGCCGCCCGCGATCGTGTTGGCGAACGTGATGAAGAAGCTCCGGATCCAACGGCCTTCTTCTTCGGCGCGCTGTGCATCGACGACCGCGCCGTACGGGCCTTGGAGATCGGTGCCCAGCTCGAAGAGCGTCTTGCCCAGCTCTGCCGTCGCCATCTTCATGTAGGAGTGCTCGGGGGCGGACGAGCCTTGGGCGTAGCTCGTGAAGCCCTTGTAGCCGAGCGCGCGCAGGCTCGCGGCGCGTTGGTAGCCCTCGGCGATGCGGCGGCGCACGATCGGATCGTCGGCGACACCCCGCCGGCGGGCCAGGTCGACGAGCCCGGCGATCGTCTGCTCGAGCCGGGCGACGCCTTCGACCCAGAGGCCGGCGCGTTCGTGCGCCAGGGACCCCTGCGTGATGCGCCAGCCGTCGTTGAGCGCGCCGACGAGGTTGTCGCGCGGCACCACGACGTCGGTGAAGAACACCTCGGCGAAGTCGGACGCACCGGTGAACTGCCGAAGTGGCCTGATCTCGATGCCGGGCGTGCTCATGTCGATGATGAGCAAGCTGATGCCCTGGTGTTTCGGTGCCGACGGATCAGTGCGCACGTAACAGAAGCACTGCTGCGCAACCATCGCATAGCTCGTCCACACCTTCTGGCCGCTGACGACGAAGTGGTCGTCGTGCACTTCCGCGCGGGTCTGGAGTGCCGCGAGGTCGGACCCGGCGTCGGGCTCGCTCATGCCGATGCACCAGACGGTGTCACCGCGGATCGCGGCCGGCGCGAGCGCGCGCTGCGCCTCGGTGCCGAACTCGAGCAGGCTCGGCGCCACGATCGCGTAGCCGGGAAAGTGCAGCGACCTCGGAATCGCGCGCGCTGCCATCTCCTCGAGGTAGACGAGCGTCTGCACCGGCGTGCAATCGCGTCCGCCGAGCTCGGGCGGGTAGCCGGGAATCATCCAGCCATGGTCGAAGAGCGTCGCCTGCCACTCGCGCGCCCAGCGCGGCAGGATCTCGCTGCCGGGCTCGCCGTCGGTGCCGGCGAAATCACGGCGCACCCGCGCCTCGGGCGGCGCGTGCTCGTCGATGAAGGCGACCAGCTCCGCCCGGAACCGTTCTTCGTCCGGCCCCCAGGCCAGATGCATCGTCAGTCCTCGACGGTGAAGAAGAACGGCGGCACGCCGCGTTCAGACTTCGCGAACAGCGCGTCGGCGTTGGCCGCGATCGCTTCGATCGTCCACGCCTCGTCGGCCGTCGCCTCGGTGATCGGCCGCCAGCCCTCGAGCACCTGCACGACACCGCCTTGCACCTTGACCACTTGACCCGAGATGCCGGCCGCGAGATCCGACGCGAGCCAGCACGCCGCCGCGGCGACGTTCTCGGGCGCGAAGCGATCGAAGTCGCCTTCTTTCGGCGTCATGTGGTCGCCGGCGACCGCCTCGGTGAGCCGGGTGCGGGCGACGGGCGCGATCGCATTGACGCGCACGCCGACACGTTCGAGCTCGCGCGCCATGATGAGCGTCATCGAGGCGATGCCGGCTTTGGCGGCTCCGTAGTTGACCTGACCGGCGTTGCCGTACAGGCCGGACTCCGATGACGTGTTGACGATGGCGGCGTCGGCCGGCGCGCCCGTCTCCTTGCTCTGCTGGCGCCAGTACGACGCGGCGAACCGGCTCGTACAGAAGTGACCCTTGAGATGCACCGCGATGACCGCGTCCCACTCGGCCTCGCTCATGTTGAAGCTCATCTTGTCGCGCAGGATCCCGGCGTTGTTGACGAGCACGTCGAGGCCGCCGAACGTGTCGACGGCTTGCGCGACGACGGCTTGGCCGCCGTCCCACGTCGCGATGTTGTCGTAGCTCGCGGCAGCTCTCCCGCCTGCCGCTTCGATCTCGTCGACGACCTGTTGCGCGGGGCGGTTGTCGGCGCCTTCGCCGCTTGCCTCACCGCCGAGGTCGTTGACGACGACCGCGGCCCCTTCGGCAGCCAGCAGCGTCGCCTCGGCGCGTCCGATGCCGCGTCCCGCTCCGGTGACGATCGCGACCTTGCCATCGAAGACGCCCATGGCTCCCTGATTCCGTAGCTGACGTGGGTGTCAGGGGACACTAGCGACGGCAGGGTGCGGCTGTGGAAGCGCGCTACCCGCCCGTGAACTTCGGATCGCGGCGTTCCCTGAACGCGGCCATCCCCTCGGCCAGATCCGTCGACGTGGTTGCCAGCGCCTGGTACGCGCCCTCGAGCTCGAGCGACGTGGCGAGATCGGTCTCGAAGCTCGCATTGAGGAGTCGCTTCGAGAGGCCGAGCGAACGAGTGGGGCCGGCCGCAAGCCGCGCCGCGAGCGCAACCGACTCGTTATCGAGCACAGCCGCGTCGACGCAGCGGTACGCGAGGCCGAGCGCGACGGCCTGCTCGCCGACGCAGCCCTCGCCCAGCATGACCATGGCCTTGGCGCGTGGCAGCCCGACCAGCCGGGGGAGCAGGTACGCGCCACCGCCGTCGACCACGAGACCCCACTTCGCGAACGACCAGATGAAGCGCGTCTCGGGCTGCACGAGCACGAAGTCGCAGGCGAGCGCGAGATGCGCGCCGGGTCCCACGGCGACGCCGTTGACCGATGCAACCGTGGGCTTGTCGAGCTCCCACAGCTCGCGAATGAACGCCTGCACGCCCACTCGCAGGGCTTCCGACGTCGAACGAGTGTCGAAACCTTCGCCGCCGGCGTGTGCGACCGTGGATTCGGAGAGGTCCATGCCCGCGCAGAACGCGTCCCCGCTGCCCGTGATGAGCACGGCGCGCACCGGCGTGTCGTCGCGTGCCGAGCGGACCGCGGCGACGAGGTCGTCGCGCATCTCGACGGTCAGCGCGTTCTTGGCCTCGGGCCGTTCCAGGGTGACGCGACAGACGTGGTCGTCGCCGGTTTCGACGCGGATCATGCGTTGCTGGTGAGGATGTTGACGACGGAGACTCCCGACCCGCGGCCGCCGACGTTGTGTTGCAGTGCATAGCCGTTTCGCATCGAGACCTGGCGTTCGCCGGCGTCGCCGCGGAGCTGCCACCAGCATTCGGTGAGCTGCGCGACGCCCGTGGCCCCGATGGGATGACCTTTCGCGAGCAGCCCGCCCGATGTGTTGACCGGGATGCGCCCCGTGAGCGACGTGTCGCCGTCGAGCGAGGCGATGCCGCCCTTGCCCTTGTCGACGAAGCCGAGATCTTCGATGTCGAGGATCTCGGTGATCGTGAAACAGTCGTGCACCTCGGCGCAGTCGATCTGCGACGGTTCCACGCCCGCCATCTTGTACGCGCGCTCCGCTGCCAGCGTGGTGGCCGCCAGCGACGTGAACGTGGACTTCTCGTGTAGGTACGGATGGTCGGTCGCCACGCCGAAACCGGCCACGTAGACCGGCCGGTCGGTGAACTCTGCCGCCCGCTCGGCGCTCACGAGCAACGTCGCGGCCGCGCCGTCGGTCTGCGGGCAGCAGTCGAGGAGATGCAACGGGTGACAGACCGGCGGCGAGTGCAGCACGTCGTCGATCGTGATCTCGCTCTGGAAGTGCGCGTAGGGATCGCGCGCCCCGTTGTAGTGGTTCTTCACCGCGACCGACGCGAGCATCTCGCGCGTCGTGCCGAACTCGTGCATGTGACGCGTGGCGAACGGGGCGAAGAGCACCGGCGCGGTCTCACCGCGGGTGAAGATCGGATGGCCGGCCGCGGCGCGCGAGAGCAGACCCTCTTCCGTGGACTTGTCACGCATCTTCTCGACGCCGATCACGAGCACGACATCGTGCACACCGCTCGCGACGGCCATCGCGCCGACCCGGAACGCATCGGAGCCCGATGGGCATGCGTTTTCGATCCGGGTGCAGGGGATGCCGGCCAGGCCGATGGCGCTCGGTACGGTGTTGCCACCGATGCCTTCTTGACCCCAGAGCGTGCCGCGCTGGGTCGCCACGAATGCGGCCTCGACCTGCGACGGCTCGAAGCCCTTGTCGACGCTCGCGACGACAGCGTCGAACGCACCGGCCGCCATCTGCTCGTAGCTCTGTGCGAAGAGCTCACCGAACTTGATCAGGCCGGCACCCACGACCGCGACTCGGTTCCAGCTCATTGCGCCTCCTGGGGAAGTGGAGGCGCGTCGAGCGCGCGCGCCTTCCAGCCGTAGACCGGTACGCCGCGCTCGTAGACGTACCGACGCAGCACCAGCTCCATCTCGGTGCCGATTTCGAGCCCGGCGCCGTCACCCACGGTCTGCAACATGACGCGCGCGCCGTCGTCGAGGTCGATGACTGCCAACGGCAGTGGCGCGATGAACGGCGCCGGCATGGCGTAGTTGACAACGAACGTGTGCACAACGCCGTGACGCGCCAGCGAGACGTGCTCGAACTTGGTGCCGCCACAACTGATGCAATGCGGATGGATCGACGGCGGCGTGTTGATCGTGCCGCACTCGACGCATCGGGCGCCGAGCAGCGCCAGCATCTCGTTCGCGCCCCGCACGAACATCGCGCTCTCGGGTGGCACTCCCATCGGGATCGTCTCGGCGGCCGCGACCAGCTGGCTGCGAGCTCGCAACACCTCCGGATAGGCCACTGACCGGCCGCCCGCGAGCGCGTCGACGACGAGCGCGGCACCCGGCACGGGCGCATCGGCGACGATCGTGACGCCGGTGGCGCGCCCGCCCCCGAAGCCAACGATCGCGACGGTGCCTTCGGCGTCGAGCGAACTGAGCGCCCCGAGGAGCGGCGCGGCCGCCCCCGGGTCGCCGACCGCGGCGTACACAGCGGCCGAAGTCGGTGTGCCTACCCCGAGTTTCTTGGCGACGGCCTGGCCGAGCCGGCCATCGGGATCAGGCAGTGACCAGGTGCGAACGTCGAATGCGGCCAGTTGTTCGCCGACCTCGCTCACGATCGGTACGAAGATCTCCTCCCGGAACAGGCGGGCGTCGTACAGGTCGCGCGTCACGCCTTCGTGGTCGCCGCGGTAGCGGTCGAGGAACGGATGGGTTCGGGTGACCCGCGCGCCGATCGCGGCATTGCCTCCCTCAGCGCCCAGGACGACGGCCGCGGCGCCGGCACCGGCGCGGGCCTCGAAGGTCGTGCCCGGGCCCGGTACGAGCGCGTCGGCAACCACGACGAGCGCAACCCGTGCTGCGCCCGAGACGACGGCGTCCGCGGCGCCGAGCAGCGCCTCCATACCCGCATGGGGAGAGCCCGAGCACAGCGCCCCGCCGGAGTGCGTCGAGAGCCCGAGCGCGGCCGCGAGCACGGCGTGGCTGGGACCCTCGGCAAACGGCGGCCGGGCGACGCCCCACCAGAGGCCGTCGACGGCATCGGCATGGACGCCGGCTGCGCCAAGAGCGCGATCAGCCGCCTCGGCCGCGAGGGTGAGCACATCTTCGTCGGGCGCGCAGACACCGACCTGGCCCTTTTTCGGCCCGGACCGCCCCCAGGCGGCTGCGACCTCGTCGGCTCCGAGGCGCCACGTCGGCGCGGCCGCGCCAACGCCGAGCAATCGAGCAGGTGTCGTCACGACCGGTGATTCTAGTGGCGGGATTCCGAAAATCTCGGGGCCGAGACGCGGCCGTCGAGACGTCCCGACGCGCGGCTGATCGCGGTGCGGGCCCAATATTCAAGGCCTTTGCGGCCGGTGCCGATACCAGCCATATGACACGGAAGCTGCCGCCGCTTCCCTCGGCGCTCAAGCACGTTGAACTGCCGGTCGTTCTGGCCGTGCTGCTCGTGCTGCGTCACTACGGGCTCGTCGCGAAGGTCAATCCCTGGGCGATCGTCGCGGTGATGGTCGGCGCGACCCTCCTCGGCGACTTCGCGCACCACTTCTTCCTCATGCGGCGCTCGACCCTGGACATGTGGTGCACTGTCGGCGCGCTGACGGTCGCGATCACGGCGGTGATGTACGTGACCGGATGGGGGCCGATGCTGGCCGTCGGGTACGCGTACGCGGCGGGCGATGCCGTCGACTCGGCCGGCGCGAAAAGCTGCAAGGCCGTAGCAGTGTGGGCACTGCTGTGCCTGGCCGGCGGGCAGTGGGCGATCCAGAGCGGCTTCGCGCCGTCGTTCGTGGAAACGCCCGAGGTCCACGGCTTGGCGGTGCTCGCCGGGCTCGGACTCGTCATCGTGATGCGCGTCCTGTACCGGTCGACCATCGGGAAGGAGCGCGCCGAGCAAGGCGTGCGACAGAGCGAGGAGCGGTTCAAGGCTCTCGTCACCAACGCGTCTGACATCATCATCCTGTTCCAGGACCCGGTCACGGCGACGTATGTGAGCCCGGCATTCGAGCGGGTGATGGGCCTCGTACCCGAGCCCGACTTCTTCCAGAGCGGCAACTCCATCCACCCCGACGATATGGACCGGGCGACGGCGTTCTTCGCCGAGGTGCTCGCAACGCCGGGTGAGCCGATCTGGACCGAGGCGCGGCTGCGCGACGTCAACGGCGATTGGCACTGGTTCGAGGTCGGCATGACCAACCGCTACGCCGACCCCAACGTCGAGGGCATCGTCGCCAACCTCCGTGATGTCACCGAGCGCAAGTTGTTCGAGGAACAGCTCAGCTATCAGGCCTACCACGACTCGCTCACCGGGCTCCCGAACCGGGACGCGTTTCTCGATCGGCTCGAGACCGCGATCGGCGGCGACCGCGACGACGACACCGCGATCGCAGTGCTCTTCCTCGACGTCGACCGGTTCAAGCTCGTCAACGACAGTCTCGGTCACGAAGTCGGCGACCGCCTGCTGATCGAAGTCGCCGACCGGCTGCGTTCGTCACTGCGCCCGAGCGACACCGTCGCGCGTTTCGGCGGCGACGAGTTCACCATCTTGTTGACCGGCCTCTACGAACCCGAAGCGGCAGTGCGCGTCGCCGAGCGCATCCTCGATCAACTCCGGGCTCCGGTCGCGGTCGGCAGCCGCGAGCTCTTCATCACGAGCAGCATCGGCATCGTGTTCACGTCGGACGCCGAAGACGCCGGCGACTTGCTGCGCGAGGCCGACCTGGCGATGTACCTCGCCAAGGAGAAGGGCCGCGCCCGGTGGGAGCTCTTCGACAAGAAGAGCGCGCCGCAGGTCGTGGAGCGGCTCGACCTCGAGGGCGACCTCTGGCGCGCTGTGGACGAGGGCGAGCTCGTCGTGCACTTCCAGCCCGAGATCTCACTTTCGGGCGGCGAGGTCGTTGCTGTCGAGGCCCTCGTGCGCTGGGACCATCCCGAACGCGGGATGCTGCTGCCGGGATCGTTCATCCCGTTCGCCGAGGAGTCGAGCCTCATCCTGGCCGTCGACCGCTACGTGCTTCGCCAATCGTGTCTCCAGGCCAAAGAGTGGCAGGACCGCGCCGCGCCGCTCCGAGTCAGCATCAACCTGTCGCCGCGCTTCGTGCGCCAGATGGACGCGGGCGACGACATCATGAACATCGTGCGCGAGACCGGTGTTGATCCCCACAACATCCAGCTGGAGATCACCGAACGCACCGCGCTCGCTGACGAGCAGCGGACGGTCGAAACCCTCAACGCATTGCGCGAGTGCGGCATCAAGGTGGCGATCGACGACTTCGGCACCGGCTACTCGTCGCTCAGCTACCTGAAGCGCTTCCCGATCGACACGCTCAAGCTCGACAAGTCCTTCGTGGACGGCATCTGCAGTCTCGGGACCGACGCGGCGATCGTCGAGGCCGTGATCACCATGGGCCACGCGCTCGGGATGCGCATCACCGCCGAGGGCGTCGAACGTCCCGAACAAGCGGCGCAACTACGCAAGCTCGGTTGCGACACCGCGCAGGGCTTCCACTTCGCCCACGCGCTGGCGCCCGACGCGGTCGACGAGATGATCCGCGAGAGCGGAGCCGAGCAGGTGGGCGGCACGGTCGTACCGATGCCGATGCGGCGTTCCCCGAACGCGTCCTGAGCCCGCCGTCTGGACAGACAGGAACTAGCCGAGTACGAGCGGCGCCCGCACGACTCCGTGGATCACGCCTGACGCCAGCCACTCGACGTCACCGGCGCGGTCGAGGGTGGTGAACCGGTCGAACAGCTCCTCGAAGAACACCCGGGCTTCGAGTCGCGCGAGGGCCGCCCCGAGACAGAAGTGTGCACCGTAGCCGAACGCGACGTGCGGGTTGGGTGCGCGGCCGACGTCGAGCCGCTCGGCGGTCGGACCGAACACGGTCTGGTCGCGGTTGGCGGACGCGTACAGCAGCAAGACCGGCTCGCCTTCGCGCACCACGTGCTCGCGGAGCTGCACGTCACGCGTTGCCGTGCGCATGAAGCTGATCACCGGAGTCGTCCAGCGCAACAGCTCCTCGACCGCCATCGGGATCAGCGAGCGGTCGGCGAGCAAGCGGTCCCATTGATCGGTGTGCACGGCAAGCTCGACGAGACCACCCGACAGGAGATTGCGCGTGGTCTCGTTGCCGGCGACGAGCAACTGGCCGAGGAACATCAGGAGCTCTCCGTCGTTGAGCTGCTCGCCGTCAATCGGGTCGTGCACGAGCATCGACACGAGGTCGTCGCGGGGGTCGCGGCGACGCGCGTCGGCCATCGCGAGAAAGAACTCCGCCATTTCGGTCAGCTGCACGGTCGTCTCGGCAGTCGTCTCCGTCGCCGCTGCGATCGCCGCGTCCGACCACGTCTGGTATCGAGCCACGTCGTCACCGGGAATGCCCAGCAGGTCGGCGATCACCAGCATCGGGAACGGCACGGTGATCTTTTCCACCACGTCGAACGGCACGCCCGCCGCGACGGTGTCGAGCAGCCCATGGGCGCGCGTGCGAATGTCGGTTTCGAGCGCCCTCACGCGTGCGGCGCTGAATCCTGGATTGACGAGCTTGCGGTACCGGCCGTGCTCCGGCGGATCGACGTAGAGGAGCGCGCCCGGGATCTCGGGTAGGTCCCGGCCGATGTCCATGAGCAGGATTCCCCGGCTCGAGCAGAAGGTCTCGGGGTCGCGCGAGATCCGCATGATGTCGGCGTGCGTGCTGACGGCCCAGAACCCGACTTGGTCGTTCCACGCCAGCGGCGCGTGCTCGCGCACGCGCGCGTACAGAGGGAACGGATCATCGGCGTAGAAGTTCGGGTCGGTGAGGGGGCGGGTCAGCTCGCCGCCGGGCCGGTCGTGCACCGTTGCAGTCTCGCACCGGCGCGCGGTTCAGCCTCCGATGCCGAGCAGTCGCTCGCGGGTGACCGCACGCGACCCGCGCCACAGAGCTGTGAGGGCGCCGAGCCACGCGACCGTACCGATCGCGACGCCGATGATTCCCGCCTTGAACATTGACCCGCTCGCCACGCTGAACGCGATCAGCATCAGTGGGAGCGTGACGAGTGCCGACGCCTGCTGCGCGGCAGCCGCGCTCGACACCCGGGCCGAGATCGCGAGGATGAGGGCGACCGCGAGCGCGATGAACGGTGGCAATATCCAGAGAACGAGCAGCCACCAGTTGGCAGTGGGGAAGAACCAGCCGCCCACTTCCGGGCCGACAATGAGGTTGACAACGAGCGAGTAGAGACCGAAGCCGATGAGCGCGGTCGCGTAGCCGGGAATGAGGCTCGCCATGAGCTTGCCGGTGTAGATCTCACTCTCGGTCGCGGGGGAGTGCGAGAGAAACTCGCCGCTGCCGCGCTCGCGCTCGCCGATGATCGTGTGCGAGCCCACGGCCGAGGAGATCGTCAGCGGGACGATGATCGCGAGTGGCGCGAAGAGATAGACCGAGAGCGCGTACGCCGCTTCCACCTCGGGCCGATTCCCCTTCACGTGCTGGCGCACCGACTTCGGCAGCGTCCCGATCACGCCGCTGAGCTTGTGGACGAGCTGGATGTCGTTGAGGCTCACGACCATCGTGAGCAGGAGCGCGGGAATGACGACAAAGAACAGGAACGCCACGATCGCGAGCGGAATCCAGAAGTCGCGACTTTGGCGGAGTTGACGCAGGTCGGTACGCGCGATCACCCAGGCGCGATTGGGCTTCTTTCTCGTGTGTGCAGCACTCGTCGTGGTCATTCGGTGCGTTCACGAATCGTGAAGTAGAGCTCTTCCAGCGATGGCCGGCGCAGCTCGACGCGGGTGAGGCGCGCCCCTCCCGCGACGAGCGCGTTCACGAGGTCGGGTACCTGGTCGTCGCGCTCGAGGTCGACGACTGCGGCCTGGCCGTTGCACTCATAGGCGGTGACGAAGGACAGGGCCTTCGCCGCGTCGAGCATCGAGCGGTCCTCGGCGTCGAGGTGCACCCGCGTCGTCGGCCAGTACCTGCGTGTCAGTTCCTCGGGCGAGCCGGCGACCAGCGCGCGGCCGCGGTCCATCACGACGACCTGGTCGGCGAGGCCTTCGGCTTCGAGCAAGAGATGCGTGCACATCAGCACCGTCTTGCCCTGCTCGGCCATGTGGTCGATCAGCTGCAGGACGGTACGCGCCGATTCGGGATCCAGTCCGGCGGTGGGCTCGTCGAGGAGCAGGAGCTCGGGGTCATGCAACACGGCGCGGGCGAGCGCGAGACGGGCGCGCATGCCGGTGGAGTAACCGCCGACGCGGAGTTGCAGCGCGTCCTCGATGCCGAAGCGCGCAGCTGACTCCTGGATGCGCGCCTCCATCTCAGCTGGGTCGACGTCGAACAGCTCGGCCGCGTACCTGAGGTTGTCGTAACCAGAGAGCCGGTCGTACAGCGCAGGACGGGCCGGCACCACGCCGCAGCGGCCGCGCACCTCGGTGCCGTCGGCGTCGGGGCCCAGGCCGAACACGCGGATGGCGCCCGAGTCGGGCGGCAGCGCGCCCGTGATGAGCCGTACGACCGTGGTCTTGCCCGCGCCGTTGGGACCGAGCAGGACCGTCACGGTGCCGGCCGGCACTTGGAGCGTGAGGTCGGACACGGCCACGATCGCGCCGAACGTGCGCCGCACTCCCTGCAGGTCGACCACGGCGCCGGGCACAGCCTCGGACGCTAGGGGATCAACCCGCGAAGAACTCACCACGGATCAGTTGTCGGCACACCACGGGGTCGGCCTGAGCGCTGCCAGTAACCTTCGGTCCTCGCGGCGGCGTAGCCGAGTGGCTCAGGCAAGGGTCTGCAAAACCCTGGACGCGGGTTCGATTCCCGCCGCCGCCTCCACGCGTCGGTGCAGTTCAGCGTTACGAGCCGGTCGAGCGGCCTGCGCGTTGTGCTACATTGTGCGTCATGGATCAGATCGGCGTGCGGGAGCTACGCCAGAACCTGAGCGTGTACCTACGGCGGGTCGCCGCCGGAGAAGCGCTCGAGGTCACCGAGCATGGTCGACCGGTGGCGGTCCTTCGCCCGCTGGACGAACGAGCCGACGCGGTCGAACGGCTCGTGACCGCCGGACGACTCCGCCGACCGTCGCGGCGCGTCGCCAAAGTGCCCCGCCCGATCGGACCGCTCTCACACGGCGGCACCGAAGCGCTCGAAGCCGAGCGTGAGGAGCGTTCGTGACCGTCGCGTACCTCGAATCGTCCGCGCTTGTGAAGCTGGTCGTGCTGGAACCTGAGTCGGACGCGCTGCACGACGTGATCGCAACACATGAACAACTCGTCACGAGTGAGCTCGCGGTCGTCGAGCTCGGCCGCGCCGCGCGCCGGGCGCGCGGGAAACGCGGCGTCGATCGAGCAGGCGAGATCCTCGGCGCCCTCCACCTTGCGCCCATTGATCGCGCGGTGCTCGCTCGCGCGCGCGGCCTCGCGCCGTTGACTTTGAGGAGTCTCGACGCGATCCACGTCGCGACAGCAATCGAACTCGACATCGACGATCTGGTCTTCGTCGCCTACGACGCGCGCTGCCTCGATGCGGCCGAATCGGTTGGGCTCGCGGTGACCTCGCCCCGACGCCCCGAGCGTTTGTGCAAAAAGGGGTGATATAGGAACCGGTTTTGCACAAACGTGTTCACCGACCATAGAGACGGTCGCGCCTCATCCCACCGTGCGCTCGCGGCCCTCCCAGTAGGGCGCCCGCAGCTTGAACTTCTGGAGCTTGCCGGTGGCGGTGCGGGTGAGCTGGGTGCGGTACTCCACGTTGGTGGGGCACTTGTAATGCGCGAGCCGGCCCCGGCAGTGCGCAATGAGCTCGGCCTCGGTGACGGTCGCGCCGTCGACCAGCACCACCAGCGCGTGCACTGTCTCGCCCCACTTCTCGTCGGGCACTCCGATCACCGCGGTCTCGGCCACCTCAGGGTGTGACAGCAGCGCGTCCTCGACCTCGATCGACGCCACGTTCTCGCCACCACTGATGATGACGTCCTTCTTGCGATCGGAGATCGTGAGGTAGCCCTCGTCGTCGACCGTGCCGCCGTCGCCGGTGTGGAACCAGCCGTCGACGATCGCCTCGGCCGTGGCGTCGGGCTGGTCCCAATAGCCATCGAGCACGACGTTGCTTCGTGCGAGGACCTCGCCCTGGTCGTCGACGCGGAGCTGCACGCCGATCGCGGGTGCACCGGCGCGGCTGAGCTTGCGGGCGCGCTCGGCGGGTGTGAGGTCGTCGTACTCCGCGCGCTTGCGGTTCATCGTGAGCAGCGGCGAGGTCTCGGTGAGGCCGTATATCTGGTTGAACTCCCACCCGAGCTCGGTCTCGATGCGTTCGATCGTGCGCGTGGGCGGCGGCGCGCCCGCGACAACGACCCGCACTTGATCGCGACCGGGAATTGGGCCGTCCCACGACGCGGCCGCGTCGAGCACTGCCGTCATGACCGCCGGGGCGCCGCACATGAGCGTCACACCGTGTTCCTCGACCCGTCGCAGGATCTCGGCGCCGTCGACCTTGCGCAACACAATGTGGCGTCCGCCCATCCCCGTGACCGCGTAGGTCACGCCCCAGCCGTTGCAGTGGAACATGGGGAGCGTGTGCAGGTAGACGTCACGGTCGTTGATGCCCACCTGCCAGCCGAAGGTCGCGGCGTTGATCCAGAGGTTGCGGTGCGTGAGCTGGACGCCTTTGGGGCGCGCGGTCGTGCCGCTCGTGTAGTTGATGGTCGCGGTGGCGTCCTCGTCGTATTCCCAAGGTTCGGGCGGCACGCCGAACCGGTACAGCTCGGCCTCGCTCGGAGTGCCGAGCACGAACGTGTGCTTCGCGCGGACACTGGCGAACGTGTCGGCGAGCTCGGGATCCACGAGCAGCACGGTCGCGCCCGAGTGCTCGACGATGTAGCCGACCTCGTTGACGTTGAGCCGGAAGTTGATCGGCACCAAGACGCGTCCGTGGCTGCTGACACCGAAGAACGCGGTGAGCAGACGGGCCGAGTTGTGGCTCACGATCGCGACGCGCTCCCCGTGCCCGACGCCGAGCTCGTCGAGCCCGGCAGCCTGCGCGCGCGCCAGTTCGGCCATGCGGGCGTACGTGACCTCGCCCCACGACTCGGCGGGCTGGTCGGGCTCGTCGACCACCCCCACCCGGTCGCCGTACAGCAGCTCGGCGCGGTTGAGAAAGTCTGCGATCGTCAGCGGCACTTTCACAGCGCCCTCCCGAGATGTGTACGAGGAGCCAGAGAGTACGCGAAACGTGAAGCGGGCGATACCGTGCTGCCATGGCGTGTGTCCGGCCGAGCGCGACCCCGAATCCAGACGCGATGAAGTTCACCCTCGACGTCACCCTGCCCGAGCGCCTGCTCGCGAACCACGGCGACGAGGTCGACGATCCGTTCACGCAAGCCCTGCTCGCGGTCGAGGGCGTTGCATCCGTGTTCGGTGTGAACGACTTCGTGACCGTCACCCGCGTGAGCGGCGCTGACTGGGACCCGATTGTCTGCGCGGTCGAGGATGCCGCGGCGGCGCATCTTCCGGCGGGCTCGGGCGGGCCGTCGGCCGAGGCGGTCGAGCGGGCGCGTGCACTGCTTCGAGACGCGGTTCGCGGGCCCGCGGAGACTGAGGTCGAGATTCAGCCGGGCCCGCGACGCAGCGGAGACAGTTAGCGCCGTCGAGGTACGTCCATCGCGGGGTATGACTCTTTGGCAGACTCCGGTGAACGGGTCATTGCCGAATGGGGGCGCGCGTGCGGTACGTCGAAGCGGGTGGAGTGCAGCTGTCGTCGATCGGGCTCGGCTGCTGGCAGTTCGGGTCGGCCGACTGGGGATACGGCAAGACATACGGCGACACGACCGCCGCGCAGCTCGTCCACGGTGCGCTCGACCTCGGTGTCACGCTCATCGATACCGCGGAGGTGTACGCGCGCGGCGCGTCGGAGGCGATCGTCGGTCGCGCGCTAGAGGGCCGCCGTGACGAGGCATTCCTCGCGACGAAAGTGCTCCCGGTGTGGCCGACGGCGGCCAGGGTCGAGGAGCACGGACGCCTCTCGTCGATGCGCCTCGGCGTCGCGTCGATTGATCTGTACCAGGTGCACTGGCCGAACCCGGTGGTCCCGCTCTCGTCGACCATGGAGGGGATGCGGCGTCTGCAAGACGCGGGCATCGTGACGCACGTCGGCGTGAGCAACTTCTCGCGTGGCCGCTGGGAGGCAGCCGAGCAGGCGCTCGGGAGTCCCGTGCTTTCCAACCAGGTGCAGTTCAACCTGTTGCAGCGCAAGCACGACCAGTCGAACGTGCCGTACGCCCAGGACAACGACCGAATCGTGATCGCGTACAGCCCACTTGGTCAAGGTGTGCTCGGAGGTCGGTACGACGCGGCGAACCCACCGCCGGGTCCGGCGCGACGCAACAACCCGTTGTGCCTGCCGGAGAACCTCGAGCGCGCGGCACCACTGCTCGACGCGCTGCGCCGCATCGCTGCCGCCCACGACGCCACCCCGGCCCAGGTTGCGCTCGCGTGGCTGATCCGCAAGCCGAACGTCGTGGCGATCCCGGGCGCAAGCTCGGTCGACCAGCTCCGCCACAACGTCGAAGCAGCCGACCTCGACCTGAGTGATGACGAGGCCGACGAGCTCACCGCCGAGAGCGACCGGTTCACGCCCATCAACAAGCCGGACACCGCGCTTGCAATGCTCCGCGCTCGCCGCCGCAGCAGCGCCTGACCAGCGGAGTCGGGTTCTACCGTTTGTGCAGAAGTGGTTCCTATGACGTCCGCTGGTGCACAAACGCAGCAGGCTCAACGAGTGCGCGGCGGTCGAGGTGTGCAGTTTCGAGCGCGGTGGTATCGGAGACAATCACGGCATGGTTCGAAGTCGCTGGTGCCACCTGGTGCTCGTCGGGATGATGGGGTCGGGCAAGACCGCGGTCGGTCGCGAGTTGGCGCGGCGGCTCGACCGGCCGTTCCTCGACAACGACCGCTTGCTCGAAGCCCAGACCGGCCACACCGCGGAGGAGCTGGTCGAGCGTTTCGGCGAGCCGGCGCTGCATCGGCTGGAAACAGCGGTGCTGATCGGCGCGCTGAACTTGGTGACGCCGGCCGTGGTCACCGCCGCGGCGGGCGTCGTGCTCGACGAGGATTGCTTCGCCCGGCTCGATGCCGCCGGCTTCGTTGTCTGGCTACGCGCTCGCTCTGCCGCGCTCGCCGATCGCATTCAGCACTCCGGTGACGAGCATCGGCCGTTCGTTGCCGGCCGGCCGGGCGCGGTGCTCGAGCGGCTCGCGCCACAACGGGAACCCCGCTACGCCGCCATTGCCGATGCCATCGTCGACACCGACGACTTGTCCGTCGGCACGATCGCGAGCGACGTCGTGGTGCAGTTCCGCGCCGCCGGCTGACAGCGTTCGTCGACCAACGCGCCGCCCCGTAGCATCAAACGGATGAGACACGCGGCCCGACCGTGACGCCCGACGAGCCATTCGACGCCGGTGACCTTGCTGCGAGTGCTGCAGCAATGCGTGAGGAGTGGCGCACGGAAGAAGAGAGCTGGAGCGCTGCCGCGGCAACGCACTGGGCGCACGGCCGCACGCTCGTCGACATCGCGACCGAGGTGATGCACCGCGGCGACACCGTGCAAGCGCTCGTCGGCCCATCCTCGTTTGTGGGGCGAGTCACCTATGTCGGCCGCGACTACTTGCAGCTGCACGCACCCGGTGGACAGGTCGACATCCGTCTGGTGCTGCCGTCCGCGGTCCGTGCCAACGCGATCGGCGCGCCGCTTGCGCTGCACATCGTGGAGCGGGCCCGCGCCGGCGGCGAGCGGCCCGCGCCCGGCGCCGACACCTTCCGGGCGCGACTGCTCGAACGCGAAACCGACGGCGTACCGGTACTGATTGGCGCGGCGCTGTTGCGCGACACGCTTCGAGGCGAGCTGGTGGTAGGGCGCGACCAACTGATGATTCGCGGCGCTGAAGGCGAGGAGACGTATCTTCCGCTCGCGTGGATCTCCTGGGTGATGACCGCGGACGACGGGGCGTAAGGCGCGCGGCGACTCAGCCGGCGTCGGCGCGCTCCGTCGTGCGTTGTGTCGACGAGGACTGATCTGCCCCCGGCTGGGACGCCAGCCACTCGAGCAGCTCGTCACGGAGGAAGCGCATCTCGCGCCCGCCCGGGAAGCGATGGCATGGGATCCGGTCTTCACGCACCATGCGGCGCAGGTACTCGACGTGCACTTGGAGCAGCTCGGCGGCGAGGGCGGTGGTGAGGACCGGCGGGAAGTCCTGGGCGCCATAGTCATCGTTTGTGGCCATTCGCGGGGACTGTATCGCGCTCCGATCCTCGAATGTCACACCTTCACAACTCCACACTGACACTGCCTATCTCGTGCCGTCATCCACCACTCCACGTGCGACCAACTTGCCCGTATCGAGCAGCTCAGACAAGATGAGCGTCTCATGCCTGAGCGCGCAGTTTGGGCGGGCGAGCGGGCGGAGTTGGTTCGAATGGCACTTGCGACGCCGCGGCGGCTGTCGGGCGAGGCGCCCTCGACGACGCGACCGCGGCCACTGCGAAGTCGGGTGTCGGGCGGCCACGTCGTGATGATCGTTGCCGGTGTGCTCGGGATGCTGCTCACGCTGGTCGTGGTACGCAGCGCCGACCACCGTGTGAAGGTTGCGGTCGCGGCCGGTGACATCGCGGTCGGTGAACGCGTACGGCCTTCGGCGATTCGTTACGAGCGCGTCGCGATGGACGCCAAGTTGCTGGCGACGGTGTTGCAACCCGGCGACGTCGCCAAGCTGCGGAACTCGATCGCCGCGCAGCGCATCAGCGCGGGAGAGCTGGTCACCCGCCGAGCGGTGCGGCCCGTTGCGGCGAGCGCGGGTCGCCGGGCGATGAGCATTCCCGTCGATCCGTCACGAGCGGTCGACGGCAAGCTGGCCCCCGGTGACCGCGTCGACGTGTTGGTTGCGACCGACACGCAGATCGCCGTGGCGGTGGCGAACGTCGAGGTGCTCTCGGTGAACCGGCCCGGCCGCGGCGGCGCGCTCGGAGACGTGGGCGCCAAGTTCTCGGTGACGGTTGCGGTCGACGCGAAGGGCGCGCAGCGGGTCGCGGCCGCGATCACGGCCGGCGACCTCGACATCGTGCGGTCGACCGGAGCGAGGTCGGCGCAGGATCTCCCGCCGTTGCCGCTGACGCGGGTGGATGCGACGGGCAGTACCGGCACGGCCACACGGTCGACGGGAAGCCGGCCGTGAGCATCGAGGCGGCACGCGTCGGCCGGCCCGGCCCCGAGCCCGAGGTGGCGCTCGTGTTCTCGCCCGAGGAGTGGGTCGAGACACTGCATCGCCACTTCGCCGACCACGGCGGCGCACGCGTGCGCCAAGTGGTGATGGATCCCACGCTCGCGCTCGAGGAGGTCTACGACATCCTCGTAGTGAGCCACCGGTGGCCCGCGCTCACCCGCGCTTTTGTCGACGCGCTCCACGGTCGCGGGCGGCGTGTGCTCGGTGTGTTCGAGGCTGACGAGCCTGTGGGGCGGGAGTTCTTGCTCTCGTTGGGTGTCGATGACGTGATCGACTCGGGCGCGTCGATGAACGAGTTCGTCGCGGCGATCGTGTCGCTTCAGACCAACATTCATCAGGTACCCGCGGACGAGACGATCGGCGCGCCCAGTGCGGCGATCCCGCCGATCGGTGCCGACGAGCTCGACTCGGCGCTCGTTGCGGTCGGCGGTCCCCCTGGTGGGGGCACCACGGAGATCGCGGTCGAACTCGCGCGCACATTGCACTCCAGCCGAGCGCCGGTTGCCCTCGTCGACGCCGACGAGGTCGTCCCGGCGGTCGCGCAACGACTCGGGCTGTCGATCGAGCCGAATCTGCGTACCGCCGTCGACGCCGTCGAGCACGGCGCCGGCGACGTGGGCGCGTCTTTGCTCACCGGGCCCGATGGCGTACACGTGCTGTGTGGGCTTCCCAACGTAGCGGCGTGGTCGCGGGTGCGGCCTGCTGAGATCATCGACGTCATTCGTGCGTTGTGCCGCGGGCATCGTTTCGTCGTCGCGGATGTCGCGAACCGACTCGAAGATGTGGGTGGCGGCCCTCGGAGCCGCTACGGCATCAGCCGTGAAGTCGTTGCGCGTGCGTCACTGCTGGTGGGTGTCGGGCAGGCCACACCAGTCGGGGTGACCCGGCTCCTCGCCTGGGTCGCCGACGTCCGCGTACTGAATACAGATGCGCCGCTGCACCTGTTGGTCAATCGCGCGCCGGCCGATGCGTTCCGCCAAGCCGAGATCGCGGAGGAGATTCGCCGCACGTATCCGCCGGCCAGTCTCACGTTCGCGCCGCACGACCGTCGGGTCGAGCTCGCCGCCTGGGACGGCACTGCGGTCGCGCGCGGGCCATTCGTCAAGGCGGTCGCAGAGCTGGCGCGGTTGGTCGCGCCCGTCGCGACGACCGCGCGCGCGTCCAAGTCGCGTGCGCGGCTCGCCGCGCGTCGCGCGGCAGTGCTCGAGCCGCGATGACTCGCATCGACGCGTATGACGTGATTCGCCGCGAAGTCTTGGCGCGCGTCGAGCGACGCCGTCTGCACCCCGAAGGCGATCTCGACGAGGTGCGAGCGGAGGTGCAGCTCGCGGTCGACGGCTACGAGCGTCGGTCGCGGGTCGGCGACGAGGTGCCACTCACCGACCCGGCCGACATGCTCGACCGGGTGTTGCGCTCCATCACCGACTTCGGTGCGCTCACCGATCTCATCGCCCGGCGCGACGTCGAGGAGATCTTCGTCGAAGGCCCGCGCGTCTCGTACATCGATGGATCGGGACGGTTGCGCGGGCTGACCGCGCCGACCGGCGAAGAGGAAAACCGTCAGATCCTGGATCGACTGCTCGCGGCGACCGATCGCCAGCTCAACACGAAGAACCCGATGGTGCAGGCGCGCGTGCTCCAGGGCACTGCGCGGCTCACCGCCGCGATCCCACCGGTGGGCGACCAGCTCTCGGCCACCTTGCGCCGGTACACCGTGCGCAACGTCACGCTCGACGATCTCGTCCGGCGCGGATCGATCAGTCACGAGGCGGCGGGCTTCCTCTGGGCGCTCATGCAGTTTCGTAGTCGCATCACGATCTCGGGTGAGCCCGGGGCAGGCAAGACGACGTTGGCGGCAGCGCTGCTTGCCGCCGCGCCACCGAGTCATTGCGTGAGATGCTGCGAGGAGGTGCGCGAGATTGCCGTGCCGATCACGCACGGGTCCTACTACGAGGTGCGACCACCTTCGCTCGACGGCACCGGTGAGATCAGCTTGCGCGACCTGGTGAAGTTCGTCCTCGCGATGCGACCCGACCGGATCGTCGTTGGTGAAGTGCGCGGCGCCGAGGCATTCGAGCTGAGCCGGGCCGTCAACGCGGGCTGTGGCTTCCTCTGCACCGTGCATGCCAACAGCGCCCCGGAAGCGCTCAACGCGTTGGTCAACGCGGCCCTGATGGCCGGCGAGAACGTCACCGAGCGCATCGTCCGCAAAGTCTTCTCCGAGTCCCTCGATGTCGTGGTGCACCTGGATCGTGACGACATGCCGCGCGACGACCGGCAATCGCTGCGTCGAGAGGTCATGCAGATCACGGCCGTGATGCCGGCGATGGGCGACGACTTCACGGTCGAACCGATCTTCGTGCGCGAGTCGTTGGGCAAGCCGCTGATGTGGACCGGCATGCTGCCGACCGGCCTCCAAGCACGCGTCGACCGGTCATTGCCCGAGGGAGTCACGCTGCACCAGATCGTCGAAGGTCAGCGAGTCGTCGCATGACGCTGCTCGCGGCAATGGCCGTGGGCGTTGCCGTGGCCTTTGCCGTGGGATTTCTCAACGGTGCCGTGCCGGAGATCCACTTTCGCCGGCCGCGGCGGCGCGCGGAGCTCAGCGGACGCAAGCTCTGGTTGCAACAGGCCGGCGTTGCCGTGACGCCACGCCAGTTCTGGGCCGGCTCCATCGGCGCGGGCGTCGTCGCGTTCCTGCTGATCGACCTGCTGACGGGAACGCCACTCATCGCGCTGGTGCCGGCAAGCGCAGTCGCCCTGTTGCCACGCGCCTACTTCTCGCGCCGGCGCGCCGCGCGCCTGCGCCGCGTGCAAGAGGCGTGGCCCGACGGGTTGCGCGACGTGCTCGCTTCGATCTCGGCCGGACGCTCGCTCACCCAGGCGCTCACCTCGGTCGCGACGGCCGGTCCAGTCGCGTTGCAGGAGGCCTTCGCGCGGTTCCCGCTGCTCGCCCGGATGTTGGGCACGGTCCCCGCGCTCGAGGTCGTCAAGGAAGAGCTCTCCGACCCGGTAAGCGACCGGGTGCTCGAGGTGCTCGTGCTCGCGCATGAACGCGGCGGACGGATCGTCGCCGAGATCCTTGGTGATCTCATCACCGCGACGACCAAGGACCTCAAGGTGCTCGACGAGATCGAGACCGAAGGGCTCGAGATGAAAATCAACGCCCGGGCCGTGCTCGTGCTGCCGTGGTTCGTGCTGGTGGCGCTCACACTTCGCGACGGGCCGTTTCGCGACTTCTACCGGTCGTCCGGTGGACTGCTCGTCGTGCTCGCGGGCGCCGCGCTGAGCGCCTTCGGAGCGTGGCTGATCGGCCGCTTGAGTCGCCAGCAGACGGAACAGCGCGTCTTCGGCTCCGCCGCGCCCCTGCCAATCGGTGATCAGCGATGACAGGGCCCATGCTCGTCATGGCGGCACTCGCCGGCGCGCTGGTTGCTGCCGGCATCACCGGCCTCGTCGTGCGTTCGACGCCCCGGCTCGCCCCGCGTGTCCGCCCGTACACGATCGTCGCTCGTGCGGGGCTCGGCCGAAGCGCCGACGTGTCGTCCGTCGATCCCGTCTCTGCCATGGGCGGCACCGTCGGACGGCTGTTCGGGCCGCCGCTGCAGGCGCTTGCAGGTCGTATCGGGCGTTTCGTGGAGCGGGGAAGTGACGACCGACTTTCGTTGCGGCTGCGTCAAGCGGGTCGGCCTGCCATGACGCCCGAGCAGTACCGCTTGCGGGTGGCCGGCCAGGCGGCGCTGTTTGCGATTGTCGGCGCCGTGCTCGGCGCCGTGCTGCTGCGCTCACCGCCGATCATGCTGGCCCTCGCGCTGTGCGGCTTTCTGTACGGCTCGACTCGCCTGCGCGGCCGGATCGAGAAGTCGATCACCGAGCGTCGCGATCGCATTCGTCTCGAGCTGTACACGGTCAATCAGCTCCTCGCCATGCACTTACGTACCGGCGCGGGTCCGGTGCAGGCGACGCAACGCGTTGTCGATCGCGGCTCGGGTGTGGTGGTCGAGGAGCTCGACGGCGTGCTCCGGTCAATCCGTACCGGCGTGAGCGAGCCGGAGGCGTTCCATCGCGCGGCCGAGGTGACTCCCGAGCCCGGTGCAGCCCGCACCTACAAGCTCTTTGCCGCGGGTGCCGAGCGCGGCGTCGATCTTGCGAGCGCGCTCCTGGCGCTCAGCGAAGACCTCCGCGACCGACGTCGCGAGGAGCTACGGAAGACGGCGACGAAGCGCCGGGCCGCGATGCTCCTCCCGACCATCGCGGTGTTGGCTCCGATCATGCTGCTGTTCATCGCGGCGCCGCTGCCCTCGATCATCTTCGGAGGCAAATGACGCCGCACAGCACATTCTGGAAGCGACCGAAAGGTGACAAGCAATGATCCGACTCATGGTGTGGTGGATGAGCGTCGCGGAGCGCGCGCGGCGTGACGAACGCGGCATGACGACCGCAGAACTGCTCGGCAACGCCGCGCTCGGCATTGCGGCGCTCGTGGTGATCTGGGCTGCGTTGCAGGCCCTCGGCGTCCACATCGTCGACTGGATCGGCAAACAACTCAGGGTCTGACCGGCTCACCGGCACACACTCAGTGGGTCGACGGCGATGGCGAGGATGACTGTGACGCACGACGCCGACGAGCACGGCATGACCACGATCCAATACGTGGCCGCGACGGCGCTCTCGCTGTTCGTCTTCGTGATGATGGCCAACTTCATCGTGTTCTTCTACGCCCGTGGTGTGGCGCGTGCCGCCGTCGACGAAGCGGCGCGCACGGGCGGGCGCAGCGGCGCGTCGCTTTCCCAGTGCGAGGCTCGTGCCCGCGACATGCTGCACGACCTGCTCGGTGGGTCCATGCGCGCGGAGGTACAGCCCGTTCACTGCCGGCAAGACGATGCCGTCGTACGCGCGTCGACCGACGTGCATCTCGTCGGCTGGATTCCCGGCGTGACACCCGACTGGACGTTCACTCTCACTGGCCAGTCGGTGAAGGAGCGGTCACCGTGACTCGATGGCAGCGCCGCCGGCGTGCGGCGCGTGGTGACGAACGGGGCTTTGTTGCCGCCGAACTGGCGCTCGGCATCGGGCTGCTCGTGTTCCCGGTCGCGCTGCTCGTGCTCACGCTGCCGACGTGGTCGGAGCGCCAATCGACCGGTCGGGCGATGGCCCGGGAGGTTGCGCGCACGGTCACGGTCGAGGGCACCTGCGATCAAGCCGCCGCGAACGACGTCGTCTCGACTATGGCGCACAATCTCGGTCTCGATCCGGCCGATGTTTCGGTCGCGCTCGACTGCGCGTCGGGCGCACCGCTGCCGCGCGGCGGGCGTCTCACCGCGAGCGTCACCGTAGTGATCCCGGCCGTCGCGATCCCCGGTATCGCGCAAGTGGGGGAGCGGCGATGGACCGCGCGTCACACCGAAGCGATCGACCCCTACCGCAGCTTCGGACCGTGAGGCGCGCCGTGCGACCGGGCCACGACGCGCACGGCGGCCCCGATGCCCGCGACGAGCGCGGCACGATCACCCTTTGGATCCTGGGCCTGTGCCTGATGCTCTTTCTGCTCGGGGGCATCAGCCTCGATCTGTGGCGGGCGTTCTCCGACCGTCGATCGCTCGCGTCCGCCGCCGACGCGGCTGCGGTCGCGGGCGGCACCGCGCTCGATGTCGACGCCTATCGCCACGACGGTGTCGTGCAGCTTCTTCCCGCGCTCGCCAAGGCCCGCGCTGAAGCGAGCTTGCGCGATCAGCTGGACACGTCGGCGCTCACGGATGTCGGCATGATCGCCGATACCCAGACGGTGACGGTCACGGTGCACGGCACGACGCACTTCTCGCTCCTGCAACTCCTTCCCGGCGCGCACGACTTCTCGATCACGGTCCACGCCAGCGCCCGTCCGCAAGCCTCGCCCTAGCGCACGAGGCCGCAAGCCCCGCGCGCGACGTCAGCGCTTCGAGCGGACCCATTCGATCGAGCCCTGGAGGAAGGCGCCGGTGTCGGGGAACTTCACGCCGACGATGTCAACGAACCACTCCGGCACGTAGATCTCGAAGGTGCCTTCATCGAGCTGGCGCATCACCGGATCGACGATCGCCTCGACGGGCAGCGCCTCGATGTCGGCCATGCTCTCGTCGTTGTCGGGCAGGTGGAACAACTCGGTGTCGATGACGCCCGGGTTGACCACGTGCACTTTCACGTCGGTGTCGCACAAGTCGATCTGCATCGACTCCGACCACGCGGTGATCGCAGCCTTCGACGCGGAGTACGCGGCCTCGGCCGGCGGGCCGAGTCGAGCCGCGACCGACGAGATGTTGACGATGCGTCCGCCGCGCGCGATGAGCTCGGGCAGCAACGCGAGCGTGAGCCGGATGGGCGAGAAGTAGTTGATCGCCATAACGGCCTCGACGACATCGGGCGTCAGCTCGGTGACAACGCGGCGTTTCGGAATGCCGGCGTTGTTGACGAGCACGTCGACCCCGCCCAGCTCGCTCTCGACCCGCCGGGCGAACCATTCGATGCCGTCGAGGTCGGCGAGGTCGACGGTCCACATCTTCGAGTCGGGAGAGTGCTTGCGGAGCCGCTCGAGCACTTCGGCGAGGCGTGCTTCGCGGCGCGCGCAGATGCCGACGACCGCGCCGCGCTCCGCGAATCCTTCGGCCAGCGCGGCGCCGATACCCGACGACGCGCCGGTCACGAGCACCTTCTTGCCTTCGAGCGCGTAGCCCATCATGTCCTCCCGAACTGACGTGCCCGTCAGCATAGGGTCCACTAACCTCCGCCGCCGATGGTGCTCGACCCGGCTGGCGCGCTGCTCACCGACAAGGTCGCCGTCGTCACCGGCGCCGCGGTGGGTATCGGCGAAGCCATCGCGATCACGTTGGCTCGCTTCGGTGCCGACGTCGCGATCTGCGACCGCGACGTGCCGCGCCTCGACGACACCGCGAACGACATCGAAGCGACCGGGCGTCGGGTGGTTGCCGCCGAGCTCGACGTGCGCGACGGCGCGGCGGTCGCCGTGTTTCTCGACACCGTGCGCGAGCAGCTCGGCCACGTCGACGTGCTCGTCAACAACGCCGGCGGTGGGTTTCAGAGCCCGTTTCTCGACGTCAGCGCCAAGGGCCAGGACGCGCTCGTGCGCGAGAACTTCACCAGCGTCACCAACTTCGTGCGGGGCGCGGTGCCACTGATGCCCGAGACGGGCGGCTCGATCATCAACATCACCTCCATCGAGGCCCATCGCGCCGGCCCGGGCTTCGCCGTCTACTCCGCGATGAAGGCGGCGGTCGCGAACCTGACAAAGAGCCTCGCGTTGGAGCTCGGCGACCGCCACATCCGCGTCAACTGCATCGCTCCCGATGTCATCCCGACGCCCGGTACAGGGGAGATGGCGGTGACCACGCCGCTGCCGCGCGCCGGTCATGTCGACGACGTGGCCGGAGCGGCCGTCTACCTCGCCAGCGACATGCTCTCGGGTTTCGTCACCGGTACCACGCTCCACGTCGACGGGGGCAACCTCGCCGCGGGCGGTTGGCGTCGCGCTCCCGACGGCACGTTCACGACATGAAGTTCGGCATCGCGCTCGGCCGGCTCAATCCCGCATTCTTCGTGGAGGCGACGACCGAAGCCGAGCAGCTCGGCTACGAGTCGGTGTGGATGCCGGAGCATCTCGTGTTCACCGCCGCGATGAGCCGCTCGCCTCACCCGGGCGAGGAACATCCGCCGGTGCCGCCGACCACACCCATCTTCGACGTGTTCACCTACCTCGGATTCCTCGCGGGCAAGACCGAGCGGCTGCGGCTCGGCACCCATGTGTACAACATCGGCCTGCGCCATCCGTTCATCGCGGCGCGCGCCGTGCAGACGCTCGACCTTGTCTCACGCGGCCGGTTCGAGTTCGGCATCGGTGCGAGCTGGCTCGAAGAGGAATGGCAAGCTGCCCAGCTCGACTTTTCGTCGCGCGGCCGGCGAGTCGACGAAGTGCTCGAGGTGTGCAAGCGACTGTGGACCGAGCCCGAGGTTGCGCACCGGGGCGAGTTCTTCGACTTTCGACCCGTCGTGTTCGAGCCCAAGCCGGTGCAGCGCCCGTGGCCGCCGATCCTCGTCGGCGGCGAGAGCGACGTCGCGTTGCGACGCGCGGCCCGCGCCGGCGACGGCTGGATCGGCATGGCGCACACCTTCGAGTCGGCTGCAAAGTCGATCGACCGCCTGCGGGAGCTGCGAGCCGACTGTGCACGCGCTGACGAACCGTTCCAGATCTGCCTCGGCGGCGACGTCACCTCGCGTAACGATGTGGCGCGCTGGGAAGACCTCGGCGTCACCCGTCTCATCGTGTCGCCGTGGCCCCGCTCGAAAGAAGCACTCGACGGCATGGGCCGCTTCGCAGACCTGGTCGGTCTGGGGCGCGCCTGAGTCGGTCAGTCGTTGTCGTGCGCGAGCAGGCCGTCGGGGTCGTCGTCGAAGTCGCGCATCGACACCTTGTTGCGGGCGGCGTGCTCGATCACCCCGCGGGACATCGTGTAGCAGACGCCCTCCATGATCTCGGCCAGCGGCTCGGCGGTCTCGAACTGGTCGAGATCGATGCCGCGACCCTTGCCGATGTCGCACGCCCGCCGCAGCACGATCGCGGCTTCCGCGGTGTCGGGATCGAGTGCCTCGTCGGCCCACGCCATGAACCCGCCACGCCAGGGCACCTCGGAATACGGCGGGGGATCGACGAGCGCGCGGCCCTCGAGCGTCCACGTGAGGAGCAGCTCGCCGTCACGCCACAGCTTCGGTTGGGTGCGCCGGTCGACGCGCGCCGGCAACTCGACGTCGTATTGACGCGTCTCGATCCCGCGGGTGGCGTGCGCGATCGCGAGGCCCGCGAGATCGAACATGTGCGTGCAGTTCGCGCGCGGGTTCGTGTGTTCCGCCGCGGCGGTGACGCGCACCGACAGCGGCGTGCCGTCGAGCGCGTGGAGCGGCAAGGCGGCCTCGGGACACGTGCTCCACGGGAACCGGAGGCTTTCACCTTCGACCGAGAGCGCGGTCGTGCCGTCGTGGCGGAGCGTCACACGGAACCGGTGGTAGTCGTCCTCGAGATCGCTGACGACGACGCCAGGTGCGGTTGCCACGACACGGATGCGTCGGCGGTACGTGCCCGATGGGTCATTGGAACGGACTGGTCTCACGCGTCGGGGGGCACCGGGTCGCCGAGAAACACGATGACGCGCGTCTGGAACCGCCAGCGGCCGGGCTCGCGGACGAGCCGGTCGTAGTAGCGGCCGGCATTGCTGATCGTGAAGCCGTCATCGGTCTTCTTCAAGTACGCGAAGTCGGTCAACGCTCGTGCCGTGTCGCCCGACTCATCGATATCGATCACCGAGTTGTACGTGACGTGCTGGCCCGGCGCCATGCCCGGCTTCTGGATGCCGATGTGCTCGTGGATCTGCGCCCGGCCTTCGCGGGCGCGGCCCTTGACGGTGAACGTCGCGTCGTCGGTGAACAGCGCGGCGAAGTCGTCGGCGCGGCCGTCGTCGTAACAGTGGCAGTACTCCGCGAGCAATCGCCGGATCGCGGCCTCTTCTTCGAGGCGGCTCATGTCAGTTGGTCCCTTCCCCGGCGCCGGGGTATCCGCCGCCGCCGAACTGCGCGTCGAGCGCGTCGTAGTCGACCGCGAACCCGTCGCGGGGGAGCTTCTCGACGAACTCGACGAACTTCGGCTTCTTGTACGACGCGATGCGCGTGCGACAGTGCTCGATCACATCGTCGGCGGTGATGGTTGCCGCGTCGTCGAGGGCGACGATCGCTTTCACGCTCTGGGTCCACTGCCGGTCGGGCACGCCGATCACAGCGCACTCTCGCACGCCCGCGAGCGTCGCGACGCATCCCTCGACCTCGGACGGATAGATGTTCTCGGCCGCCGACTTGATCAGGCGCGTCTTCGGCCCGATGAACGTGAGCGTGCCGTCGGTCTCGCGCCGGCCGAGGTCGTTGGTGTGGTGCCAGCCGTTGCGGAGCCGGTCTTCGGCTTCCTCGGGCCGATTCCAGTATCCGTTCATCACGGTCGGTCCGCGCGCCACGATCTCGCCGACCTCGCCCGCGGAGACGTCCCGGTCGTCGGGGTCGACGATGCGCAGCTGCATCAGCGGCGCGGTCCGACCGTCGGCACCGATCGCGTCCGCGCCGAGCGCGTTGTACGTCAGCATGCCGCCCACCTCGGTCTGGCCGTAGCCGCCGGGGCGCCGGGCCCACGGGCTCGTGTCGATCGTGATCATCTCGTTCCATTCCGGCTTGCCGGCGAACGTGCGCAGCGACGACAGGTCGTGGTGACGGTCGCGGTTGGTCTCGAGCATCTGACGGATCGTGGGCCGCATGAGGAACGCGCCGGTGCAGCGCTCCGTCTCGATGATGCGGCAGAGCTCCTCGGCGTCGACTCGTGGCGTGAACACGTTGGTGCCGGCGACGAGGAACGTCGCCAGCGTGGTCATCAACGTCGCGATGTGAAACAGCGGCCCGCAGTTGAGATAGACGTACGAGCTGTCGATGTCGGCGGCGAGGTTCATGATCATCGCCTGCGCGACTAAAGCACGATGACTGAGCATCGCCGCGCTCGGCCGGCCCGTGAACGCAGCGGTGTACATCAGGAGCACGGACGCGGTGTCGTCGACCTCGACGGCCGGGTCGTCGGGCGCGCCCGAAGCGAGGAACGCCTCGTAGCCCTCGCCACCCTCGCCGTCATGCTGGAGCCAACGCACACGCGCCAAGCCCGGAGCCTGCTCGCGCGCCGCGCGTACGGTGTTGCCGATCTCCGCCTCTTGCCACACCACGACCGTCGGCGCCAGGTCGGCGAGCACGAACGCCAGCTCGTCGACGCTCTGCCGCCAGTTGACCGGACAGCACATCGCGCCGAGCTTGGCCGCTGCCGACAACAGCTCGAGGATGCGAAACGAGTTTTGCCCAACCCACACGATCCGGTCGCCCGCGCGCACTCCGGCGGCGGTCAGCGCGGCGGCAAGCCGGTTGACGCGCTCGTCGAGCTCTCGATACGTGAGCCGGACCTTGCCGTCGATGACTGCCAATTGCTGCGGGCGGCTCCGCCGGTTTTCGCACAGCACGTCGCCGAGCGTCAACGCGTGCAGGGAGTCCACGACCGTCATGATCGCAGACGGCGTGGGCACGGAGGGGCGCGTGGCAGGATTGCGGCCGAGATGGCAGGCGACACGAGTGCGGTCGAGGCAACATCGCTCGAGAGTCTCGTGCCGCGCCACGACGTGCCGACCGCCGGACGCAGCGGTTTCGTACTCGTCGACGAACGGCAGGTGCACTACCTCGAATGGGGCCCGAGCGCAGCGCCGCCCGTGCTCTGTCTGCACGGCGGGGGACAGACCGCGTACATGTGGGAGGAGCTCGGCGCGGTGCTCGCCGACCGTTACCACGTGCTCGCGCCCGATCTGCCGTGGCACGGCGATTCCGATCCGATCGAAGACATGACCCGGCAGTCGCTCGCGGCGTCGTTGCCGCCACTGCTCGCCGAGTTCGGCCTCGAACGGGTCGCGCTCGTCGGTGCGTCGTTGGGCGGACTTGTGAGCATGACAATCGCGGCTTCGCACCCCGCGCTGGCCGGGCCGATCGCGCTCATCGACATCGGCCACAAGCTCGAGGACGAAGGCGTTGACCGGATCCTCAACTTCATGCGCAAGCACGAGTCGTTCGCCTCGCTCGAGGAAGCCGCGGTAGAGGTCGCCGAGTACCTCCCGCAGCGTAAAGCGGTGCGGGTCGAGAGCCTGCGCCGCAACCTTCGGCAGCGCGCCGACGGACGGTGGGAATGGAAGCACTCGTACGGGAAGCGCCTGCGCGAAGCAGACGGTCCGATCACGGGGGGATGGCGAGCGCTCGTTGCCGGTCTCGACGAAGAAGCTGCCGGGCTCGCGTCGCCTGTTCTCGTGTTGCGCGGTGCGACCAGCGACGTGCTCTCCAGTCAAGGCGCGGAAGACATCACCGCGCTGATCCCCGACGCGCGGCTCGCCACGATCAAGAGCGCGGGCCATCACGCGGCCGGCGACAACCCGGAGTCGACCGGCAACCTCGTACGTGCCTTTTTCGCTGAAGTCGGCTGGTAGTTCGTCCTCGCACTCAAGATGGAGGTGATCAGCCATGTATCACATCGGCCACTCGCACTTGCTGCACGGCGACCGCAGCATCGAGCGTGATGATGCCCAGCCCGGTCGCGACCCTGGGCGCTGGCTCGCGCTGTGCGTGCTGTGTCTCGCCGCCTTGATGTGCGCGATCGACATTACGGTGACCAATGTGGCGTTGCCGTTCCTCGCGGTTGATCTGAAGGCCAACACCGACGATCTGCAGTGGATCATCGACTCGTACACGGTTGTGATCGCGGGC
>JBBRZM010000027.1:0-30050 GCA_038236695.1 Acidimicrobiia bacterium
CCACTTTTGCACAAACGGCCGAGGCGAGCGGGCGTACAGCGGCCGGGAAGGATCATCCGCGTGGTGCGCGAGGAGCTGCTCGACGTGCTGCAGCTGGCCGACTGTGAGTTTCAGCGGCCGCCGTTCGTCGACGCGCTCCCGCGTCTTCGCCGCACCGGCGTCTCGTATCCGCCGCCGTTGGAAGACCTGGATGCCGCCGGACACGACGACTTGGCCGACCAGCTCGGGGTCATTCTCCTCGCCGCCTCGCGCTGATATGGCTGACCAACGGGCCGGCCAGCGCAGCGCTTCCGAACCCTGACATCGTCGTTTGCGACTCATAGGCTTGGGCGAGTGACGGACCAGGTTCGAGGCGGCGCAACCGAAGACACCATCGAAGCGCCCCGCATTGGCGACGCGGCACCCTCCGTCACCGGGGAGCCGTCAGCTCCGCCCAAGCACGCACGACCGCTGGGGCGACTGGTGGTGCCCGAGAGCCGGCGCTATCGACTGAAGCTGCGGCTGCTCGGGCCGCCGTTGCACAGCGAGACGCTGGCCCATCAACGGCTCGGCAAGCCGACGGCGCTCGCTGTGTTCGCGTCCGACAACTTGTCGTCGTCGGCGTACGCGACCGAGGAGATCCTCCGCGTTCTGGTCCCTTTCATCGGCGTGGCGGCGTTCGCGCTCGTCGTCCCGGTCACGGTCGCATTGCTCGTGGTGCTCGGCTTCCTGATCTTGTCCTACCGACAGACGATCAAGGAGTATCCGAGCGCGGGGGGCGCGTACATCGTCACGAAGGACAACTTCGGGATCCGTCCCGCGCTGGTCGCCGGCGTGTCACTCCTTACCGACTACATCCTGACGGTCGCAGTGTCGGTTGCAGCCGGGACGGCAGCACTGGCGTCGGCAATTCCTGCGCTCGAGCCGTTCACGATCCCGATCTGTGTCGTGTTCGTCGGGATCATCGCCTACGGCAATCTGCGCGGCGTGAAGGAGTCGGGACGCGTGTTCGCGGTCCCGACCTACTTCTTCCTCGTCAACATGGGCGTCCTGCTGGCGTACGGGCTCTTCCGCGGTGTCGGTGGTCACCTGCCGGTCGAGTCACTCCACCACCACGGGCTCGTCCGCGTCGGCTCCCCGGGGTCCGGACTCCTCCAAGGCGCAGCCGTCTTCGTCGTGCTCAGGGCCTTTGCGTCCGGTGGCGCGGCAGTCACCGGCGTCGAAGCGATCTCGAACGGCATCCCGGCGTTCAAGGAGCCGGCATGGAAGAACGCGCGCCGAACTCTGGTCGTGATGGGCACGCTGCTGGGCGTGATGTTCCTCGGGCTGTCGATGCTCGCCGCGCATCTGCACGTCGTGCCGTTCGCGCGGGGGACGCCCACGGTCATCTCGCAGATCGGTCGTCTCGTCTACGGCTCGACGCCGCTCGGTCACGCACTGTTCTACTCGTTGCAAGCCGGTACGTTTCTGATCCTCGTGCTCGCCGCGAACACGAGCTTCGCTGACTTTCCGCGCCTCGCGAGCTTCGCTGCCGTTGATCGCTTCATGCCGCGCCAGCTCAACAAGCGTGGACATCGACTCGTGTACTCGAACGGCATCTTGGCGCTCGCCGGCGCGGCCGTCGCGGTGCTCCTCGCGACGGAAGCGAAGGTGAGCCGGCTCATCCCGCTGTACGCCATCGGTGTGTTCACCAGCTTCACGCTCTCGCAAGCCGGTATGGCCAAGCACCATCTCACCCGCCGTGAGCCACGGTGGCGAGCGGGTCTGCTGATCAACGGGTTTGGTGCGCTGTTGACGTTGCTCGTCCTCGTCGTCATCGCCGTGACCAAGTTCGGGGAGGGCGGGTGGATCGTGATCGTGCTCGTACCGCTTCTCGTGGTGGTGCTCCTGCGACTCAATCGCCAGTACACGGCCGAGGCGGTCGAGCTCGAAGAGGACGCACCGAAAGCTGCCGAAGCTCCGATCCTCCGCCGGCATGTCGTGCTCGTCTTCCTCGACCAGCTCGATGTCGCGGGCGCCCGCGCCCTTCAGTACGCGCGCGCCTTGATGCCAAACGAGCTTCGCGCCGTGCACTTCGCCATCGACATGCAACGAGCGCGGGAGCTGCGAAAGACATGGCGCCAACTCGGATTGTCCCGGATCACGCTCGACATCACCGAGTGCCCCGACCGCCGTCTGACCCGCGCCGCGGTCGATTCGGTCTCCGAAGCGCTCGCAGACGGGGAAACCGAAGTCACGGTGCTGCTCCCGCGCATCGAGCGCACGACCTTGTGGCATCGACTGCTGCACGACCGCACCGCGGACTCGATCGCAGCCGTCCTCACCGAGCTTCCACACGCCAACGTCACGATCGTGCCCTACCAACTCGGGAAAAAGCGCACGGTGCACCAGCTCGAACGAGACACCGATCTCCTCAAGGTCGGCACCGGAGCCGAACCGCCCGTCCCACTCGGGAGCGCGGTGCCGATCGCCGAGACGGAAGCTCGAGAAGAGGTCGTCGTGGTCGGACGGGTGCACTCGCTGCGCGTGCAACCGCGGGCAAGTGTGGCAACGCTCGAAGTGATGGTCCGCGACCACACCGGCACGATCACCTTTGTCTTTCTCGGGCGCACCGAGATCGCCGGCATCGAGCCGGGCGCGTGGCTGCGGGGGACGGGAAGAGCCGGTGAGCGACGCGGCCGGCTCGAGATCATCAATCCCGCCTACGAACTGTTGAAACGGGCCGACGACGCGTAACAGCCCATGGCGGTCCCGTCCGTGAGCTTCGTCGCGGCACGTCTCGCTTTGCCTCTGCCGCCCGGTGCGCCGGGGTGGATCCCCTCGAGGTCGCCGCACTCGGATGTCACGCGCTAGAGCGAAGTTGCTTCGCACTCTTTCTCGGAACCAGGTCATCGCGTTGGCCGCCGTCGTCATCGTGTCCGGGTTGCGCATCGCCGCGTCGCTGCCACCGCAGCCAACATATTTTCCCGATTCACGCGAATACCTCGCGACGCCGCACCTGCTCGGCGTGCGACCGCCGTTGACGCCGCTCCTGTACCTGTTGCTCGCCCGCAACTACGGGCTGATCGCATTCGTGCAGGCTGCGTTCGGCGCAGTGGCGTGGGGAGTGCTGGCGTTGACGTGCCGTCGAATCGTCGGCGGTGTCGGCGGATGGCTCGCGTTCGCCCTGATTCTGTTCACGAGCGTGTCGGCGCAGGTCGCGACTTGGGACGCCGTTTTGCTGTCGGAGTCGTTCTCACTGTCGCTCATGGCGCTGCTGATCGCGGCGGGCCTGCTGCTCGTCGAACGTTGGGAGACCCGGCGGCTCGTTGCCTTTCCCGTGATCGCGGCATGTTGGGTGTTCTCGCGCGACACGAACGCGTACATCGTCGTGCTCCTCGGCCTCGGCGTGCTCGTGCTCATGGCACTCGGGCGCATGCCCCGGCGCGCGGTGTGGTTCGCGGTGCCGCTGCTGATCATGGGTGCGCTCGGTGTCTGGTCGATCAGTGCGGCATCACGCTGGACGGTGCCGTTCTTCCACGTGACGACCGACCGGATCCTGGCGAACCCTTCGGCGAAGCGGTACTTCGTCGCGCACGGGATGCCCGTGACGCGCGCGCTGCACCCCTCGCGGCGCGGCGACGAGGCCTTCCGCCATGATCGGGACCTCGCGTCCTTCAGGCGATGGGTCGACGACCGAGGCCAGCGCACCTACTTGAGCTACTTGGTCCGTCATCCCGGCTGGGTCCTGCGCAAGTCGTTCGCACAGGATGCGGCGCTGATATCGTTTTCGGTTCACTTTACGAACCGCCAATACCACTCACCCTTCGGCTGGGTATCCAGACATGCAGTCGCGCAGCCGCGACCCTGGGTAGTGCTGACAGTGCTGGTGATACTCGGGTTGGCGGGGTATCTGGTGCACCGACGGGGTCGACGTGTCGGCGGCTGGCAAGTCGCAATCGCGATCATCGCCCTGTACCCCTTTTATGTCGTCCTCGTATGGGTCGGCGACACCTTTGAAGTCGAACGCCACGAATTTCCGGCGACGATCGCGATGTCGATCGCCGGCGCGCTGCTCGCGGGAGGCCTACTGACCGCCTGGGCGGAGAACCGAGTCCGAGCTCGCGCGGTCCCCGCGGCGACCGAATAGCCGCCGGCGCGGATCGTGGCCCGCGGCGGCTCAGGTTTCGGCGTTGCTCAACTCGGCGCGCGCGAGAACAGGTTCGGCCTGCTGCGCGCGCCGGCTGGGCCGGCGGAACGGATAGGCGAGCTGGGCAACGTACGTGCGCGCCATGTTGCGCGCGCTGGGTTGGCCTTCGATCGGAAACGTCTCGTCTTCGATTCCAGTCGCTACGTACGTGTGCGCGTCGGGGTGCTGCGTACCGAAGAGGCGGTCCCAGAACGAAAAGAGGTTTCCGAAGTTCTGATCGTGGTGCTCGGGTTTGACCGAGTGGTGAATGCGATGCGATTGCGGCGTGACGAAGATCCAGCGCGCGGGACCGCAGTTCGTGCGCAGGTTGGCATGATGGACCCGGCCCGACATCACGTAGAGGAAACCGAGCAAGCCGAGCGGCTGCCAGTAGTGCCCGCCAAGAAAGAAGAACGGCACGAACAAGAGGGCCTGGAACATCACGACCTCGGCCGGGTGCACGCGCACGTCGGAGAAGAGATTGAGCTCCGTCTGCGAATGGTGCACCGCGTGGATGCGCCACAGCAGCGGCACGCGGTGGTGCAACCGGTGGATCCAGTACAGGGCGAGATCACCGATCACGAGGCCGATCGCGAACAATGCCCACGTCGGTAGGTACCGCTCACCGTCGAGCTGGAAGGCAGCAAGCTGGTTCGAGAACAGGGCATCGAGCCCGGCGAGCACGACGACGAGCAACACGTTCCAGACCGCGAACTGCAACACGAACCACAGCATGTCGTGCCGCACGGGCACTGGCTCAGCCGGCGGTTGACGCGCGGGTATCCAGCGCTGAAGGGGGAGAATCCCACCGATCCCCAGCCATACCCGCGGGTCGATCATCATCGCCGGTATCGCCGAGACATTCGCCGGCAGCTGAAGTCGTGACGCAACTGGTTGCCCACTGCCACGGCAACGAGGATTCCGGCGGTGATGAGCACAGCCGGCGACGCCAGGCGCCGCAATGGTTGCAGCCGCGCCCGTCGTGCATTCTGGTCGATTCGTGAATCCGTGCTTATGGTCCCGATTGGACCAACTCAGTTTGAGTCCACCGGGTTTGCTCAAGGCGGGTGCAGGAGGCCGCCAAGGCGGGTGCAGGAGGCCGCCAAGTCGGGTGCAGGAGGCCGCGCCGTCGGCCGTTCGGCCGGGGGCGAGCCGGAATCGGATCGACGGGGCGCATGGACCGGGATCGGGCACGGCGCATTGCGCAGCCGGCCGGTGCCGGGTTCCCGAGCGCGAGCGAATGGAAGACTGCGCGCATGGCAGTTGTCGAGCGCGTGCTTGCCCGGAATCCGCTCGGAAGTCTCGATAGCTACGTCGACGCGGGCGGCGGAAGCGCCCTGGCCGCCGCCCGGAAGATGAGTTCCGACGCGGTAATCGATCTTGTCGACGCTTCCGGCTTGCGCGGCCGCGGGGGAGCGGGGTTCCCGACCGGGCGCAAGTGGCGCACCGTGGCCGCGAACCGATCGTCGCTCGACGCGTCGACCGTCGTCGTGAACGCAGCGGAGGGGGAGCCGGGGTCGTTCAAGGATCGAGCGATTCTCCGCGCCGATCCGTACCGCGTGCTCGAAGGTGCGCTCATCGCCGCGCACGCGGGCGGCGCCGACCGGGTGATCGTGGCGCTGAAGCGCACGTTCGTGCCCGCGCTCGAGCGGCTCCGCGCTGCAATCGCCGAGATTCGCGCCGACGGCTGGACCGACGGCATCGAGGTCGATCTCTTCGAAGGTCCGAGCGAGTACCTCTACGGCGAGGAGACCGCCCTGCTCGAAGCCATCGACGGCCGCTACCCGTTCCCGCGCATCGCGCCGCCCTTCCGGCGGGGTGTCGAGGAGATCGTCGAGACGCCCGCCGACGTCGAGTCCGACAGCGCGTCGGCCGCCCACGTCGAGATGGCCGGGCCCGGAAGCGAGACGATCGCGCCACCGACGCTGGCGAGCAACGTCGAAACGTTCGCGAACGTCCCTGGCATCATCGTCAACGGCGCCGACTGGTTCCGCGGTGTCGGTACGGACGAGTCACCCGGCACGATCGTGTGCACAGTGAGTGGGTGCACGCAGCGTTCCGGTGTGGCCGAGTTCACGATGGGCACGCCGTTACGTGAGGTGATCGAGACAGTCGGCGGGGGACCGGGCGACGGTCACCAGCTCAAAGCGGTGATGTCGGGTGTTGCCAATGCGCTGGTCACCGTGGAGCAATTCGACACGCCGGTGAGCTACGAGGCGATGGCCGCGATCGGGAGTGGCCTCGGCGCTGCGGGGTTCATCGTCTTCGACGACACGTCGGACCTGGCGGCGGTTGCGGCCGGCGTCGCTCGGTTCCTCGCCGTGGAATCGTGCGGTCAGTGCACGCCGTGCAAGCAGGACGGGCTCGCGCTCGCGACGACGCTCCAGCGGATCGCGCGTTCCGAACCCGACGAAGGGGACCTCGATGTGGTCGTCGCGCGGCTGACGACGGTCGCTGACGGCGCGCGCTGCAACCTCGCCTCGCAACAACAGGCGGTCATCCAGAGCATCCTCAGCGAGTTTGGTGATGAGGTGGAGGCACACGTCTCGGGTAAGGCAGAGGCGAACGAGCCGGAGCTGATCGCGGCCATCGCCGACCTTGTCGAGGGGCAGGCGTACCTCGACGAGCGTCAACGGGACAAGCAGCCGGACTGGACGTTCGACGCCGTCGACTCCGGCGAGTCACCTGCCGATCGTCTCGACGACCACCGCGCGCAAGAGAGTCTCTGAGCGCGCCCCGGCCGCTAGCGCGTGGAGAGTTTGTAGCGGGCCAGGCTCTCGACCCGCTCCACGAAGTCGGGCGTGCGGCGCAAGCGCGGCGCGATCTCGGCGTACCCGGCGCCCTGGTCGCGCCACGAGAGGATGCAACGCTCCACTGGACGCAAGGGCTGCGAGTCGGTGCTCGCGACGCGTCCGGGCAGTCTCGCCAGCTCGATCACGCGTCCGATGAACTCAGGGCTTCGGCGGAAGCGTCCGGCAATCTCGACGTCGTCGACGCCGGCATCGACCAGACGAAGGATGCGCCGCTCCATCGGGCGAAGTGCGGTCATCTCCATACGTCACCTCTCATCGGGCCACGCTACCGGACCGCCGGCCCTTCGTGTACTCGCCGGCGTCACGAGTCCTTCGCCGCTTCGAGCAAAGCGAATCCCGACGGTAGCCAGCGGCGACTGACGAGTCGGAGGCCAGCCCGACGGAACAGCCGCTCGAACTGCTCGTGCGTACGCTCCCGGCCACTGGTCAGCACGAGCATCAAGAGATCGGCAGCGTTGACGAAGTCGTCGCTGCCACTGGCGGGGATTTCCGCTTCGACGACCAGCACCCGACCATCCGATGGCATCGCCGCGACGACGTTCGCGAGGATCTGCTCCGCGCGGGCGTCGTCCCAGTCGTGCACGATCGCAAGGAGCGTGTACACGTCGGCGCCTGCGGGCACTTCCGTGAAGAAGTCGCCATCGGCCACCTCGACCCGGTCGCCGTAGCGCGTCGCCCACTCCTCACGTACCGGCCCGACCACCTCCGGCAGGTCGAAGAGGATGCCCCGCATCTGCGGAAACGCATCCAGGAGGCAGCCGAGTGCGGTGCCGGTGCCTCCACCGACGTCGCAGACGGTGCGGACGTGGCTGAAGTCGTACCGGTCGCGCAAGAGCAGACCTTGTATCCGGGAGTCGGCGGCCATCGCGCCGTTGAACGCCGCGCCCGCGTGTGGGTCGGTCTGAATCACGTACTCGAAGAACTCGGCGCCATGCGCGGCCTGCATGGCCGTACCGGCGCCGCGCAGTGGTGCCCCGACATGGCGCCACGCCAGCCAGAACCAGTCGCTGGCGGCGAACTGCACCCACGGCCGCCACGAGTACGGATGGTCGGCGCGCAACACGTTGCTGACCTTGTTCGCGCGGTAGTTGCCGTGCCGATCCCGTCGGACGAAGCCGCGTCCCGCGGCGTACCGCAGGACGCGGTCGAGCGCGTCGGCGTCGGCCCCGCACGCGACTGCAAGGGCCTCGACCGGCTGCGCGCCGGCGTCGAGCAGCTCCGGAACGGCGAGCTCGACGAGCAGTCCCAGCACGCGGTTGTCCCACAGGCCGAAGAGTCCTTCGAGAACGACCAGAGGGCCGGGCGCGGCGCCCACGCGTGTGCGCGCCAATCCGCGACGGAATCTGGATGCCAGCCGCGTGACCGCGCTCGGCGGGACGATCGGAACGCCGAGCGCGTCCGCGGCGCTCGGCGAGCGACGGCCGGGAGGCATGCGGCACGGTATCGCCCGTGAGCCAGCAGGCGTGCCGTGGATGGTCGCGAAGCTGGACGATCTGTACGGAGCCGCCTGTACGGAGCCGCAGTTTGCGTCCGGCAGCCGGGGGGAATCACAGGTCGAGGAAGTGGTTCGAATGGGAGCTGTCCTGCTGGCTTTGCTACTCATTGCGACTCTAGGGAATGAATCGCTGGAGCCGCCCACTCCGGCCGGGTTTGCCACCTCGTTATCCAGTATTTCCCTGATGCGGTTTTTCTCCGGTCGCACAGCCCCTACACTGAGGCGTTCACAATGAATTCCGGGGTGGGTCGGTTCGCGGGCGGTGCGGTGGCCTTTGTGGCGATCGTCTGCTTTGCCGCGCCTGCAGCCGCACAGGTAGCCCCGACGCCACCGCCGTCCAGCGGCACCGCCACACCGCCACCGGATGGCGTGGGAACGCCCCCATCTCACGGCAATGGCACACCGCCACCGGATGCTCCGCCACCCGAGCCGTTGCCGGGCGCGGCGCCGAGCGCGCCCGCGACGCCCCCGCCCGGCCTTGCGGCGGCGACTGGCGCCGAAGTGGCAGTGCTGCGCGGGCGGATCGCCGCCACGGCGAAGCAGCTCGAGGACATCAATCAGCGCTACGACGAGGCCAGCCACAGTTACGACGAGGCGACGGCCGCCGTCGCCGACTCGAAAGCGCGCTATGAAGCCGCGAAGCGCGAGCAGAAGCGACTCGAAGCTCTTGTGCGCCACCGCGCCGCCGACATGTACCAGCGCGCCGACGGTAATCCGGGCCTCTCCGCGTTCGACGTGGCCAATGTCAATGAGCTCGCGTCGACGCAGAGCTACGCGGAAGCCGCGGGCAAGTCAGACGCCGATCTCATCGACGGGCTCTCCCGCACGAAGAAAGAGCTCACGAGCCTGCGCGCGCAGTTCGAGAAGACACAGCAGAGCGCCCAGTCAGAGAAGTCGCTGCTCGACGCGGCCCGCACCGCGCTGATCGCCATCAGTGAGAAGCAGCACCAATTGCTTAACGACGCCGGCGGCGTCAGCGTGATGGGGCCGTCCGAGCTCACTGCCGAGCAGCTCGCCGCCTGGTTCAAGTCGACAGGCCATGTCGCCCGCCTCGTGCCGGGCACGACGATCGACGACCTCACGAAGATCTACGTGGAAGAGGGTGCGGCCGAGAACGTGCGTGGCGATGTCGCCTTCGCCCAGTCGATCATCGAGACCGGCTACTTCGACTTCCCGGCCAACGGTCAGGTGAAGATCACTGACAACGACTTCGCGGGGATGGGGGCGTGCGACAGTTGCTCCCAGGGTCGGGTGTTCCTGACACCCCGCGACGGCGTCCGGGCCCAGATCCAGCACCTCCTCAACTACGCCAACCCGTTGTCGCGCACGGTGTATCTCCACAACCCGCCGGTGGCCGCGTGGTACGGGGCCAACCCGCTGACGGCGATGTACAACTTCGACACGTTCTTCGCCAAGGGTCGGGCACCCAATTGGAGCGACATGGGCGGCGGCAACTGGGCGACCGACCCGTTCTACGCGGTGAAGGTCCTCACACTGCACGTGACGATGCTGCTCTTCGCGGACCACCGGGGCATCTGAGCCTGCCCGTACCGGCGCGCTGAACGGCGCCCGCGGCGCATAGATTCGGCGCGATGGCGACTGCCCGACGGTTTCAGCAGGCAGGCATCGCAACCCCGCACCACCTGGCATCGGCCGCCGGCCTCGAGGTGCTCGCCGCGGGAGGCAACGCGATTGACGCGGCAATCGCCGCGAATCTCACGCTTGGGGTCGTGACGCCGTACCTCTGTGGCTTCGGCGGCGACCTGTTCGCAATCGTGTGGGACGGAGGACTGCACGGCTACCTGGGTTCGGGGCGCTCGGGCGCTGCGGGTTCGATCGACGCTTTGCGGGGCGGCGCGGCAACCGAGCACATGCCCTACTTCGGTCCGCACAGCGTGACCGTGCCCGGCGCGGTCGACGGGTGGTTCGCGCTCCTTGACCGGTGGGGGACGCGATCATTTGGTGAGCTTGCGGCGGCGGCGCGTCGGTACGCGCTCGACGGATTCGAGGTGTCGGCGCCCGCGGGTGAGCTCATCGCCGGCTGTCGGGAGTTCTATCGGGAGTTTCCCGAGTGGATGGCCGCGTACGGCGCAATCGAGACCGGCGCAGCGCTTCGGCAACCCGCGTTGGCCCGCACGATCGACGCGCTCGCGGCCGATGGCCGGAACGCGTATTACGGTGGCCCGATCGGGTCGGCCATCGCGGCCGCGCTGGGGCGGCACGGCGGCTTTCACCGCGACGATGACATCGCGGCGCACGCGGGGGAGTGGACGACACCGATGCGCGCGCTGTATCGCGGCGTCGAAATTGCGGAGCTGCCGCCACCGACGCAAGGCGTGACCGCGCTCGAGGCACTGCGCATTCTCGACGGCTTCGATCTTCGTCCGGCGGGACCGGCGCGCGAACACTTGATGATCGAAGCGGTGAAGCTCGCGCTCGCGGATCGCGACACGTTTGTTACCGATCCGGGCCACATGCCGGTCGCGGCCGAACGGCTCGTGAGCGATGCGTGGATCGCCGATCGGCGGACGCGCCTCGATCCCGACATCGCCATGCTCCCGGAGCCGGGTCTGCCGCACGTCGGTGGTACGGCATATCTGTGTGCGGCCGACGCCGACGGCCTGCTGGTCAGCCTGATCCAGTCCAACTTTCTCGGGTTCGGCTCGGGTGTGCACGTGCCGGAGTGGGGGATCAACTTGAACAACCGCGGATCGTCGTTCAGCCTGGAACCACATCGCGTGAACGCGTACGCAGCCTCCAAGCGTCCGCTGCACACGCTCGTTCCCGCGATGGCGTTGCGGGACGGCACGCCGTGGCTGGTGCTCGGCAGCATGGGCGGCGACGCGCAGACTCAAGTGCACGTGCAGCTCCTTACCCACATCATCGACGACGGTGCCGACCCCCAGGACGCGATCGATGCGCCCCGCTGGCGCGTCGACCCCGGCACGTGGCAGCTGCATGCGGAGCCCGGTCTCGGCGCGGAGACGATCGCCGCGCTCCAGGCGCGCGGCCACCGGGTGCGCGAGAGCCGGCCGCTCGACTTCGGCATGGGCCACGCGCACGCGATCGAGCTGATCGATTCGGGCGGGTACGCGGTCGCGTCCGATCCGCGCGCTGAGGGTGCCGCATTGGGCCTCTGAACAGCGGCATTAGGATCGAAGTCGTGATCAGCACGGTTGATGAGGTGCAGAAGGCGCTCGCGGCGCACGAGTACTTGGCCGACGAGGGATTGGCAACCGCGGTCTTCCTCGCGCTCACGCTGCAACGGCCGTTGCTCCTCGAAGGCGAGGCCGGCGTGGGCAAGACGGAAGTCGCCAAGGTGCTCGCGCGGTGGACCGGCGGCGAGCTCGTGCGGTTGCAGTGCTACGAGGGAATCGACGCGGCGCAAGCCGTCTACGAGTGGGACTACTCCCGTCAGCTGCTGCACTTGCGCGCCGTCGAGGCAAGCGGCGCGGACGTCATCGAGGACGAGCTCTACACCGAGCGTTTTCTCGTGAAGCGGCCGCTGCTGCGCGCGATCGATCACCGAAGTGCGGTGCCGCCCGTGCTCCTGATCGACGAGATCGACCGCGCCGACGATGAGTTCGAGGCGTTCCTGCTGGAGATCCTCTCCGATTCGGCGATCTCGGTGCCCGAGCTCGGTGTGATGCGGGCTGAAGTACCACCGATCGTCGTGCTCACATCGAACCGTACGCGTGACGTGCACGACGCGCTGAAGCGCCGTTGCCTGTACCACTGGATCGCGCATCCCGATTTCGAGCGTGAGCTTGCAATCGTGCGTTTGCGCGCGCCGGACGTGTCCGACGCCCTCGCGCGCGAAGTGGCTGCCGCAGTCGAGGTGCTACGCGAGCTCGAGCTCTACAAGCCACCGGGCGTCGCGGAGACCATCGACTGGGCCCAGGCGCTCGCCACCCTCGGCGCGGTCCATCTCGACGAGCGCACGGTCGGAGTGACGCTGGGCACGATTCTCAAGTACCGCGAAGACGAGGAGCGGGTGCGCGACCACGGCATCGTCGCGCTGGTCGACGAGGCGGTCGCGCGCAGTGCTTGATCCGGAGGCGGGCGCGGCGGTGCGGTCGGCTGCACCGGCCGACGCCGAGCGCATGGCGGTCGCGTTCGTGCGGGTGTTGCGCGGTACCGGATTCGATGTGCCGATCGGGGCCACGGTCGTGTTCGTGCGCGCGCTGGGCGCCGTCGGGATGCGGGAGCGCGACGGCGTGTACTGGGCCGCGCGCACCACATTGGTCACGCGGCCCGACGACGTCGCTCGCTTCGATCACGTCTTCGCCACGTTCTGGCTCGACTCCGCCGGCGGGGTCGGCGCGGCCGAACCGGAAGACCTGGTGCTCGGCTTCGACGGGCCCGACGCCGGCCTGCCGGCGGCCGGCGTCGAGCGTGCCGACGCGCCCATGTGGCGCGTTCGCTATAGCGCGGCCGAGGCGCTGCGCCATCGCGACTTCGCGACCTACACGCCAGCAGAGTTCGCCGAGGCGCGCCGACTCACGCGCGATCTGCGCCTCGCCGGGGCATTGCGAAGATCGCGACGCGCCCAGCGGTCGCGCCATCAGCGGGGGCGGCCCGATCTGCGCCGCACGGTCCGGCGGGCACTCCGGTCCGGCGGCGAGCCGGTCATCCGTGCCTTTCGCGAGCCGAGCACCCGGCGGCGCGGGGTGGTACTCCTCCTCGACGTCAGCGGTTCGATGGAGCCCTACGCGCGTGCGTTTCTCCGTTTTTTTCAGGCCGCGGTCGTCAGCCGAAGCCGAGTGGAAGCGTTCGCGTTGGGGACGCGCGTCACGCGTGTGACGCGCGAGCTGTCGGTTCGTAATCCCGACGCTGCTCTTGCCGGCGCCGCGCAGCGGGTTGCCGATTGGTCCGGCGGTACGCGGCTGGGGGAGTGCCTGCGCGAGTTCAACGACCAGTGGGGAGTGCGAGGCATGGCGCGCGGTGCTGTCGTCGTGATCGCGTCCGATGGCTGGGACCGCGGTGCGCCCGACGTGATCGCGGAGCAGCTGGCGCGACTCGGCCGCGTGGCCCACCGGATCGTGTGGGTCAACCCGCTCAAGGCTTCGCCCGGGTATGCACCCCTCGCGCGGGGTATGGCAGCCGCGCTGCCGTACATCGACGAGTTCGTCGAAGGGCATTCATTGGCCGCGCTCGAGACGCTGGCCGACGTGATCGCGGTCTAGGAGGCGGTCGGTGCGAGACATCCTCGATGACATCACCCGCTGGCAGTCCGGCGGCCACCGCGTGGCGCTCGCGCGCGTCGTCGGCACCGACGGCTCGAGCCCACGCGATCCCGGGGCCGCGATGGCAGTGAACGACGCCGGCGAGGTCGTGGGTTCCGTGTCGGGTGGTTGCGTCGAGGGTGCGGTGGTGCGGGAGGCGCTGCGAGTGCTCGCGGGGGAGCGCGATCGGGGAGTGATCTCCTTCGGCTATTCCGACGACGAGGCGTTCGCGGTGGGCCTCACGTGCGGTGGCACGATCCACCTTTTCGTCGAGCCGGTTGACTGGTAGCGCCACATGGGTGAGGTCTTTGACAGCTTGCGCGACGCGCTTGAAGCCGGACGGCCGGTCGCGCTGGCGACCGTCATCGAAGGTCCGTCGCTGGGCGCCAAGCTCCTCGTCGAGCAACACGCCGAGCCACTCGGCGCGCTCGGGGAAGCCGGGCTCGACCGCGTCGTCGCGCGCGATGCGCTCGGGGAGCTCGAGAGCGGGGCCACCGTCACGCGCCACTATGGCGCCCACGGCGAGGCGCGGGAGCGCACGGTGTCGGTGTTCATCGAGTCGTTCGCCCCGCCACCACGAATGATCATCTTTGGCGCCGTCGATTTCACCGCCGCGTTAGCCCGCGTCGCGAAGGTGCTCGGCTTTCACGTCACGGTGTGCGATGCCCGCGCGGTGTTCGCGACTGCGCAACGGTTTCCGATGGCGGACGACGTCGTCAACGAGTGGCCCGACCGCTACCTTGCGACAGTGGCCGACCGCCTCGGGCCACGAGACGCCGTGTGCGTCCTCACGCACGACGCCAAGTTTGATGTGCCGGCGATTGTGGCTGCGTGCGGGACCGCGGTGGGCTACTTGGGCGCAATGGGATCCCGGCGCACCCACGAGGAGCGCGTGGCGCGTTTGCGAGAGGCCGGACTCGGTGACGACGATCTGGCCCGCGTAATGGCGCCGATCGGGCTCGACATCGGGGCCCGTACGCCCGAAGAGACAGCGGTCGCCATCTGCGCGGAGATCATCGCGTCGCGGACGGGTCACGCGGCGGCGTCCTTGCGCGACACTTCGGGTCCTATCCACGGTTGAGGAGCTCGCATGGATCTCGGCATCAACGGACGACGCGCCGCTGTGGCCGCGGCATCACGCGGCCTCGGCTTCGGCTGCGCGCAGGCACTGGCCGCGGAGGGCGTACAGGTCGCGATCTGCAGCCGCGACGCCGAGCGCATCCAAGCCGCGGCGGCAGAGATCGGTGAACAAGCGACGCCGATCGTCGCCGACGTGAGTACCGCAGCCGGCGCAACCGAGTTTGCGCAAGCGGCGCATCAGGCCCTCGGTGGTGTGGTCGACATCCTGGTGGCCAACGCCGCCGGGCCCCCGTACGGCAACTTCGGGTCGGTCGATCTCGACCAGTACGCCGCAGCCTTCGAGCTCAACTGCCTCTCCACGATCGCGATGTGCAAGGCGCTCGTGCCCGAGATGCAGCAACGCGGCTGGGGCCGCGTAGTCGCGATCACGTCGCTCGCGGTTCGGCAGCCGATCCCGACGCTGATCCTGTCCAACACCGCCCGCGCTGGTGTCACGGGGTTCCTCAAGACGCTGGCGCGCGAAGTGGCGAGAGACGGCGTGACCGTGAACTCACTCCAGCCCGGTCTGCACGCGACCGAACGGATCGCGGGCGGCGGCAGCCTCGACGAACTGGCCGAGACAGTGCCCGCAGGCGAGATCGGCGAGCCCGCCGACTTCGGCGCGATCGCCGCGTTCGTGTGCTCCGAACACGCGCGCTACATCACCGGCTCGGCCATCGCCGTCGACGGCGGGAGCCACGCGGGGCTGCTGTGAGCTTCCGTCACGTGGTGATGCTGTCGTGGGTCGACGGCACGACTGCAGAACAGCGGCAGACCGTGCTCGACGGCCTGCGCGCATTGCCCAGTCAGATTCCCGAGATCCGCTCGTACACGGTGGGTACGGACGCAGGCGTGAACGAAGGCAAACACCACGTGGTGATCGTGGCCGACTTCGACAGTGTCGACGACTACTTCGTCTACCGCGATCACCCGGTGCACCGTGCGCTGATCGCCGAGCACATCAGCCCCGTTCTCGGCGGTCGCGCCGCGGTGCAGCAAGACATCAAGTAGGCGCGGACGTACCATCGTGGACATGACGGATGAGGTGCCAACGGGGGAATCGCGGATCCTCACCGTTCCCAACGTGATCACGCTGGGCCGGTTGTTGTGCGTGCCGGTGTTTCTCTGGTTGCTGCTCGATCGTGATGAGCCGGTCGCGGCCGCGTGGCTCCTGGGCGCGCTCGGGGCTACTGACTGGGTCGATGGCTACATCGCGCGGCAGTTCGACCAGGGCAGCGCGCTCGGCAGAGTCTTCGACCCGGTCGCAGATCGCGTGCTGCTCGTGGCGGCCGCGCTGGCCCTGCTCGCCAACGACAGCATCCCCATCTGGGTGGGCGCGCTGGTGCTCGGTCGCGAGGTCGTGATCAGCGTGGCGGTGCTCGCGCTGGCTGCTGCGGGCGCCCGCCGAATCGAGGTGCAGTGGAGCGGGAAGGCCGGCGCGCTGGGTCTGATGTTCGCCCTCCCGGGCTTCTTGTTGCTCGATTCCACCAGTGCGGGCCACGATCTCCTGTTCGTGGTGACGTGGGGCTTTACCATCGGGGGCCTGGTGCTCAGTTACTACGCCGCCGCCTTGTACGTCCCGCTCGCGCGTCGCGCTCTTCGCGAGGGTCGTCGGGCGCGCACCGAGGGAGCTCCGGCATGAAGGCCGTGATCCTGGCCGGCGGCGAAGGCACGCGTCTGCGTCCGCTCACCAGCAATCAGCCGAAGCCGATGATGCCGCTCGTCAACCGGCCAATGATGGAGCACATCGTGCGGCTCCTCGCGCAGCACGGCTTCGACGACATCGTGGTAACGGTCGCGTTCCTCGCCAACCAGATTCGGAACTATTTCGGCGACGGCTCCGACTTCGGTGTGCGCATGCGTTACGCGACCGACGAGTCGCCGCTCGGCACGGCCGGATCGGTGCGCAACGCGTCGTCCGAGCTCGACGACACGTTCCTCGTCATTTCCGGCGACGTGCTCACTGACATCGACCTCATGGCGTTCGTCAAAGCGCACCGCGACGCCGGCGCCTTCGGCTCGATCGCGCTGAAGCGGGTCGAGAATCCACTCGAGTTCGGCATCGTGATCACGCAGACCGACGGCACGATCGAACGGTTCCTCGAGAAGCCCACATGGGGCCAGGTGTTCTCCGACACCATCAACACCGGCATCTACGTGCTCGAGCCCGGCGTGTTCGACTTCATTCCCGACACCGAGGTGGTCGACTTCTCTGCCGACGTGTTTCCGGCGGTGCTGGAGAAGGGTCTGAAGCTGCATGGCGAGGTCGTCGACGGGTACTGGGAGGACGTGGGCACCCTCGAGTCGTACTTGCGGGCGCACAGCGACGTGCTCGACCGCCGCGTCGACGTCGAGATCGGCGGCTTCGAGATGGGCGATGGCATCTGGCTCGGCGAAGACGCCGACGTCGACCCCGACGCCCGCATCGAAGGCCCGGTCGTGATCGGCGACAACTGCCGGATCGAGGCCGCCGCGCACCTGCGCGAGTACACGGTGCTCGGCACCGACGTGGTGGTCAAGCACGACGCGTTCCTCGAGCGCGCCGTCTGTCACGACCACGTTTATGTCGGCAGCGCGACGCGCCTGCGCGGCTGTGTGATCGGACGTTCCACCGACCTGCGCGGCAATGCGCGCGTCGAGGAAGGTGTCGTGGTGGGTGACGAGTGCTTTGTGGGGGAGCACGCGGTTATCAACCCGGGCGTCAAGGTGTATCCGTTCAAGACCGTGGAAGCGGGCGCGGTCGTCAACTCGTCGATCGTCTGGGAGAGCCGCGGTGCTCGCACGCTCTTCGGACGGCGAGGTGTGCACGGCCTCGCCAACGTCGACATCACCCCCGAAGTCGCAGTCCGGCTCGCGATGGCGTACGGCACAGCCCTGAAGAAGGGCTCGACCGTCACCACGAGCCGCGACACCAGCCGCATCGCCCGCGCGCTGAAGCGCGCCATCATCGGTGGGCTCAACCTGGCGGGCGCGAACGTCGAGGACGTGGAGCTGGCGAGCGTGCCGCTCACCCGGTTCCAAGTGCGCAACGGCCAGGCGATGGGCGGCATCACGGTGCGGCTCGCTCCCGGCGACCCCGATACAGTCGAGATTCGTATCTTCGACGGCGACGGCCGCGATATCGACGAGTCGATGCAGCGCAAGATCGAACGGCTGCTCTCACGCGAAGACTATCGACGGGCATTCGCCGGCGACATCGGCGACATCGTCTTCCCGCCGCGCTCGATCGAGTTCTACACCGCCGCACTGGAGCGCACGATCGACGCGGATGCCTTACGCCAGCGTTCGTTCAAGGTCGTGCTCGATTACTCGTTCGGCGCGGCGTCGATCGTGATGCCGAGCGTGCTCGCAAAGATTGGTGCCGAGGTGCTCGCGGTGAATCCGTATGCCGCGACGCTGCGCGCGACGGACATGCTCGAAGCGCCCAAGCAACGCGTCGAACGGCTCGCCGATCTCGTACGCGCCTCGGGAAGCCACTTGGGCATGGTGCTCGACCCCGATGGCGAGACGGCGGTGATCATCGACGACGAAGGGCATGTGCTCGACTCCGAGCAGGCGCTCCTCGCGCTCGTCACGTTGGTGAGCAAGGCGTGCCCCAACGCCTCGATCGCGCTGCCGGTCGCCGTGAGCCGCGAAGCCGAACGCATCGCGCGCGAGCACGACGCCACCATCGTGTGGACGAAGGTCTCTGCGGCGAGTCTCATGGAGGTGGCGTCGTGCGGCGGCGTCGACTTCGCTGCGTCTCAAGAGGGGGGCTTCATCTGGCCCGACTTCCTCCCCGCGTATGATGCGACCGCGACGCTGGCCAAGATCCTCGACCTGCTGGCAGCGACGGGCCTCAAGCTGTCCACGGTGGTGCGAGGGCTCCCGCGCGTGCACGTCGCCCATGAGACGGTGGTGACACCGTGGGAGCGCAAAGGCGCGGTGATGCGCGAGATCATCGAGCACGCTGCGAACGAACGCGAGCTGGTGCTTGTCGACGGTGTGAAGCTGGTCGACGAGGACGGGTGGGCGCTCGTGCTCCCGGATCCTGCCGAAGCGCTCACGCACGTGTGGGCCGAAGCCGGCAGCGACAAGGAGGCGCGCCAGCTCGCGCAGGAGTACGCCCGGCGCATCCGTCAGGTCTTGCGGTAGCTGCTTCGCGTTACGGCTGCGCGCGAGTTGCGGCTGCGTGGGTTGCGTCGCGTGGCGGCGGAACGCCATCGCTTCGCTCGGCGTCCTCGTTCGGCGCGGCGAACGTCGCGTGGAGGGGCGCGCTTAGGATGCGCCGGTCGTTTTATGGCGCGAGCTGGTGTGTTCCTTGTCTTGGGTTCGGCCCACGGTGTGTTCGGTGGAGAGGAAGAGCGTGGAGATGAAGTTTCCGGAAGGGTTGCGGTATTCGGGTGAGCATGAGTGGGTGAAGGTTGAGGGGGCGCGGGCGCGGATTGGGATTAGTGATTTTGCGCAGGACGCGCTGGGGGATGTGGTGTATGTGGAGCTGCCGGATGTGGGGTTGGAGGTGATCGGGGGCGCGAGTTGTGCCGAGGTGGAGTCGACGAAGTCGGTGTCGGAGATCTACTCGCCGGTGTCGGGCCGGGTGGTCGAGGTCAATGACGCGCTGGGCGACGCGCCCGAGAAGCTCAACCAGGAGCCGTACGGCGCGGGATGGATCTTCGTGGTCGAGATGACTGATCCGGCCGAGGTCGACACCCTGATGGATGCCGCCGCGTACCGCCGGCTCGTCGAGGAGCAGTGAACGCCGGCGTTTGGTCGCCAGGGTGCACGCCGGCGACCACGATCGCCCACACGGGTGCTCGACCTTAAGTTGAGGTCGACTGTGCATTGCCGCCTGAACCGGGCGTCGGTACCCTCTCGGGATGATCTGTCACCGGTGCGGCCACCAGAACCCGGAAGGAGCCAACTTCTGTTCCTCCTGCGGGGCGTCCCTCTGGGGTGACGAGGAAACGCTGAGCATCGCGGCGATTGAGGACCGGCTCGAGTTCGAGGAGGAGTTCGGTGACCTCCTGGGCGAGCTGGCCGAGGGCGTGGGCGTGCTGGTCGTCCGCCGGGGCCCCAATGCCGGGAGCCGCTATCTCCTCGAGCGCGACGCCACGACGGTCGGACGCCATCCCGACTCCGACATCTTCCTCGACGACATCACCGTGTCGCGTCGTCACGCGGTGGTGGAGCGGGTCGACGGCCGCTACCAGGTCCGCGACGTGGGATCACTCAACGGCACCTACATCGGGCACGATCGAGTCGAGGTCGCGCCGTTGCAAGAGGGCGACGATCTGCAGGTGGGCAGGTTCGTCCTGACGTTCCTGCAAGGCGGCCGGGTCGAGGACGCCGAATGACCGAGCCGGGTCCGCACCTGTCGATCGGTGAGATCCTCGCGCAGCTGCGGGAGGAGTTTCCCGATATCACGATCTCGAAGATCCGGTTCCTCGAGAGCCAGGGTCTTGTCGATCCCGAACGCACAGCTTCGGGCTACCGCAAGTTCTATGGCGGCGACCTCGCCCGCCTGCGCTGGATCTTGTTCCAACAAAAGGAGCACTTCCTGCCGCTGAAGGTGATCAAGGAACGCCTCGACGAAGTCGCGCCGGGTGAGATCCCGGTCGACGCGGCGGAGCCCGCCCGCGGCGCCGCCGAGAGCGCCGCCGAGGCGCCGGCGACCGGCGCGCCCGCCCGCAAAGGACGAAAGAAGCCGGCAAAGCGGGCGCGGCGCGGCGCGGTTCGCCCGGCGTTGTTCGACGTGCCGACGCTTCCGCTCGCCGAGGCCGAGCGCGAGCCCGACGAGCCGGTCACGGCCCGGACGCTGGAGGGGGGCGTGAGCCTGACGCGCAGCGAACTGGCCCGGGCCACGGGCCTCGACGACGACGCGATCGCAGAGCTCGAGTCGTACGGCCTGCTGGGGCCGGCGACCGAGGCGGGCGACCGGGTGCTCTTCGACGAGGAGGGCCTCGCCGTGTCGCGCCTCGCGGCGGGATTCGCAGCCCACGGCATCGGCGCCCGGCACCTGCGGATGTACAAGACCTTCGCAGAGCGAGAAGCGGTGTTGTTCGGCCAAGTGCTCCTGCCGTATCTCCGCCAGCGCAATCCCGACGCGCGCAGCCGCGCCCAGGAAGATCTTGCGGAGCTGGCCCGGCTCGGTGGCAACCTGCGAGGAGTGTTGCTCCGCGGCGCGGTGCACGAGTCGCTCTCCAAGTGACCGACAACCCCGCGCCACTGGTCAGCGCGCCTCCCGTCCTGCGCGATCGCACCGGTCTGCAGACGACGGTCACGCGCCTCGGCCGTGAGATCACCCGCGATCATCCCGATGGTGTGTTGCTCGTCGGTGTGCTGAAGGGCGCGCTCATCTTTCTCGCCGACCTCGCGCGCGCGATCACCGACATTGACGTGCAGATCGACTTCATGGCGATCTCGCGTTACGAACCCGACTCGGGTCGGGTGCGAATCCTCATGGACGTCGATATCGATGTCACCGGCCGTGACGTCATCATCGTCGAGGACATGGTCGACACCGGGCTCACCCTCGCGTACTTGCGGCGCCATCTCGAGGAGCGGTCACCACGTCGCGTCGAAGTGTGCACGCTGCTCGATCGGTCGGCCCGTCGCATCGTGCCGACCGAGGTGCGCTACGTCGGCGAAGAGATCGGCGGTGAGGTGTTCGTGCTCGGGTTCGGGCTTCACCACCTCGAGCTGTACCGCAACCTTCCGTTCGTGGTGGAGGCGGACCGGACGGTCCTGCACGAACGGCCCGACGCATACGTCGACATGCTGTACCCGAGGCGCGCGGGGCGTCCCGCTGGCGCCCAACCTGGCTAAGGCGGCCGATCCGCCAGACGTTGAGCAGGGGAGGCCCGGTGGTACAGTTCGGTGTCCGAGCCGGAGGCGCCCCGTGATCCGTCTGTCACTGGTGGGAGTACGAGTCGAGGTTCCGACGAACCAACCGATCGTGCTGCTCCGTGAAGATGAAGGCCAACGATATCTGCCGATTTTCATCGGGCCCCCCGAGGCGACGGCGATCGTCTATGCGCTGCAGGGCATGGACACGCCCCGGCCCATGACACACGACCTGTTCAAGACGGTGCTCGACGACATGGCCGTGCAGCTGCAGCACGTCGTGATCACCGAGTTGCACGACGGCACGTTCTACGCCGAGCTCGAGCTCGTGCGCGACGGCAACGCCTATCGCATCTCGTCTCGGCCTTCCGACGCGATCGCCCTCGCGGTGCGATACGAGGAGACGGTGCCGATCTTCGCGGAGGAAGAGGTGCTCGAAGAGGCCGGTGTGCTGTTCGAGAACGACGAGCAAGACGAGGAGCAGATCGAGGAGTTCCGTGAGTTCCTCGATCAGGTCCGCCCGGACGACTTCGCACAGTAGGGCTGCCAAACCCTCAAGTTGTGGTTGACCCCAACATAACGTTGACCTCTAGAGAGGCTCACTGTACCGTTGACAGTCTCGTAACTACGCACGTGTGATTCCGTGTCCGGGCCGATGGGGCCGCGCAGGACGCGGCAACGGGGAGCCAGCGTTGGCGGCACGGAAGTCGACAGCAAAGACTAGAGCGAAGACCACCGGCCGAGCGAAGGTTCGCACCGTCACGCAAGAGGTCCTGCCCGGTACGTTCGCCGACGGCGAAGAGGTCGGGTTCCGCGGTCCCCAAGTGTGCGCGATCGTCGGCATCTCGTACCGTCAGCTCGACTACTGGGCGCGCACCGAGCTCGTGCGGCCGTCGCTTGCCGACGCGCAGGGGAGTGGCACGCAACGCAGTTACTCGTACCGCGACCTCGTGCGTTTGAAAGTCATCAAGAGCCTGCTCGACTCCGGTGTGAAGTTACAGGTGGCGCGCAAGGCGATCGAGTACCTACGCGAAGACGTCGGTGAAGATTGGGGCACGGTGAGCCTCGTGCTCAACGGCACGACCTCGGTACTCGCACGCAACGGCGACGACCTCGTCGACCTGGTGCGCCACGGTCAAGGCGTGCTCAACATCGTGCCGCTGGGCTACGTCGTCGAGGAGCTCGACGCGAGCATCCACGATCTCGGTCCGGAGGCCACCGCGGCGCCGGCACGTCCGACGCCGGGACGCGCGCCGAAGGCTTCCGGTGGAGAGTAGTGGTGCAGTGACCGACGATGGTCTCTCCCACGAAGGCGTCCACTTCGCGCACAACTCCGAGCGCCAGTTCGCCAAGTTGCTCGACTTCTACGGGATCGACTGGGAGTACGAGCCGCGCACCTTCACGCTCGAGCGTGACCGCGGGGGCAACCCGGTGCAGGCCTTCACGCCCGACTTTTACCTGCCGGCGTACGACGTCTACATCGAGATCACGACGCTCAACCAGAAGCTCGTCACGAAGAAGAACCGCAAGGCCCGCCGCTTGCGCGAGCTCCACCCCGATATCGAGATCAAGGTGCTCTACCAGCGCGACTACCTGCATCTGCTGGTGAAGTACGGCCTGGAGGCCCCGTCGCAGCTCAGCGAGCAGCTCGGAGAAGGACCACCGCTCCGGTTGTTCGGCGCTGCCGGGCCCCCGGAGTCCGGTGGCGCGGCGGAGTCTGCCTGAGGACGCAACCTAGGCTCCGCCGCCAATGGGTGCCTCCGACCAACGCGAATCACTGCGGCACTCGCCCCTCGACGATGTGCACCGCGCGCTTGGCGCGCGCATGGCCGAGTTCGGGGGCTGGGAGATGCCGATCCAGTATCCCGACGGCGTGCTCGCGGAGCATCGAGCGTGCCGCGAGCACGCGGTCGTGTTCGACGTGTCGCATCTCGGCTCGGTGCGGGTACAGGGGCCCGGCGCGTTCGACGTGCTGCAGTGGGCGCTCACCAACGACTTGTTGCGGATCGAGCCGGCGCGGGCGCAGTACACGCACTTGCTCGATACCGACGACGCGCACGTGGTCGACGACATCATCGTGTGGTGGGTCGGCGACGATGAGCTGCTCGTCATGCCCAACGCGTCCAACACCGCGCCGCTGCTCGACGCGCTCGAGGGTGGCCCGCGCGTCGGCCGTGAATGCGTGGTCGAGGACGTCACCGAAACTCGCGTGATTCTCGCGGTGCAGGGCCCGGAAGCGCGCGCCCGGCTGGCCGAGATCGACGCAGAGCTCGCCGGCGTGGGCCGGTTTCACGTTGCCGCCGCGAGCTTCGACGGTCACGACGGGTTCGTCGCCGGGACCGGCTACACGGGTGAGGACGGTGTCGAGCTGCACGTACCCGTCGACGCCGCGCGTGCGACCTGGCAGGCGCTGCTCGAAGCGGGAGTGACGGCCGCGGGTTTGGGTGCGCGCGACACGCTGCGGCTCGAGGCCGGGTTGCCGCTCCACGGTCACGAGCTGGGGCCGGGCATCACCCCGCTACAAGCCGGGCTCGGGTGGGTGGTGCGCTTCGACAAAGGCGACTTCCGGGGCCGCGAGGCGCTGCTGGCCGAACGGGAACGGGGCATCGCCCGCCGGCTGCGTGGACTTCGGGTCGAGGGGCGCCAAGTGCCCCGGGCCGGATGCACCGTGCTCGTCGACGGCATCCCGGTCGGTGAAGTCACGAGCGGCAACTTCTCGCCCATGCTCGGCTGCGGGATCGCGCTCGCCTTCGTGCAGCCTGACATCGCCGAGGGAACCAGTCTCACGATCGACGTGCGGGGCCGGCCTGTGCCGGCGCTCGTCGTGCCGCTCCCGTTCGTCGCCAAGCGCTAGATCGAGCTGCCCGGCGGCTATCGTCAGGTCGGACAAGCCGCTGACCCTGGGCGGGAGAGTCCCGTAGTGGGACGCCGAAGGAGCAACCTCCCCGGAATCTCTCAGGCCCACGAACCGCTCGGGTGAGGCAACTCTGGAGAGCAGCTCGCACGTGAGCTCACCGACGGGGAAAGCCGGACTTCCGGCGAATCTCTCAGGTACCGCGACAGAGGGGGAACGGGGACGCCGCCGGCGGCCCCGGATCCGATCGCGGCGAGAGGAGTTGCCATGGGGGAGAAGCGCACTCGCAGGAGTGGGCCGGCCGAGGAAGCCGGCGACTTCGTTCCCCGTCACGTCGGGCCCGACCCCGACCAGCAACAGGCGATGCTCGACGCGCTCGGGCTCGCGTCGCTTCACGAGCTGACCGACAAGGCCGTTCCGAGCTCGATTCGCTCGGCCGAGGCGCTCCGGCTGCCCGTGGCGCGCACTGAGGCCGAAGCGCTGGCGCGCCTGCGTGAGCTGGCAGCGAAGAACGAGGTGCTGACGTCGCTGATCGGCATGGGGTACGCCGACACGGTCACACCCGCGGTGATCCTGCGCAACGTGCTCGAGAACCCGGCGTGGTACACGGCCTACACGCCGTACCAGCCCGAGATCTCGCAGGGACGCCTGGAGGCGCTGCTCAACTTCCAGACGATGGTGAGCGACCTCACCGCGATGGAACTCGCCAACGCGTCACTCCTCGACGAAGGCACCGCCGCGGCCGAGGCCATGGCGATGTGCCGGCGACTCACGAAGACCGGCGACACGTTCTTCATCGACGCCGACTGCCATCCGCAGACGATCGCGGTGGTGGAGACGCGCGCGGAGCCGCTTGACATCCCCGTCATTGTCGGCGATCCCCACACGGAGCTTCCGAGCGATGGCGTCTTTGGTGCGCTCCTGCAGTATCCGGGTACGAGCGGTGCGTTGCGTGACGACGCCGCGCTCGTGGAGCGGCTGCACGCGCAGGGCGCGCTCGTCACGATCGCTGCGGATCTGCTCGCCCTCGTGCTCGTGCGCCCGCCGGGGGAGATCGGCGCCGATGTTGTCGTCGGCAATACCCAGCGGTTCGGGGTTCCGCTCGGTTTCGGGGGTCCGCACGCTGCCTACATCGCCACCCGCGATGAGTACAAGCGCACCTTGCCGGGACGACTGGTCGGCGTATCGGTCGACACCGAGGGACGGCGCGCGTTGCGGCTCGCGCTCCAGACCCGTGAGCAGCACATCCGGCGCGAGAAGGCGACGAGCAACATCTGCACGGCCCAAGTGCTGCTGGCGGTGATCGCCGGCCTGTACGCGACGTATCACGGGCCCGACGGTCTGCGCGCGATTGCGGGTGCGGTGCATCGGCGCACCGCGGCGCTCGCCGACGCGTTGCGCCGCGGCGGCGTGCAGGTGCTCAACGACACGTTCTTCGACACGCTCACCGTTCGGGTGCAGTCCGGTGCCGACGATGTGCTCGCGGCGGCGCGTGCCCGCGGCATCAACCTGCGGCGCGTCGACGCCGACACCGTCGGCATCTCACTTGCCGAAACGACCACCGACGAGCATCTGGGCGCGGTGCTGGCCGCGTTCGGCATCGACGGTGGCGCGGTACCGGGCGCCGACGAACCGGACGCGACCGCCGGCATTCCCGCTGCGCTCCGGCGCACCTCGGAGTTCCTCACGCATCCGGTGTTCCACCGCTACCACTCCGAGACCGAAATGCTGCGGTACCTGCGCCGGCTTGCCGACCGCGACCTCGCGCTCGATCGCACGATGATCCCGCTCGGCTCGTGCACGATGAAGCTCAACGCGACGACCGAGATGGTCCCGGTCACGTGGCCCGAGTTCGGGCGGCTGCATCCGTTTGCGCCGCTCGACCAGGCGGCCGGGTATCTCGAGCTGTTCGCGGAGCTCGAGGACACGCTGGCCGAGATCACCGGCTACGACGCAGTGTCATTGCAGCCCAACGCGGGATCGCAAGGTGAGTTTGCCGGGCTGCTCGCGATCCGCAAGTACCACGAGCATCGCGGCGATCAGCAGCGCACTGTGTGTTTGATTCCCGCGTCGGCGCACGGCACCAACGCCGCCAGCGCCGCCATGGCCGGCCTCGACGTCGTGGTCGTCGCGTGCGACAGCGACGGCAACATCGACTTCGACGACTTGAAGGTCAAGACCCACGACCATGCCGAGCGCCTGTGCGCCCTGATGGTGACGTATCCGTCGACGCACGGCGTGTTCGAGTTGACGATCACCGACGTCTGTGCGCTCGTACACGAGCACGGCGGGCTCGTGTACCTCGACGGGGCCAATCTCAACGCGCTCGTCGGCGTGGCGCGCCCGGGCAAGTTCGGTGCCGACGTATCGCATCTGAACTTGCACAAGACGTTCTGCATTCCGCACGGCGGTGGGGGACCGGGTGTCGGCCCGATCGCGGTGCGCGAGCTGCTGGCGCCGTTCCTGCCGAACCACCCGCAGGCCGGTGCCGCGGGGCCGTCCACCGGCCTGGGCGCGATCGCGGCCGCGCCATGGGGGTCCGCAGGCATTCTCCCGATCTCATGGGCCTACATCGCGATGATGGGAGCCGACGGGCTGCTCGCGGCAACGCAGGTCGCGATCCTCAATGCGAACTACATCGCGCACCGACTCGCGCCGCATTACCCGGTCTTGTACACGGGGGCGAATGGTCTCGTCGCGCACGAGTGCATCATCGACATGCGGCCGATCACTGCCGCCACCGGCGTGACCGTCGATGACGTCGCCAAGCGGCTCATCGACTACGGCTTCCATGCGCCGACGATGTCGTTCCCGGTCGCGGGTACGTTGATGATCGAGCCGACCGAGTCGGAAGATCAGCGGGAGCTCGACCGGTTCTGCGACGCGATGATGGCGATCCGCGACGAGATCCGGGCGATCGGGGAAGGAAGTGTGCCGCTCGACGACAGCGCGCTGGGCAACGCGCCGCACCCGGCCGCCGACGTCGTCATGGACGAGTGGCGTCACGCGTACACACGCGAGCAGGCCGCGTATCCACTCGCGTCATTGCGCGACAACAAGTACTGGCCTCCGGTAAGCCGCATCGACAGTGCCTACGGCGACCGCAACGTGATGTGCTCGTGCCCGCCGGTGACGGATTACGAGCACTAGCGCAACGGGAAGACCGAGCGGGCGGGTCGCCGCCGCTCGAACGGCCTACGGTGCCCGGCACCCCGACTCCGAAGGAGCACCATGGCCACGCCGCAGCACGGGATCTTTGCGCAGGGCACCCGGTCCCATTACTACTTGGAGCTCGACCTGCGACCGGGGAGCGACCCGTCCGCCGTGGGCAGGGCGTTGGCGGGCCTGCGCGAGCCCGCGGTGACGGCCGGCGGGGCCAACATCGTCGTCGGTCTCGGTCCCGATCTCTGGTGCGCGCTCGCGCCCGACGCGATCCCGGCCGCGCTCCGGCCGTTCGAGACGGTCGAGGGCCCGAACGGCCGGGCACCGTCCACGCAGCACGACGTGTGGGTCTGGATCCACGGCGCCGGTCCCGACATCTTGCTCGATGCGGCACGCGGGGTGGTCGCGGTGCTCGCGCCCGTCGCTGATCTCGCGCAGGAGCAGTCCGGTTTCGTGTACCGCGACAGCCGTGATCTCACCGGCTTCATCGACGGGACGGAGAACCCGCCGATCGAAGAGGCCGCGACCGTTGCCTGTGTTCCCGACGGTGAAGTGGGGGAGGGCGGCAGCTACGTGATCACGATGAAGTGGGTCCACAACCTCGCGGCGTTCGAGGCGCTTGACGAGGCGGATCAAGAGGCGGTGTTCGGCCGCACGAAGAGCGAGAGCATCGAGCGCGACGACAAGCCGCCGACCGCCCACATCAGCCGGGTCGTCATCGAGGAGGACGGTGAGGAGCTCGAGATCTACCGCCGCAGTGTCCCCTACGGCACAGTCGAGGAGCACGGGCTCTACTTCGTCGCCTTCAGCGCTGACCTCAGCCGCTTCGAGAAGATCCTCGCTCGGATGTTCGACACGACCGGTGAAGGCCTGCACGATCGCCTCACCGACTTCTCCCGGCCCGTCAGCGGCTCGTTCTACTTCGCCCCCTCGCTGCAAGCACTCGCCGCGGTGCTGCCCGCCAACGACGACGATTGAGCGCCCCGATGTCTCCACGACCAAAGGCCGTGTACGCACCTCGTACCACTTCGACGTTGTCAGTCATTTCAGCTCCTACGACTGTCGGCTCCGAGAGGAGCCGGATCGATGGCTATTCGCCGTGCTGGCTCGACTGGATGACACGGGCACAGACGATGCCGTCGGCTTGCGGAAGCCATCGAGAAGCTCACCTAGCCGGACTGAGCTAGTTAACATAACGTGGTTTATAGGCGCTAGGAGTCCGGATTCGTACCTGACGATCTCGGTTTCGTTTCGTCACAGTGACGAAAGCGGTGCCGAACCTCGACGCCTGCACCGCGGGCATCTACTACTTCCGCAACACGACCGGACCGTGGGTGAAGCAGCGGGTGAGCACCGTCGGCACCGACGTGAGCCCGTCGATCGTGGTCACGAGCAGCGGCGCGCCAAACGTGTACCTGGCGCGGGTGCGTCCCTTCGGCTCGGTCGGTGTGTACACGAGCGTGACGACGACCGGGACCTTCGTGGTGCGTACTCGCTCCACCATGGGCCGACCGACCACACACCCGACATCGCCGTCGACCCGGCGGGCGCACGCGCCTACCTCGTGTTCACGAGCTGACCCACCACTCAACCGTGCTCGACGACGGGGCGCGCCGCCTGCACGAGCCAGTCGAGCGCCTCGCGGACCTCGTCGGGATCCGGTGAACCCGCGAGATCGCGCGCAACATCTTCGAGCGCGCATTCGAGCACGTAAATGCGATCCCGGAGCTCGTCGAGCTCGCTCCGGGCCACGACGAGATCCGTCTCATCCAGCCCGCGCTCGCTGGCGCGCCGCCGAGCTTCGTAGTCGCGCTGGCGGCAGCTGCGCCTGCAGAACTCGCGGGGACGCCCCGGCCCCTCGAGTGCGGTGAAGACGCGCCGGCACCACCGGCATCGGCGCGTCTCGGTTGATTGCGTCACGGTGACGAAAGTAGCGACTGTCACCGGCGCGGGCGCGGACCCTCGCCGCCCCCCGCCTCCCGCTCAGCCTGCCTCGTTCACCGCTCCAAGATGCCGACTTCGGCAAGGAACGACACGAGACCGTCGACGACGGCGCGCTCCCCCAGTCGATCGACCCGCACCCATTCCACCGCCGCGGCATCATCGCCGGCAACCGGTGTGCACGACGGGTCTCGTACGTCGACGAGGAAATCGTGGATCACGAAGTGGTACGGCTCGGGATCGGTGCCGATCCGTTCCACCCAGCCGAGATAGCGGTTGACGACGACTTCGAGGCCGGTCTCCTCCGCGACTTCCCGTACCACCGCCGCGTGCAGGGTCTCGCCGAACTGCACCCGGCCGCCCGGCAGGGACCACTCCCCCACTGCCGGAGCCCGGCCGCGTCGCACAAGGAGCAGATCGTCGCCGCGGAGCGCGACGGCACCGACAGCAACCTCAGGCTTCACTCGTCCGC
>JBBRZM010000028.1:0-29027 GCA_038236695.1 Acidimicrobiia bacterium
GCCGCATACCTCCCCCGACGCCGGGGCTTCGTGTCTGCCATAGCTCCATCCTCTCAAGGACTGCCTGCAACTTTCCCGGGGCGGTTCATACTGAGTCGTTCGTGTGAGTTCGATGTGAGCCGAGTTGTGTGGGCTCGATGAGCACCTCAATCGGGGACCTGACCTCCCCAGGCGCCGCGAACCCGCCTATATTGCGCAGCACTCGTTCCGGTACAGCACGCGTCAACATCCGGGGGATGCATGCACGCACGTCAGCTCCAGCGAGTCACCGTCAGGTCCGTCGCACTCGTCGCGGCGCTCACGGTCGCTGCCGGCGGCTGCGGGAGCAGTGGCAAGAGCAACAACACCACGAGCACGAAGGGCCAAAGCGCCACCATCCGCAAAGGTGCGGCGAGCCTCGTCGACGAGGGGAGCAAGCCCCAACACGGCGGCTCGCTCGTGTATGGCGTCGAGGCCGAGACGCCGGGCGGTTACTGCCTGCCGCAGGCACAGCTCGCGATCAGCGGGATCATGGTCACCGACGCGATCTACGACACGTTGACGGTGCCCAACGCGGCGGGCAACGGCTTCGTGCCCTATCTGGCGAAGTCGCTGACGCCCAACGCGACGTATGACGAGTGGACGATCACGCTGCGGCCCGGGGTCAAGTTCCAGAACGGCGAGGCCCTCGATGCCGACGCGCTGAAGCTGAACCTCGACAGCTTCCGCGGCGAGAACCCGAAGCTTCCGCCGCGCCTGTTCAAATTCGTGTACCAAGACATGAAAGACGTCACCGTCAAGGATCCGCTCACCGTTGTGGTCACCACCACGCGGCCGTGGCCGTCGTTGCCAGCGTTCCTGTACTCAGCGGGCCGCGCCGGCATCTCGGCGCCTGCGCAGCTCAACAACGGCGACACGTGCCCGATCAACATGATCGGCACCGGGCCGTTCAAGCTCGACCACTGGACGCAGAACCAGGAGCTCGTCGTCACCCGCAATCCCAATTACTGGCGCAAGGGTCTTCCGTACCTCGACAAGTTAACGTTCCGTGTCGGGTCCGAAAGCGCACAACGCACGATCGGTCTGCAGTCCGGTCAGCTCGACATCATTCACAGCTCGACCGGCGCCGCCATCGCACAACTGCAAAAGCTCGCCGATCAGGGCAAGATCAACCTGACCGTGGCCACCAGGGCCGCCGAAGTCGGCTTCGGCCTGCTCAACACCAAGAAGGCGCCGTTCGACGACATCAACGGGCGCAAGGCGGTCGTGTACGCGACCAACCGGGACGAGATCAGGACCTTGCACAACCTCAACGTGTTCCCGGTGGCCAATGGGCCATACGCGCCCGACCAGCTCGGCTACGTCAAGGACCCCGGCTTTCCCAAGTTCAGCCTCCGGAAAGCCAAGGAGTACAAGAAGAAGTACGAGGACGCGCACGGCGGGAAGTTCCCGACCATCACGATCTTGTCGTGGACCGAGCCCGACACGGTCAAGCTCGCCGAACAGGTGAAACAGCAACTCGGCAAAGCCGGTATCAACGTCGAGATCGAGGAGGCCGATCAGGCGACACTCATCAGCCGCGGTCTCGCCGGCGATTACCAGAACCTGTTCTTCCGCAATCACCCCGGCGGTGATCCCGACGGGGACTACGTGTGGTGGCACAGCGGCTCACCGGTCAACTTCGGCAGGGTCAACGACCCGGTGATCGACAAGCTGCTCGAGGAAGGCCGCGTCACGCCCGACCGTGCAAAGCGCAAGAAGATTTATCAGGCGATCAACCGCGAGTTCGCCAAGCAGGTGTGGGCGAGCTGGACGTACCTCCAGGGATGGGGGATCGCCGCCAAGACGAATGTCCACGGCGTGTACGGCCCCGATCTGCCCGACGGCGGCAAGCCGTTCGGCATCCGCGCCGGCATCCATCCCAGCGTCGGACTCTGGGTCAGCAAGTAGCAGCCCCGGTCTACGCTGCGACCGCTCACCCACCGCCGAGGAGACCGTCGTATGCCGCTTGCTGCCGCCGAACGCGCGTTGCTCGACGAGCGCCGTCCGCTCACGCGAAGTGAGGTGCACGCAGTCGCCGGGCTCCCGCTCGACGAGCTTCCCGATCTCGTCGCCCTCGCGCACAAGGTGCGGCTCGCGTACTGCGGCGCGGAGGTCGAGCTCGAGAGTCTCATCAACGCGAAGTCGGGCGCGTGCACGGAAGACTGTGCGTTCTGCTCACAGTCGGCGCGCTTCGAGAGTGGTGTCGACGTGTACCCGTTCCTCGATCTCGACGACGTGCTCGACGCGGCACACGCGACGCGAGCCGCGGGCGCCACGCAGTTCTGCATCGTGGTCGCGGTGCGCGGTCCCAAGGAACGGCTGCTCCGAAAAGTCATCGATGCCGTCCACGTCGTGCATGACGAAACCGGCCTCGAGGTCGCGTGTTCGCTCGGGCTCCTCAACGCCGAGCAGGCGGCTCGCCTCGCCGACGCGGGCGTGCGCCGCTACAACCACAATCTCGAAACGTGTCGCGAGGTGTTTCCGAGTATCTGCACCACACACTCGTGGGACGACCGCGTCGCGACCGCGCGGCTCGCGATCGACGCGGGCATGGAGCTCTGCTGCGGCGGCATCCTTGGCATGGGTGAGACGCTCGAGCAGCGCATCGACTTCGCGTTCGAGCTCCGTGACCTCGACCCGTGCGAGGTGCCGATCAACTTGCTCGACCCCCGTCCCGGCACGCCGTTGGGTGAGCAGCCGTTGCTGTCGCCACGCGCCGCGCTCCAGGCGATCGCGCTGTTCCGGCTCGTCCTGCCGTCAACCATCCTCCGTCTCGCCGGCGGCCGCGAGAGGGTGCTTGGCGAGCTGCAGGCGATAGGCCTGCTCGCCGGCGCCAACGCACTGATCGTGGGCAACTATCTGACCACGACCGGTCGCCTGCCCGAAGCGGATCACGACCTGCTCGAGGCATTGGGCATGCCGGTCGCCGACGGGCCGGGCGAAGGGCGCTTCGTGATCGACGCCGAGGGTGCGCACGCACGTCCGGCGCGCGTCACCATCCCCGTACACGCGGAATAACGCGCTTCAGGGGCTGACGACCGGTCGGGTCAGGTGGCCGGTCTCGTTGAAGCTTTCGAGCACCGCGCCGCCGGGTCCCAACCCGACCCTTGTGATCGACGCGAGGTCGAGACGCATGCGCCAGCTCAGCTCGGGACCGGCGCGCAACGCCCACGTGACCGCGGCTTTGATCGGCGAGACATGGCTCACCGCGACGATCACCCCGGCGGACGATCGGCTCGCGAGCGTGTCGGTGCAGAAACTCGCGACACGGGTCTGGACCGCGAGCAGGTTCTCGCCGCCGGGGGGTGTGAACGACGGGTCGGCGAGCCACGATGCCACCGCGTCGCGCGGCAGGTCTGCGAACGGACGTTGGTCCCACTCGCCATAGTCGATCTCGATCAGTCGCTCGTCGACATCCACGCTGCAGCCGACCACGGTTGCGATGGCGGCGGCCGTCTCGCGGGCGCGCGTCAGCGGACTCGTGACAACTGCGCCGACGTCGACCGCGCTGAACGCGCGGGCAAGCTGCGTGACCTGCGTGCGCCCAAGGGCGTTGAGCTCGGGATCGGCGCGTCCGAGCAGGAGGCCGCCGGCGTTCGACGCGGTCTCGCCGTGGCGCACGAACGCGATCACGTGGACTCCTGCAACCGGCCCGTGCGCAGGAATGTGCGCCGTGGGCCGGGGCGGTAGAGGTCGAACTGACCGACCGCCCACCAGCAGGCGACCAGGCCCACGACCTCCTCGACGATCACGACCCACGTCACCGGCAGCAACGCACCGTGCGGCAGCGACGCGCCCGACAACGGCCACCAGAACACGTCGCCGTCGGTCCAGGCGGCCGACAGCACGAGCCCGCAGAACGCGCCAATCGGCAGGCACAACAGCCTGCGGCGCAGCAGCCGCGGCCGGCCAACCGTTGCGAGCATCACGACCACGAGCAGCGAGACCGTTCCGAGGAGCGTGTGGCCGTAGGAACGACCGCCGAACGGCACGTCGACCGCGAGGGGCAGGATCGCGCCCAGCACGACCAGGCGGTAATCGACGCCCGCGCTACGAAACACGTTGGCAACGAGCAGCACCGACAGCCCGACGTACCAGAGCAGCATCGGCTCAGTGCAAGTCGAGCGCGGCGTTGACCAGGGCATCGGCGTCGGTGTTGAGCTCCCGCCGCACGTGCGCGAGATCGACCGCGTCGTACTCGGCGAGCAGCGCCCGCGCCTGGTCGAGCAGTGGACGCAGGTGCGCGCTCTTCACCTTGTAGCGACCCTCGAGCTGGCGGACGAGCAGCTCCGAATCGGCGCGCACACGCACGCGCCGCGCCGGGAACGCGCGCGCGGCCTCGAGTCCTGCGACGAGCGCGCGGTACTCGGCGACATTGTTGGTGGCGACGCCGATTCGCTCGCTCACCGTCGTCAATACAGTGGGAGGCTCGGTCGAAGGGTCGAGCACGACGGCACCGATCGCCGCCGGCCCGGGATTGCCGCGCGACCCACCGTCGCAGTAAATGAGCAGCTCGTCTTTCATGGCACGAGGATGCAGCCGCAGTTGTCGCAGTGCGCGAAGGTGCCGTCGGCCATCTTGCGCATACGGTCGACCTCGGTCGCCGGGATCGACAGGTGACAGCCCTGACACGTGTCGCCGACGAGCCGGGCCGCACCCATGCCGCGGGCGCGGGCGCGGCACCGCTCGTAGTCGGCGAGCAGCTCGGTACTGATCCCCTTGGCGACCTCGCCCCGCGCGGCCTGCTCGATCGTGAGCTGATCACTGATCTCGGTCTTCTCGGCCGCGAGCGCGGCGCGGAGCTCGGCTTGGCGCGCGTCGAGCGTTGCGATCGACTGCTCGAGCTGCGACACCTCGGCGTCGAGTGCTTCGCGCTTCTCCATCACCACGAGCTCCCGATCCTCGAGGCTCGAGCGGTGCTTGCGCAGCTGCACGACGTCGGATTGCATCGCCTGGAGCTCGCGGGGTGACGAGATCTCTCCTGAGTACAGCCGCCGCTCGACCTCGACTGCCTTCGACTCGGTGCTCTGCGCGTCGTCATCGAGGCGCTGTTCCTCGCGGCGGACTCCGTCGCGTGCGCCGGCCGCGGTGGCGAGGAGCTGTCGCTGCACCGCGAGATCGGTCTCGATCTGCTCGAGCGCGGCCCGCTGCGCCAGCGTCTCCCAACGGTGTCGCAGACGATCGATGGTGGTGTCGTGGGCTTGCAGCGCGAGCAGCGGCTCGAGACTCAAGGGCGCCGTCGTCTCGCGTCGGTGGGTTGAACAATCACTGGAGCGAGCCTAACGGCGGCCGGCCCGCGCAGCTGCTCACGGCGCGGGCGCGGGGCTGGTCGGCGGAGTGGCGGGCGGCGGTGCGGGCGTGGGCGACACGGGCGGCGGTGCGGGCGTGGGCGGCGGATTCTGGAAGACGGTGTCGGGTGTTGCGGTGTCGGGCGGGCCGCCCTGCGGCGACTTAGTCGATGACCCGCCGTAGGACTTGCGCCCGGTCACGTCGACAAAGCGGCCCGGCCGGCTGCAGACCGGTCCGGCGGCCGGGAAATCGAGTCGCGGCTGGCCCGCCAGTGCCGACTGCATGAAGGCGTTCCAGGTACGTCCCGGGACTTGAGCCCCGAACCCGGCGCCCGGAGTCTTGTTGTCGTCGGGATTGCCGTACGCGACGGCGGATCCGAGCTGCGGTGTGTAGCCGACGAACCAGGCTCGCACCTTGCTGTCGGTTGTTCCCGTCTTGCCGGCGGCGACATGATCGAACGACAGGCCTCTACCCGTCGCCCCCGAGGCTGTGAGCACCCCGCGGAGCACGTCGGTCTCGCAGTGGGCAATGTCGGGATCGATCACCTGCACGGGCGGCGACGCGTCCTCCTGGAACACGACGTTGCCGTCGGAGTCGAGCACCTTCGTGACGAAGATCGGTGGGTGGCGAACGCCGTCGTTGGCCAGGATGCCCCCGACCCCCGCCATCTCCAGCGGTGTCGCCTCGATCGCGCCGAGCGTGATCGTGGGAACCGCGACGGACTGCGTTGAACCGGCCCGGGGAATGTGAATCCCCATGCGGTTGGCCATGGCGACGATCTTGTCGTAGCCGAGCGCGGTCGCGAGGCGCAGGAACGCGCAGTTGACCGATTCCTCGGTTGCTACCCGAACCTTCATGATCCCTCCGCCCGCTTCGGCATTGTTGAGCGGCTGCGGGACCTTCGGCAGTTTGCACGGCGACGTGCCGTCGACGGTGTCGTTGGGCGAGAAGCCCGCCTCGAACGCCGCGGCCAGGGTGATCATCTTGTAAGTCGAGCCGGGCTGCATCCCGGGCACGTGCGTCGCGAGGTTGTACTGCGTCTGTGCGAACGGGAAGCTGTTGGCCATCGCTTTTACCTGTCCCGTCGTCGGATCGAGCCCAACGAGCGCGAGCTCGAAGCCCCGCCTTTTTGACGCGTTGTCGACGGCGCGCTGCGCGTCGGCCTGGAGCGCGGGGTCCAGGGTGCTGTAGATCTTCAAGCCGCCGCGCAGGAGCTGGTTCTGGCGCTCCTGAGCACTCGTGCCGAGACGCTTGTCGGACTTGAGCCGCTCGTAGACCTCGGCCGCCCACGCGTTGTCGGGCTTGTACTCGGCCGGCGGCTTGAAGGTCACGCCGAGCGGCGCGAGATTCGCGAACTTCTCCAGCGCTTCGCTGATGTAGCCCTGCTGGCGCATGCGCTGGAGCACGACCTTGCGGCGCGCCAGCGCGTTCTGCGGGAACGCCCACGGGTTGTTGCCCTCGGGGTTCGAGATCATGCCGGCGAGGAGCGCGGCCTGCGGAAGGTTGAGCTCATCGAGGCGCTCACCGCGCGGAAAGGGCAAGCCGGGCTCGAGCACGAGGAAGAAGCGCCGGGTCGCGGCCTTGATCCCGTACGAGCCCTGGCCGAAGTAGATCGTGTTGAGGTACTCCTCGAGGATCTGCTTCTTCGACAGCTCGTTGTCGAGCCGAGCCGAGAGCACGATCTCCTTGAGCTTGCGGTTGAGGTCGCGCTTCGGGGTGAGGATGCGGTTCTTGACCAGCTGCTGGGTGATCGTGGAGCCGCCCTGCTCGATCTTCCCCGACGTCAGGTTGTCGACGGCGGCGCGGAAGAGCGCGGAGCCGTCGAGGCCGGGATTGCTGAAGAACGTGCGGTCTTCGGTTGCGACCACGGCGTTGATCAGGACCTTCGGTACCTCGCTGAGCTTCACGTTCTCGCGGTCCTGGCTCGCGAGCGTGCCGATCTGCGTACCGTCGGCCGCGTAGATCTTCGTGGGCTCGGAGAGCTTGCTCAGCTTGCCCTTGAGGTCGCCGGCGTAGTGGTTCGCCGAGACGATGATCGTCGCGCCCGGCAGCATCGCGGCCAGGCAGATGCCCACGCCGAAACCGCCCAGCACGACAGTCAGAATGAAATTGCGGAGGAGGCGAAAAGGCTTGGCCACAGGTCTTCTCAGAATGGCACAGGAAATCGCCGATTCAGGGGCGCGGGCGCTGCGACCCAGGTCACCGTCACTGTCATACCCCATCGGTACTCTGCCGAGATGCGTCGATTGACACTCGCGGCCCCCGGGCCGCCCGCGCAGCGCGCGCTCTGGCGAGCGATCGACGAGCTGAAGGCGGATGATCAACTGGCGCCGGTCACGGTTGCGGTGCCGTCGGCGTACGCGGGGTTGTCGCTGCGCCGCGCGCTTGCCGGCCGTGCCGACACGCCGGGGCTCGTCAACGTGCGGTTCCTCTCACTCAATCGCGTTGCCGAGCTCCTCGGCGCGCCGTCGCTCGCGCAGCCGGATCGGCGGCCGCTCACGCCCGCGTTGCGGGCCGCGGCCGTGCGTGCCGCGCTCGCCGAGGAGCCCGGCGTCTTCGGCCCGGTCGCGACACACGGCGCCACCGAGCGGGCAGTCGACGCGACCCTGCGCGATCTCGCGCCCGCGTCCGACGCGGCGCTCGGCCGGCTGAGCCACAGTGCCGGCCCGCGGGCGGCGTCGGTCGCCCGCCTCTGCCGGCGATTTCGTGCGCTCACCGCCGCGTATTACGACGACGAAGACCAGCTTCGGGCCGCCGCCGCCCTCGTCGCGGCCGACGGCGCCGCACTCCACGACATCGGCGTACTCATCGTGTTCCTGCCGCGCGACCTCACGCCGGCCGCGATGCAGTTCATCGCGGCGCTGGCAGCGCGCGGGCGGGTCGCGGTCGTGCTCGGCCACACCGGTCTCGACGCCGCCGACGCGCCGGCCCATGCGATCGCGACGCGTCTCGCGTCGTCACTCGGTCCGGCTGAGCCGACCGGTCCAACCGACCTCGACGCGCTCGTGCCGCTTGCCGCGACGCGCGTCACCAGCTGTCCCGATCCACACGCCGAGGCGCGGGCCGTCGTCCGCGAGATCGTCGAGCGACTCGAGGCCGGCACACCGCTCCATCGGATCGCGGTGACATACCGCAACGCGGTGCCGTACGCACGGCTGCTGCACGAAGAGCTCGCCGCTTCCACGCTGCCCACCAACGGTCCGTCACCGCGCACGCTCGCCGACACCGCGTCGGGGCGCACACTGCTCGGCTTGCTCCGGCTGCCCGATGTCGACTTCCAGCGCGACGCGGTGATGGCCATGGTCAACGGCGCGCCGGTCCGCGAGACGCGCGGCGGGCCGGTCGCACCCGGGCCGGCATGGGACCGATGCTCCTGTGAGGCCCATGTCATCGCCGGGATCGACGAGTGGACGTCACGGCTCGACCGTTCCATTACACGTTTGCGCGAGGTCGACCTCACGCGCGGGCACCGGACGGAGGCGGCGGTCGCCCGCGACGTCGACCTCTCCGCGCGACTGCGCGACTTCGTGATCGAGCTGGCCGCCGAGTGCAACCCCGGCCCGCGCCGCTCGTGGGCGGAGCTGGCGACGTGGAGCATCGGCCTGCTCGACCGCTACCTCGGCCGGCCGGGGCCCGCCACGCAATGGCCCGCTGAAGATCTCGCGGCCGACGACACGCTCCGTCAACGGCTGCTCGCGCTGGCCACGCTCGACGAGATCGACGGGCACGTGGATCGCACGATGTTCGTGCGTGCCGTCGAACAAGAGCTGGCGACGCCGGTGGGACACATCGGTCACTTCGGTGACGGCGTGTTCGTGGCGCCGATCACGATGCTGGCCGGCACGGAGTTCGACGCGGTCTTCGTCGTCGGGCTCACCGAAGGTACATTCCCACCTCCCGCTCGTGATGATCCGGTACTACCCGATAGCGAGCGCGCGCTCGTCCCGGGCGTCGCGGCCCGCGCCGAAGCCGCCGCACGCGAGCACGGCGACTTTCTCGCCGCGCTCGCAGCCGCGCCGGAGCGCGCGCTGTTCTTTCCCCGCGCCGATCCGCGCTCGGGTCGGGAGCTGCGCCCGGCGCGATGGGTCCTCGACACGCTCGCGGAGCACGCCGGCCGCGCGGTCTACGCCGACGACCTCGAGCCCGCCGGGATCCTCGCCCACGAGGCCGGCACGGCCGGTTGGTTCGAGGTCGTCCCGTCCTTCGAGGCCGGCCTTCTGCGCGCCACCGCCGACGGCTCGTTGCACGACCATGACCTGCGCACGCTCGTCTCGTGGCGCCGCGGCGGCAACGCCCTCCGCGCGCACCCACTCGTCACGGCAGACCGCGCGCTCAGCGCTGGCTTCGACGCACTGGCCGCACGCACCGCGACGGCGTACGGCCCCTACGACGGCGTGATCGGGCCGATGCCCGGGCTCGCGCCGCGCCCCGACGTGCGGTACTCCCCCACGTCCCTCGAGACCTGGGCCCAGTGTCCGTTCCGTTACTTGCTGGCCCGCGTGCTGCACGTCCGCGAGGTCGAGCGGCCCGAAGCCCTCGATCACTTCCCCGCCGCGCCGCGAGGTGTGCTGGTCCACACGGCCTTGCAGCGCTTTGCCGAGGAACGCCGCTGCGACGACCCTGACGCGCCGTGGTCCCCAGCCGACCGCGCCCGGCTGCGAGAGATCGGCGACGAGCTGTGCGACCTGGTCGAAGCCGATGGCATCACCGGGCCGGCACTGCTCTGGCGACTCGAGCGCCGACGGATTCTGCGCGAGCTGGCGTTGGTGCTCGACACCGACGAGGAGATGCGCGCGGCTCGCGGTGTCGTGCCGGTGGGCGTGGAAGTCGGCTTCGGTGTCGACGATGACGGCGTTCCGGCGCTCGATCTCGAGCTCCGCGGCACCCCCGTGAGCTTCCGGGGTCACGTCGACCGCGTCGATCGCGCGCCCGACGGAAGCCGGATCGAGCTCTTCGACTACAAGACCGGCAGACCCGACGACTTCGTGGCGATCGCCGATGATCCGGTGCTCGACGGCACGAAACTGCAGCTAGCGATTTACGCGCTCGCGTTGCGCGCCGCGCACGGCGTGCCGGTGCACGCGTCGTACTGGTTCACCCGCGCGCGAGGAGCAGCCGCATTCCTCGGCTTCGAGCTCGATGACGCGGCCGAGGCCAGGATCACTTCGGTTCTCGGGTCGATGGTGGCGTCGATCAGCGACGGACTCTTCCCTGCTTACCCCGGCGCCGAAGGATATTGGGGGCCCGACAACTGCGATCACTGTCCGTACACGCGTCTGTGCCCGCACGATCGCGTCCGCCGCTGGGACCGCCGCATCGACGATCCCGTGCTCCGCCCGTTCCGCATGCTCCGAATCGACGCGGAGCCGGTGGAGGCGAGCGCGTCATGAGTACGGCGCTGCGCGACTCGCAGGCCCGCGAGGCCATTACCGCGCGCCTCGACGACAACTTGTTCGTTGAGGCCGGCGCCGGTACCGGCAAGACGCAGGCGCTCGTCGACCGCGTCGTGTGCCTCGTGGCCGACGGCACGAGCCTGGGCCAAGTTGCCGCGATCACTTTCACCGATGCGGCGGCAGCCGAGCTGCGCGAGCGGATTCGACGCGAGCTCGAACGCGCCGCGCGAGGCGAATCCCTACTGCTCCTCGATGCCGTCGGGCGCGAACGGTGCGCGAGCGCGGCCGCCGCGTTCGATGACACAACCATCACGACCCTGCACGGTTTCGCGCAGCGGATCCTCGCCGAACATCCGCTCGAGGCTGCGCTTCCGCCCGGCTTCGAAGTGGCCGATGCCGTGCAAGCGTCACTCGGATTTCGACAGCGCTGGACGCGCTTCCTCGATGTGCTCCTCGATGACCCGGCGCGGGAGCGGGCACTCGTCGTGTTGTTCGCTCTCGGCCTGCGGGTCTCGCGCTTCGAGCAGCTGGCGCGCGTGCTCCACGACAACGACGACCGGCTCGACGAGCCGTTTGAAGATGAGGTCGGCTCCACCGGGTCGGCCCCGATTCCTGCCTTCGACGCGCAGCCCGTTATTGCGGCACTCGACGCCGCCGTGGCCCTCGCCGACCGCTGCCACGTCGACGACGACCGTCTCGTGCGGCATCTGATCGACCTCCAGGCGATTACCGACCGGCTGCGCGGCGCAGCCGACGAGTTCGAGCAGCTCGAAGTGCTTGCCGACCGGCCATCGTTCAGCACCACCGCGGGCCGTAAGGAGCACTGGCCCGATGGCGTGAAGGCCGAGATCGTGGCGCTGCTCGACCGAGCCGAGCACGCGTGTGTTGACGCGATCGACGCGGTACGCCAGCCTGCGCTCCAGCAGGTGATCGACGCGTTGATTGAGTTCACGCGCCGAGGTACGCGCGAGCGTCGGGCGGAAGGTCGCATCGAGTTCCATGATCTGCTCACGTTGGCGCGCGATCTCCTGCGCCGCGACGCGACGGTGCGTACGAAGCTCCACGACCGCTATCCCGCGTTGCTGCTCGACGAGTTCCAGGACACCGATCCGCTCCAGATCGAGATCGCAGTGCTCATCGCGACCGATGCGTCCGACATTCGGGGCCGGTCGTGGCCCGAGCTACCGATCCAACCCGGTCGGCTGTTCGTCGTCGGCGACCCGAAACAGTCGATCTATCGGTTCCGGCGCGCTGACCTTGCCCTGTACGGCCAGGTGCGAGAGCGGTTCGGCGCCGCGCAGCGACTCGGCCTCACCGCCAACTTTCGATCGCGGCCGGCCATCCTGGCGTGGGTCAACGCGCTCTTCGCGTCACTGATGGCACCCGACGGCCACGACACGTTCGAAGCGGTCGACGCGGCGCCGTTCCAGGCGCTGACCGCCACGCGCGCGGACTGTCTCGACACGCCGCTGCCCGTCCAGCTGTTGGGTCACGTATGGGAGAAGAAGGCTGACCTCGGCGAGCTCCGCCGGCAGGAGGCCGGAGAGATCGCTTCACTCATCGCGCGGGCGCGCGCCGAAGGCTGGCTCGTGCGTCGCCCCACGCCCGACGATCCCGATCACACCGAGCCGGCGCGGTACGGCGACATCGCCATCCTGTTGCCCTCGCGCGCGACGCTTCCGTACGTCGAGGAGGCGTTCGACGACGCCGCCGTGCCGGTCCGCATCGAAAGCCAGTCGCTCGTGTTCGCCACGAGTGAGGTGCACGACCTCATGTCGATCCTCGGCGCGATCGACGATCCCGGCGACGAGGTCGCAGTCGTGGCCGCGCTGCGCGCGCCCGGGTTCGGTTGCCGCGATGATCAGCTGGTTGAGTTCGTGCAGGCCGGCGGCCACTGGGACTACCGGCGCGAACCGCCCGAGGGTCTCGCCGCGCACCACCCTGTCGTCGAAGGGTTGAGCGCGTTGCGCGAGCTGCACACGATGCGGTGGTGGGAGAGCGTGAGCGAGACGGTCGGTCGCGTCATCCGCGAACGCCGGCTGTTGGAGCTCGCGGTGGCATACGACCGGCCGCGTGATCATTGGCGCCGCACGCAGTTCGTCGCCGACGCGGCGCGCTCGCTCAGCGAGGCAGGCGGCACGACGCTGCGGGGATTCGTCGACTGGCTGCGCGAGCAGCTCGACGAAGACGCCCGCGCCGTCGAGGTCGTGGTGCCGGAGCCCGACGACGATGCCGTTCGTATCCTCACGGTGCACGGCGCCAAGGGTCTCGAGTTTCCGATCGTGGTGCTCGCGGGGTTGGGTGTGCGCAGCAGGATTCAAGCCCCACCGTTGCTGTGGGGCGAGAAGCGGATCGAGATCGGGTTCGGACAGGGGCAGCAACGCTTCGCGACGGCGGGATTCGAGCCGCTGCGCAAGGCGGAACACGGCGCGCAGGTCGACGAAGAGGCGCGGCTGCTCTACGTGGCCGCGACGCGCGCGCGCGACCACCTCGTGGTCAGCGTGCATCACCGCGCCGACGAGAAGTGCCCGGCAGCCAAATTGCTGGAGTCGGCCGGCGACGTTCCCGACCTGTGGCGAGTGGCGAGTGTCCTCGACAGCGAGCCGGCACGAGCCGCCGCCACGTCACCCGCCGACACGCACGGGCTTGCGGATCGTGATCGCGATGACGTTCACGACGTCGCGGCTCGAGCCGAGTGGCAGGCGCGACGGGCCGCACTCGTGGCCGGCAACCGGCAGGCGCCGACGATCTCCGCGACCGCGCTCGCGACGAGTGACAGCGCCAAAGAGCTCGCGGGTTTTGCCGAAGCACCCGACCCGAATCTGGAGTCCGACGAGCCCGAAGGCGACCGGCCGGCGTGGCGGCGTGGCCGGGCCGGCACCGCGATCGGACGGGCGGTCCACGCCGTGTTGCAGACGGTCGACTTCGCGAGCGGCGCGGGGTTGCAGCCAGTCGCTCGCGCGCAGGCGCTGGCCGAAGGGATTCCGGAACGGGCTCGAGAGATCGAGCTGCTCACGGCGAGCGTCCTCGGTGCGCCCGTGCTCGAGTTGGCGCGCACGGGCCGCGCCTGGCGCGAGGTGCCGGTCGCGGCACCGATCGGCGCCACGATGGTGGAGGGCTTCATCGACCTGCTGATCGAAGGCCCCGACGGGCTGATCGTCGTCGACTACAAGACCGACCACGTGCCGAACGAAGCCGACATCGACGCCGCGGTGGCCAGATATCGCGTCCAGGGCGCCGCGTATGCGCTCGCCTTGGAGTCGGCGCTCGGCCGGCCCGCGACGCGGGTGGTGTTCGTGTTCGCACGCCGAGGCGGAGCGGTCGAGCGCGAGATCAGCGACGTGCGGCGGGCGATCGACGACGTGCGAGCGCTGCTCCACGCACGCGTGGAGGCCAAAGTTTGAGGTGATGAGGCTTGTCGGCGTGTCGCGATGGCCATTTGTTTCGCTCGGAATCGTGGTATTGATCGCCTGCGCTGAGGCCGGTCGCGGGCACGGCGATCGCGGTGGTAAACCCGAATTGCGCGCCGATTTGACTGTCGAGGGGGTCGCGGACCTTCGGCTCTCCGGAACGCTCCGGTGCGGCGCCGGCGACAGGCGCGCGACTGGCTCCTTGGCAGGGCGCGCGGCCGGACTCTGTCGGCACCTCGCCACTTCGCCCGACGGCTTCGACAGTATCGGCGACGCGGATCGGGGCTGCACGCAGGTCTACGGCGGCCCCGAGCACGCGCGCATTCGGGGCAGCCTCAATGGTCAACGCGTCGACGTCCAAGTGCGTCGGCGCGACGGTTGCGAAATCGCGGACTGGAAGCGTCTCGAATGGCTGCTCGGCGCACCAGCCGAGCATGCACCCGGCCTTCGGTAGCGCCCCGATCTTCGCTTCTGGGCGATGGCCGTTCGCGCTAGGCGACACGCATCGATTCGATCTCCGCTCGTCGAGGCGGTCAGGGCGCGGCCTCGTGGAGCAAGAACGCGATGTTGTCGTGGAACAGCCCGGGATCCTCTTCGGGTTTCACGCCGGTCGCGCGGTAGTCATCGATCGGCGTGGCCGACCCTTCGGAGTGCGGGTAATCGCTGCAACACATGAACAACCCGTCGGAGCGCGCCCGGAGCCGCTCGGGCCGCTCGTAGGAGAAGGCGGCGACGCGCACCTGGCGACGGAAGTACTCGCTCGGCCGCAACTCCAGATCACACAGCGGCCGGCCGTTCAGCTTGGTCGTGAACTCGGTACCACCGTCGAGCATCATCAGATACATCGGCACCCAGACCGCGCTCAGCTCCACGATGCCGAGCCGCAGATCGGGGTGACGCGCGAGCGTGCCGTTCACGATGAGATCGGTGGTGGCGAGCGCGGGCGGCGTCCAGAGAAACACCGAGTCGAGTGTCGAGACCAACCCGTCGTCGGGGTCGGTGTACCACGCGTCCTCAAAGATCCGCGGCTGGTCGGCAACGTGGAACACGGGCGTCACCCCATGCTCGACGAACGCCGACCAGATGCGCTCGTGATCGGGATGTGACAACGCTCGTCCGTCGACGGTCGCCGGCGCGATCATCGCGAGACGCACTCCGCCCCGCCCGAGCCGCTCGAGCTCGGTTTCCAGCCACATCGGGTCGCGCAACGTGAGGTGGGCGACCGGGTGGAGCTGTCCCCTGCCCTCCTCGACGACGGTCGCGCACCAACGGTTCCAAGCCGACATGTTCGCTGTGAGCGCCGGGAGCGACTCCGACAGGCGCCGCTCCCACAACAGGCCGAAGTTGGGGAACAGCACGGCCGAATCCAGACCGAGCGTGTCGAGGCGGCCGACGCGCGCGGTGGGATTCCAGTAGTCGGCGGGCAGCGCGTCGTCGTACCGGTACTCGGCCGGCAGGCCCTGACGATGACGTTCCCGATGGCGGCCGACCAGCGCGGTGTCGCCGGGCAGTTGCACGTCGGCGATGTCGAGGCGGCGGTCCCGCCAGCACACCCAGGCGTATCCGAGGTCGTCGTCCTCGATACGCAGCGCTTGGTCACGCCACTGGGGATCGATGTGGTCGGCCCAGAGCGTGCGGCTCTCGTACAGGTGCTGATCGCAGTCAATGATCGCGGTCACGGCGCCCCCCCGGCTGCGTGTGCGTCTGGACCGAGTTTGGCATGAAGCCGTCGCGGGTAGTTTCCCGAGTGCCGTCCTCGAGGCGCTGCTCACGGGCACTCTCCGCGTGATTTTACTACTTTCCGGAGATTACGCCTCAGATGGTGCAAAACGGTGCCGATACCGCGATGACCGCCAACCGCCATCGCTCGAGGACTCATGACTCGCTTCAGCACCCATCCACATCGCAGCACACCACTGGCGCGGAGCCTTGCAGTGGGGGCGGCAATCGCCTTGTTCGCGAGTGCATGCGCCGTCGCTCGCCCGCCGTCCGGCGATGCCGTCCGATCGGATGGAACCCGAAATGCGGCATTGTGGCCGTTCTCCGTGACCTCGCCGTGGAACATGCCGATCGGTTCGGGCGCGCAGTTCGCGGGTGTCAATGACGCCCGCAACGCCGAGCTTCGGTCTGCGGGCGCCTGGGTCAACGCAGCTGTCTGGTCGCATCCGATCTATCAGGCAGAGGCGTCTGACCCGATTCGTCTGGTCGGCGGCTGGAGCGGATACGCGGCCTATCGCATTCCCAACGGCGCGCAAGCAGCGCTGCCGAACGGCGGCGACATGCACATGCACGTGGTCGACCCGACCCAGCACTGGGTTGACGAGGCGTGGGACATGACCCCTGCCGGCGGCGGGAACTGGTACACGCCGCATCACGTGCGCACCAACCTCTACGGTCCGGGCGTCGGTGAAGGCGGCGTCCGCGCGTACGGCGGCTCCGCGATCGGTGGTCTCATCCGCGTCTGGGAGATCCAGGCCGGTTCGGTCAAACACGCGTTGGCGTTTGCACTGCCACCGGACCTGATGCGCACTGGCCCGCTGTGGCCGGCGACCACCGAAGACGGCGCGAACAACCTGTACACCGGTGACGTCCACATCGGCAGCTTGTTCGCCATTCCGGGCTCCGTGAACGTCAACGCCCTGGGCCTCAGCGCCCAAGGCCTCATGATCGCTCACGCCCTCCAGGACTACGGGGCATACCTCGTCGACGCGGGCGGCAACTTCGCGCTCTCCGCCGAACCGGCCGCCGAAGGGATGATCAGCGGCATGCGCAACGACATTTCTGCGCTGCAAACCAAGTTGCAGATCGTGACCAACAACTCGCCCTACGCCGTCGGCGGCGGCGGCACGCGACGCATGCCGCTCGCCCCGGCCCTCCGATAACAGTTCCGCCCGCGCGATTCGGAGCGCGTGCTCGGTGCTCCCGCGCGCTCGCACCGGTGGACCTCATTGGACGGCTTTCGAACCCCCCGTGACCAGAAGGCCGTCAGGGATCATATGGATCCATCCGGGGACGCTGTGCCGACCCGGGACACGTTCGTCGTACGGCGGCAGCGTCAGCACCGACTCTCGGAGGCCGAGGTCGACGACCTGGTTGCCAGATATCAAGAAGGGGAACCGATCCTCGCATATCGGCAGGTATGAGTGCTCTGGTGGGAGATCGAAGTTGTCTTTACTCAAGTTCGGCGATGAGGTCGGAGACCAGATCAGCCGCAGGTCGACGGCCCGTCACGTGCTCGACTCCCGTTCCCGCGTACAACGCCATCGCCTCGATGCAACCCTCCGCGTCCCGGCTCGGTGGCTCGGCACTGAAGCGCGGTATCGCGTGGCGAGCGTCGGCGGCGCCCGCCTCGGCGACGACTTTCCCGTCGAATGCTTCGGCCGCAGCCAGCGCACTGACCAAGACTCGGTGCGGCGCGTCGGGCCAACCCTCACGGAACCTGTCCGTCAAAACAGTGTCGTCGCCCGAGCGAGCCGCGACCAGCGCGTCCACGTAAGCAGGGTGTGCACCGCTCTCGACGGTCGCCACGAATGCAGTTCCGACGCGCACTCCATCGGCGCCTGCCGCGATGACGGTTGCGACATCGGACGATCGCGCGATACCGCCGGCCGCCACAACCGGAACCGTCACCGAAGCGAGCACCGATTGAAGGAGTTCATCGCGCGAGATCGATCCTCGGACATGCCCGCCGGCCTCGACGCCCTGCGCGACCACGAAGTCACAGCCCGCGTCTTCAGCGGCCCTCGCCTCCTGTGCCGATCCGACCTGCCACGCGACCAGCGAATTGCCCGCACGTCGAGCCCGAGCGACCAGCGCCGGATCGGGAACGCTCCAGAAGACCTCGACCACACGCAGCGCAGCGGCCGCTGCTTCAAAGGTTTCGAGGTCGTCACCAACCCAATGCCCGAAGAAGCCCATCCCCACACAGCCATCCCCCGCTAGGGCGACCGCTCGCCGGATCCGATCGAAGGACGGTTCGAGATCGAACTCGCACAGCATCCCGAGCGCGCCAGCACGGCCGACCGCTCCCGCAAGCTCCGGAACCGCGACACCGCCCATCGCCGCCTGCTGCAACGGGTGCACACAACCGACCAGTCGAGTGAAGGCAGTCTCCAAGCACCCTCCAGCTCTGGCGGCGGGACAACCTAGCGACGCACTCGCTCCGAACAAGTGAACGCACAGCATTGCACGATTCGGAGCCGCGCGAACCGGCGCAGATTGCCCCGAACCCGGCAACCATTCAAACAAGTAGCCCGGACCGCGCTTCTTGCGCCAGCACCTTCACGAGCACAGAACGACGGCGGGCAGATCGGCAGTTACGGACGACGTTTCGATCAGCGAGCCGGGGCAGGTCACTCGTTGAGGTCAGCCGAAGACGGCAGGCTCCCACCGAGCGCCGGGAGCCTCGAACACAGTCCATCGAGTTCCGGGCGGGGGACTGCCAGCCAGACCGCGGGCAAGACGATCGAAGTATGCCTGGTCGAGGGCGTTTTGTGCGTTGAGCGGAGTGAAGTACGAGAGAAGCTTCGGCGTCTGTCGCGCGAACTTCAGTCCCACGTCGCCGTTGCACCTGTGGGTCAAGTCCCCTCCGCAACCCACAGTCGCGTCGCCCAGGCGGGTATGCACGATGCCATAGCTGTGAGAGGGGGAAGGTGACGAACCCCCGCTCCGAACCGCGAGGAAGACGCCGGCCAGGCACAGACCGGGAATGAGAATGATCAGCGCGACCGGCCACAGCGACGGGTCACGCTGCGCCCGCTGGGGCGGAGCCGTTGGTGACGGAGGACCGGCGAGTGGCTGCACTGCGTGCCCCCGAGAAGTTGCACGATGAGGTTTCAACGGAAGTCTAGGCCCTTCCGGCACGAAGACCACTCACCGTGTGTCGGGCGTGGTCGCGCAGGACCGCCGCGAGGTCTTCCGGCTGCCACGACGTGCGCGGCGTCGGCGGGTCGCCGGCCACGCGCTCGAGGACCATCCCGACCGCCGGGGTCGCCAGCTCGAATCCTCGTCAGGCCGCCTCGGCCTCGAGCTGGTCGTGCGTCACGGTCGACCATCGTCGCGCCCGGCTGTGACGGTGAGCCCGGTCGGGATCAGGCTTGTTTGAGGTGGAGCCTGTCGTTCCAGTCATGCGGGGCGACAACGAGGATGCCGTCGAGCTGCTCGGTGAACGGCGCCCAGGTCGGATCGGTTGGTGCTCGTGAGCCGGCGAGCACGGGAGTGATCTCGTCGTGCCCGTCCGCTGCGAGCAGTTGGCGATAACGCGCGATTTGGCCGAGACCCTGGCGGAGCTGGTGCTCTTCGTTCGACTCGGTCAATGACTTGACTTCGATCACCACAAGCTCGTCGCCGCGAAGGAAGGCGAGGTCGTAATCGGGCTCGTGCGGTCCCGCGCGTAGCGGTGCGAGCCCGGCGGCGCTGATCGCGGCGGCCAACGCGTTGACGGTCTCGTTGTGCGTCACGAAGCCGTTGCCCCATCGGTCGGGGTCGTCGGGATCGGCCGGTCCCGGCCTAGCCGGCATGTCGGTCCCCAAGTCCTTCCACGCGCGCCCGACTCTCGGCGCGGCGACCCGGTAGTCCTTCGCGACAATCCCCGCGTCCGTGTGGCCCCGGACCTGCGGTGCCCACCACCAGGTGCCGGTCATGCGCCCGAAGAGCGGGGCGTCGGGGCCGTAGACCTTGAAGTGGCCCCGGCAGAGGTGCAACGCGGCGCGGAGGCCGGGACCGTCGGTGCCGCCAGCGCCGCGCAGCAACTCGCGGAAAGCGTCAATCTCGAGCATGAGGTAACGAACAAGCGGCAACCCGTGGCGCTTGCGGTGCTTGGCCGACAACTTCGGCGGCGGCGTCACGACGGTCGTCGCGACATTCGTGCAATGCAGGAAGGAGATCGCGAGCAGCGCCGGAAAAACGAGGCGCACCCAGTACTCGCTAAGCATGTCGAAGTCCGCCCGATCCGGGCTAGCTTCACCCTCGCGTAACGCGAGCTTGCTCGCCCAGACGGTCTCTCCGTCAGGATGACGGTAGAGAGTGCCGTCCTCCGCGAGACCGACGATATGAATCGCGACGGGCCCGATCGGGTGCTGTTTGGTCCGCTCGAGGAACAATGTCAGGCGCAACACCCAGCGCGGCCCGTCCTCCGTCGTATCGCCCTCATAGCCGATCTCAGCAGGATCGCCGGTTTCAACGAGCCAGCCCCACGCGCGCAGGCCGGTGCCGGTCGGGTCGGGCGCGCCGTCAATATCGAGCCAGAAGCGCTCGAACGGCGGCGCCATCGTGGCAACCTCGTCCGCGATGTTGACCCGGCCGAGCGCGCCCGTATAACGGGCGACGTCATCGGCGACGATGACCGGGATTCCTACGAGATCGTCGACGTCGAACTCCGGGCCGACCGGAGGCGGATTGGCAGCGCTCCAGTCTGCGAGTTTCTTCAACTCTTCAGCAGTCAGGTCTCGATCGGCGAGTTGAGCCGCGAGTAGACCCTCAACCACTTGCGGGTCGATGGTGCCGGTCAGAGAAGCCACGGTCGCGGGCGCGGTGCCGTGCGCCAGGATGCGGTCGATCAAGCGCGCCATGACTGAGCCGGGCCTCCTCGGCCGCCGCAACGCGGTGGCGCACGAGCGTACGGCGAAGGCCGGGCGTGCCCGAGATCGCCGCCGTGGTCACGCCGTGGTCACAGACGGGCGCCAATCACGAGGAATGACTCGGAGGGTACGGAGGCGAGTTCAAGTCCCACTCCGGGCACCGTGGCTCACCGGAATCCAAGGCGGCTTCGACCTCGGGTGGTACGAGCGTGAAGCCGGCGGGTGGCAAAGTGAAGTTCGCTCCCCGCACCAATGGCACACGTACGGGGGCGGGCCGTGCTGCTCGAAGAAGATGCGCCGGTACGCGCATTGGCCGGCGAGGAACGCCTTGAAGTCCATGTATTTGCAAAGTACCAACGGGAACGCGATGAGTGGACCGGGGGTGTCGCCGCGTTCAGAAGTAACACGGGAGTCCAGACCTCCCTAGGTTTCATTCAACCTGGCCCACACGAGGTCATCCCGCTTGCCCACGCGGACGCGCCGAGCAAGCGAGACGTCCACACACTGGCCACACATCATCTGCGTCGTAGGACGTGAGCCACACGGCGTAGAGATTGGCACCGATCTGGCGCTTCCAGTGCTCGACCGACGGATGGACCCAGAAAGCAGCGCCCGGGCACTGCCAGCGGCGCCAAGCCATGTCGGGCGGAGTGTGCAGTCCACCAACGTGGAGTGTGCAGTCCACCAACGTGATCAGCCGCGAGTTCACTCGGACGCCTGTGTCCGCGGTCCGGGACCCGAATCACCGGCTACCCACGGCGGGCGCGGCGGTGACCGCCACTGGTCGGCGCACGAGCAGGAGACGAAGCGCACCCGTCGGATTCGAAAGAGGTAGCGAAGGTGTCGGATTGTGGGCGCTGAGGGACTCGAACCCCGACATCCGCCTTGTAAGGACGGGGGTGGCTCATCGGGTTCCCCTTGCTGCGCTTGGGTTTTGTGGTGCCAATCGGCGCCAGGAGCGACCGAGAATAACCGGCGCGTTCCCGGCGCTTTTCGGCGGTGGGCCAGGACGGACTCGAACCGCCGGCATCTGCGTTGTAAGCGCAGCGCTCTACCACCTGAGCTACTGGCCCGCTCGGGTTCGCCAGTCTCGCGCAACCCTCAACCGGACGGCTCAAGATGCCGATCGCGCGGCATGGGCAAGCAGAGCAGACGGCCAGTCGCGCTCGGCCTCCCGCCGGCCGGCTGATCCGAACGTCATAGTCGCCGTGAGCCCGAACAACGACGCAACAACACCAGTGACGCTCACGCTCGGGCACAGAGGGCCAACAAATTGAGCGCCAGTCGTTCAGGCAAGAAGGCCGGTACTGCGACTTCAGCTCAACTCGCCCTTCAGAACCGTCGAAACACAAGGGGTGAGCAAGTGCGCCAACTGTTGGCATTCCGCAACGAAGAAGGTCACCCTGTCGCCGGGTAGTGGGTCGCAGAGCGATAACTACGGGTTTCGCTGCTATTCCTATTCCTGGCTCTTCTGCAACGAGCACGCTCATGAGTTGACGACGATTTACAATGCTCGCGGCGACACGGTGGAGGTTGAGACGATCACGCCGGAGGTGCTGCGAGTCGAGAGGCAGGAACGGAACGAGGCGATCTCATCATTCGCCATCGCGATGCTCGGCTTTGTCGCGGTGATGGTCGCACTCTCGGCGTTCTGGGCGGGCCTCGACATGCTTGGATTAGTTGCGCCCGTATTTCTAGTGCTGATCGTTGTCATCGTGTTCTCGCACGATCGCTCGGCCCCGTAAAAAATGGGCGCGCCACGCGCGGCACGATCGCGTGAGTCGTCTGCGCAACGGAGGTACGCGTCCCCGCGACCACCTGGCGCTGGTAAGAACGTCACCGCGGTGAGCTTCGGGTTGAAGGTGATCACGGTGACGGTCGCGCTCAAGCACCGGCGGCACACGCCCCCAACCCGTAGAATTACCCGCCATGTCTGATCCCCCCGAGCCGTCGAATCCCCCCGAGACTCCGTCGAACCCGCCGCGGCGCACGCGACGCCGGCTGATCGTGCTGGGCTGCGTGGCGGTCGTTGTGGCGTGGTGCGCGGTGGCCGCCTTCCAGATGGTGCAGGCACGTCAGCACGCCCAGAAGGGCCTGGACCAGCTCGAGACCGCGCAGCACGATCTCGGCCCGGCCCAGCTGATCCGGGGCGAAGGACTCGCCCGGATGAGGGCCGCGCGCGGTGAGTTCGACCAGGCCGCGAGCGCAGGCGACTCGCTGCTGCTGAAGCCGTTCATGGTCCTGCCCGTCGTCGGCCGCCAGGTCCGCTCCGTGGATTCGCTCACGAGCTCGGCCGCGAAGGTCGTCCGGGTCGGCGTCAAAGCCATGGAGGCCTCCACCAACCGGCTCCACAAGCGGACGACGACGGGCCCCAACCGCGTCGCGGTCGTCCAGGAGCTCGGCAGGATCGCGGCGAAGGCACGCGGCGAGCTGCGCGGCTTGGATCTCGGGCCGAGTCAGGCGCTCGTCGGCCCGCTCTCGAAGGCCCGCACGAAGTTCACGCGCCAGCTCGGCAAGGTCCGCCGGTCGATGATCGACGTCGACGACGCATCGGTGGGCATCGCCCAGATGGCCCAAGGGCCGACGAAGTACCTGGTGCTGGCCGCGAACAACGCGGAGATGCGTGCGGGCTCCGGCATGCTGCTGAGCGCCGGCGTGATGACGATGCAGAACGGCCAGTTCGACCTCGGCCCGATGACCGACACGGGGGAGCTGATGGTCCCGGCCGGTGCGGTACCGGTCACGGGCGACCTCGCCGCCCGCTGGGGCTGGACCGATCCCAGCCAGGAGTGGCGCGCCCTCGCCATGTCGCCGGACTTCCCGGCCAACGCGAAGCTCGCCGCCGAGATGTGGAAGGCCAAGACCGGTGAACCGGTCGACGGGGTCATCGCGATCGACCCCATCGGGCTCCAGGCCCTGATCGAGGTGTCCGGGCCGGTGGTGGTGGACGGCAAGCTGATCACCAAGGACAACGTGGTCAAGGAAACCCTGCTGCAGTCCTACCTGGACTTTGAGTCGAGCCCGAACCCGAACTCCGGGCAGGAGCCGACCCCACGCCGCGAGCGGTCCAGCGCCATCGCCCGGGCCGTGGTGCACCAGCTGGACGCCAAGGGCTGGGACGTCGCCAACCTCGTCGAAGACCTCCACCGCGCGGCCCAGGGCCGGCACGTGCTGGCGTGGTCCTCCGAGCCCAAACAGCAACGGGGCTGGCAGGCGGCCGGGGTCTCGGGCCGCCTGCCACCGGACTCGCTGCTCCTGGCCGTGCAGAACCGGGCCGGGAACAAGCTGGACCAGTTCCTCTCAGTCCGGGCGGCCCTCGAGCACCGCCCGGTACCGATCGGCAGCGAGGTCACGGTCCGCATCCAGATCCAGAACCAGACCCCGGCCCAGGGTCTGAACACCTTCGTGGAGGGCCCATACCCGTTCTCGGGGTTCGCGGTGGGTGAGTATCGGGGGATCCTGTCGGTGAACGTGCCCGGGGTGTCCCGGGACATCCACCTCGACGGCGGCAACAAGGTCGTGGTCGCCGGGCCCGACGGCCCGACCCGGGTCATCGGGACCGAGATCCAGCTGTTCCGGGGTGACCAGCATGACTACGTCCTCAAGTTCACCGTGCCGAAAGGCTATGAACACGTGACAATTGCGCCGTCAGCGCGGTATCCGGCGGTCACCTGGGCGGCCAACGGACAGACCTGGCAGGACGACCGCGCCCGGACGGTCCGCTGGTAGCCCGCCCCGGTTCGGAGCCGAGGTGCTCCGGGCCGGAGGTCTTCGGGGGCCGGGGAGGCTGTGGCCTGTGGTCTGTGGGCTCGAGCACACCACAGACCGTGGTCCCCGGCGAGGGCCCAGGGTCCGCCCGGCGATATGGGCCGAAAACCCCTTGACTGCCTGCGCCCACCTGACTACACTCAGTGAACATTCACCAATCAGGTGTGCCGCGTAGGGGTTTGTGGGAGGAAGTCGTGAGGAAGCACTCAATAGCCGGACGTGCGCTTCGGGTCGCAGCAGCAAGCGGGATCGTGCTCGGTGTGCTTGCGCCGACTGCGGCCTTCGCAGCTGATCCACCCTACCCGGGTGGGACCACCAGCACGCCTACGGACCCGGGTTCGCAGGTTGCCGCGAAGGCGAGCACGCAGGTTGCCGCGAAGGCGAGCACGAACTCGAGCACGCTGCCCGTCACCGGTTCTGACATCGCCGGCTTGGCCGCTATCGGTGCCGGTGCGGCGCTCGCCGGCGTGGTCATGGTGCGCGGTTCTCGAAAGACTCGCGCCACCGCCTGAGCGGAAGTTCAACGAGTACTCGCGACGTTGCGGCCGGCTCTGCCGGCCGCAACGTCGCGTCTGGTGGGATTGAAGGAGCCGAACGCGGGGGAGGCTGCGGCCCGGCGACGGGTAATGTCGCTTGCGGTGTTCATACCACTCAAAGTGGCGGCGAGGTCCCCCGGCGCACTCGCCGACGGGCCATCTCTACCATCGGCCCCGAGAGTTTTGCGCTGGTTCCTGGCGCCCGATCTCCGAAACCGTTGAAAACAGAGGCCAAACGCCAGGTGAGTGCGGCCTTGTAAGGGCGGCGCTCTTCCAACTGGAGCTAAGCGCCCGCGAAGCGTCACGTTACCGGCCGTCGCCGACCGCCCTCACCAAGGCGTGCGATCGTTTTACGCGCAGAAGGCGACCGATGCGGTCGCCTTCTGTCTTGAAACGGTTGGTTGGATTGACCGCCGGCGGGCCGGGGCTCGTGGCACGAGGCGCCGCGCGCTCCACGGGGAGCGCGCCAGGGGGGATTCGCCCCTCCTTCGTCGCCCCGGCCCGCCGTATGCGGTGATCTCAGGCGCTCCGCTGCTCGCGCACCTCCGGGAATGCCGGCAACGCGCTGGCGTAGACCGGGTCGACCGGCTGAACCTTCGGCGGACGACCGCGGCGGCGCTTCTGCGCGAGCACCTTTCCGTTCGCGAGCAGCTCGCCACCCCACACACCCCACGGCTCCTGCCGTGCGAGCGCGCCGTCGAGGCACGCCTCACGCACCGGGCACTCACGGCAGAACGCCTTGGCACGCCCGATGTCGTCGAGCTGCTCCGAGAAGAACAACGCGGTGAGCGAGGCCGCGCCGTCGCGACATCGTGCGTCGAGGCGCCAGGCCTCGTCTTCTGCTTGTGCTCCGTACTCGATGGCGAACATCGCCGTGCTTCCCCTGTGTCACTTGGTTCGGCTGGGTCGGTTGCTGATGGGACTCCTCGGAATTCGGGGCCGGAAATACAGAAAGGCCGCCGGGTTTCCCCGGCGGCCTGGGTGTCTCGCTGCGGTGGTGGTGTTAGGGCGAGGTCACTCGAAGCCGTCGAGGCCGAACATGCTTGGGGTCGGTGGTCACACCGAGAATCGGCGTGCTCGACCACGAGCCATTGGCCGGCATGGCGCAGGCTGCGAAGATGCCGGCGCGCGCGATCCCGGCGGAGGCCAGATACTGGCGCTGCGCTTGGTCGCTCATGCCGATTCCTTCGCTGGTCACTGCGCCCGCGGGACTGCGAGCTCCAACCAGGGAAGCAGCTCGGCGAAGCCGAGTCAAACTAATTAACCCGGTTGGCCGCTTGGCCATCACCCGGAGCCGCCTGCGTGCACCATCGAAGCCCTACGGAGCAACGAATTCAGGGTTTGCACGGCCACGTAGGCTCGACCCGATGCCGACACCCGACCTCTCACACATCAACGAGCTGCTCGAGCGGCAGCGCACCGACGACTGGCATGACGGCGCCCAGTGCTACGTGTCGTTGCAGGGCGAGGTGCTCCTCGATGTCGCGATCGGCGAGTCGCGGCCCGACCGGCCGCTGGCCGTCGACGATCTCATGCTCTGGTACTCGTCGGGCAAGCCGATGACGACCGTGGCGGTTCTCCAGCTCTGGGAGCGTGGCCGACTCGGTCTCGACGACCGGGTCGGCAATTACGTCGACAGATGGGCGGCCGGCAAGGAGCGCTGCACCGTACGCCACGTGCTCACCCACACGGGCGGATTCCCGATGATCGGGCGCGGCGACATCTACGACGTCGACGTCTCCTACGCGGAGGCCGTGGCCCGGATCGCCGCGCATCCGGCGGAGTGGGAGCCGGGCGCGGGCGCCGCGTACCACCCGTTCACCGGTTGGAAGATCCTCGGCGCCATCGTCGAGCGGGTCGACGGCCGGCCGATCGACCGGTACTTGCACGACGAGGTCTTCGAGCCGCTCGGGCTCGACAACTGCCGGCTGGGCGTGCCCGTCGAGGAACAACGGGAGCTCGGCGAGCGCATCACACCGGTCTACTGGAAAGGCCACGTGATGCCGGTCATCGACAAAGGCGGCTTGTCGATGGCGCCGTATCGCGTCGATCGAGTGCACAACGAGCCGTGGCACATGGAAAAGGTCGAGCCGGGTGGGGGGATGCGCGGCCCGGCACGTGAGCTTGGCCGCTTCTATGAGTCGTTACTCGGTTTCGGCCCGTCTGTTGTCGCGCCGCCGACCGTCGAGCTGATGGGCGCGGTGCACCGGTGGGGCTTGAAGGACCAGCTGTTCCGCAACAACATCCCGTGGGGGCTCGGCACGCAGGTGCAGATCACCGGCGGCACCGGTCGGCGCGCCTTCGGCCACGGCGGCATGGCTTCGTCGCGCGGGCTGTGCGATCCCGAGTACGGGCTCGTGATGGTGCTCGTCACCAACGGCTTGCCCGCGTTCATCCCCGCCGAGGAACGATTGTTCGAGATCACCGACGCGGTCTACTCCGCGCTCGGACCCGACGTGCAGCGCACCCGGCGCGAGGCACGCAATCCGAGAGACGCGCTCGCGACCCTCAGCACCTAGTCCGATCGTTCCGACGGGCGGCCCGCCGTGGCCGCAAGCTCCAAGATGCGCGCGTGTGCCTCGGGTCCGCCCACAACGATGTCCCCCGAGGTGAGCCAGGCCCACTCGTCGCCCGACCAGTCGGTCACCTTGCCGCCGGCCTCGCGCACGAGCAACGCGCCGGCGGCAACATCCCACGGCCCGAGCGCCTGTTCGAAATACCCGTCAAAGACGCCGGCCGCCGTCCACGCGAGATCGAGGCTCGCCGCGCCGGCACGCCGCATGTCTTCGAACGCGACCAACGCGGCCTCGAACACGGGTAGGTACTCACCGAGGCGCTCACGCTTCGCCCGGAACGGAAATCCCGTCGCGCAAATCGCCTGCCCGAGCGGACGGGCGCTCACCGACAGCCGTTCGCCATTGCAGAACGCGCCGCCGCCGCGCGACGCGGTATAGAGGTCGCTGAGCATCGGCGCATTGACCACGCCGACGACGGGTTCGCCCCGCACCACCAGCCCGATCGAGACGCCCACGATGGGAAACCCGTGCAGGAAGTTGGCGGTGCCATCGAGCGGATCGACCAGCCAGCCGACGTCGGCGCGGTCGCCGCCGAACTCCTCGCCGAAGAACGCGACACCGGGCGCGTCACGCGCCAACGACGCGCGTACGGCCGTCTCGCTCGCGGTGTCGATGTCGCTCACCCAGTCGCCCGGGCCTTTCGAGCGCATCACATTGCCCCGGGTGCCGAACGAGTCGCGCACGACCGCACCGCCAACCTCGGCTGCGACGACCGCCGCGCCGAGCAGCGCATCGAGATCAAGCCCGAGATCGAGGTCGTCGGTCGGCTCGCTCACGGCACCAACGCCTCTCGGAGCTCCTCGAGCAGAGCGGGCGTCGACGCAGCGAGGAGTTGCCGCCGCGCGTCGGGATCGGTCACCGCCAGCGGCCGGTCCTCCACGTCGACGACGGTCGCGCCGACCTCTGTGCACACGAGCAGACCCCCGAGGTAGTCCCACGGCGCGTGCAGGTCGCGCAGCGAGTCAATGAAGCCGTCGAGCCGGCCCGCCGCGACGTCGCACAGTGTCAGGGCGGCCGAGCCCAGCGCGCGGAACTGCTTCCACGGCAACGCTCGCGCCGGCATGCCCGACACGGCCACCACCGAGTCGACGATCCGCGTCGTTGCCGCAGGCTGGATCGGACGGCCGTCGCACCACGCGCCCCCACCGCGGATGGCCGTTGTACGCGAACCGGTCGCTTGATTGGTCACCAGCGCGCACAGCGGACCGTCGGCGTCAACCGCGCACAGCGAGATGGCCCAGTATGGGAGGTCACGGGAGCAGTTCGTCGAGCCGTCAACCGGATCGACCACCACGGTGACGGGCGCGCCCGCGACACCGCTCGGACCTGATTCTTCGCTGACCACCGCGACGTCGGCGCGGTGTAACACCTCGAGCACCGCCGCGTCGGCCACGAGGTCAAGCGCGTACTGGCCCGGACGCTCGGTGCGGTGACGCCGCGCCGGGCCCTTGATCGC
>JBBRZM010000029.1:0-26609 GCA_038236695.1 Acidimicrobiia bacterium
CCTGCGGCGTGGGGCGAGCGGCCCCGTTGCCCCTCAGGGGCATAGGGGCTAGCATGTCGACATGGAAGATTCTTTGGTCGAGCTCGACAGCAGGCTCCGGGCAAGCCTCGGCAAGTTCGGCCTTGCCCCTCACAGTCGCTACCTCGTCACGAAAGAAGCTGATGGCCGCTTGATCTTCACTCCGGCTGCCGTCGTTCCTGAGATCGAGGCGCACTTCTTGGCGAACTCGGAACTCCTCGAGCGGATTGCAGCCAACAGGGCCGATCCGTCTCGGATGGTCCGACGCGAACGTGGCTGAGCTCTACTACGACGCGTTTGCAGATCGAACCCTGACGCAACTCGAGACAAGCACGGACCATCAAGACCGCGCCCTGCTCGATCGAATCAATGAAATCCTGGATCAACTTGCCGTAGACCCAGGGGACGCGTCCGTACGCAGACGTCGATTCCAGTCCGGACTATGGCTGGTCACTTTCCCGGAGCGCGTAGGCGAAGACAACTGGGCACTGCTCTGGGAGCCACACGTCGATCTTCCGGAGGACGTCATGGTCCACTACATCGGGTCGGCATCGTTCGCGTAGCTCGGCGGCGCGGTAGTGCTGGGTCCGAGTTCAAGGCAGCGCGCACACTTCACGCTGCGATGAGCCAGGTCTCCCAGGCGGCGCGTGTACTTCGTGTTTGTGTTGCCCCTCCGACACCGCATGTGACCTGCACTTCTACCCGGCAGCCAGTTCGGGCCCGGAGCGCGAAACCCGGACTGCTACCCAAACTCGTTTTTCTCGGCCCGTGCACGCGACTGACCCGCTTGGTACGGTGCTCGTTGTTGTCGGCACGCCGCCCTCGGGCGGGTGTTCGTGGCGTGGCATGGCAAGGCGCAGGGACTGCGGGACTGACCCGACAACCAGCCCGCATCCCCCTTTTAATCGAACGCGCCGATCCCTGGAAAGGGGCCATGACCATGACTCGTACCGGAACACTCTCTGAGCGCCGCCGCGAGCAGCGTCGCATCCGACGGCGGTAGCGGCAAGAGCGGCCAGGCCTCGCGCGCAACCTTCTTGCCAACGAGGGAAGCCAATAACGCCTCACCATGCTCGAGCCACGCGTGGAGGGAACACTCCCAAGACCGCGCTTGCTCAGTCCGGCGTAACGCCCTGCGAATGCCGACGCACTCGATGGCGCGCGGCTACTACCACCTCGCTGTTTCGCGCTCGGTGGGCGCCGGTGATGCCGAGTCCCGCAGACGACCAGGTGGCAGGATGCGGAGATGACGAGTGAGCGGTTGGAGGTCCAGCGGACCATAGCGGCGGATCCGGCGACGATCTTCCGGCTGCTGTGCGACCCGCAGGGTCATGTGGCGATTGATAGCTCCGGGATGTTGATTGCAGCCACGGGCGAGCCCGTGGCTGCCGTCGGCGACAGTTTCGTCGTGCACATGGATCGCGAGGCCCTGAACGACTACCCGATGGGCCGCTACGACGTGACCGTCACCATCACGACGTTCGTTCCCGACCGCGAGATCGCGTGGACGATCCTCGGCCAGATCCGCCCGCAGATCGGCCACGTCTACGGCTACACGCTCGCGCCCATTGACGACGGCACGCTCGTCACCTCGTACTACGACTGGTCGTCCATCGACCCCGTCTGGAAAGAGGCTGGGATCTTCCCGGTCCTGTCTGAGGGGGCGCTGCGGGCCACCCTCGGGATCCTCGCCCGGACGGTGGCACGGGGCGGCATCGGCGCGTCTGCCTGAATCGACGCGATCGGTCACGATCGTTCCACCGTGCGGGTTTGAGGCCCGGATCCTCCTTGGTGTTCTTGTGCTGCGTCGCGTGACTCTTTCGGGCGAGCGCCCTGCACGCACAGCCCGGAGCGAGTCTCAGGGCAAACTCCTCGAAATCGCCGGTGTTCCGATGCTCGCCGGAGGACCAGGCGCAACCAAGGCCACGACGATTGGCCTCAGGAACTTCGCCGAAGGAACCGTGATCCTCACCATCATCGCGACGATCCTGGCGTTCGTCTTCGAGCGGCGCTCACAACGATGCCGGCGCACTTACGTCGTCACGACGGTCGCGCTCACCCTGATCTCGCTGGTCCTACCGCTCTCAGCGAGCGCGCGCCGGCTCGCATCGAACTGTTGCCCGACGAGTGGGAATCTCGCCTGCGTTTCTACACGCGCTTGCCGCGGGTAAGCGCGCTCCATCCGAGTCGGTTGCGGAATTGCTCATCTCAACGTTCAGGCTCGGAGCGGCTGACGCAGCCAGATTGCGCGCGGTTGCGCGACGCGATGTGGGACGGGACTGGAGGGATCAGAGTTCTGATAGTTGAGGCCTCGCATTGGCTGGCGGATGCGCTTGGGTGTTCCTCATGCATTGGCGCCTCGGGTGTTCTCCATGGGTTGGCGCCTTAAGGTGTTCACCACGGGTCGGTGCTTCGTCCGTTGGACGAGCGGGTCGAGCGCCGTTGCTCTCGACCGCCGGGCAGTCCGCGTTGCTACCTGGTCACGCGGCCGCTCTGCTCACGCGGCCGCTCTGCTCACTGATGTTCTCGTACTCCAGGCCGGCGGCCGAGATGTGCAGGTGCGACCGGCCGTTCCGGAGGGCGAACGGCCGTGCTGCGCCGGGTGCGGCGAACCGGTCGAGCTCGAGGACCCCGACGATGATCAGAGCTGGAATCCACGCCTTCGACGCCAACGACCGCGGGGATCACACCGCCTGGCTCGACGAGTAGTTCGGGCGTCGAAATCGCAGCTCAGACCGGCGCGCGAGAGGTTCACCGGCGCTGCCAGAGTTCTGTATTACGGTATTCGTGTGTGGAGATCCACCGCTCGGCCCGCAAGCACCGCATCGACGACGACACCATCGCTCACGCGGTCGACCATGCGATCGTGGTCGTCGATCTCGAACCGGACGCCGATCCGCCTCGGGTTCTGGCGATCGGCCCGACCGCGCGGGCAACCTGCTCGAGATCATCTGGCTGGAGTTCGAGAACCGCCCACCGATCGTGATCCACGTCATGGCGCTACGCCCCGCCTTCCACTCCCTGCTCCCGACAGGGAGGACGACTGATGAGCACACCCAAGACGCACAAGACACCTGCTGGTCGGGAGCTCACTGACGCTGATCTCGACGCGATAGCGGAGGAGGTCGAGCACAAGGCGTACGACGTCGAGCAGCTGAAGTCCCGTCGCCGCGGTCGCCCGTCGATGGGTTCCGGGCCCGCCGAGGTCGTGCCGGTGCGCATCGATCCCGAGCTGCGTGCGGCAATCGAGGCGCGCGCGGCGGCGGACCGCACGACGACGAGCGAGATCATCCGCGAAGCTCTGCGTCGGTTCCTCGACGTCGCCTGAGCCGGCTGCGCGCACCGACCTCACGCGATCTTCGTCGCGATCTCGCCTCGGAGAGAGACCGGTGGGCGATCGGCGCCGCGGTTCCTCCGAAAACGCACGACCCACGACCGGGATGCGAACGTGACGAGCCATAGGACAGCCTCTGCAGACGCCGAACCGTCAACGCCGACCAGACTTCCAGGCGCGCCAACCGCGAACGTAACGCGTCGGACGGGATGGCCCGAGGTGATCTGTCGGCCCAGCCGCATCTGCTATCTCGGCGCCAAAACCCCTTGCCAGGTGATGCAAGGCTCGCCGGAGTCGTCGCGCGCGCTGGTCTAGCGTTTCCGAGAGCCATGAGAGTCCGAACCCTGCGGTGACGGGGTGCGCGGACGCGATCGCACTCGTGACCGAATAGCCCGACTACCTCTCGCTCGACTTCACCGCGAGCCGGACGAGCGGCCGTGTCCGCGGCGCCGTAGCATCACCCTGGAAGCGGAGCGTCGATCTGGGAGAGCGCGCGGTGGGGAACCGGTACAAGCCGATCTGTGCGCTCGTCGCGCTGGTGCTCGTTGCGTGCAGTGGCAGCAGCGGTGGCGGCCAGAAGGCGACGTCACACGCCGCGTCGAAGTCCGCAGCCACCTCGCCCGCGAGTGCGGCCGCGGCTCCGTCTCCGGGGTGCCGAGGCAGTGGAAATGCCGTGACGCCGGGTGAAGAGAAGGTCACGTTGACGGCCGGCGGCGCCGAGCGTTGGTACTTCCGTCACGTGCCGCCTGTGTACCAGGTGACGAAGCCGATTCCGGTCGTGTTCGACTTCCATGGCTACAGCGAGGGTGCCACCGTCCACACGAAGTTCAGTGCGCTCGGACCGTTCGGCGATCAACACGGATTCGTGACGGTGACACCGCAAGGTCTCGGCGCGATCCCGCTCTGGAACACCACGCTCCACTCCGACGACCTCAAGTTTTTCGGCGAGTTGCTCGATCAGGTCGAATCAACAGTGTGCGTCGACCAGAACCGCGTGTTCGTGACCGGTTTGTCGAACGGCGCGTTCATGACGTCGGCGATCGCATGCGAGTACGCCGACCGAGTTGCCGCGGCCGCTCCGGTGGCCGGTATCCGCAACCCCGCGGGCTGCAAGCCGGCCCGGCCCGTGCCGGTCGTCGCATTCCACGGCACCGCCGACCCGGTGCTCTCGTACAACGGCGGCCTCGGCCCCAAGGGCCTCGCGCTTCCTGCTCCCGATGGCTCAGGCCGAACCCTGGGACAGACGGGTACGGCCGGTGCGGTCACGACTCAGTCGGTTTCGAAGATGACCGCCGCTTGGGCCGGTCGAAACCATTGCGCGGCCCGGCCGACGGAGACGAAAGTCGCGAGCGACGTCACGCTGATCGCGTATCGGTGTCCCGACGACGCCACGGTTGAGCTCTACCGAATCGAGGGCGGCGGTCACACATGGCCCGGGAGCGAGCTCTCGAGGGCCGTCGCGAGCGTGATCGGTTCCACAACCTTTTCGATCTCGGTCAACGAGATCATTTGGAAGTTCTTCCAGGCCCATCCGCTTCGCCCGCACTCGACGACGCGTCACTGACGCTCGATCAGCGCCGCGCTGGCCGGTGTAAACATGCAGCCGGCTTTGACCGAATAAGGCCGTCGATCTGGGTGACGCGCTCGTGTGAGCGCGCACCCGGGCTTGTGCCTCCCGCTGGCGCACGTCGAGGACACGCTGCACCTTCGCCGCACGCAACGCTTCGAGAAACGCGTCGGCAGCGAAGCCGTACACGCCGATGGTGGCTACGGTTCACACGCCGGGATCCTTCCATTGTAATTTCCGGAGCGGTCGGGGTGGCGACGATCCCGAGATGCGTTTCCGCTGCCGTGTATAGCGCCTGGTCGACCGGGCGCGCCGATGCATGGCCCAGCGCGGCAACGCGCCCAACTATGTGGCGGTCGACTTCTCGACGATCGGCGGGCTGACCGATGCGGTTCACGAGTTGAACGGCGTTCGCTCGGGCCGGTGACCCACGTCAAGTGCCGGCGCGCGCACTGCGCCGGCACGATGCCGCCGCGTCAGGCTCTTCGTACGAAGTAGATGATGACCACGATGAGGAGGATGACGACGAGGATGCCGACGAGAGTCATGCGCCCATCTTACCCGCCCACGCCGCGCGCGAAACCTCGCGCGACACTCAGGAGGAACCGATGCCCGAAGTGACGTTGGACGATGTGACGATTGCGTACGACGTGTTGGGCACCGGCCCGCCCGTCGTGCTCGTGTGCGGTTGCGGCGAACCCGCGGTGGCGTGGCACCTGCAAGTGGTGCCGGCACTTGTCGACGCGGGCTATGCGGTCGTGACGTTCGACAACCGCGGCGTGGCGCCGTCGTCATCGCCGCCCGCGCCGTATTCGATCGCCGCCATGGTCCACGACACGATCGGCTTGCTCGATCACTTGGGGCTCGACACGGTCCGCATCGCGGGGTACTCGATGGGCGGCTGGGTGGCCGAGACGATGGCTGCGGTGCATCCCGAGCGGCTCGACGCAGCGGTGTTCATCGGCAGCTGCAACGTGGGGACCGCGTGGGAGAAAGCGATCACCACCGTCGAACGCGACCTGGCACATCTCGACTACGACCTGCCGCCGCTCTTCTTCGCGACCGAGACGCTGCGCTACCTTCCGAATCACGATCTGCAAGACGACGCCGTGGTCGGCGCGTGGCTTTCGCTGATCGGCAACCTGCCGCCGTGGCCCAACCCCGGTCGCCTCGGTCAGTTCGAGGCTGCGCTGGCGTGGTCCAACGACATCGAGCGCACCCGTGTGTGGCCGGAGATCTCTGTGCCGTGCCTCGTGCTGGCGTTCGAACATGACGTCGACTCGCCGCCGCGGCGAGCCCGTGAGGCCGCGGCGGTGATTCCGGACGCGCAGTTCATCGAGATCCCCGGCGCGAGCCACCTCGGCGTCTTCACCCACGCCGACGCGGTCGTTGCCGCGCTCCTGGAGTTCTTTGGCGCGGCGCGCGACGACGAGTTCCTTGAGCCGATCGAAGCTGAAGCCGCCGGGCGCGGTCGACGGGTCGGCAAGCTGCACGGCGGAGACGTGCATGTGCCACGACGGCGTCTCACCGTAGAGGAACGCAGCGTCGAGGCCACCCATCCGCCGCATGGAGGTCCTACGAACGATTGACGATACGGGCGGCAACCTCGCCGCACGCGTCGATGAGTGGCGGCGCGAACGAAGCTTTCGCGCACACGACGTGACCGTCGTCGACCGGGTGCACCGACGCACCTGCGATCGCGTCGCGCAGACCGAGCTGCACCGCGGGCGCGAGCGCGCGGTCGCGTTGCGTCACCATCACGGCGGTGGGCACGTCGATCTCGGGGAGCCAGCGGCGGGCGTCGTACGTGCCCAGGGAATGTCCGGCTTCGAGCAGCATCCGCCAATTGTGCCGCCGCATCTCGCCCGATGCCCACGGGGGCACCGAGCTGGGCACGATGTCGCGGGTGAGCGACGCCCAGTTGGGCATCCCCGGGATGCCGGCCACGAGTCCGCCGACCCGGGTCGTGCCGGCGGCAGCAGCCATCGTGGAGGTGAAGATCACGCGTTCGCGGGTCCCGAACACGAAGGAACCAGCGGTGGCGCAGAACACCAGCCCGTCGACGAGGTCGCGGTGCCGGCGCCACAGCAGTTGCGCCACCGGACCACCCATTGAGTAGCCGACTGCGATGACCGGGCCCGTGCCCAGCTCAACCAGGGTTTCGGCACAGTCGTCGGCACAGTCGGCGAGCCGGAACAGCTTGTTGCTGCGCACCCCCCGGCCATGGCCGCGGAGATCGGGGGCGATGACGTTGAAGTGCCGGCTGAGGGGCCCGAAGACCCGGAACCAATTCAGCGCGCCGCTGGCGATCCAACCGTGGAGCAGCAGCAGCGTCGGCGCGCCCGGGGGGCCCTTGACCTCGCGAACGAACGTGGTGCCGCGTCGGGCGAGCGCGATCCGGCGTCCTGGGGGAAGCGGCGGTCCGGACCCCGACGCGCCGCGCGTGGCCGCCGTCGCCCTGCCGCTCTCCACGCCCGCCCACTCCCCGGCTCCCGCGTCCCAGACGCCCGTTGGACGTCTCGTTCTTCGGGAGCTCTACGCAAGCTAGCGCGCGTGCCCCACTGCTGCTGCTGGGGCGGCTCCGGCGGGATGGGCACCGGATGCGCACGAATCCACCCGATGCTAACGCCCGACTCCTAGCGTCGCATCGCGTGTCGGACGGGCAGCTCGACGCACGCCGCGGCCTTGCGCTCGCGTTCGCGGCCGTCGGCGGGTTCATCGACGCGCTGAGCTTCCTCACGCTCTTTGGGTTGTTCGCGGGGCAAATGAGCGGCAACACCATCGTCCTCGGGGTGCAACTCGGTCGCGGCGACGGCGTCGCGGCACCGACCCGTGCGGTGCCGATCGTGGTGTTCGTGATCGCCGTGGCGTTCGGTGTTGCGTGACTCGACGCGCGGCCCGAGGGCCGAACGCGGCGTCGCGCCCCGTTCCTGGCCGCCGAAGCGGCGGTCGTGATCGCGTTGATGCTCGCCGGCACCGCGATGCGCGACGCGGGGACGTTGCGATTCGAGTCGGCCGCCTTCTATTGGGCCCTGCTCGTGCCCGTGCTCGTCCCTAGGGGGTCTGGCCGCTGACCTCGCGCGCGCGGCACGCGCGAGGTATTTCTTTTCAGGGGCTGCTCGCCCGGCTCAAGTGCTCGACGAACCAGATGGTCGCGAGACGCGCGACTGAAGTCAGCGCACCCGGCTCCTCGAAGAGATGCGTCGCGCCGGGGATCACCTCGAGGCGGTGCTCGCAGCGCAGTTGCGCCGCGGCTTCGCGGTTGAACGCGAGGACGGCTTCGTCGGCACCGCCGACGATGAGCAACGTCGGTGCGGTCACTGCGGCAAGCACCGGCGCCGCGAGGTCGGGCCGTCCGCCCCGCGACACGATCGCGCTCACAGGAGAACCAGTCGAGCCCGCGGCCCACAGCGCGGCCGCCGCGCCGGTGCTCGCCCCGAAGTATCCGAGTGCGAGCGCACTGACACTCGGCTCGCGCCGCGTCCACTCGGTGGCCGCCGAGAGACGGCCGGCAAGCAAGGAGATGTCGAACACCTTCGAACGGTCGTCCTCCTCGTCAGCGTCGAGGAGGTCGAAGAGCAGCGTCGCGAGCCGGGCCCGGTGCAGCGTCTCCGCTACCGCGAGATTGCGTGGGCTCAGGCGACTGCTGCCGCTGCCATGCGCGAAGAGGACGATGCCGAGCGGCGCCGGCGGCACGACGAGCCGGCCGGCGAGCTCACGCTCGTTCGCCACGACCCACACGTCGCGCGCGATTCCCTCCATCACCTGATAGTCGCGCGCACCGTCGTCGAGCGGAAGAGCGGTTCCGAACCCGGCGCAACGTGCTGCGCGCCGCCCAGCGGTGCCCGTAGAGTGCAACCGGTCCTCGGTCCCGAAAAGAGCGGAGGTCTCGTGGCGCTCGCGATCGTGGAACGGCCCGGCCGCATGTCGGCCTCATCACGCTCAACAAGCCCGAGCGCCTCAACTCCATGTCGTTCGGGCTGGTCGAGGCACTGTACGGCGCGATCGAGGAGCTCGGGGCCGACAACGATGTGTGGGCGGTCGTGCTCACCGGCGCGGGCCGGGGCTTCTGCTCCGGTCTCGATCTCGAAGACATGGGTGCCGCCCCCAATCTCGACGGCCTCGGCCTGGCGCGGGCCGGCATTCGCGCGATGGGGTACATGAGCGACGTCGTTCCCGCCTTGCGCGCGATGCCCCAGCCGGTCATCGCCGCGATCAACGGACCCGCGTATGGCGGGGGACTGTGCCTGACGCTCGGTGCGGACATTCGGCTCGCGGCCGAGTCCGCGTTGTTCAGCGGCGCGGGAATCATCAACGGTCTGACCGGCACGGAGCTCGGTGTGAGCTTTCTGCTGCCGCGTGCCATCGGCACGACGCACGCGTCGGAGCTTCTGCTCACCGGGCGGCGCGTCGACGCGCGTGAAGCCGAGCGTATCGGGCTCGTGTCACGCGTGGTCGCCGACGGTACAGTGGTCGACGCCGCGCTCGCGATCGCCGAGGAGTTGTGCGAGCTCAGCCCGTTCGGCGTGATGATGACCAAGCGCGTGCTGTGGTCCAACCTCGAGGCGACGAGCCTCACTGCCGCGATCGACCTCGAGAACCGTAACCAGCTGCTCGCCGGGCACACCGGAAATCTTGACGAAGCGATTGCCGCGTTCCGCGAGCGGCGCAAGCCTCACTATGCCGAGTAGTGGCCCACACCCCACCCTTAGCCTGCTGACCTGCACAAACGAGATCCGAAGGGCCCGTGAGTCCCTGACTAGTCCCTCATAATCCCGCGAACGGTTTCGGCAGAGCCGGCCGCGGGCGCACCGAGTACCCCGTCAACCACGGCCCGCGTCTCGTCCTCGGAGTCGCGCCAGAGGTGGCTGTCGCTCCCCCTCGGCCGCGAGCCAGTCTCACTCTGCGAGATTGCTGAACGCGCGACGTAGGGTGGCGTAGACATTTCGCAGCGACGCGGTGTACCTGAAGGTGCGGGTCGCCCTCAGGGCGTGCAGTTCTGCGCGCACACGGTGAGTCTCGGCGAGTGCGCGCGCAGTTCGTAGTTGCCCAGCGTTGAGGTCGTCACCGAGTACCGCAGTGCGCTCGTCGGCGATCGCGGCCTGATCCTGCGCGTCGCGGGCGGTTGCGCATGCGCGTGCCACATTCTCGCGGAGCTGGTCGCGTTCGTGTTGCGCGTGGGTGAGCGCGTCCTCCGAGCTGTGTGCCCGCTGTTGGGCCTGGTCGACCTGGTGCGTCCACGCGTACGGGACGAAGTCGTCGAACACGTTGGCGGGGATCGCGAGCTTCTGCAAGAGCGCTGGCTCGTCGGAGTGCGCATAGAAGCGGTTAAGCCCGTCGAACATGGCGAACCGGTAACCCACTTCGAAGAGCATCGGCTCCCAGGCCTCGTGAGCCGGTTCGTCGGACTTCGGCACGGTTGCTTCCATGACCACGACCCGGGGTCGGAAGCTGGACCAGTCGGCCCCGGCGAGCACCTCGCGCTCGAAACCCTCGACGTCGACCTTGAGGAAGTCGACCGGACCCGGAACGTGGTCGGCCACGACCTGCGCGAGCGTCCAGATGGGCACCTCGATCGGAGTGAACTCCTGGCCGTCGGCCCGGTAGCGTTCGGCGAGCTCGGGCACCATCGTGGACGCGCCGCGGTCGATCGGAGCATCGGGATCCGGCCTCTCCCGCTCCTCAGCCGGCTCGACGAACAGCTTCCCCAGCCCGGCCGTCGCACCAAGCGCGACCCGAAGATTCGTGTCAGACGGCCGTGCCGCGCACAGCCGCTCGTGTTCGCGCGGGAGTGGTTCCACGTTCACGCCCCGCCATCCCCGCTCGGCGAACGCGGCAGTGACCGAATCCGACACAGGATCGCCGGCACCGACGTCCACCCAGAAGCCCCGCCGGTCGTCAGGGTGTAGGGCGCGGGCCAGCACCACATCCTCCTGGTTCTGCGCATACGACACGAACGGATCACCGCTCATCTGACGGCTCCCGCACCGGTCTGTGCCCCGACAGGGACCTCCCAGGTCGCCTCGGCGTGGCTCAGCGCGTCGCCGACCAGGAGAATGTCGAGTGGACCGGCGCCGACCATCTGATGAGCGATGTGAACGCCGCCACCCGTCCTTGCACACCTCGTCTCGGACAGAGCCCCCACGGCGCCCAAGGGTACAGATCGGGCTTCACTCCAGCAGCCAACCGCTTGGGGCTTGATCTCGCGCTACCGCATCGCCGGTCACCCGTCCACTTGCCGGCGGCCGTCCAGCGGGCGACCGCGCTGGCGGTGCCGTACTCGATGTCGTCGGAATGGGCGACGACATCGAGCACGCGCGTCCAGTCGTGGGGAAACGGCGCGAGGTCGGGCATGCGCGACGCGGGCTCAGTACAGGCGGGGCGAAGCGAACAGCGCGCGCAGACGGTCTTCGAAATGCGCGAGTGGAAGTGTGTCGTAGTCGGGATCGAACGCCACTTGGTCCCACTCGTCGGCGAACTGCTCGGCGAGTGCAAACCACGGCTCGCCGCGATACTTCTCGCGCTCATCGGGGTTGCCACCGAAGTGGGCGTAGTAGTGGCGGCCCTGGAAGTCCTGATGGGCGAGGATCATCTGGTAGACGTCGTCGCGCACGTACGGCCGGAGGATCTCGGCCGCGATGCGGGGGTGGTTGGGCACGCTCACGGCCTTGCCGATGTCGTGGCACAACGACGCGATCACCACTTCGTCGTCGGCGCCGGCGCGCTCGGCGCGGGTAGCCGTCTGCAGGCAGTGGGTGAGTTGGTCGACCGCGAACCCGTCGGTGACCTCGGCGAGCGACACGAGAAGCGCGATCACGCGCTCGGCCGTGCGGGTCTGGTTGGTGGCGGTCTCGGTGCCGATTACCGCCCACTGCTCGGCGGTCGACTCGTCCATGCGGGTGAAGGTCTGTGTCATGGGTTCTATCTTCCCGCATTGCGCCCCGCGATGCGAGCCGCTCGCGGCGATAGCGTGACGGCATGGACGTGGAGCAGCTGGCGGCCGTGTCGTTGATCGACTCGTCGGGCGAGCCGCGGCGGCTGGGCGATTTCTGGGCCGAGCGGCCGGTGATCCTGGTCTTCTTTCGCCACTTCGGTTGACTGCTCTGCCGTGAGCACGCCGCGCAGTTGCGCGACCACTACGACGAGATCACCAGCCGGGGTGGCGAGGGTCGTCGCGATCGGTACGAGCGACGAGCGCTACGCATGCCGGTTCGTCGAAGACGAGAAGGTGCCGTTCCCGGTGCTCGTTGACGACGACGGGTTTGCCGCGAGCTACGCGGCGGTGCGCCGTTGCTCAACCCCTCGTTTACTCGAGGATTTCCCCCGGTATTTGCCGGTAATACCTCGAGTAAACGCGCGTTTCGCGCGTTGAGCGGTTACGTGCCGTCGAGAAGCGCACGACCGCGACGGAAGAACTCGAGCGCGGCGGCTCGTTGCCGACGACCCACCATGGGCGGGTGCGTTCCGTGATCGCGGGCACCGCTGGAGGCTAGGTCAGCCGTCCGCGCCGAGGAAGTCTTCGAGCAGCCGCGCGAGCACGACCGGCTGGTCGCCCTGCACGCTGTGACCCGAGTGCTCGACAAGCTCGACGCGCATATCCGGTTGGCGGCGGCGCAGCTCGGCCACGTCGTCGTCACCGACGACAGGGGAATCGGCGCCGCGTACGAGCATGAGCGGCAGGTCGAGCTTCGACACGTCGTCCCACAGCCCACCGAAGTCGGGGATGTCGTCGTGCTCGGCGAGGTGGAAGCGGTCGTAGCGCCATGACCAGGTGCCGTCGACGCGTTCGTACGCGTTGTGCAGGATCCCGCGTCGCAGCGACGACTCGCTGCGCGTGGGATTGAAGGCGATGGTGCGGGCCAGGATCTCGTCGAAGCCGGCAAACGACTCGGGCCCGGCGATGAACGCGGCGATCGGTGCCGCCTTGTCGCGATCGACACCTGGTGTCACGTCGACGAGCGCGAGGCGCGGCACCAGCTCCGGATGACGCGTCGCCAGCGCAATCGCGGTGAGACCGCCGAGCGACATGCCGACGAGCAGGCGCGCGTCCGGCGCCCAGTGCGCCACGGCGACCGCCATCGCGGCCGCGTTCTCGGTCGGCCAGTAATGCTGGTCGGCGCGCCAGTCGGAATGGCCGTGGCCGGGCAAGTCGATGGCCACGAGCGGCCGGTCGAGGGCCAGGGCCACCGTGTCCCAGGTGTGAGCGTTCTGCGCGCCGCCGTGCAGCAGGACCATTTCCGGCGGGCCGTCGCGCCACACGAGGGCGCTCACCCGTTGACCCGCGTCCACCTCGAGCCCCTCGCGGCGAACGAGCGGCGGCCCGGCGTACGCGAGGCCGGCTTCGGCGGCGTTCTCGTGGAAGAGGTCGAACTCGTCGTACGCCTGCATCGCGTCATTCTGGCCCGGGCGCACCGTACCGGGCATCGGTGCCGGTACAATAAGGAGTTCCGGCGCGCCCGTTCCCCCCGGGAAACCGCGCTTCCTGTACCGAAAGGCTTCCGATGCCGGCGCGCTCGGATCTGCGCAACGTGGCGATCGTGGCCCACGTCGACCACGGCAAGACCACGCTCGTCGACGCCATGCTGCGCCAGACCGGCGCGTTCGGCGCGCACTCGCACGAGGCCGTCACCGATCGGGTGCTGGACTCGACCGACCTCGAACGCGAGAAGGGCATCACGATCCTGGCCAAGAACACCGCCGTGCACTACGGCGACGTGAAGATCAACATCGTCGACACGCCCGGCCACGCCGACTTTGGTGGCGAGGTCGAGCGAGGCCTCACGATGGTCGACGGTGTGCTGTTGCTCGTCGACGCGAGTGAAGGCCCGCTGCCGCAGACGCGCTTCGTGTTGCGCAAGGCACTCGAGTCGCGGCTGCCGGTTGTGCTCGTGGTCAACAAAGTTGACCGCAGCGACGCCCGCATCGCCGAGGTCGTCCAGGAGGTCGAGGAGCTCTTTCTCGATCTCGACGCGGACGAGCACCAAATCGACTTTCCGATCGTGTATTGCAACGCGCGCGCGGGACGGGCCGCGCTCGATGCGGACGATCCGCAGTTGCGCGACGCGATGCCGGCCACCGATCTGGCGCTGAAGCCGTTGTTCGAGATGCTCCTCGATCGCATCCCCGCGCCGACTTACGACACGGGTCATCCGCTGCAGGCGCTCGTCACCAACCTCGACGCGTCGCCGTACGTCGGACGGCTCGCGCTGTGCCGGGTGCGCCAAGGCAAGATCCGCAAAGGCCAGTCGGTCGCGTGGTGCCGGGTCGACGGCGGCGTCGAGACGGTTAAGATCACCGAGCTCTACATCACGGAAGCGCTCGAGCGCGTCGACGCCGAATCTGCCGGCCCGGGCGAGATCATCGCGATCGCGGGGCTGCCCGACGTGACCATCGGCGAGACGCTCGCCGACGTCGACGATTCGCGGCCACTACCCGTCCTGCATGTCGACGAGCCCAGTCTCTCGATGACGGTCGGCATCAACACGTCCCCGCTCGCCGGCCAGGACGGCACCAAGATGACGGCCCGGCTGCTCGAAGGGCGGCTCGAGGCCGAGCTCGTGGGCAACGTGTCGGTTCGCGTGCTGCCCACCGAACGCCCCGACACGTGGGAAGTGCAAGGCCGCGGCGAGCTCGCGCTCGCAGTGCTCGTCGAGATGATGCGCCGTGAGGGATACGAGCTCACGGTCGGCAAACCGCAAGTCGTGACGCGCGAGATCAACGGCAAGCTGCACGAACCGGTCGAGCGGCTCGCCATCGACATCCCCGACGACTACCTCGGTGTCGTCACCCAGTTGCTGGCGTTGCGCAAGGGCCGGCTCGAGCAGATGGTCAACCACGGCACCGGGTGGGTGCGCGTCGACTACGTGGTGCCCGCACGGGGCCTGATCGGCTTTCGCACCGAGTTCCTCACCGAGACGCGCGGCACGGGCATCCTGCATCACGTCTTCGAGGGGTACGAGCCGTGGCACGGCGAGCTGCGCACCCGGCGGTCCGGCAGTCTCGTGGCCGACCGCCGCGGGATGACGACCGCGTACTCATTGTTCAACTTGCAGGAGCGAGGTCAGCTCTTCGTCGGGCCGGGGGTGGAGGTCTATGAGGGAATGATCGTGGGGGAGAACGCCCGCAACGACGAGATGGACGTCAACCCCACCAAAGAGAAGAAGCAGACGAACATGCGTGCCGCCGGCTCCGACAACACCGTGCGCCTCGTACCACCGATGCCGCTCTCGCTGGAACAGGCACTCGAGTTCATTGCCGAAAACGAGTGCGTCGAGGTGACGCCCTCCACGGTGCGCCTGCGCAAGGTGGAGCTCGACGCGTCGATCCGCGGTCGCAAGCGCGCCAACGCCCGCCCCGCGAAGTAACCGCAGAGCTGCTTCTCTCGCAGTGGGGAGCACGCGACCGCCGCCGCTCGGCCGGCGTCCCATGCAACGGTAGCGGCCCGGACCGGGCCCGAGGCGATCGGTCGGCGTCAGAGGTGACCACCTAGCATGCGCCATCATGCGCGTGCCCCGACTCACGCCCCGCGCGTACCAGCGCATCACGCTCGTCGCCGTGATCGCGCTCGGGTTCATCATCGTCACCGGGGGCGCGGTGCGGCTGACCGGCTCGGGCCTCGGCTGCCCGCAGTGGCCCAACTGCTCTGCCGGCCACCTCGCGCCGCGGGCGGCCAACGACGCGCACGCGATGGTCGAGTTCGTCAACCGCACGGTCACCGGTCTCGTGTCGGTGGCGGTGATCGTCGCGGTGCTCGGCTCGCTGGTGCGCACGCCGCGCCGTCGTGACCTCGTCTGGCTCTCGTTCGGCCTCGTGGCCGGCCTGCTCGTACAGATCGTGCTGGGCAAGCTCGTGGTCGAGGAACTGCTGGCGCCGCCGTGGGTGATGGCCCACTTCCTCGTGTCGATCGTGCTCCTCGGGAACGCGCTCGTGCTCCATCGCCGAGCGTCTGCACCCGATGGCGAGCGGGCGACGCCGATCGTCGCGCCCGCGCTGGTGTGGCTCGGACGGGTGATGGTCACGGTCACCGCACTCGTCGTGGTCGCAGGCACCGTCGTCACCGGCGCCGGCCCGCACTCGGGCGACGTGCCGGGTACGAAGATCAAGGCGACCCGCCTCGATCTCAACATCTCCGACGTGGCGCGCGTCCACGGCACCGCGGCGATGACGCTCCTTGCACTCACACTGGTCATGTTGTGGCTCGTGCGGCGTACACGCGCGCCGGCGTTGGTGCAGCGGCGGCTCACGTTCGTGCTCCTCGTGCTCGTCGCCCAAGCCGTGATCGGCTATGTGCAGTACTTCACCGGGGTGCCGGTACTCCTGGTCGCCTTCCACATCGCCGGCGCGACTGCGTTGTGGATCGCGGTCGTGAGCTTTCACCTCGGTCTGTTCGAGCGGCGCGGCCGGGCGTTGGTCGGCGCCGAAGCGCGGCCCGCATCCGACGACGTGCTGGCACCGGCGTGAGCGCGCCGTTCACGTTCGACCGGAGCTGGGATTTCGCGGTCACGCCGGCCGAGTTCTGGGCCATCGTCGATCGCACCGACACGTACACCGAATGGTGGTCGTGGTTGCGCGAGTTTGACTGCGACGGCCTGTTCGACGGCGCACAGGCGGAGTGCGTGATCCGGGCGCCGCTGCCGTACACGCTGCAGCTGAGCATCGCCGTCATCGAAAGCGCGCCCGCAGAGTTCATCAATACCCGCATCTCGGGTGATCTCGACGGTGACGCCCGCCTCGAGATCACACCGATCGACGACGGCTGTTGCGTCCGGCTGATGTTCTCGCTCGAGCTGCGCGAAAACGTGTTGCGTCACCTGGCCCGTGTCGCGCGGCCGATGATGGTGTGGGCGCACGATCGCGTGATCGACACCGGCTTGCGCGAGTTCGAGCGCCGGGCGCTCACTGGGCGGCAACCAGAGCCCGGCCGCGACTCCGGCTGACCAGCAACGCGACGACCGCGCCGAAGACCATGTGATCGGCCACCTGTGGTGTCAGCGGGAGCGCGCGCACGCGAGCGAAGCGCCGGCCGATCACGCGGAGGTCGAGCGCGGCAACAGCCAGGCCCGCGCCCACACCCCACCGCACCGGGTGGCGGGATGGCACGAGCGGGGCGAGCGCGGCACCCCAACCGAGTGAGATCGCGACGTGGGCGGCGACGCCCGCAACGAGGAGACGGCTGCGCGGTGCGTCGTCGGCGAGCAGGATCGTGCCGGCCGCCCGCGTCGACTCGGTGAGATCGCCGCCGGTCACCAGGGTGTGGACAGTCGACGGCAGCCCGCTGAGGACGGCCGCGATCGCGCCGGCACGAACGCCGGCTCGGACCCTGTATCCGCGGCGTGTGCTCACTGGCACTTCCTAGCTCATCCTCAAGACCGCCGGGCTCGACGACGACACCACGCGCATTCACGAACGAATGCACCCGGTCATCGGTACGCCGCTGGTCGCGTTCGCCGCCGGCATGATTCTGCTCGCGTCGTGCGGCGGTGGCGGCGCTCGCAGCGCCAGTAGCAGTAGCACCGGTCGTAGCAGCACTAGCAGTACCAGCGGTCGCAGCGGCTCTAGCACCAGCAGTGGTGCCAAACAATCGGGAGATACGCAGTCGACCGCGACTCCCGCGCGACAAAAACAGCTGTTACGCGACGCGGCGCACGGCACGTGGAAGGGTCGGTTCGGCACCCTCGCGTTCAAGGCTGACGGCACGGCGTCGTTCGTCCTCAAGAACTGTGGCTTCGCGCCCGTCAGCCCCGGCGTCGTGACGGTCGACAGCAGCTGCGACCCGACAACGACAACCGGTCCGGTGAAGGTCGGCGAGCAGAAGTACATACTCAGCGGGCCCGGCGGGAATAGCAACTTTTTCGATGCGTGGGTCGACAGCAGCGGCAGGTTGCATGTCGACGAGGCGGGTTGGCCCATGGGGGGCGCGGTGGCGTCCCTGGGCCCCAACCGCTCGAGCACCGCGCAGCTGGACTCTGACGAGAAACTCACCGTCGAAGGCAACCATTGCATTGACAAGCACAACCCTCAAGGACGCACCAATCAGCGCGCCGTGCCAATTCGTCGACAAGGGTGGCCTGGTCGTGCTCGTCTACAAAGCACACGAGTTCGACGACACGGAGACGACCGATCATGGGCTCGTGTACTTCGCGGACAGCGGGCTCTTGGTCTCGCCCGAGGTCGTGCCGGCAGTGTATACGAAGCAGTAGCGCGCCGGACGGTTCAGCTCGCGGTTGCGAGGCTCCGCTCGCGGCGCGCGGTCGTGCGGCGCGCGGCCTTGCCGACCCGTTCGATGTATTGGAACAACCGGTCACGCGCTGCCGCCGCGTCGGGCGTGAGATTCTCGAGCTTGTCGATCTTCCAGTGCGTGAAGATCACCGGAACGAGGATCTGGTCGTGATGCGACACGAAGTCGTACACGCCGGCTGAGGCAATCGCGCGGGCGTGGCGAGCGAAGTCGGGGATACCCGTGCCCGGCATCGCGAAGTCGCGCACTTGGCGCTCGATGGCCATGACCATGCGCGACGGGTCGAGCTCGATCGCGGTCGCGGTGAGGTCGCGGTAAAAGAGGTGGTGCAGGTTCTCGTCGGCCGCGACGCGCGCCATGATGTCGTGGCCGACACGGTCGTCGAGGAGCTTGCCGGTGTTGCGGTGCGAGATGCGGGTGGCCAGCTCTTGGAGCGAGACATACACGAGACCGTCGGCGACTTCGGTCGGCTCGGGCACCACGCCGCCGGAAACTTGATTCATCCGCGCTCGTTCGAGCGCCACCGGATCGAGCGCGCGCGTGATCGTGAGATAGTCGCGGATGACAATCGCGTGGCGCCCTTCCTCGGCCGTCCAGCGCAGCGTCCACGCGTCGAACGCGTCGTGGTTGCCGAACACTCGACTGAGCGTGCGGGTGTAGTACGGGAGGTTGTCCTCCGTCAGGATGTTGACGAGCAGCGCGCTGCGGGCGGCCTCCGGGAAGGGCGCGTCCTGCTCGCTCCAGACTTCTCCCGGCTCGAAGTCGCGGCCGCGGCTCCACGGCACCAGCTGGTGCGGGAACCATTCCTTGGCCGTTGCCAGGTGGCGGTTCAGCAGCTCGGCCGCCCTGGGCTCGAGCTCGGAGAGGAAGGCGTCGTCGTTCACGTCTGCACATTCTACCGACTGGTAGGTAGGGGTGCGTCGAACCGAGGATCGATAGCGTGGCGACGTGCAGGTTCACCTGATCGACGGCACGTACGAGCTGTTTCGTCACTACTTCGCGTTGCCGTCGCGCCCGGATGCGGAAGGCATCGACATCGCCGCGGTGCGTGGCGTGGTCGGTTCGGTCCTCGGGATGTTGGAGGGTGGCGCGACCCACGTTGGGGTTGCGACCGATCAGGTAATCGAATCGTTCAGAAACGACCTGTGGCCGGGTTACAAGACGGGCGCCGGCATCGACCCGGTGCTGCTCGCCCAATTTCCCGTGGTCGAGGAGGCCCTCGACGCGCTCGGGGTGGCGGTGTGGGCCATGGTCGAGCTCGAAGCCGACGACGCGCTGGCCTCGGCTGCGGCGGTGGGACGCGCCGACGAACGAGTCGAGCGGGTCTGGGTGTGTACACCGGACAAGGATCTTGCCCAGTGCGTCGTCGACCCGAAGGTCGTGCAGCTCGATCGCCGCCACAACCGCATCGACGACGAAGCCGGCGTCCGAGCCAAGTTCGGTATCGCGCCGACGTCGATCCCCGACTATCTCGCGCTGGTCGGCGACACCGCCGACGGCTTCCCCGGGCTCCGCGGGTGGGGAGCGAAGTCGGCCGCGGCGGTGCTCGCCCGCTACGAGCACATCCAGGCGATCCCCCTACACGCGCACGAGTGGGACGTCACCGTGCGCGGCGCGTTGCAGCTGGCGACTGTGCTCGCGGCAGAACGGGACGTCGCGTTGCTGTTCCGACTGCTCGCCACGCTGCGTACCGACGCGCCGGTCGGCACTGTCGACGAGTGGGAGTGGCGCGGTCCGACCGATCGGTTCGAGGCGTGGGCTGCACGGCTCGGCGCGCCGGCGCTCTTCGAACGGGCGCTACGGTGCGCCCGATGACCGACGAGGCACCACTCGAAGGACGCATCGCGCTCGTCACCGGCGGCGGGCGCGGCATCGGTCGTGCCATCGCGGTCGCGCTTGGCCGTGACGGAGCCGACGTGGCGATCTCGTATCGCCGCGACGAGGCGGCCGCCCGCGAGACCGTGTCGGCGATCGAGCAACTCGGACGGCACGCCGGCGCGTACCAGGCGTCCGTCGACGTGCTGGATGACGACGAGAGGCTCGTCGCCGGGGTCCTCGACGATTTCGGCGGTGTCGACATCCTCGTGAACAACGCCGGCATCGCCAGCCGCGGCCACACCGTCGCCGACACCGATCCCGACGAGATCGATCGTCTGTGGCGCACGCACGCGCTCGGCCCGATGGCGTTGAGCAAGCTCGTGCTTCCGAGCATGCGCGTCCGGCCTCGGGGCGACATCGTGATGATCTCGAGCGTCGCCACCGACATGATGGCGGCGCACTCGGCTCCCTACAACATGGCCAAGGCGGCGATGGAGGCGCTGGCACACACCCTCGCCAAGGAAGAGCGCGTCCACGGCATCCACGTCAACGTCGTCGCGCCCGGTCTCGTCGACACCGAGATGGGTCGCCGGCTCGTGAAGGCGGTCATGGGCGCCGAAGACATTCACGCGCTCGACCCGACAAGTCCGTTCGGACGGGTGTGCTCACCCGAGGACGTTGCCGCGATGGTCACGTTCCTCGTCTCCGACTGCGGGGCATACCTCACGGATCAACGGCTGACTGTCGACGGCGGCACGTTCTGAGTGCGCGGCCAGTGATGGGGACCGTGGAGCACATCGAGATACCCGTCGGCCCGTTCGTCTTCGACGCGCTGGCCGCCGGTCCTTCCGACGGTGAGCTGGTGCTGCTGCTGCACGGCTTTCCGCAGTCGTCCTACGCGTGGCGCCGACAAGTGGAGACACTCGGCGCAGCGGGATACCGCGCGGTGGCGCCCGACCAGCGCGGCTATTCCCGCCGAGCCCGCCCGCTTCAGGTGGAGGCGTACCGCACGCAGGAGCTCGTCGCCGACGTGCTCGACATGGCGGACGCGTTCGGCGCGGGGCAGTTTCATCTCGTCGGCCACGATTTTGGCGGCTCGGTCGCGTGGTCGACCGCAAGCGCGCATCCCGAACGGGTGCGCAGCCTCGCAGCCGTGGGCACGCCACACCTAGCTGCGTTCCGCCGGTCGGTGTTCGAGGGCGAGCAGCGCGAGAAGTCGGCGTACATGCTGTTCTTCCAGTCGCCCGAAGCAGAGGAATTCTTCCTCGCTGATCACGCCGCCGCGTTGCGCGCGATGTACGGCCAGAGTGGCCTGTCGCCAGAGCGCGCCGCGGCGACGGAGGAGTACGTGCGCCTGCTCACCGAGCCGGGCGCACTGACGGCTGCGCTCAACTGGTATCGGGGGATGAAACCGACGGAGGAACATCTCCGGCCGATCTCGGTGCCGACGCTGTACGTGTGGAGCACCGAGGACCCGGCGCTGGGTCGGCAGGCAGCGGAATGGACGGCGGAGTACGTCGAGGGCCCGTACCGCTTCGAAGTGCTCGAGGGTGTCAGCCATTGGGTGTCGGACGAGGTGCCCGACGTCCTCAACCGGCTGCTCCTGGAGCACCTACGTTCCGTCGCGTAGGCCGCTGAGCTGGTCGTTTCCTCTCAGCCGGGGCTATCCCCGTAACTGTCACACCCCCTCGTTATGGTCATTTCATGGTGAATGACAGCGCACGTGACAGGGGAGTGGCATGACCGGCCTCGTGATCGGTCTGGCGGTGGTGCTGGCGCTGCTGGCCGGCGGCTTGGGCATCGCCCTGGTGGCGGTGCTCCGTCAGCAGCAGGGTCGAAACGGTGACGAGGCTGCGATCGCAGAGCTGCAACGCACCGTCATCGAGCAGCGTGACGCCACGATCAATGCCGCCTTGCAGCAGATGGTCACCACGAACCAAGCCGTCCTGGAGACCGAGCGCACGCGCGGCAGCCAGGAGCTCGACGGCAAGAAATCGCTGATCGACCAGCAGCTGGCCACGATGACCGGCGAGCTCGGCAAGGTGGCGGAGCTCATGAAGGAGCTCGACAACAAAGGCGAACAGAAGTTCGGCCAGATCTCACAGCAGCTCACGCAACAGCACGAAGGGGTCCTTGCGCTCACGCAGACCGCCCAGAGCCTGCGCGAAGCACTGTCCAGCACGAAGGCGAGGGGCCAGTGGGGCGAACGCATGGCCGAAGACGTCCTGCGGCTCGCCGGCTTCGCGGAACACGTCAACTACCGCAAGCAGCGCGCGATCGAAGGCGGGCGCGGCATCCCCGACTTCACGTTCTTCCTGCCGGGCGACCTGTTCCTGCACATGGACGCGAAGTTCCCGCTCGACAACTACGTCCGCTGCCTCGAGGCCACCACTGACATCGACGAGAAGCGGTACCGCGGCGACTTCCTGCGTGACGTGCGCCAGCGGGTCAAGGATCTCGGCAGCCGCGACTACATCGACCCGGGTGGCGGCACCGTCGACTTCGTGCTGCTGTTCATCCCCAACGAGCAGCTGTACGCGTTCATCCACGGGGAGGACCAGACGATTCTCGAAGACGCCGCCCGCCAGGGGGTCGTGTTCTGCTCGCCGCTCACCCTGTTCGCCGTGCTCGCGTTGATCCGCCAGACGGTTGACAATTTCCAGCTCGCGCGGACGTCCGAGGAAATCGTGTCGCTCCTCGGGAAGTTCACCGACCAGTGGGGCAAGTTCGTCGGCCAGATGGACAAGGTCAGCGCCCGGCTCGATAGTGCGCAGAAGGAATTCGGTGCGCTCGTCGGCACGCGCCGCAACATGCTCGAGAAGCCGCTCAACCAGATCGACGCGTTGCGCCGGCAGCAGCCGCAGCTCGCCGAAGTGCCCGACATCGAGCTCGACGACGCCGGCCGGGGTCCGTTCGCGCTCGACGCCTGAGCTCCGCACGGCGCCGACTCGCCGAACGACGACCTGGGTACGATCGAGACGTGGGACTGGTCCTCGCGCTCCTCATCGCGGTGCCGTTGGTCGAGATCTACGTCATGATCCAAGTTGGGCAATGGATCGGCGCGCTCAACACCATCGGCCTGCTCCTGCTCGTCTCGATCGGCGGCGTCTTCCTGGTCAAGCACCAAGGTGTCGGCGTCTACCGTCGGGTCCGCGCTGCGCTCGATGCCGGCCGCGTGCCGGGGCCGGAGTTGCTCGACGGCGCGCTGCTGCTCGTCGCGGGTCTGCTGCTCGTGATACCCGGTTTCGTCACCGACTTCTTCGGGTTGCTGCTCCTGCTCCCGCCCGCGCGCGCGCTCGTGCGCGGGTTCCTGCGCCGCCGGTTCGTGGTGCGCGTCGCGACGCATCCCTACCGGTACCGCCGCACGGTTGATCCACCGGCGATCGAGGGACGGCCGGGCGACGGGCGGCCGGTCGACTAGCAGCTGACGAGCGCGCGAACGTCCCCGATGAGTCACCGGGATCGCCATCGTGCGTTCAGCCGGCGGTGTGGAGCAGCTCCGGTGCGGTCGGGCAGTCGAGTCGCCGGGCCAGCGCATCGATGGTGACCAGGCCGGTTGGACCGGCGACTCGGGCGACGCGACCGAGACCGATGGCTTCGAGCGCGTCGTGCGGCTGGTCGTGCGGGTCATCGAACCCAACAGTGGTGGTCGTCTTTGCGCTGCCGGCGCGAGTGCCTTCGAGCGCGCGTTGCATCGCGACGAACAGGCGGTCGGGCAGCAGGCGGCCCACTGGAACGACCAACCACAGCTCGGCCTGGCTGCCGAGGCCGTCGATGACCGCGGTGGAACCGGCCGGTACGAGTGCGGCGCCTGCCGGGCTGATCGCGGCCACTTCGACGAGCAGGTGCGTCGGCTCGATCGGGGCGAGCTCGACGTCGGACACGATCCGCACCGTCGCCTCGGTGCGACGAAGGCGCGCCGCGAGCAGCCGGTCGGCCGGGCCGCGGCGCCGGATCGCGATCACGTCGAGATCCGGGCGCGTGGTCAGTGCTTCGGCGGTGATGTCGGGCCAACCGAGTACCGCGACCGGGCGATCGTGCGGGAACGGCAGCGCGGCGGCAATGCGCGCCGGTGTGTTGTCGGCGTGCAACAACCGCGACGCCGCGATCGCGGCTTCTGCCGGCTCCGGTGCGCACAACACCCGCGAGCACAACCACCACAGTGCACCGACGTCGGGATGGTGGTGCAGGAGCCGCCGGCACGCAACGACGAGCCCTGCGGGATCATCGTCGAAGCCGGCCAGGCAATCGGCCGACTCGGCAACCAGCGCGCCGTCTTCGTCGGAGCCCCAGCGGGCGAGGTAGCGCAGGCGTTCGAACGGTTGCACGGTCACGACGCTACCGCCCGGCCGGAACGGGCCCTCACGGTGCAACCGCGCCGCGGGGCACGTGCGCCGGACGTCACCCGACCCCCGCCAGCGGCGCGGTCCTAGGTCGTCGAAGCCCGAACGGTACGAAAGACGTCGCCGAGCGCCCCGATGACATCCTGGTGGCGCGCGAGCACGTCGAGTCGGCCGGCGAGCTCCAGGCGGCCGGCGCCCAGCGCGGCCTGCGCGTTGAGCATCCCCGAGCCGAGCGCGTGCGCAGTGTCGGCGTCGGTGATGAAGGTGAGGTCCGCGTGCGGGGCCTCGCCGAGCTCGACGTGCACACGACCGTCATCGAATCGGACGAAGTAGCGCAGCTCCTCCGACGCGTCGCGCCGCACGACCTGCTGCACGACCAGAGTCACCCCCGTCGCGGCCGCCTGGAGTTCCGGTGAGGCGCCCGCAGCCTGGTCGAGCGCCGCAACCCATTCCGGAGAGAGAAACTCGGCCATTGAGCGGATCGTAGCGAGCCGGTCGCTGTCATCCGCTCTGCGACTGGGGCTCCAATCACCTGCCGGGCCTAGCATCCGCTGATGACGTCGGAGACGGCGGCCCGAGAGTCGCGTATGGACGTTCCGCCGAGCTTGACCGAAGTGGGAGAGCGGGTCGAGGCGCGCATCGCGACGTTCCTCGATGACGAGCTTGCGCGCTGGCGACGTGTCGACGCCGATCTCGAAGAGCCGTTGCTCGCCCTGCGGCAGCTCGTCGCGGCCGGCGGCAAACGGCTCCGACCGGCGTTCTGCTACTGGGCGTTCGCCGGTGCCGGCGGCGACCGCGCCGACGAACGGGTCATCGATGCCGGCGCTGCGCTCGAGCTCCTGCACACGTTCGCCCTCGTCCACGACGACGTCATGGACGGCAGTGACCGCCGCCGCGGCCTCCCGGCGATCCATCGTCGATTCATCGCCGTACACGACGCGGAGCGCTGGCGGGGCGAGACCCGTCGCTTCGGAGAGGGCGCCGCGATCCTGGTTGGCGACTTCGCGTTCGTCTACGCGGACGTGTTCTTCGCCTCCGTGGCCCCGACTGCGCGTCCCCTCTTTGACGAGCTCCGCATCGAGCTCTGCGTCGGTCAGTACCTCGACCTCGTCGGCACTGCCGCCGGCACCAACGACGGCGCGCGGGCACAGCGGATCGAGCGCTACAAGTCCGGCAAGTACACCGTCGAGCGTCCTCTGCACATCGGTGCCGCGCTCGCGGGCCGGCTCGACGAGCTGCAGGGCCCGCTGACCGCGATCGGGCTCCCGCTCGGCGAAGCGTTCCAGCTGCGCGACGACCTGCTCGGCGTGTTCGGCGACGAGGCCGTGACGGGCAAGCCGGTCGGTGACGACCTACGCGAGGGCAAGCTCACGCCGCTGGTCGCGGTTGCGGCCGCTCGCGCCCGAGGTGCCGATGCGGCGCTGATCGCCCGGCTCGGTGCCGGCGACCTCGACGACGACGAGGTGGTTGCGCTCCAGGACCTGCTCGTCGCGACCGGCGCGCGCGACGAGGTGGAGACCACGATCACCCGTCTCGTCGACGAGTCGTTCCGTGCGCTCGCCGCCGCTCCGCTGATGGCTGATGCGCGTATGGCCCTCGAGGAGCTGGGCGTGTTCGTGGCCTGGCGCGACCGCTGAGGCGACCGACGATGCGTGTCGTCGTGGTCGGCGACGGCTTCAGTGGCTTGTCGACGGCGTGCCGGCTTGTCGGACGCGGCCACGAGGTCGTCGTCCTCGAGCGCGCGCCAACTCCAGGGGGCTGCGCCCGTGTGTTCGAGGCCGACGGCTACCGCATCGACACGGGGCCGTCCGTGCTCACCATGGTGGATCTGCTGTCCGACACGTTCGCCGCCGCGGGTGCAGACATTGTCGATCATCACGTAGCGCGGGTTGAACGACCAGCGGCCGCGCGCGATCGTAACGACGTCCCACAGGAGAACACGATCACCGGCGGCAGGAGCGCGTACAGCAGTCGCCGTGGCCGGCGCCAGACTCGAGCGCCGAGCACGAGCTCGAGCGCCAGCGTGACTACCGCGCACGCGCCCATGAGGAGGAGGTATTGCAATTCCATGCGCGACCATTCTGGCCCTCGCGTGGCACGCGAGCCACGTCGGAGCGCCGCGACCGCGCTTCGCTAGGCTCGCCCGCGATGGACCCGGCGACTCTCGCGATCGACGTCGCCGACCTTCGCAAGCACTACGGCGATACCCGCGCGGTCGACGGCCTCTCGTTGCACGTCGCACGGGGCGAAGTCTTCGGCTTGCTCGGCCCCAATGGTGCGGGGAAGACCACC
>JBBRZM010000030.1:0-26241 GCA_038236695.1 Acidimicrobiia bacterium
ATCGCCACCGGCGGTGTGATGGCGCAGGCCGCCGCGAATGGTGACCGCGTCGTGCTCGTGCTTGCGACCCGCGGCGAGCACGGCGAGGTGGCCGACGACGTGCTCGCCGACGAGGAACAGCTGTGGCAACGGCGCGTCGAGGAGACGCAACGGGCCGCCGAGATCCTCGGCGTGACCCGCGTCGAGTTCCTCGGGTACATCGACTCGGGGATGATGGGCGAGCCGACCAACGACGAGCCGGGCTCGTTCTGGTCGGTGCCCGTCGACGACGCGGCCGCGCGACTCGCAGCGATCCTGGAGGAAGAACACCCCGACGCGCTCACGATCTATGACAACAACGGCGGCTACGGGCACCCGGATCACATTCAGGTCCACCGGGTCGGCCTGCGGGCCGCGGAGCTCGCGGGCGTCGAGCGCGTCTTCGAGTCGACGATCAACCGCGACCACATCCTCGCGCTCATGCACGATCGCATCGCCGAGATCCAGGAGCACATCGACGCGCCCGATCCAGACACGTTTGACATGGGCGTGCCGGCGGAGATGATCACCACTACCGTCGACGTGCGCGCGTTCATCGACACCAAGCGCGCGGCAATGGCGGCCCACGCGAGTCAGATCACCGAGAGCTCGTTCTTCCTCTCGATGCCCCCCGACGCGTTCCGGGAGGGTTTCGGTTACGAGTGGTTCATCCGCCGGGGCGCGTCGCCGGGCACGAAGGAGACCTCGTTGTTCGCGTCGGACGGCTGAGCCGTCGAGAATGCGAACGCACGAGAAATGCGCGCTCGCCCGGTTCGGTTCGCCGATCGAGGCATGAGGCAGACTTGACCCATGGGTTGGGCGTTTCTCGCGGTGAGTCTCGTCGGCGCGTGGTTCACCGCCAATGCGCTCTGGCCGTCGCGTCGCTGGCAGCTGCTGGTCCTCAGCTTCTTTGCCGGCTGGATTACCGGTGAGTTGGCGTACCTCCACCTCGTCTGGCAGGCCGTGGCCACTGCGATCTTCGTGTGGGCCGGCGCACTCGACACGTGGCCCGGTGTGGTCGGGCTCGCAATCACGCTCGCCTCCTGGGTGGGGCTCGCCTGGGTCATCTCGGTGTCGCTGCGCTCGAAGCACGTGGTCGAGGCCGCGTTACGCGAGGGGCTCGGCGACGACTACCGCTCGGAGATCGCACCCGGGCTCGCAGAGCACCTGGCGAGCAGGCTCGTGCGCCGCCAGCTTCTCCTGCCGTTGTTGTTCCGCGACCGGCGCGTCGAACGCACACGCGACATTCCGTATGTCGAAGGTGGCGGCCGGCGCCAACGGCTCGACCTCTACCGGCCGAAGACAGGAGTCGAAAACGCCCCGGTGCTCCTGCAGATCCACGGAGGCGGCTGGGTCATCGGCGACAAGAGCCAGCAAGGCCTGCCGTTGATGATGCACCTCGCCGCCGAAGGCTGGGTGTGCGTCGCCAACAACTACCGACTCAGTCCCAAGGTCGCGTTCCCCGAGCACCTCATCGACTGCAAGCGCGCGCTCCGATGGGTCCGGGAGCACATCGCCGAGTACGGCGGCAACCCTGACTTCGTCGTGGTTACGGGCGGCTCGGCGGGCGGTCACCTCGCCGCGCTCGTCGCACTCACCCACGACGATCCGCGCTACCAGCCCGGCTTCGAGCATGTCGACACCTCGGTGTCGGCATGCGTGCCGTTCTACGGCATCTATGACCTCACCGAGATCTTCGACTACCACGGTCCCGGCGAGCAGATCGCCGAATGGATGGCGAAGCGCGTGATGAAGGAGACGATCACGGAGAACCGCGCGCTCTACGAGGAAGGGTCACCCATCCAACGCATCTCCGACGCGCCGCCGTTCTTCGTCATCCATGGCACCAACGACAATCTCGTCCCCATCGAGCAGGCGCGGCGATTCGTCACGACATTGCGGGCGACATCGACCGAGCCGGTCTGCTTCGCGGAGATCCCCGGTGCTTCACACGCGTTCGAGGTGTTCCACGGTGTGCGCACTGGCAATGCGGTCAACGGCGTCGACCGGTTCCTCGCCTGGCTGTACAGCGCGTACCAAGCTGCGAAGCCCGAAGCGCCGGCTGATCCCGTGCGCGCGACCGAGGATTCCGGCGACACCGCCGCCGCGATCTAGACGCCTACCGCGGCACGTCGTCGCGCGGCTTGTGCTTGCGCCGCCGGAACAGCAGTGGTGGACGGCGATACCGCAACGAGCGGTCCGACGACCAAACTGCGTACGGCGCCATGACGAGGCCCGCGAGGCCGATCAGCACCGCGTCGTAGTTGACACGCCAGCCCGCGAACTCGCGCCAGCAGCGGTCGCGGTCGGCTCGCATCGGCACGCCGGCCTCGGCCAGTCGCTCGTACAGCTGGTCGAACTCCTCGCGCGCGATGCTGATCGCATCGTCCGGCGCAGGGTCGGGGTCATACGGGATGCCGAACAGATCTGCGATCTGGCGCAGCGCCAGGAACCCCGAACGGATGCACACGGCGGCCTGCGGTGACCACCGCACCGCGAGCGACGACTGCGCGAGCGCAGCCGAGTCGAGGACCACGCCGGCGGCGGTGATCCAGGAGCGATCAGCCTGTGGTGAGCGGAAGAACGGCAACACGGCGAGTGACGTGTGGTTCTCCTCGAGCTCGGCGAACCATGTCTGCCAGGGCACCCAGATGTCGTCGAGCAACTCGATCTCGCCGGTCAGGTGGGCGCGCCGAAGAAGGTTGAACGCCGCCGGCGGTGTGCCGGCGCGAACCGAGAGCTGCGCGACGAGCACCTCGCGCTTCGAGAACGCGCTGTAGATCGTGGGCAGATACGCGATCAGCAGTGCAAGGAGGCCGAGGCCGATCGCGGCTTCGGCAAACGCCAACCCCATCGCCGGCAATTCGTCCGGCGGCTTCACGAATCCCAAGGTCAGCAGCGATGACCCGCTCATCTCGAAGGCGTTACGGAACGGCTCGATCCCAACCGACCGGAACAGCAACGTGAATCCCGTGAGGGTCACCACGAACCACACGAACACGAGCTCGAGCAGAGTCAGCGGCGCATACAACGCCATGACGCGGTCACGACCCGCGTACGTCCTCGTAAAACGCATCGCGGCCAGGAAGACCCGGCGCGTCGACACGAACACGATCCGCGTGTACGCCACCGTGACGCCGCGAGGCAGCACGAACGTGCGCACCGCGGAGTCGAGCGTCAATACCACGAGCAACGCGCCCGCAACCCCCAACGCGACCTCGAACCCCGTCTCCACGCCACGAGCTTCGCAGACTCCGCGATCGTTTACTCGAGGCATTCTCAGCAAATACCAGGTCAATTCCTCGAGTAAACGAAAACGCGGCCTGGAGAAACGCCCCTCAGTCCTCGAGGTCGGGGCGCGTGCGACGGCCGCGCTTGAGGTTGCTGCGATGACGTTTGGTGTCCAGGCGCTTGCGCTTCGCGGCGCGGGACGGTTTCGTCGGCACGCGCTGCCGCTCGACGTGCAAGGCATCGGCGAGCCGCGATCGTAACCGTTCGAGCGCGAGCTCCCGGTTGCGCGATTGGGATCGACTGTCGGTCGCGACGACACGAAGCACCGGGCCGAGACGGGCCTCGAGACGGGCCCGCTGACGGGGGCCGAGTGACGGCGAGCCCGCGATGTCGAATCGCAGCTCGGCGCGGGTGTTCGCGGTGTTGGCGTGCTGGCCGCCGGGGCCGCCCGAGCCGGTGAAACGCCACTCGAGCTCGCCCGCGTCGATGGCGCACGAAGGGGTGATCCGAATGCGGTCGACCACGCTCGATGACCGTACCGGCCCCCAGTCGGAGGCCCCGGCCGACCCGCCGGTAGAGTCCGCCCGCCGCCCTTGACGAACCGGACATAGCTTCTAGAGTGGCGGGTCGGCACGTGACGGGAGTCACGTCGCTCTTTGCTAGTCCTGCGGTTCTCCAAGGCGAGCTGTAGGTTCCGAACTCGGGGGGGAACACTGTGCTCGACTCTCAACGGCCTGTTCGTCGGCGCTGGCTCCGCACGCTTGCCGTCTTGACCACGCTGGGCATCGCGGTCGCCGCGTGCGGCGGCAGCTCCACCAAGACGACGACCAAGAAGGGTCAGCCGCAGGCGCAGAACGAGGGCAAGGCGACCCCCGGCGGCAGCGTCACGTATCTCTTGGAATCGGAGACCACCTCGGGCTTCTGCCCGCCGCAAGGCCAGTGGGCCATCTCGGGGATCATGGTCGGTCAGGCGCTCTACGACACGCTCACGGCGCCCAACGCCCAGGGCAAGTACGTCCCCTACCTGGCGAAGTCGGTCACGCCCAACGCCGACTTCACGACCTGGACGATCGGGCTGCGCGACGGCGTCAAGTTCCAGAACGGCAAGCCGGTCGACGGCGCCGCGGTCGCGCAGAACATCACGGCCTGGACGACGGGCACGTTGTTCCAGTTCGTGTACAAGAACATCGACACCGTGACGGCTACGAACCCGACCACCGTCACCGTCACGACGAAGACGCCGTGGCCCGCGTTCCCGGGGTACCTGTATCTCGACGGCCGGGCCGGCATCGCCGCGCCGGCGCAGCTCGACAATGCCGATACCTGCTCCACCAACATGATCGGGAGCGGGCCGTTCAAGCTCAAAGAGTGGAAGCAGAACGATCACCTGACCGCCACGAAGAACCCCAATTACTGGCAGAAGGACAAGCACGGCGTCCAGCTCCCCTACCTCGACCAGATCACCTTCCGACCCGTGGTCGAGGCGGCTCAGCGAGTCAACGACTTCACCGCCGGGCAGAACACGATGATGCACACCACGAGCCCACAGCAGCAGGATCAGCTCAAGGCACTGGGCAGCTCGCAGGCAAAGCTCTACACGGAAGGCGACGGCCGTCGCGAGAATCGCTACTACCTCTTGAACGCGACGACGGCGCCGTTCGATGACCTCAACGCCCGCAAGGCGTTCGCGATGGCCGTCGACCGCGACGCGCTCATCAAGATCAACTTGAAGGGCGAGGTCGAGAAGGCCGACCAGCCCTTCGACAAGGACGTCCCCGGCTATCTGAAGAACCCCGGCTTCCCGCAGCACAATCTCGCGGAGGCCAAGAAGCTCGTCACCGCGTACAAGAACGCGCATGGCGGTCAGTTCAAGATCCTGCTCGAGACGACCAACGATCCCGGAAACATCGCCGAGGCGCAGACACTCAAGCAGCAGGTCGCCCAAGCAGGCATCAGCGCCGACATCCAGCAGGAAGACCAGTCGTCGTTCATCACCACCGCGCTGGGCGGCAAGTTCAGCGTCCTGCTGTGGCGCAACCACCCGGGCAACACGCCCGACCTGCAGTACGTGTGGTGGTACACCGGCTCACCCGTCAACTTCGGCAAGTTCAACGACCCTGTGCTACAGAAGCTGCTCGACGACGGACGCGTCGCGACCACCGACGCGGCCCGCAAGCCGATCTACGAGCAGGTCAACAAGCGCTTCGCGGCGCAGGTCTACAACCTGTGGGGTTTCTACGTCCGCTGGGTGATCGCGGCGAAGCCCAATGTCAACGGCGCGCTCGGCCCACCCCTGCCCGACAACGGCGGTCAGCCCGAGTATCTGTACGGGCGCCTTCCCGTCGTCGGCTTGTGGGTCAAGCAGTAGGAATCGAGGAGCTACGGCGACGACCGGCGCGGTGAGACAGGACGAGGGATGCGACTGATCGCGCGCCGGCTCCTCCAGTTGGTCGTCGTCGTCATCCTTGCAACCTTCATCGTGTTCGCGCTGCAAAAGGCGCGGGGCGGCGATCCTGCGACGGCGGTCATCCCGTTCGGCAGCGCCCAGCAGCGAGCGCAGTTCAACAAGGACCAGCATCTGAGCGACCCGTACTTCGTGCAGTACGGCAAATGGCTCGGCAACTTCCTGCAAGGCGACATGGGCAAGACGTACAACACCAATCAAGACGTGTCGGACCTCGTCAAGGACGCCGCTCCGGTCTCCATTCAGCTCATCCTGTACGCGCAAGTGCTGGCGTTGCTCATCGCCATCCCCGCCGGCGTGTTCACTGCCTATCGGGCCGGCACCAAGACCGACGCTGCGATCAACGCGATCGCGTTCGGGTTGCTGTCGATCCCGGCAATCGTGCTCGCACTCGTCCTCAGCTACTACCTCAGCGCGAAGTGGAAGATCTTCACCACCCCGTATGTGCCGCTCGGCGCGGGCTTGAGCGAGCACATCCAGGGCATGGTGTTGCCCGTCGTCACGCTCGCGGTCGGCCAGATCGCGGTGTACATGCGCTTGTTACGCAGCGACATGATCGCGACGCTGCAGGAAGACTTCATCACCATGGCGAAGAGCAAGGGCATCTCCAACCAGCGGGTGCTGTGGCGCCACGCGCTCCGACCTTCGAGCCTCACCTTGTTGACCGTCGCCGGCCTCAACTTCGGCACGCTCATCAGCGGTGCGATCATCGTCGAGGTGTTGTTCAGCTTGCCTGGCATCGGTCAGCTGCTCGCCAACGCGATCGTGCAAGTGCAATATCCCATGCTCCAGAGCATCGTTGCGCTCATCGCGATCGTGTACGTGGTCGTCAACTTCCTCCTCGACGCGCTCTATGTCGTCATCGATCCGCGGATCCGTCATGCCCGATCAGCCGCGTAGCCCGCTCGACATGCTCGGCACTGCCGAGGCGAACGAAGGCGCGCCGTGACATTCCTTGGCGATAGCAGCGCGGCGCAGGTCGAGACCGCGCTGTGGGAGGCGGGCCCTGCAGGCAAGGCGGCGAAAAAGCGCCTGGGCGTCGGCGCGTGGATCGCGCTGGGGTGGATCGTCCTCGTCGCCGGCTCCGCACTGCTGGCTCCGATCCTGCCACTGAAGGACCCCCAAGCCCAGAACGTGGACCTTGCACGCCAGGGCATCGGCAAAGCGGGATCGATCCTCGGCGGCGACAGCAATGGTCGCGATATGTTGTCGCGTCTTGCCTTCGGCGCCCGGTCGTCGCTCACCGTCGCGGTCGGCTCCATTCTCCTCGGCCTCGTCATCGGCGGCGCGCTCGGCCTCATCGCCGGCTACTACCGAGGCAAGATCGACACCCTCATCTCGGTGCTCTTCGACACAATGGTTTCGATCCCCGCACTCGTGATCGCGGCAACGATGGTAGTCACGTTGAGCCCCGCGTCGACCAAGGGCGGCGGCACGCACCTCAACCGCCTGCTCGTGCTGGTCCTCGCGATCGGAGTTGTCGCGACGCCACTGCTCGGCCGCATCACGCGCGCCAGCACGTTGGCATGGTCGGAGCGCGAGTTCGTGCTCGCGGCGCGTGCGCAAGGGTCGAAGAACCGGCGCATCGTCTTCCGCGAAGTGCTCCCAAACGTGCTGCCCGCGATGTTCTCGATCGCGCTCCTCGGGATGGCCATCGCGATCGTCGCGGAAGCGGGCCTCGCACTGTTCGGCGTCGGCGTGAACCCACCCACGCCGTCGTGGGGCAACATGATCGCGCTCGAGCGCGGCAGTCTGGCGCAGTACCCGTTCATGGTGTTCGAGCCCGCGGCGATGATCTTCTTGACCGTCCTCGGGCTCAATTACCTCGGTGATGTCGTGCGCGCTCGCTTCGACGTTCGTGAGGGTGGGCTGTGAGCCCGCGCCACGCCCGGCACAAGCTCGACGAGTCGGGCGCGCGCTTTCCCGACGCGCCACTCGAAGGACCGCTGCTCGAAGTCGACGACGTCAAGACCTCGTTCGTCACGCCGACTGGCACTGCCAAGGCGGTCGACGGCGTGTCGTTCACGCTGGAGCGGGGCCGCACGCTCGGCATCGTGGGCGAGTCGGGCTCGGGCAAGACGGTGCTCTCGCGGTCGATCATGGGGCTGCTTCCCAAGCGCAACATCGTGCGCGAGGGCTCGGTGATCTTCGAGGGTCGGGAGATCAGCAAGCTCCGCCCGTCGGAGATGCGCGCCTACTGGGGCGCGCAGATGGCGATGATCTTCCAGGACCCGATGACCTCGCTCAACCCGGTGATGAAGGTCGGCCGCCAGATCACCGAGTCGCTGCTCTACCACCTCGACATCTCGCGCAGCTACGCCCGCGAGCTGGCCGAGGCGCTGATGGGCTCGGTGCGGATCCCGGAGCCGGCAAAGCGGCTCAACGAATACCCGCACCAGCTGTCGGGCGGCATGCGCCAGCGGGTGAGCATCGCGATCGCACTCGCGTGCGGCCCGAAGCTCCTGTTCGCCGACGAACCGACCACCGCGCTCGACGTCACCGTGCAGGCCCAGGTGCTCGACCTCCTCCAGACGCAGCAGCGCGAGCGGTTCATGTCGGTCGTGCTCGTCACGCACGACCTCGGCGTCGTCGCCGGGCGGGCCGACGAGATCGCCGTCATGTACGCCGGCCGCATCGTCGAGAAGGCACCCACGCGCACGCTCTTCCACGAGATGCGCATGCCGTACACCGAAGCGCTGGTTCACTCGATTCCGAAGATCGACGATCCCAGCCACACCCGGCTCGACACGATTCCCGGACGGCCGCCGAGCCTCGTGAATCCCCCGCCCGGCTGCAAGTTCGCGCCGCGCTGTCGCTACGTCCAAGACAAATGCCGGGACGAAGAGCCGCCCCTCATCCCGGGCTCCACTCCCGGTCACGAGTTTCGTTGCTGGTTCCCCGTCGGCACGCCACAGGGCCAGGCCGCGCTCGAACGCAACGAGCGCGAAGCCGCGCTCGGCGCAACCGCAGCAACTGCTGCCACCGCCGAGCCCACCGCGGTCGCCGCGACCGACTCGTCGCCCGGGCAAGGGAGCTGAGCATGGCCGGGAGCGGCACCGCGCACCTTCGCGATGACCAAGAGCCGCTGCTCCGCGTCGAGCATCTCGTCGTCGAGTTCCCCGCGCGCGGCGGCAAGGTGCATGCGGTCTCCGACGTGAGCCTCGACATCCTCGAAGGCGAAACGGTCGGTCTCGTCGGTGAGTCGGGGTGCGGCAAGTCGACGACCGGGCGGGCGATGGTGCAGCTCCCGCGGCCGACGTCGGGAACCGTGCGCTTTGCCGGCGAGGAGCTCACGAAGCTGAAGGGCGAGGCGCTGCGGCGCATGCGGCCGCGCATGCAGATGATCTTCCAAGATCCCATCTCGTCGCTCAATCCCCGGCGCAAGGTCGGTGACATCGTCGGCGAAGGACTCTCGATCTGGAGCAAGGCCGGCAAGGGCGAGCAGCGCGCCAAGGTCGACGAGGTACTCGACGCAGTCGGGCTCGATCCTGACGGCTCGCGCGACCGCCGTCCGCACGAGTTCTCCGGCGGTCAATGTCAGCGCATCTCGATCGCGCGCGCGGTCGTCACCGAGCCGAAGCTCATCATCTGCGACGAGCCGGTCTCCGCGCTCGACGTGTCGGTGCGGGCGCAGATCCTCAACCTGCTGCAAGACATGAAGGCACGCTACGGACTCACGCTCGTCTTCATCGCCCACGACCTCGCGGTCGTGAAGAACGTGAGTGACCGCGTCATCGTCATGTACCTCGGCAAGTTGTGCGAGGTCGGCGGGCCCGACGAGCTCTACAGCCGTCCCGCGCATCCGTACACCGCCGCGCTGCTCGCGGCGATTCCGGTGCCCGATCCCGACGTGCGGCCCGACACCACCGAGGCGCTCGCCGGTGAACTCCCCTCACCGATTCACCCGCCGAGCGGCTGTCGCTTCCGCACGCGCTGTCCGAAGGCGCAAGCGAAATGCGCGGCCGAGGAGCCGATCATGGCCGAGGTGAAAGACCGGCCCGGCCACTTCGTCGCGTGCCACTTCCCGCTCGCAGAGGGCGAGACGCTCGACTTCGCCGCGGGCGCCGATCCCGCCGCTGCGACCCCACCGGCGCGGCCGAGCTCTTGAACGGCGCGTACGTGGGCGAGGCTTAGGCCCCGCAGGTATTCGGCACCGGCCCGGCCTCGAGCGCCACGGCGAGCACCTCACTCACGTCCTCGACGAGGTGGAACGTCAACTGGTCACGCACCGCCTCGGGTACGTCGTCGAGATCGGGGCCGTTGCGAGCGGGCAGTACGACGGTCGTGAGCCCGGCCCGCTGCGCCGCCAGCACCTTCTGCTTCACCCCGCCGATCGGCAGCACCCGGCCCTGCAGCGTGACCTCGCCGGTCATGCCGACGTCAGCGCGCACCGGCCGTCCGCTCAGCAGGCTGACGAGCGCGGTGGTCATCGTGACTCCCGCCGACGGTCCGTCTTTCGGCACCGCGCCTGCCGGCACGTGTACGTGCACGCGTCGGCGATCAATGCCGCTCGCCACGCCGAGCTCTGTAGTGTGCGAGCGCACGTACGACAGCGCGATCTCGGCCGACTCTTTCATGACGTCGCCGAGCTGGCCCGTGAGCATGAGGCCGGGCTCGCCTTCCATCGCGCTCGCTTCGATGAACAGCACGTCACCACCGGTTCCGGTGACGGCGAGGCCAGTCGCGACACCGGGCACCGCGGTGCGGTCGGCCGCCTCGGCGAAGAACTTCGCCCGGCCGAGATAGTCGCGCACAGAGTCGGGTTCGATCGTGACCGGCGGCGTCGTTTCACCGCCGGCGATCCGGGCCGCGACCTTCCGCAGGACCTTGCCGAGCTCGCGTTCGAGGTTCCGCACGCCCGCTTCGCGGGTGTAGTCGGTCACGATGACACGCAGCGCGTCGTCACCAAGGGACACTTCATCCGCAGCCAGGCCGTTGCGGTCCAACTGACGCGTGAAGAGATGGTCGCGCGCGATCGAGACCTTCTCGTCTTCGGTGTAGCCATCGAGCCGGACCACTTCCATGCGGTCGAGCAGCGGGCCCGGGATCGTCTCGGCGACGTTCGCGGTCGCGAGGAACAACACGTCCGACAGGTCGAGATCGACTTCGAGATAGTGGTCCCGGAACGTATGGTTCTGCGCCGGATCGAGGACCTCGAGCAGCGCGGACGACGGGTCGCCCCGCCAATCGGCGCCAAGCTTGTCGACCTCGTCGAGCACCACGACTGGGTTCATCGTGCCGGCCTCGGTGAGCGCACGCACGATGCGTCCGGGACGTGCGCCGACATAGGTACGCCGGTGGCCACGAAGCTCGGCCTCGTCGTGGACGCCGCCGAGCGCGACTCGTACGAATTTGCGGCCGAGCGCACGCGCGACCGACTCACCGAGCGAGGTCTTGCCCACGCCGGGAGGACCGACGAACGCGACGATCGCGCCCTGGCCCCGCCCGCTGGGCGCTGCGAGGCCGCGGTCAGCGCGCAACTTGCGAACCGCGAGGTACTCGACGATGCGGTCCTTCACGTCGTCGAGGCCGGTGTGATCCTCGTCGAGGATCTGCCGGGCCTCGGTCACGTCGAGACGATCGTCGGAGCGATTGCCCCACGGCACGTCGAGGATCGTGTCGAGCCAGGTGCGGATCCAGCCGTGCTCCGGGCTCTGATCGCTCATGCGCTCGAGCCGGTCGACTTCACGGGTGGCCGCGTCGCGCGCGCCGTCGGGAAGCCCCGACTCGTCGACGCGACGGCGGTACTCCTCGATCACGTCTTCTTCACCGTCTTCACCGAGCTCTTTGCGGATCGCAGCGAGTTGCTGACGCAAGAGGAACTCGCGCTGCTGCTTCTCCATGCCGTCGGTCACGTCGCTGCGGATCTTGTCGGCCACGTCGAGCTCGGCGAGCGCGTCACGCGCCCAACCGACAACTTGCTCGAGCCGTTCGCCGATGTCGATCGTCTCCAACAGCTCGACCTTGCGCTCGAGCGCGAGGTCGGGCCACCAACCGGCGGTGTCGGCCAGCGCGCCGGGATCGGTGACGCCCTGGAGCGCCTCGCCGAGGCGCCCGGCACCGCGGCGTTGCGCGATGCCACTCACGAGCGCGCGGTACTCGCGCGCGAGCTCGGTGATGCGCTCGGTGGGCTCGCTCGTGTCGAGGACGGGCTCCGCTTCGACCCACAGACCCCGGCCGGTGCCGACGACGCCAGTGCCGACAATGGCGCGATACAGCCCGCGCAGCACGAGTGCCTGTTGGCCGTTGGGGAGCTCACCCGCGTTCTCGACCCGAGCCACGGTGCCGACTTTTGCGTAGCGGCCGTCGATCCGGGGCACGAGCAGCAGCAGCCGGTCGCCCTCTTGCGCGGCATCCGCGGCAGCGCGGGCCTCGTCGCTCTCGAGCGCGATGGTGATCACCATCTGGGGCAGGACCACCCCGCTGGTCAGGGGCAGCGTCGGCAGGGCAAGGATGTCCGTGGCAGGCATCGGGCCTCGGTTTCGCTCGTTGTGATTACACAATTACGCGACTGGAGAACCCATGAGGCCGGTCGGACATTCCCGGCTGGCCCCGATCCGGACCCACAGCCGGTCGGCGACCCGACGGCGATGACTCAGGTCGGGCAGCTGCTCGTGATCAGCGGCTTGCCCGCGAGCCGGTCGGCGATAAACGCGAGCTGGTATTGGCCGTCGTCGTCGAAGATGCTGCTGTGCGTTCGCTCCGGAACCGTGACAACTTCCACCTTTGCCCCGAGCTTGCACACGGCCTTCACGTAGTTGTCGATCGCGGGCACCGTCGCGAGCTGGTCCTGGCCGCCCCGGTAGATGTACACGGGCGCCGCAGGTTTTGTCGCGCCGGGAGAGTTCTCGACGAGGCGGCTTCGCCACGCCGGAACGTCGTCGGGGCTCTTCGTGAACACCGCGGCGTAGCCCTTGTTGGCGAGCGGCACCAAGACCCGCTCGTCGCACGCGGTCTCGACGATCGAGCGGTCGGCGAGCACCGCCGGTGTGAGGATGTCGGCCGGCTCGAGCTGCGGGTATGCGGCCGCGAACCCGTAGGTCGCGAGCACGCCAAATCCGAGACCCGCAGGGGCGTCGGGCAGGCCCTGGGCGAGCAGCGCGAGGTCGGTGACCGGCGCGGTCGCGTTGACCGACACGATGTCGAGCTCGGGCGCGTAGCTCGGTGCGATCTGTCCGGCGAACAATGCAGCGTGACCGCCTTGCGAGTAGCCGTATACCGCCACTTTCTTGCCGGCGCCGGTGTCACGCATTTGGCGTGCGGCCCGGGCGATGTCGAGGACGCTGCGGCCCTCACTCACGCCCACGAGATACGGGTGAACGTCCGGCGTGCCGAGTCCTTGGTAGTCGGTCGCTGCCGTCACGTATCCGGCTGCGATCATCTTCTTCACATCGGGAAGCTCCGTGGCGGCATTGGCCGGCTTCGACGGCGCGCACGCGTCGGCGATGCCGGTCGTCTCGTGCGCGTAGCTCAAGATCGGACGGTCGGACGTCGCGGCCGCCGGGGCGACCACCACGCCTGACACCGCGACGTCGCTTCCATCGACAGCGCGCGAGTGATACAAGACGCGCCACGCCTTCGCGAGCGGTGGCGCGTCGATCGACTGCGCCCAGATCAGGTCACCGGGCACACCCTTCGGCAGTGGTGACGGCGGCGCGTAGAACGCGTCGCCAGCGGGGGCCGGCCGCGTCGTCGGCTTCGCCGCTCGGGTCGGCGACGTGGGCTTCTTTTTGGACGCCCCGCCGCCTCCGCAAGCCGCGACAGTCAGCAACCCAGCCGCGACGATCGCGAGAGCTCGCGTCTGTGACCCTGTCATCACTCCCCCAGCGACCAGGTCGCGCCTCTCGTGACGCAACGACTTCACACTCGCAGATTGGCGACGGCCCGAGCTCAGCTCGGGCCGGTCATCTTGTCGGGCCGCACCAACTCGTCGAATTTCTCGGCCGTGAGATGGCCGAGCTTCACGGCTGCTTCCTTGAGCGTGAGCTTGTGTTGGTGCGCGTGCTTGGCGATGGCAGCCGCGTTGTCGTAACCGATGTGCGGATTGAGCGCGGTGACCAGCATCAGGGAATTGCCGAGGTGCTCGGCGATCCGCTCCTCGTTTGCCTGCAGGCCCTCGACCGCGAACTCGCGGAACGTGCCGCACGTGTCAGCTAACAAGTCGACCGAATGCAGGAAGTTGAAGATCATCACCGGCTTGAACACGTTGAGCTCGAAGTTTCCTTGCGAACCGGCGATGCCGATCGTGGCGTCGTTGCCGAACACCTGCACGCACACCATCGTCATGGCTTCGCACTGCGTCGGGTTGACTTTCCCCGGCATGATCGACGACCCCGGCTCGTTTTCCGGCAGGATCAGCTCGCCGAGGCCGGAGCGCGGCCCCGACGCGAGCCAGCGGATGTCGTTCGCGATCTTCATCAGCGACACCGCAAGCGTCTTGATCGCGCCACTGGCGAACACCAGCGCATCGTGCGCTGCGAGTGCTGCGAACTTGTTGGGCGCCGACACGAACTCCAGACCCGTGAGCTCCGCGATCTTCGCGGCGGCGCGTACGGCGAACTCTGGGTGCGTGTTGAGACCGGTGCCCACCGCGGTACCACCGAGCGCGAGCTCGAACAAACCGGGCAACGCGAGCTGAATCCGCTCGAGATCGGCGTCGAGCTGCGCGACGTATCCCGAGAATTCCTGACCCAACGTGAGCGGCACCGCGTCTTGCAGGTGCGTGCGACCGATCTTCACGATGCCGGCGAACTGGCTCGCCTTCGTGTCGAGCGCATCGCGCAGCTGGGTCACGGAGGGGATGAGCTCGTGCACCAGCTGCTCGGCGGCCGCGATGTGCATCGCGGTCGGGAACGTGTCGTTGGACGATTGCGACATGTTGACGTCGTCGTTGGGATGCACCGGCGTCTTACTGCCGCGCTCCCCATCCGCGAGTTCGATGGCGCGGTTGGAGATGACCTCGTTGACGTTCATGTTGGTCTGCGTGCCGCTGCCGGTCTGCCAGACGGAAAGCGGAAACTCGTCGTCGTGGGCGCCCGCGATCACCTCGTCGGCTGCTTCCACGATCAGGTCGGCTTCGGCCGCGCCAAGCGTGCCGAGGTCGCGGTTGACGAGGGCGGCCGCCTTCTTCAGCACCGCCATCGCCCGGATCACCGGGACGGGCATGCGATCGTCGCCGATCGAGAAGTGATGCAGCGACCGTTGGGTCTGCGCACCCCAGTACCGGTGCGCGGGCACCTCGACCGGACCCATGCTGTCGGTCTCGGTGCGGTTGGCCGGGGTGCCGTCGTCGTCGGCCATCGCCGTCGCCTTCCCTCGGGAACGGGCCCGGCCGAAGGTAGCGCGCCAACCCGTGGGGCAGCCCACCGGGTGCCGCCTCGCCCCGCCGGCCGGAAAGTGGGAGTATGTCCGTTCTACCGGCAGTGCCCGTCCTCGGAGGAAACACATGCAGCTCCACCCGCGCCGTTCCGCGCTTGCAATCACCCTCGTGCTTGCCGCAGGTCTCAGCGCCTGCACGAGCGGGTCGAGCAACAAGGCGGCGGACGTCAACAAGAAGGCGACCTTCATTGCGCACGGAAGCGTCGATCAGGTCGTCGTGACGGGCGCGGCGCCGGGCGCTGCCCTCACGCTCGTCGACCACGACAAGCACGTTGCCGGCACCGGGAAGACCGACGCAAACGGCACGCTGCTGTTCCGCAAGGTCTCGCCGGGATCCGGCTACGTCGTGCAGCAAAAGACCGGCAGCAACATCGCGAGATCGAATGCAGCGACCGTGCTCGACCCGAACAAGCCGCCCGCCGCGTCGACCTACTCCTCGCAACAGCTCGTGCCGGGGCTCAACTACATCCGGACCCGCGACGGCACCACGCTCGCGGCAATGGTCCGGCTGCCCGGAGATCCTGACAAGGGGCCGTACCCAACAGTCATCGAGTACTCGGGCTACGACCCCGCCAACCCCGACGCGCCGCAACCGAGCGAGCAGATCGCCGGCCTGCTCGGCTACGCCACTGTCGGCGTCAACGTGCGGGGCACCGGTTGTTCGGGCGGCGCGTTCGACCTGTTCGACACACCCCAGCAGACCGACGGTTACGACATGGTCGAGACGGTCGCGGCGCAACCCTGGGTGCTCGACCACAAACCCGGAATGGTCGGCATCTCGTACCCGGGAATCAGTCAGCTGTTCGTCGCCAAGATGCAGCCGCCGCATCTGGCTGCGATCGCGCCACTGTCGGTCTACGACGACGTCTACCGCGCTACCGCGTATCCGGGCGGCATCTCCAACGACGGGTTCGCGCTCAGTTGGGCCAAGGACCGCCAGCACGACGCCCAGGCAGCGCCCGCGTCGGGACAGAAATGGGCGGCCAAACAGATCAACTCGGGCGACAAGACGTGTAAGGCCAACCAGGCGTTGCGTGGTCAGGCCCGCAACTTGCTCGCGGCCCTCGAAGACAACAAGTACGCGACTGCCGACAGCGACGCGCTGTCACCGGCCAACTTCGTCGACAAGATCAAGGTGCCGACGTTCCTGGCGGGCTCGTTCGAAGACGAGCAGACCGGCCCCCATTTCCCCGACATGCTCGCGAATTTCACCGGCGGCGAGCCGACACACTTCTCGTTGCAGAACGGCGTGCACTCCGATCCGCTCGACCCGGCGATCGGCATGCGATGGCTCGAGTTCCTCGATCTCTACGTCGCGCACAAGGTTCCTTCGGTTCCCGCGGCGATCCGCGCCGGCGCACCGCTTCTCTACAAAATGCTCATGGGCGTTGACGGCGTGACCCTGCCGCCGGACCGCTTCCCACCCGGCACGACGTACGAGCAGGCAAAGAATACGTTCGACGCCGATCCGAAAGTGCGCGTGCTCTTCGATAACGGTGCCGGGCCCGACGCCGCGCCCGGCGCGCCCGTCGCCGGCTTCGAGGCCGGCTTCGCTCAATGGCCGCCCAAGGAGACCAAGGCGACCACGTGGTACTTCGGATCCGGCGGCAAGCTGACATCCGACAAGCCCGGCAACGCGAACGACAAGACTGGATCCGATGCCTATGTGTCGGACGCAACCGCACGGCCGCGGAAAAACTTCGACGCGAAGAACACCGACGACGTGTGGAAGGCGCTGCCCCCGTACAACTGGAAGCCGCTCGTCAACGGCAAGGCCGTGTCGTACATCTCGGAACCGTTGCCGGCCAACACGGTGATGGTCGGAAGCGGCAGCGTCGATCTGTGGGTGCAGTCGAGCAAAGCCGACACTGATCTCCAAGTGTCGCTCACCGAGGTGCGGCCCGACGGCCAGGAGATGTACGTGCAGGACGGATGGCTCCGCGCGAGCCACCGCAAGCTCGACGACAAGGCCTCGACCGCCCTGCTGCCGGTCGCGACGCAGCGCAAAGCCGACGCCGAGCCGCTGCCGGCCGGTACGTTCTCGCTGGTCCGCGTCGAGCTCTTCCCGTTCGGCCACGCATTCCGTGCCGGCTCCCGCATCCGCATCAGTGTGGAAGCCCCCGGCGGCGACCGGCCGAGCTGGACGTTCGACACGATCGACGCGAAGCAGCACCCCACCAACACGATCGCCCACACGGCGGTGCATCCATCCAGGGTCGTGCTCCCGGTGATTCCGGGAATCGCCGTGCCCACGCCGCTCCCGGCGTGCCCGTCGCTGCGGGCCGAGCCGTGTCGCGTCTACGTCGAGCCGACGGCGGGCTGATGTGAGAACCTCCTCGCGGGCTCCGGTCCACGAGGGGGGAAACATGTCGGCCGTCTACGACCTTGCGGCGGAGTACGTCGACCGGTTCGCCGCGCTCGACCCCGTGACCGCAACGAGCGCGGGCATCACCGGCCACGACCACGAGATCACCGACTACTCGCTCGACGGCATCGCCGAACGGGCCGAACACGATCGTGCCGCGCTGAGAAAGCTCGCGGCGACGCCGGCCGAGAGTGATCGCGATCGCATCGCGGCCGAGGTGATGCGCGAAGACCTCGAGACCCGCCTCGAGCAGCACGACGCCGGCGAGCGGCTGCGCGATCTTCGTATCATCGACAGCCCGGTGTCCGACGTGCGGATGTGCTTCGACCTGATGCCGCGGCAGACCGAGACCGATTGGGAGGTCATCGCCGCCCGGTTGGCGCTCGTGCCGCAGGCGCTCTCCGGTTTTCAGGACGCCCTGGCGGAGGGCGTCCGCGAGGGCGTGGTCGCGGCGGCGCGGCAAGCCGTTGCCTGCACGCACCAGGCCGACGTGTGGGGCGGTCTCGAGGCCGGCATCCGGCCGTTCTTCTTGACGCTCGCGGCAGAAATCGAACGCGCCGGTGTCAGCTCCCCCGCCCTGAGCGCTCGACTCGAGGAGAATGCACAACGCGCCACCGAGGCGTACGCGGCACTCGGCCGGTTCCTTGCCCAGGAGTATTTGCCGCATGCCGCTGAGCGCGACGCCGTCGGTCGTGAGCGCTACGCGCTCTGGGCGCGCGCGTTCAACGGCGTCGATCTCGACCTCGACGACACGTACACGTGGGGCTGGGACGAGCTGCACCGACTCGAGCGCGCGATGGCCCAGGTAGCCGAGCAGATCCTGCCCGGCGCGTCGCTCGACGACGTTGTCGAGCACTTGGAGCACGATCCGACGCGGATGATCGAAGGTGTCGACGAGTTCCGCGCCTGGCTGCAAGCGCTCCTCGATCGCACCGTCGTCGAGCTCGACGGCGTGCACTTCGACATTCCCGAACCGGTCAAGACCGTCGAGGCGATGACCTCACCGCCCGGGGGAGCCGCGGCGATGTACTACACGGGGCCCGCGGAAGACTTCAGTCGTCCGGGCCGCACTTGGTATCCCACGCTCGGCCACACGAGCTTCCCGCTTTGGGGCGAAGTCTCGACCTGCTACCACGAGGGCGTCCCCGGTCATCACCTGCAGATCGCACAGGTCGTCTACCTAACCGACGAGCTCAGCCGCTACCAGCGCACGCTCGCCGGCTCGTCGGGCCACGCGGAGGGGTGGGCGCTGTATGCCGAACGGCTCATGGGCGAGCTCGGCTACCTCGATGACCCGGCGTTCGAGCTCGGCATGCTGCGCGCCCAGGCGATGCGCGCGGCACGTGTCGTCGTCGACATCGGCTTACACCTCGAGCTCGCCATCCCCGACGACGAACGGTTCGCGCCGGGCGAGCGTTGGACGCCCGAGCTCGCGGTGCCGTTCATGATCGATCGTTCCAAGTTCGGCGAGGATTTCGCGACCAGCGAAGTCGACCGATATCTCGGCTGGCCGGGCCAGGCGATCAGCTACAAGGTCGGCGAGCGGGTCTTCCTCCGCGCGCGTGACGATGCGCGACGCCGCGCCGGACCGAGCTTCGACCTCAAGGCCTTTCACGCCGGCGCGCTCGATCTCGGGCCCATGGGACTTGCGCAGCTCGAACAAGAGCTGGCGCGGATCTAGGCAGTCGAGTCGTGACGAGTCGAAGTGCTGCACGGGTCGGCGCGACCCGCCGATGACCGTGGCCGAAAGCGATCGGGCGCTCGTCTGCACAGGTCGGGTCAAGCGGTACGGCGACCACACCGCGGTCGACGGCGTGGGGTTCGCGATCGCCGCCAGCGAGACGTACGGGCTGCTCGGACCCAACGGCGCGGGCAAGACCACCACGATCGCGATGCTCTGCGGCGTACTCGATCGCGACAGCGGCGAGATCATGATCGACGGCACGCCGCTCGACGGCGCGGGGTCGCCGGCGAAGCGTGGCATCGGATTCGTGCCCCAAGACGTCGCGCTCTACTCGCAGCTCAGCGCGCGCGAGAATCTCCGCTTCTTCGGCCGCCTGTGCGGGTTGCGCGGATCCACACTGCGCGACCGCATCGAGTACGCGCTGGGCGCCTGCAGCTACGTCGCCGTCACTCACCGTACGCAACACGATGGCCTCGATCCCTTGTAGCCGAAGCGGTCGAGGCCATCGTGCACCACCTCGCACCAAATCGCGAGCACCCCAACCCGCTCACGACAGCGACTATTTCAGGTCGAAGTTGCTAACAGGTCCGTCGTCTTGCACGATATCTATCTGCACACCAGTAATCGAAGGGCGGCTCGCGGCTTGGCGAACGCCCGGTCGAACCGTGGTCTATGCCCTCCGGGGCGGTCAGGGGAGGATGGACGATGTCTTTGGTGAAGCTGCTTCCGGCGTGGTTCCACGCGATCGCCGATTACGCGGTTGGTATCTCGCTCATTGTTGTTGCGCTCGTTGACAACGGGTCGGGTGGCGCCATCGTTACCGGCGTCGTGGTTGGGGCGGTCGTGTTGGTGGTGAGCGCCTTGACGAAGTATCCACTCGGGATCATCAAGGTCCTTCCCTTCACCGTTCATTCTGCCGGCGATTACCTGGCGGCTGGGCTGCTCATCGTGGCGCCGTTCGCGCTGAACTTCGCTGACGCCGAAGGCGGGATGGCCGCGTTCTACGTCGCGGCGGGGGCCGCGGTACTCGCGGTGAGCCTGATCACCAACTACCAGTACAGCCCTAAGCGCGACACCCTCACCACGTCCTGACCACGACTTCACCCCGGCCACACCTGGCAGCTGACCGCGACAATCGCGAGCAGTTCCCCGAATGAGAACTGACCTGGACCCAGGGTTCTGTTGTCAGTGCCGTCGGCTCAGGTCCTGCGGTCGACGCGACCGTCATCCGTCGGTGAGCGACGGTTTCTCGCACTCGTCTGGTTCCTGTTCCCCGAAGGGATCCACACCGTCGGTGACGGCGGCACGCTCGACCTCGGGATCGTGCGCGACAGCACCCCGAACGCGACGAACAACTACGAGTTTTTCGCCGAGTCGTTCGAGGCGATCATCCCCAAAGTGATCGAATCATGGAAAGTCACCTCGAACCTGTGCGACACGGGTGCCGGTGCGATCGACATCACCGACGCCTGCGCGGGCACGTCGTAACACCGACCCACCGGCCTCCCCCGGTCCCCCCTTCGGGGCCCGTCCCTGCTCCTCTCCACCGTAGGGCAGGGGCGGGTTCCCGGCCTCCCGCTCCGGACTACCTCCCCAGAGCGGCCGGGCCGTCGGGCGTCAACCGGCGGTCGACTTGGTGAAGGCGGTGTGGAGCCGGTGGTACGTCCGGTCCGGGACGATGTCGGGCGGGAGGTTGGGCTTGACGGTCTCGTCGAACCACTTCTCGCAGTCCTCCTCGGACTCCCAGGCCTCGACGACCCGCCAACCGCCGGTCGGGCTCGGCCCGCCGGCATGGGAGATGAAGCCCTTGGAGGCGCGCATGAGAGGCGTCAGTCGGCCCACCATTCCGGCGTAGATCTCCTCGGTCAGATTCGGCACTTCACCGATCATTAGGACGGGCACAGGCCTTCTCCTCTGTCTGGGTGTGGAGCGGATGCTATTGCACATCGGCGCGTCGCTATCGGCGTCGGAACGAGTAGCCACCCCTTCCGTTGCCGATCACGACGAGATGTTCGCAGTGCGCTGTGGCTCCGCGTCGGCACTCGCGTCCCCGATGTGCCGTGCAAGGACGAGGTCTGTCAGCCGCCGGCGACGAAGGCGACTACGACGCACAGATCTGCGCTCAGATCAACGGGGCCGACCCGGCGTTCGGGGATACCAATAATCGCGGATTCGGGGACGCGTTATGGGGCGGTGCTGCCGGGCGGGTGTCCGGCGTGGTGGCGGTTCGCTCTGTTGTTTGCCCGGCGGCTGCGAGTCGATCATGATGCGGCGGATGCTCCGGCGCGGCAGGCGTCGGATAGGGAGGAGATGCCGTCATGACGTTCGCTCCGGTTGCGCCAACCACCTACGTCCCACCGACTCGGATCGCGGCCGATACCTGGGTGATCCACTCGGTCCAGCCTGCGCTCGGCCAGCCGCTGTTCGTGTATCTGAACTCGATGGTGATCCTGGGCGCGGAACCGATGATCGTCGATACCGGCACCGTCGCGAATCGCGACCAGTGGCTGAAGGACGTGTTCTCGCTGGTCGAGCCCAACGATGTGCGTTGGATCTTCTTGTCGCATGATGACGTTGACCACACCGGAAACCTTGACGAGACGCTGAGCGCGTGTCCGAACGCGCAGCTCGTGTGCAACTGGGCGATGGTGGAACGACACACGAACTGTTTCGAGTTCCCGCTCGATCGGTGCCGGTGGGTCATGGACGGCGAAGCTCTCGACATCGGTGACCGCACGTTGCAGGCGTTGCGGCCTCCCGTGTACGACTCACCGACGACCCGCGGGCTGTTCGACCCGGCAACCGGCGTGTACTGGGCGGTCGATACGTTCGCGACACCACTCCCCGACCCACAGATGGGTGTCGCCGACCTCGACGCCGAGTTCTGGGATTTCGGTCTGGCATTGTTCGCGCTCGGCGCGGTCAGTCCATGGCTGTCGATGGTCGACGAAACCAAGTACGGCCGATACGTCGACCGCGTGCAAAGCCTCGACATCACCACAGTCGCGTGTTGTCACAGCCCCGTCATCGAAGGCCCGTTCATCGACCGTGCGTTCGCACGCATCCGCCAGCTCCCGTCACTCGACCCGCCCCCCATGCCCGATCAGTCGGTACTCGACCAGATCGTCACCGCCACGGCCCAGCCCCAGAACTGACGGCCGCCGCCACAAGCCGCTGAACCGGCGATTGATACCTCCGACAGCGTCTGTTCCACCGCGTTCGGGGGCACTCGGTTCCGGCTCCGTAGGAGCACGGTGCGGCTGGCGCGGCGCGCGGCTTACGGTTGAGGGGTGCAGGCGGGAGTAGTGCTTCGTTGACCACCGAGAACGTGGCGGTGTTGTTCACCGATATGGTCGGTTCGACGGCGTTGGCGGCGGGCCTGGCACCCGACGCCGCGGACGAGCTGCGTCGCGGTCATTTCTCGATCTTGCGTCAGGCGATCGCCGAGGCGGGCGGCACCGAGGTGAAGAACCTGGGTGACGGGCTCATGGTCGTGTTCGCGACCGCGTCGGCGGCGTTTTCGTGCGCGGTGGGTATGCACCAGGGCATCGAACGCGATAACCGTGGCCGTGAGCACTCGGTCGGTTTACGTGTCGGGCTGAGCGGCGGCGAAGTCACGACCGAGGACGACGATTACTTCGGCGACCCGGTGATCGAGGCCGCTCGATTGTGCGCGGCGTGCGAGGGCGGCCAGATCCTGGCTGCGGATGTGGTGCGGTTGATGGCAGGTCGGCGCAGCCGACAGGAATGCAGCCCGGTCGGGCCGTTGGTGCTGAAGGGCCTGCCGGATCCGATGGAGACCGTCGAGGTGCGATGGGAGCCGCTCGGCGGGTCCGCGACGAATGCCGTGCCGTTGCCGGGCCTTTTGGGCGTGCGACCCGCAGCGGGTGTCGTCGGTCGAGAAGCCGAGACGGCGACGATGTCGGATGCGTTCAAGCGTGTCGCCGGTGGCGAAGGACGCGAGGTGTTCCTGATCTCGGGTGAGGCCGGTCTGGGCAAGACCACACTGGTCGCCGAGACGGCCCGCGCCGCGTTCGACGCCGGGGCCTACGTGTTGTTCGGGCATTGCGAGGAGGATCTCGCCACGCCGTATCAGCTCTTCGCTGAGGCGCTCGGCCATTACGTCACCCACGCCACCGAGGACCAACTTGTTGCCCATGTCGACGCGTACGGGTCGGAACTCGTCCGGTTGGTTACGACGCTGGCGAGCAGGTTGCCGGGGCTTCCGCCGTCGAAGGCGACCGATGCTGACACCGAGCGTTACCTGCTCCTGGCGGCAGTGGTGGGTTTGTTGGTGATGGTGTCGCAACATCAGCCGGTCGTCCTCGTGTTGGAGGACTTGCAGTGGGCGGACAAGGCGAGCTTGCAGCTGTTGCGTCACGTGATCGCGGCCGAGCAGGCGATGCGCGTGTTGGTGTTGGCGACCTATCGGGATAGTGAGTTGTCGCGCTCACATCCGTTCCTCGAAACCTTGGCTGCGCTCCGCCGACAGCACGGCGTGTCTCGTGTCGAACTCGCCGGGCTGGACGACACGGGAGTCATGGCGCTCATGGAGGCCACCGCGGGTCACAGCCTCGACGACGCCGCGGTGGGCCTCGCTCACGCGGTGTATCGCGAGACGGATGGCAACCCGTTCTTTGTGAGCGAAGTGCTCATCCATCTCGCCGAGACCGGCGCGATCTACCAGGACACCAGCGGGCGATGGATCGCAGCAACGTTCCTCGAGGAGACGGCGTTGCCCGACAGTGTGCGCGAAGTGATCGGTGCCCGGGTTGGGCGCCTCGGTGAGCGCGCGGAGCGCGTGTTGTCGCTCGCGGCGGTGATTGGTCGGGACTTCGACCTCGGTGTCTTGACCCGGGCGACCAAGACATCGGAAGACGATCTGCTCGACGTGCTCGACGCGGCGGCGTCCGTGGCTCTGGTGCGTGAGTTGGCCGGCGCTTCGGGGCATTACAGCTTCGCCCATGCGCTCATCCAACACACCTTGTATGAGGACCTCGGTCCGACTCGCCGGGCCCGCGCGCACCGGCACGTGGCCGAAGCGTTGGAAGACCTTTGCGGCGATCGTCCCGGCGCACGGGTGGGTGAACTGGCCCGTCACTGGTTCAACGCGACCCAACCCATCGACCTGGCCAAGGCCCTCAGCTATTCGCGCCAGGCGGGCGACGCCGCGCTGGCCGCGCTCGCCCCCGGCGATGCCCTTCGGTACTACACCCAGGCCCTCGCCCTGTACGCCCAGACCGACGACCCCGAGCCGATCATGGGACTCGACCTGGCCATCGGGCTCGGCACCGCCCAACGCCAGACCGGTGACTCCGCATTTCGCCAAACGCTCCTCGACGCCGCCCTCCGGGCTGCGGATCTGGGTGACACCGAGCGGCTCGTGGCTGCCGCCCTGGCCGGCAACCGAGGCTTCACTACCAACGTCGGCGTCATCGACGCCGACAAAGTCGAGATCTTGGAGATGGCCCTCGCCCGCCTGCCCATCGACCATCCCGACCGGGCGCTCGTGCTCGCCACCCTCTGCCAGGAGCTCACCTACGGGAGCATCCTCGACCGCCGCCACACGCTGGCCGACGAGGCCCTCGCCATCGCCGAATCCTCCGGTGACGACGCCATCATCGTGCGGGTCCTCAACCTTGTCTCGTTGCCGCTCCTCGTGCCGCCATTACTCGGGCAGTCGCTGGCCTGGTCGGCCGACGCGCTCATTCGGGCCGAGCGGATAGGGGACCCGGTACTGCTCTTCTGGGCGGCGGGGTACCGCGCACTCGCTGCCGGCCGCGCCGGGGACATCGACGAGATGGACCGCTGCTACAAGATCTCGGGGTCGCTCGCCGAACAGCTCGACCAGCCGCAGTTGAACTGGTGGCACAGCTATACGCGTGCCATGCGGGCGCAGATCGCCGGGAACACCGAACAGGCCGAACAGTTGGCCACGGAGGCACTCCAGCTCGGCACCGACAGCGGCCAACCCGACGCCACCATGTTCTTCGGCGCGCAGATCGGAGCGGTGAGCGCCCAACGCGGAACCGTGGGCGAGCTGGTCCCACTCATCGAGCAGATGGCCGCCGACGCTCCCGAGATCGCCCCCCTGGGGATCGCTGCGGCGCTGGCTCTGGCCCATGTCGAAGCAGACCGAACCGACGACGCGCGTCATCTGCTGGAGGAGTTCGCGGCCGCCAACTTCGATCTTCCGCTCGACCCGGTTTGGCTCTCCGGAATGGTCTCCTACGCCGAAGCCGCCATCGGATGCCGGGACCCGAAGTACGCCGGGCCGCTGTTCGACCGGCTCGCGCCGTGGGCCGATCAGTTCTCCACTACCGGCATTACGGCTGACGGCCCGGTCAGCCATTACCTCGGCGGCCTCGCCACCGTCCTCGGCCGCTACGACGAGGCGGACGCCTACTTCACCCAAGCCGCCGCGTTCAACGACCGAGCAAACGCCAAGTTCTTCGCCGCCCGCACCAACCTCTCGTGGGGGAAGATGCTCGCCGAACGCAAGGCCCCAGGCGACACCGAGAAGGCTCGGGACCTTCTCACCAAGGCGCACACCGCCGCCGCGGCCCACGGGTACGCGAACGTCGAACGACGCGCCGCCGAAGCACTCCAACACCTGAACTGACCGCCAGCCGAATTTCGAGCGTCCACGACCCGGCGATCTGGGATACCTACGACAGCGTCTCGGTCCCGGGCGATCCCGGACACCCGAACAACGTGTGAACAGCGTCGGCCCGAGATCACTCGGGCTGGAAGAGCGCGATGGTGTTGCCGTCCGGGTCCTTGAACCAAGCCGAACGACCGATGCCCGGCGATGTCACGACGTGGTCGACCGTCGCCCCCACGCGCGGCTCAAACTCCCGAGCCCAACGCAGCGACCGACCACGCTGCGACCGATCCGCGCGGACCGACAACTCACCAACCAGTTGCTCGTCGCGGTCGATCACCGCCGCGGTGTGCGACCCCTTGTGCGGGTCAATCCCAATGATGAACATGTCCATCCTCCTCGGATCAGAGTGACGCCGCGGCGGGCACTCCTGATGCGGGGATGCCGTTCCTGTTTCGAGCCACGCCACAGCACGGGAACCAGCAGGATTGCCTCAT
>JBBRZM010000031.1:0-26121 GCA_038236695.1 Acidimicrobiia bacterium
CTCGACGCGCCGTTGCCACAGCTGTTCCTCGTCGGCGAGCACGTCGTCGGCCACCTCGCCGTGCTCGCCGCGGGTCGCAAGCACGAGCACGACGCGGTCACCATTCGCGGCGGCCTGCGCCATCACACCGCCGGTGGCGATGGCCTCGTCGTCGGGGTGCGCGTGGAAGGTCACGAGGGTATGAGTCATGGACCCGCAGCTTCGCGCAGCGGGCGGTCGGCCAAAGTGCCGATGGTGCTCGCGGCTTTCCTGACGTTAGAGTCACAATCCAGTCGTCGGACCGGGGGGCTCGAATGCGTGTTCGGATCATCGCGGTGGCGGCGCTCGCGCTGGCGCTGGCCGCAGGGGCGTGCAGCAACTCGAAGTCGAGCTCGGGCTCCAAGGGTGGCGGCAGCGCCAAGACCGTCGATCAGCCCGGCGTCACCCCAAAGACGATCCGCGTCGGTGGCGTGGTTTCGAAGACCAACGCGCTCAACGGTCCGTACGCGTCGGCGTTCGACGGCACCCAGGCCTACTTCGACATGGTCAACGCCGGCGGCGGCATGTACGGCCGCAAGTTGGAGATCGTCTCGAGGCGCGACGACGAGATGGGAAACAACCAGCAGCAGGTGCAAGGCCTGCTACAGCAGGACAACATCTTCACCGCCGTGCCGATCGCGACGATCTTCTCGTTCAGCGGCGCCAAGGCGCTGGCGGAGGGCAGCGTTCCGACGTTCGGCTGGGGCATCAACGACGAGTGGACCGGCCCGAAGAACTTGTTCGGGCTCGATGGCTACACGTGCGTCACCTGTCCCACTCCGCAGGTGCCGTTGATCACGCACGACCTCAACAAGAAGCACGTCGGGATCCTCGCGTACAACGTGGCCAACTCGAAGAGCTGCGCCGACACCACGAAGAAGGCGTTCGAGAAGTATCCGAAAGAGGGCACTGTCGACTTCCTGACCACGAGCCTGTCGTTCGGCGTCACCGACCTCTCCGTCGAGGTCAGCCAGATGAAGGACAAGCACGTCGACTTCATCCTCACGTGCATTGATCAGAACGGGGCGCTCACGCTCTCCAAGGAGATGAAGAAGCAGGGCCTCGACGCGACGCTGTACCTGCCGAATGCCTACGACCAGAGTTTCGTCGCGGCCAACAAGGAGTTCTTCAACGGCGCGATCGTGCTCGTCCAGTTCGCACCGTTCGAGACGACCCCGAAGCCGCCGGGTCTGGTCGAGTTCGACAAGTGGATGAGCAGGGGCAAGTTCGCGAAGAACGAGAGCGCGATGGTCGGGTGGTTGAGCGCGGATCTGTTCGTGCAGGGCCTCAAGGGCGCAGGCCCCAATTTCACCCGCCAGAAGGTCATCGACGCGCTGAACTCGTCCAAGCTGAAGAATTACTCGGCGGGCGGACTCCTTCCCGGCAACGACACCATCAGCCACGACAAGAACTTCACCCAGAGCTGCGATGCCTACCTGAAGATCGTGAACGGCAAGTTCGTGCCCGCGTTCGTGCCGAAGGGGAAGGTGTTCGTCTGCTTCCCCCGCAGCCCGGCGAACCTTCCGACGCCCACCTACCGCTAGCGCGCGGGCACAGGGGGCCCGTTCCGTGAGCGACCTGATCAAGTATGTGATCCTCGGGGTTCCGTACGGATGCGTGTTCGCGCTGGTCGCGACGGGCCTCGTGCTCACGTACAAGACGTCGGGTGTGTTCAACCTGGCGTTCGGCGCCCAGGCGTTCCTCTCGGCGGCGGTCTATTACAACGTCCGGGTGCGCCACGGCTGGCCGATGGTGCCGGCCTTCGTGCTCGCGGTGGTCGTTGTGGCCCCCCTCGTGGGGTTGATCCTCGACCGGTTCCTCTTCCGGCACCTGCGCAGCGCACCGGAAGCGGCCAGGCTCGTGACGTCGCTCGGCCTGCTCGTCGCGGTGCCGCAGCTGGTACTGATCTGGCTCGGTCCTGCGCAGACGAACGGGGTCGTCGGGATCTGGAGCGACGACAACGCGCTCTACCACTTCGGCGATTACGTCATCGACGGACGGCAGGCCGCGATTCTGTTGTGCACCACCGTCGTCGTGGTCGCACTCATCGCAATGTTCCGGTGGTCGTCGATCGGGCTCCAGATGCGCGCGGTGGTCGAGAGCCCGCGGATGACCCAGCTCGCGGGTATCAACGCCGATCGCGTCAGCGCCGTTTCCTGGATGGTCTCGAGCGTCTTCGCCGGTCTCGCGGGCGTGCTGCTCGCGCCGCTGCTGGGGGGGCGACTCGATCCCAACCAGTTCACGTTCCTGCTCGTTGCCGCCATCGCGGCCGCAGTGTTCGGCCGCTTGTCGAGCATCCCGCTGACGGTCCTCGGTGGAATCCTGCTCGGGGTGGTGCAAGGTCTGCTCGCCGGGTATCTCCCGCCTGCGAGCGTGGTTGCCCAGAACCTGCGCCCCGCGCTGCCGTTCCTCGCGTTGTTCCTGCTCCTGATCTTTCTTCCCGGACTGCGTCGCGGGCGCGAGCTGACCGACCCGCTCGCCGGTGTCGACCCACCGCCACCGTCGCTGGCCGCGGCCGAACGCAGCGCGCTCCTCACCAAGCTCACCCGGGCCCTCGGCGTGATCGTCGTCGTGGCCGTCCTCGTGCTCGCGCTCACCCAGTTCGACGCGTACTGGCTCGACATCTTCATTCGCGGGGTCATCTACAGCACGATCTTCCTGTCGATCACCGTCTTCACCGGCATGGCGGGTCAGATCTCGTTGTGCCAGGCTGCCTTTGCAGGCATCGGCGGGTTCGGTACCGCGCAGTTGGTGTCTGCGTACAACTTGCCGGTGCTGACCGCCATCGTGATCGGCGCGCTGCTCGCCGCCGTTGTGGGCGCGTTGCTGGCGATCCCGGTGCTTCGCCTCGCGGGTATCTATCTCTCGCTCGCGACGCTCGCGTTCGGACTCATGTTCGACTTCGTGCTCACGCCCCTGGGCTGGGTGAGCGGGGGTGTGAGGCTGCCCGACGTGCCGCGACCGCAGATCGGTCCGATCAATTTCTCGAACAACCGCTCGTTCTTCGTGCTGTGCCTGGTCGTGCTCGGGATCGTGGGTGTGCTCGTCATCCTGGTGCGCCGCGGCACCACCGGCCGATATCTCGACGCGTTGCGCGGTAGCGAGATCGCGTCGCAGGCAATCGGTATCAACCCCGCGCGGGCGAAGATCACGGCGCTGGCACTGTCGGCAGGTATCGCCGGCCTCGGTGGCGGGTTGCTGGCCACGTATACGGGCCAGGCGCGGCCGCTCGACTTTCTCTTCTTCTTCAGCCTCTTCTGGGTTGTCGTGGTCGTGTCGTTGGGAGCGCGAACGGTCGAAGGTGCGATCAATGCCGGCCTGGGTCTGCTGCTCTTTCCCGAAGTGCTCAAGTACCTGGGGCTTTCGCCGAGTTGGGAGTTCGTCTTCTTCGGACTCGGTGCCATCACCTACGCGCGTCACCCGGAAGGCATCCTCGAGTCGCAGAAACGGCGGTCACTCGAGTTCGTCCAGCGATTGATCGACCGGCACCGGGCACGAGGGAGCGGTCCCCCCGATAGGAGTGGCGCGACAGCGGGCGTCGAAGCCGCGCCGGCGCCCGCGGGAGTGAAACCGTGACCCTCCTCGACGCGCGAGAGATCACGAAGCGCTTCGCGGGGATCACCGCGCTCGACTCGGTGTCGATGACCGTCGAGAGCGGCGAGCTCGTCGGGCTCATCGGTCCGAACGGCGCGGGCAAGACGACGTTCTTCAACTGTCTGCTCGGCATGTTGCGGCCCGACCGGGGACAGGTGCTGTTCGACGGGCGCGACATCACCGGACTGCCGGTGTACCGCCGTGCCCGTCTCGGCTTCGGCCGCACCTTTCAGCGCATCGAGCTGTTCACGGGCACGACCGTGCGTGACCACCTCCTCGTCGCGGAGCGGGCCCGCGCGGGCACGGGTCGGCTCTGGAAGGACCTCCTCAACCGGGGCCGGCCGACGGCAACCGAGATGGAGCGCTCAACGCACACGCTCGAGCTGCTCGGCCTGGCCGACGTCGCCGACCGTCCCATCGAAGCGCTGAGTCTCGGGCGCGCCCGGCTGGTCGAAGTCGGACGAGCGCTGATGACGGAGCCGAAGCTGCTGCTGCTCGACGAGCCGTCGTCGGGGCTCGACCGCGAGGAGACGGCGGTGCTCACCGAAACGTTGCGCACGGTCCAGCGCGAGCGCGGCACGGCCATCTTGTTGGTCGAACACGACGTCGAGATGGTCCAGAGCTTCGTCTCGCGCCTGTTCGTGCTCGACTTCGGGATGACCATCGCGTCCGGTCCGACCGCGACAGTGCTCGGGGACGAGACCGTTCGCCGCGCCTACCTCGGGGATCTCGTGTGAACGCGACCGCGCAGCTTGCGGCGCCGCTGCTCGAGCTGCGCGACGTCGAAGCGGGCTACGGGCCGTTCCGCGCGCTGTTCGGCGTGTCATTCGCGGTCAAGGAAGGTTCGGTGCTGGCGCTGCTCGGATCGAACGGCGGTGGCAAGACGACGATCGCGCGTGTGTGCTGCGGGCTGGTGCGGCCCACCGCCGGGCAGTTGCTCTTTGACGGCGTCGACATCACCGGACGGCCGCCCTTTCGGATCGCGCGCTTGGGCGTGGTGCACGCGCCCGAAGGACGGTCGGTGTTCGCGTCGCTGAGCGTCGAAGAGAATCTCACCCTGGCGTTTCGCCGGCAGTTCGGTCGTGGCGGGGTGCAAGCGGCGATGGATCGGGCATTTGAGCTCTTCCCCCGGCTCGGGGAGCGGCGCCGCCAGTTCGCCGCCACGCTCTCTGGCGGCGAGCAGAGGATGCTGGCGCTCGCGCGCGTGTTGGTGCGGCCGCCGAGACTGCTCATCGTCGACGAGCTCTCGCTCGGCTTGGCGCCGATCGTGGTCGACGAGGTGTACCGCACTCTGGAGACCATCCGTGACGCGGGCACATCGCTGCTCGTCGTCGAGCAGCACGTCCATCACGCGCTGGAGGTTGCCGACGACGTCGTCGTGCTCAACCACGGTCAGGTCGCGTACGAGGGCCCGGTCAGCGACCTCGGCGACCTCGGGGAGCAGCTGCTCCCCGCGGCACACGACGATCAGCCTTCGCCCGACGGCCGCTCCGATCGGCCCTGACCTCGTTCGCTGCCATCGTCCGCGCGCTGGGCGGGGTGCGCTGCAAAGGTGACGCCGACGTCATACGATGGCGCCCGCAGAGGCCGGGAGTGTCCGTCGTGTGGAGGGGTGGGCTCATGGTCGGCGCGGGCTCGGCGCGGCGCTCGGTCCGTGGTCGTCGATGGGTCGCATTGGGGCTCGCCCTGGCGCTCGTGGGCGCCGCCGCGTGCAGCGGCGCCGGTGAGCAGGGCGGTAAGGCGCTGCGCTACGGCTTCGACTTCGAGTCGGGGTTCACCAATACCTTCGACATCTCGAAGAGCGCGGGTGACTGTGACCAGATCCCCGGCTTCTACATCTACGACAGCCTCATCCACTGGAATGCCAAGACCGAGACGCCCGAGCCCGGGCAGGCACTCACCTGGAAGCTCGATGGCAGGACGGTCACGCTGACGCTGCGCCACGGCCTGAAATTCCAGGACGGCGAGCCGTTCAACTCGCAAGCGGTGAAGTTGGGTCTCGAGCGCAACAACCTCAACAAGGAGTTGACGTCGCTCGACATCATCACCTCGATCGACACCCCCGATCCGTACACGGTGGTGCTGCACAACAAGGACGATACCGGCCTCGATCTCTTCACTGCGTTCACCGGCCGCGACGGCATGATCATGGCGCCCAAGTCGTTTGCGAACGCCGGTACCCATCCAGTGGGCGCGGGCCCGTACAAGTTCAGCTCCTTCTCGCCCGGCGCGAAGATCGAGCTGAAGCGGTGGTCGGGCTATTGGGACAAGAGCGCGTACAAGATCCCGACGCTCGACTTCACCAATGTCTCGACGGGACCGCCGTCGGTTGTCGCGCTGCGGGCCGGCTCGGTCGACATGGTTCGGATCGAAACCAACGAGGTCAACAGTCTCAAGAAGAACAAGGACATCGGCGTCATCGCGCAGCCCACCAATGCGTTTCTGGAGCTGCAGTTCCGCACGAAAGACGCCCAGCCGTGGTTCAAGAATCCGAAAGTGCGTCAGGCGATCCGCTACGCGATCAACCGTGACCAGCTCAACAAGACCGTGCAGGACGGCCTGGGTGAGGTCGCGAGCCAATCCGAGCCCAAGGGCACGCCGGCCTTCAACTCCGACATTGCGAATGCGTACCCGTACAACCCTCCAATGGCGAGACTGCTGTTGAAAGAAGCCGGTTACCCGAACGGCTTCGAGTTCACGATGGTGATTCCGGGCGGCAACCTCAAGAACATGGAAGACCAGGCCGCGCTGATCCAGCAGGATCTTGCCCAGGTGGGGATCAAGGCCAAGGTCAAGCGCATTCTCGCCAACGACCTCGCGACCAACTACTACATCTCCGGTCAGGGCGACGCGTTTGCCGCCGCGGAGCTGGCCTCGAAGGCATTCCGCGGTGTGTACCGCTCCGAGTGGGGCAAGGACCAGTTCGTCGCGATCTGGACGGGTGCCGAGCGCGACGACATCACCACGCTGTTCAACGAGGCGATCACTGAGCCCGACGACACCAAGGCGGCGCCGCTCGTGCAACAAGCCGCGAAGATCGTGTCGGACGAGGCGCTCAATGTGCCGATCGCGTTCATGCCGCAGCTCCTCGGTTATCAGCAGAACAGGGTGGGTGGTCACATCGGAGCCCCGTTCGACATCTGCGACCCGCCCGATCTCTCGAAGGCGACGTTGAAGGGCTGATCGTGCGCGACCAGGGTCGAAGCGATGGCCAGCCCGTCGGGAGTGACCCTTGACCACGTACATCCTGCGACGGCTCGTTGCACTGGTGCCGCTGCTCGTACTGATCACGTTCATCGTGTTCGGCCTGTCGCTGCTCATCCCGGGGAACCCCGCCCAGACGCTCGCCGGAGGCACCAAGGCCCAACCCGCGCAGGTCGCGAAAGTCCGCCGCGAGCTCAACCTCGACAAGCCGCTGGTCGTGCAATACGGCGACTGGGTCGGCAATGCCGTGCACGGCGACCTCGGTCAGTCTTTCTTCAAGAACCGCGCCGTTGGCAGCGAGATCGCGGCGCGTTTCCCCGTCACGCTCAGCCTTGCGCTCGGTGCGCTCATGCTGACGATCCTCATCGGGGTGCCGTTCGGTGTGCTCGCAGGCACGCGTCCGGGTTCCGTGCTCGACCGGTTGATCACTACGGGATCGAGTGTAGGCATCGGCGTCCCCGACTTCTGGCTGGCCATGATCCTGATCGGTGTGTTCGCGGTGAACCTTCGATCGCTTCCCGCGATCGGCTATGTCGGTTTCGCGGATTCCCCCGTGCGATGGGCGACGCACCTCTACCTGCCGTGGATCGCGCTGGGCATTCCCGGCGCGGCAGGCCTGGCGCGCCAGCTCCGCGGCGCGTTGGCCGACACGCTCGAGCAGGACTACATCCGCACCGCGAACGCGAAAGGCTTGCGGCAGCGCGTGATCGTGCTGAAGCACGCGCTGAAGAACGCGGCCATCGTGCCGGTGACGGTGCTCGGCCTCCAGTTCGCGTACCTGCTGGGCGGCAGCGTGATCATCGAGCGGATCTTCGCGATCCCCGGCCTGGGGCAGTACTTCTTCGAGGCGCTCAACGACAAGGACTTCCCCGTGATCCAGGGGGTCACGCTGGTGGCCGCGCTGATCTTCGTGCTCGTCAACCTGCTCGTCGACGTGCTGTACGCGTACCTCAACCCGAAGGTGCGTCTCGGATGAGCCTGCCGGTCGAACAAGCGATTGAGGCGGTCGAGAGTCAGCAGCCAGCGCATCTGCTCGAGGGCGGCCCCGGCGGGGAAGCACCGTGGCGCCGGCTCGCGCGTCGGTTCCGCCACAACCTTCCCGCGATGACCGGGCTCGGGATCGTGTTGCTGTTCGTGTTCGTCGCGATCTTCGCGAGCGTGCTCGCGCCGCAAAGTCCGAGTCAGACGTCCGCAACGCTCCAACAGGGACCGTCGGCCGCGCACTGGCTCGGTACCGACTCGGTGGGCCGCGATCTGATGAGCCGGCTCATTCAGGGCACGCGGGCGTCGATGCAGGTGGCGTTCCAGGTCGTCATCTTCTCGACATTGCTGGCGCTACCACTCGGACTGGTTGCCGGCTATTTCCGCAAGTGGAGCGATGCGGTCATCATGAGGTGCATGGACGCGCTGTTCACGTTCCCCGCGATCACGCTCGCGCTCGCGGTGGCGGCGATTCTCGGTCCGAGCCTCAATGTCGCGTCGATCGCCATCGCGATCACGTTCACGCCCGGGATCGTGCGGCTGGTTCGCGCGCAGACGTTGGCCGTGCGGGAAGAGACGTTCATCGAAGCGTCGAAGTCGGTCGGAGCCGGGCCGCTCCGCATGTTACGCAAGCACGTCTTTCCCAACGTGGTCTCGCCGATGATCGTGCAACTGGCGCTCGCGTTCGGTTACGCGATCGGTGCGGAAGCGGGGCTCAGCTTCCTCGGCTTCGGCGTGCAGGTGCCCACGGCGAGCTGGGGCACGATGCTCGAAAGCGGCTTCGCCTCTATCAATGAGACGGTGTGGCCGCTGGTCCCGCCGGGCGTCGCGATCGTCGTCGCCATCCTCGGGTTCAACCTTGTGGGCGACGGCATGCGCGACGCGCTCGGGCGCGAGAGCTTCATCGTGGCGGTGCCATCGTGACCGCGCCGGCGCCGGTCGTCGCCGAGCGGAGCGTGGCGCGCGACGACTTGCTCAACGTCGAGGGGCTCACGGTCGATTTTGGCAGCGCCGAAGGAAGCCTGCGCGTCGTCGAAGACGTCAGCCTGTCCGTGGCCACGGGCGAGACACTCGGCATCGTCGGCGAGAGCGGCTCGGGCAAGAGCGTCACCTCATTGGCGGTGATGGGCCTCATCCCGCGCCGCAACGGCCGGGTGCAGGCCGACACGTTGTGTTTCGACGGTCACGACCTGCGTTCGCTGTCGAGTGCCGAGATGCGCCGGCTGCGCGGCAACGACTTGTCGATGATCTTCCAAGAGCCGATGACCAGCCTGAATCCCGCGTACACGATCGGCAACCAGATCGCGGAGACGGTGCGGGTGCACCAGCGAGTGTCACGAGCGCGCGCGAAGGCGCACGCCATCGAGATGCTCGATCGGGTCGGGATCCCAGACCCACATCGGCGAGTCAAGGATTACCCGCACGCCTTTTCGGGGGGCATGCGCCAACGGGCGATGATCGCGATGGCGCTCGCCAACGATCCGAAGCTCCTCATCGCCGACGAGCCGACGACCGCGCTCGACGTCACTATTCAGGCGCAGATCCTGGAGCTGCTCCGCTCGCTTCAACGTGACACCGGCATGGCGATCATCTTCGTCACCCATGACCTCGGTGTGGTCGCGGAGATCTGTGACCAGGTCGTGGTCATGTACGCGGGCCAGGTCGTCGAACAGGAAACCGTCGACGACCTGTTCGCACGGCCCCGCCATCCCTACACCGAAGGCCTGATGGCGTCGATGCCGCAGGCCACACCGCCCCGTGAGCCGTTGCCCGTCATCCCCGGTCAAGTGGCCCGTCCCGACGAGGTGCTCCCCGGCTGCCGGTTCGCGCCGCGCTGTGCGTACGCGCTCCCGCGCTGTGTCGAGGCGCCGTTCGCGTTGCTGCCGGTCGGTACGGGCGGAGGCTTGGCGCGCTGCGGACGGGTCGACGAGCTCGAGCTTCTGGGTGGACGGTGGATGCCCACCACGGCAACCGCTTCGCCACCAATTGCTACGCCGGCCACGCCGCTGCTGCGCGTGGACCGGCTGGCGAAGGATTTCCCGGTCAACAGCGGTCTGCTCAGGCGGGTGGTCGGCCACGTCAAAGCGGTTGACGAGGTGAGCTTCACGATCGCGCCGGGCGAGACGCTCGGCCTCGTGGGTGAAAGCGGCTCGGGCAAGTCGACGACCGCGCGGCTGATCCTGCGCCTGATCGAACCGACGGGCGGCACGGTCAGCATCGACGGCGAGGAGCTCACGACGCTCAACTCCCGCCGGCTCCAGAAGGTGCGACGCGGGATGCAGATCGTGTTTCAAGATCCGTACTCGTCGCTCGACCCGCGCGCCACGATCGCGGAGACGGTCGGTGAGCCGCTCGAGGTGCACGAGGGGCTCAAGCGCAAAGCGCGTGACGCGCGCGTCGGTGACCTGCTCGAACAGGTGGGGCTCGGGCGCCATCTCATCCGCCGGTACCCGCACGAGTTCTCGGGCGGCCAACGCCAGCGCATCGCCGTCGCGCGGGCACTCGCGCTCAATCCGAAGCTGCTCATCCTCGACGAGCCGGTGAGCTCACTTGACGTGTCGACGCAGTCGCAGGTGATCAATCTGCTCCACGACTTGCAGCGCGACCTTGGCCTGTCCTTCCTGTTCGTCGCGCACGACCTGTCGGTGGTGCGTCACATCAGCGATCGCATCGCTGTGATGTACCTTGGCCGCATTGTGGAGCTCGGCGACGCCGAGCAGGTCTACACGCGGCCGACCCATCCGTATACGGAGGCGCTGCTCTCCGCGATTCCCGTTCCCGATCCGGTGCAACAGCGACAGCGAGAACGGATCGTGCTGAAGGGCGACATTCCGAGTCCGCTCAACCCGCCCGCCGGGTGCCGGTTCCACCCGCGGTGCAGTCACGCCATGGACATCTGTCGTGAGGTGGATCCGCCGCCGTTCGTCACGCCCGAGGGCACCATCGTCGCGTGTCACCTGCACACGTCGGGCCCGGTGCTTGCGGGACAGCCGGTCACGTTTCTGCGAGCATCGGCGTCGGGCGCGCCGCCGCCGTCAAGGTCACCGAATGAGTAAGGCAGCACAGAGATATGTACGCAAGATCATGTCGTCGAAGGCGGCTGTGGTCGCCGACAAGGGGGCGAGACCGATGCGGTCAACGAAGATAATGGTCCAGTTGGTATGCGTGCTCGCGGTGCTCGGGCTCGTCGTGGGCGCTTGCGGCAGCAGTAGTAGCAGTAGCAAGAAGAAGTCCAGCAAGCCGGCCGCGACCAAGCCGGCGAAGGCGAAACCGACCTTGACGGTCACGCCGGCTACCGGTCTCGCCGACGGGCAGACCGTGCACATCGCCGCCAAGGGCTTCACGCCCAATCAGCAGAGTCTCGGGATCAACGAGTGCGCCAACAAGGGCGATGCGACCGGCGCGGGTGATTGCAATATTCGCGAGCTCAAGCCGGTGCAGTCAGATGCGAAGGGTGAGATCAGCGCCGACTACGTGGTGCGGAAAGGCCCGTTCGGAGGGAACAACATCGTGTGCAGCGCGCAGCAGAAGTGCCTCCTTTCGGTGAGCCAGTTGATCCAGAAACCCACCGAGGAAGCCGATATGGACATCGCGTTCGCCGGCTAGCAGCGGTCGTCGTGTCACGAGAGCGGGCGCACTTCCGGGTGCGCCCGCTCGACGCGTCTACGACCTGGGCGGCGGGCGGCGCTCGGCGCCGCCGAAGAGCCCCGCGTGGGTCACCGTCGCGAGCGTGTCGAGCATCTTCTTGCGACTGATGTCGACCTGACTGGAGATCACGTAGTAGTTGAACCGCTCGATCATGGCGACAACCGCGAGTGCAGCGACGTCGGGATCTAAGTCGGCCAGTACATGGCCACGGATCCGCTTCGCAAGTACACGGGTGAACTCGGCGAGCACGTCGGCACCGAGTCGACCGAAGTCGTTGCTGCCGATCTCCGCTTCCGTCCAGGCCCGGATCACCGTACCGTAGTGCTCATACAGCTGCGAGAACCGTGCCAGCCACGCGCGTAATGTCTCGTAGCCGGCGTGGTCGGGCGTGATGGCGGACAGCGACTCGGCCAAGGCGATCATCTGGTCGGCCACGTCGGTCGCCAGCGCGTTGAACAGGTCTTCCTTGTTCGAAAAGTAGAGGTAGAAGGTGCCGTGCGACGTCTTCGCGACCTTGACGATGTCATCGACGCGCGCGGCATGGAAGCTGCGCTCCGCGAAGACGCGCACGCCGGCCTCGAGCAGCGTGCGGCGAGTGCGCCGCCCGCGATCGCGAAGGGCCCGGGCTTGTACCGGCGTGCCGGCGTGTGCTCGGCCGTCGGTCGAGCCGGGCGGTGACAGCGCGGCGCGATCGGTGGCGCCGGGTTTGCCGATCGCCGCGAGCTTGGGGCGCGCCATCCTCGGCACATTAGAGGGAGCTGACATTCATGTCACAGAACGCGGGCGAGCCGGATACGCTCGCTCACCCACGACGGAGCCCGGCAAGCAGGAGGATGCGAGCGTGAGCACACAGACGAGCGTGCCTGTCTTCGAGGATCTCTCGGTGGGCGACGAAGCGCCGCCGCTCGTCGTCGAAAACCTCACCCGCACGCATTTCGTGCGCTATGCCGGCGCGTCAGGCGACTTCAATCCGATGCACCACGACGACACCATCGCCACGCAAGTAGGCAACCCGTCGGTGTTCGGTCCGGGCATGCTCACTGCGGGGTTCATGGCGCGGGTGCTCAAGGACTTCTTCGGTCCCGAGGCGCTGCGCCGGTTCCAGATGCGGTTCTCGAAACAGGTGTGGCCGGGTGACACGCTCACCTGCACCGCGAAGGTCACCGGCAAGCGTGAAGAGCACGGCGAGGCGCTCATCGACGTCGAGTGCGCCGTCACGAGCCAGAACGGTGACACGTGCCTGACCGGCTCGGCCACCGCCGTCGTCCCGAAGCGAGGCTGACATGCCACTCCTCGAAGAACGTGTCGCGATCGTCACCGGTTCGGGGCGCGGCATCGGACGCGAGTTCGCGCTGTGTCTCGCGAGCGAGGGCGCGAGCGTCGTCGTCAACGACGTCGGCGTGAGCCTCGACGGGCGCGGTACCGAAGAAGACCCCGCGGCGCAGGTGTGCAAGGAGATCGAGAACGCGGGCGGCCGGGCCCTCCCCAACTACGACTCGGTCTCCGACTTTGAAGGCGCCCGGCGCATCGTGCAGGCTGCGGTCGACGCGTTCGGCCGCCTCGACGTGTTGGTCAACAACGCCGGCATCGTGCGCGACCGGTCACTGCTCAAGATGGAGGAGTCCGACTTCGACGCGGTAGTCGCGGTGCATTTGAAGGGCACGTTCAACTGTGCCCACCACGCGGGCGCGGTCATGAAGGAGGCCGGCTACGGCCGGATCATCAACATCACCTCGTCAGCGGGGCTGCGGGGCAACTTCGGCCAGACCAACTACGGCGCGGCCAAGGCCGGCATCATGGGCATGACCTTCATCTGGGCGCTCGAGCTCGCGCGGTACGGCATCACGGTCAATGCGGTCGCGCCCGCCGGTGCCACCCGCATGACCGCCGCTCTCTTCGAGCGATCGGGCGAGGAGCCGCCACCGGAGCAGAATCCCGCGCTCAACGCGCCGCTGGTCGCATTTCTCGCGTCCGAGCGCGCCGCGCACGTCAACGGCCAGATTCTCGGGCGAAGTGATTACGCGTTCACGATCTTTCAGCATCCGAAGCAGATCGCGTGGATGTGGCGCGACGGCGGCTGGACGCCCCAGCAGGTGGCCGACAATTTCGACGGCGTGCTCGGCCAGCACCTCCAGCACGTCGGCATGGTGATGCCGTCGGGCATGGAGTACGACAAGAAGTAGAGCGAGCGCATGACGACGGTGCTCAACATGATGGGGCCGAAGGCCGGCGCGGCGATCGCGGAGGCTGTGCCCGACGTCGAGGTCGTCGACGTCGTTGAGGGCGCGGGCGAGAGCGAGCGGCCGGCCGATCTGCACGGTGAGGTGCTGTTCGCGGCGTGGCTCGGCTCGCCCCTCTACCAGCGACTCGACGAGATCGGTGTGGAGTGGATGCATCTGCCGGGCACGGGCATCGACGGGTGGCCGCGCGAGTTGCTTGTCGGGCGCACCGTGACGTGCTCGCGCGGCGTGAGCGCGATTCCGATCGCGGAGTTCGTGCTGGCGGCGATGCTGGCGTTCGAGAAACGCATTCCCGACGTGTGGCTCCGCGAGCCGCCCGAGCAGTGGAACATCGACCGTCTCGGCGAGCTCGCGGGCAAGACCGTGGGCATCATCGGGCTCGGCGGCATCGGCCGGGCCGTCGCGCAACGGGCGCTCGGCTTCGACATGCGCGTGGTCGCGGTACGACGATCGTCCAACCGCGCCGGCGTCGACGGCGTGGAGCTGGTCGCCGAGCTCGATGACCTGCTCGCCACGGCCGATCACCTCGTGATCGCCGCGCCGGCGACACCCGCCACGCACCATCTGCTTGGCGAGAAAGCGTTGGCGAAGGTCAAGCCGGGAGTGCATCTCGTCAACGTCGCCCGCGGCACACTCGTCGACCACGACGCGCTGCGGGTCGCGCTCGACGACGGGCGGGTCGCGCTCGCGACACTCGACACCGTGGATCCCGAACCGGTGCCGGCGGGTCACTGGCTCTATGAGCATCCGAAGGTGCGATTGAGCGCGCACGTCTCGTGGAGCTCACCCAAGGCGTTCGAACGGATCATTGAAGCGTTCGTACGCAACCTTCAGCGCTACCGCGCCGGCGAGCCGCTGCTCGACGTGATCGACGTCGACGCGGGCTACTGAGTCGCTGCGACTACCAAGGCGTGCCGAAGCGGTCGCGGTGGGTCTTGTCGGCGACGGGTGCGCGCCGGGGCGGGCCCAGCGCGCGCGCGGGCCAGCCGAGCGGTACGACCGCCATTGGCCGGATGTGCTCGGGAATGTAGAGGAGCGTGCGCAGCTCCTCCGAGAACGTCGTCGTGAGGGTGGTGAGCGCGCTGCCGAGCCCGAGGGCCTGCGCCGCGAGCAGGAGGTTCTGCACCGCGGGGAAGATCGACGACTGCAACACGGTCGGCTCGCAGGTCGAGATATCGCCGCCGACGACCACGACGACCGGCGCTGCGCTTACGCCACCGCTGGCGCCGCGGTCGACGTCGGCAAACAACGCGGCACTGAGACGCGTTCGTGCGTGCTCGCGGCCGCGGCCGCTCCACGCCCGGGCGGTGAGCTCGCCGACGCCGGCGCGCAGCTCGGCGTCACGGATGACGACGAAGACCCACGGCTGCAGGTTTTCCGCGCTCGGCGCGAACGTTGCCGCTTCCAGCACGCGCTCGACGAGTTCGTCGTCGACCGGATCAGCGCGGAACGCCCGATGCGCGCGTTGGGCGCGGACGACGTCGAACAGCGACGGATCGCTCACCGGTGCGCCTCGCCGAGTCGCCGGAACGTGTTCACGTACATGATCCGCAGCTCCGGAGTGTTCGCCCATTCGTCGAAGCTCCTCGTACCCGGTTTGCCGATCCGGCCGATCACGAGCGGCGTCATCGCCTGGAACGCGCGCTCGGGATCGTCGGTGTCCATCTCGTAGAGGTGCAGGAACCGTGGATCGCCGCCGGTCACGTTCTCGTACGGCGTGATCATCGTGTAGTGGGGGACGGTCGCTTCGGCGATGTGATGGATGTGCACGAAGTCGGCCCAGTCGCGCAGCGCCGCCGCCTGCGCGGGCTCGCGTGGGCTGATGAGCACCACGAGCAGCCCGATCGTGGGTCGGGCGCCGAGCCGCCCCTGGCCCGGACGGGGAAAGTGCCGAAAGTGATATCCGGTGACCCCGGTCGGCGTTGTGGTGGGCGGCTCGAAGTCGGGGCCCGTCTCGTAGACGCCCAGCAACGTGAACTCGGGAATCTTGGGTGGGAGATCGGTGCGACCGGGGGACGCGTTTTCCCACCACGTCGCCCGCTCGACCTGGTCGAGCGCGAGCACCTCGGGAACACGCGTCGCCGCGTATCCGCTCGGCGTCTGATCACACATCTCCAGGTAGAGCCCGGGAGTGATCCGGTCTTCCATCGCGGCAGCGTGAGGCGACGAGCGTGGATCAGCCCGGCTATCGGGTCGGCCGACCCGCGAGCGCGCGCCCTGCGACCCCGCCGGCCAGAAGAATCCCGCCTGCGATCGTGACGAACGAGCCGTACTGAACAAGGTACTGGACTTTCACCTCGGTGCTGCTCTGCCCGAAGCCTCCCGTGCCCCCAGTCAAGTTGAAGGCGAGGTAGATCGTTGCGATCCAGCCCGCGACGAGGACGACGAGGCCGAGCCCGATGAGCAGGCCCGCCCATCCGTTCGCCGCGGTGAGCTCGCCCCGTCGGGCCGTCCCGTAGGAATCGTTGATGCCGTCGGTGGGACTCATGTCGTGACCTCCGTACAGCGTGAGAGGCAGAACCTACAGCGGACCAGCGGTTTCGCGCCCATAGACTCGGCGTTCGTGTCAGGGTCGCAGGTGTGAACGCACGCGCTCGTTCCGCACCCGCGCCCGGCCAAGCGCCCATGCCGGCGACCAACGCGGCCGAGCTGCTCCGGCGCAACGGCGCCGATCCTGCGATTTGTGACCGTCCCGCGGTGAAGTTCGGTGGTCGGGTCTGGACCCATGCCGAGTACGTGGCCGAGTCGTGCCGGTGGGCGCAGCTCTTGCTCGCCCGCAAGCCCGCTGATCGGCCCCTGCACGTCGGCGTGCTGCTCGACAACACGCCCGACTACCTCTTCGCACTCGGCGGAGCGGCACTGTCGGGATCGGCGGTCGTCGGTCTCAACCACACGCGTCGCGACGAGCATCTGCTGCGCGACGTCGTGCAGACCCACGTGAGTCTCGTCGTGACCGAACCGCGGCACCTCGGGCTGCTCGGGCCGATCGCCAAAGACCTGCCGGTCGCGTCGGACTCCTTGCTCGTGAGCACACGCTTCGGTGACGCAGACGAGCCCGCGCCGGGCCCCGCGCCGCGCCTGGCGTTCGGGACGCCGCTCGACGAAGCGCTCGCCGCGGTGAGCGCCGACGATCCCGGCTTGGAGCCGGATCCCGACGCGATCTGGGGTCTGATCTTCACGTCGGGCACCTCGGCCGCGCCGAAGGCCGTCATCTGCAGCCAGCGCCGGCTCATGGTGACCGGCAACCGTATGGGGATGATCATGGGTCTCGGACCCAATGACTGCGGCTACGTGTGCATGCCGCTCTTCCACTCCAACGCGCTCATGGTGGGGTGGGCGCCGTCGATCGTCTACGGCGCGTCGGTGGGCCTCGGCCGCAAGTTCAGCGCGTCGCGTTGGCTCGACGACGTGCGCGCGTACGGCGCGACCTGGTTCAACTACACCGGCAAGCCGCTCGCATACCTGCTGGCGACGCCGGAGCAGCCCGACGACGCCGACAACTCGTTGCGCGTCGCGTTCGGCAACGAAGGCTCACCTGAAATCGTCGACGCATTCGCGCGCCGATTCGGTGTGGAGGTGATTGACGCATACGGCGCGACCGAGGGTGGCGTCGCGGTCAACCGTGACGCTGAGGAGCGGGCGGGCGCGTTGGGCCAGGTTGGCGACAACGTGCAGGTGGTCGACAACGAGGGGAAGGCGAAGCCCCGAGCGCGGTTCGATGCCGATGGACGGCTGCTGAATGCCGACGAGTGCGTCGGCGAGATCGTCAATACGGCGGGCGCCGGACCGTTCGAGGGCTATTACAACAATCCCGAGGCCAACGAGCAGACGACGCGGTTCGGCTGGTACTGGACCGGCGACCTCGGCTACCTCGACGACGACAGCTACCTCTATTTCGCCGGCCGGAACGCCGACTGGATCCGCGTCGACGGCGAGAACTTCTCTGCGCAACCCATCGAGGCCGTGCTCGGTCGTCATCCCGACGTCGTGCTCGCGGCCGCTTACGGCGTGCCCGATGACCAAGCGGGCGATCAGGCGATGGCCGGCCTTGTGCTGCGCGACGGTGCCGTCTTCGATCCTGCCGGCTTCGCCCGCTGGGTCGACGCGCAGGACGAGTTGGGCCCCAAATGGCGGCCGCGATACGTGCGCGTCCTGCGTGCTCCGCCGACGACCGGTACCAACAAGATCGTGAAGCGCACGCTCGTGCACCAGAAGTGGCGCGCTGACCGGGTCGACGGCGATGAAATCGTCGTGCGGCTCCGCGGCGACGACAGCTACCGCCCGTTCACCGCCGACGATGAACGCGCGCTGCACGACTCGTTCGTGAAGTCCCAGCGCGAACGGTTCTGGGACTTATGAATCTTGCATTCACTGACGAGGAAGAAGCGTTCGCGGCGGAGATTCGCGCGTGGCTCGCGGCCAACCTCGAGGTCGCGCCCGCGTTCGCGTCGCTCGACGAGGAGATTGCCTGGGGGCGGCGCTGGCAGGCCGGGCTGGCACGCGACCGGTGGGTCGGGATCCATTGGCCCGTCGAGTACGGCGGGCGTGGCGCGTCGGCCGTGCAAGTCGCGATCTTCAATATGGAGTACGGGCGATCGCGCGCGTTGCAGCCCGTCAACCGCGTCGGCCTCAACCTCGCCGGCCCCACACTGCTCGTGCACGGTACCGACGAGCAGAAGCAGCGTTGGCTCGCGAGCATCCTCGACGCGAGCGAGATCTGGTGCCAGCTCTTCAGCGAGCCGAATGCGGGGTCGGATCTCGCCTCGCTCTCGACGCGCGCAACAGCCGTTGAAGGCGGTTGGCTGCTCAGTGGGCAGAAGGTGTGGACGAGCTATGCACAGTACGCCCGGTGGGGTATCTGTCTCGCCCGCACCGACCCCGACGAGTCGAAGCACAAGGGCATCTCATACATGGTCGTCGACATGCAGGCCGACGGGATCGAGATCCGGCCGTTGGTGCAGATCACCGGCGAGGCCGAGTTCAACGAAGTGTTCTTCGACGACGTGTTCGTACCCGACGATCATCTCGTCGGAGGGCTGAGTCAGGGATGGACGGTCGCGAACACGACGCTCGCCCACGAGCGAGGCACCGCGTTTCCGTTCAAGGAGCAGGTGGTCCACGAGGTGTACCTCGACGAGATGTTCGCCCTCGCCGCCGAACGTCAACGACTCGACGAACCGGAGATCGCCGACGCGCTCGCGCAGTCGTTCGTGGAGCTGCGGGTACTGCGACTGCACAACTGGCGCACGCTCTCGCGCGTCTCGCACGGGATCGAACCCGGCCCCGAGTCGAGCTGGGTGAAGCTCGCGTGGAGCGACATGACCCAGCACCTCTCCGATACCGCGCTCGCGGTGGTAGGGGAGCCGGCACCGCTGTGGGACGACGCGCGCGACAACCCGGCGGACGGCAAATGGCAACGGCAGTGGTTGTGGAGCAAGGCCGCGTCGATCGCCGGCGGCACGTCCGAGATCCAACGCACGATCATCGGCGAACGCATCCTCGGCTTGCCGCGCTGAGGCGGCTCTGTGCGCCTCAGTCGTGATCGAGCACTCGCCGCACGATCGGCCGGCCGCCGCGCCGCAGCACTTCGGTGAAGCCGGCGCGCCGGTAGAGCTCGAGGACGCCGGTGAACGCGGCTGCATTCGTCGCCGCGCCGTCGCCGGGATCGACCGGGTAGCCCTCGATGATGCGCGCGCCGCCGCTCCGCGCCAGCTCGACGGCACCCTCGAGCAACGCCGTCGCCACTCCCGTCGCGCGCGCCCGCGGCGCGATGTAGAAACAGACGACCGACCACACGGGCGCGTCGTCGACGGGCTTCAGCTTCGGCGATCGGTCGAGCCTCGGGAACTTGGTACGTGGCGCCACACTGCACCATCCGACGGGCGTGTCCCCGGCGTATGCGACCAGACCGGGCTGTCGGTCCTCGGCGACGATCGTGGCGAGCGCGCGCCGGTTGCCCGCACCCGCGGCGTCCTGCCAGGCGCGTGCGGAGAGTCGCCACCACATGCACCAGCAGCCACTGGAGGCGCCGTTCGGGCCGAACAGCTCGACGAGGTCGGGCCACCGGTCGGGCGTGAGCGGCTCGACCACCAGCTCGGCGGCTGGTCGGCTCACGACCGGCCTCGACGCGCCGCCACGAGGATCACCCACACGGGCGCGAGGGTACGGTACGGCCGTGGTGCGTGTCATCGGTCTGGATCACATCGTGCTCAACGTCGCCGACGTCGAGCGGTCACTCGAGTGGTACTGCACCGTGCTCGGACTCGACGGCGTGCGGGTCGACGAATGGCGACGCGGCGAGGTGCTGTTCCCGTCGGTGAGAATCGATGGGACGACGATCATCGATCTGCTGGCGGGCGACCGCAGCGGCGCGAACGTCGATCATGTGTGCCTCGTCATCGAGCCGACCGACCTCGAAGCCCTTGTCACGTCCGACCGGTTCGACGTGGTCGGCGGCCCGGCGTTGCTCTTTGGCGCGCGCGGCGAAGGTTGGGGCATGTACGTGCGTGATCCCGACGGCAACGTCGTCGAGCTGCGGCAATACGACGTCTAGAAGACCCGTTTTTCGGGCGCATCGGGATCTATAGCCGGGGGTCGGTCAGGCTGGTACGGTGCGTCGTGCGCAGGGAGTCACCATCGTCGGTGGTGGCGCGCGAACACAGACAGTCAAGGAGCAAGAGCGTGGCGACAGGCACTGTGAAATGGTTCAACTCTGAGAAGGGCTACGGCTTCATCTCCCGCGAGGATGGCGACGACGTGTTCGCCCACTTCTCTGCGATCCAGGGAGACGGATACCGGTCGCTCGAAGAGGGCCAGAAGGTCGAGTTCGACGTGGGCCCCGGTCGCAAGGGCGAAGAGGCGCAGAACATCCGCGTTGTCTGAGGCGACTCGCCTGACACAACGCCTGCGCGCGGCGTCGGCCACAACACCAACCAGAAGCTGTCGGGCCCGTCCGCGCCGTAAACGGGAGGGGTGACATCGCCGTGACTCGATCGCTCAGGCCCGCGAACCCAGCCAGAGAGCGGCGCGTCGTCAGCCATGGTTGGCCGACGCTACCGCTTCGGCTCAGATCAAATAGAGCCGCCGGCAGCTGTTGCCGGCGATGTCGGATTGCTGCGCCGGCGTGAGTGGCGCCATGGCCTCGCGGAGCTCCTCGGTCTGTCCGGGAAACTTCGCGTCCGGGTGCGGATAGTCGGAAGCCCACACGATCCGTTCTGCGCCGACGAGCGGCGACTGCGCGGTGAACGCGAGCGTCGACTCGTCGGGGTCGAAGCTGATCCAGCATTGGCGCCGGAAGTACGCCGACGGCGTCTGCTTCAGTGCGGGAACGTCCCAGGGGAAGACATCGGCGTGGTGGTCGAGCCGTTCGAGCCAGGGCACGACCCATCCGCCGTTGGCTTCGAGGAACACGATGCGCAGGTCGGGATAGCGCTCGCACACGCCGCCCGCGAGCAGAAACGCCATGCTGTTCATCATGTCGAACGGGTTGGAGATCGCCTGGGTGAAGTAGAGATTGTCGATGCCGCCCTGCGTGTCAACCGGCAATTGCGACGTGCCGAGCCGGTTGATGCGCAGACCGATGCAGGCACCGGGAAGGTCGGCGATGAGGAAGGGATGAAGCCCGATCGGCAGGCCGACCTCGGACGCGGCCTGCCAGAGCGGGTCGTACACCTCGTGATGGAAGGGTTTCCAGTCGGCGGTGGGGTTCGGCCGCAACATCACCCCGACGATGCCGGGCTTGCTCGCGACCCGCCGGATCTCGGCCGCGGCGCGTTCGATGTCTTGCTGCGGGACGATCGCGACCCCAAAGAGCCGGCTGTCGCCGTCGCGCACATGGTCGGACAGCCAGTCGTTGTACGCGCGGCATTGCGCGTCGGCGAACTCGACGTCATGCAGGCCCGCGATGCCGAGCAGCATCGTGGGGTACAGCACTGACTCCGCGATCCCGTCGGCGTCGAGGTCAGCGAGCCGCGCTTTGGCGTCATACGCCGCGGGACGGATCTGCGTGTAGCGCATCTCGCCCCGCTGCGCCTGCTCCCGCTCTTCCAGGCTCATCCCCGCGGTGCCGGCCAGCGCGAGCGCGTTGGCGGGGGTGCGCTGGTCGCCGTAGATGCACCACTCGGTACCGTCGGCGTCGGTCTCGATGTGCCAGATGCGGTCTTCGAAGCCTTTGGGCGCGTAGTCGAGCATGCCGTTGGGATGCTCGAGGATGTGTCCATCGGAGTCGACGTACCGCAGTGTCGGTGTCGTCTCGGTCTGTGCTGCGGTCATGGCGTCGTCCTTTCGCCGCTACCTGCGCGGCGGCGCTGCCGGCGACGTCAGAGAAAACGACGCAGCAGCTTCTCCTTGATCTTCGTGTACGGCGGATACGCGATCGGCGGGTCGACGCGGGTCGACCTGGTGAGCACACCCTTGCGGTGCGTGAAGCATTCGAAGCTCGCCTTGCCGTGGTATGCGCCCATGCCGCTCGGGCCCACACCGCCGAACGGTAAGCCGGGGACCGCGACGTGGAACAGCGTCGCGTTGACGCAGGCACCGCCCGACGTGGTCTGCTCGATCACCTGGTGCTGCACGTCGTCCGACTCGGAGAAGATGTACAGCGCGAGCGGCTTGTCGCGCTCGTTGACGAAGTCGATCGCCTCGTCGACATCATCGACCGGCAGGATCGGCAGGATCGGCCCGAAGATCTCGTCCGCCATAGCTGGCGACGATGCGTCGACCTGTTGCAGCACCGTGGGGGCGATGTAGCGCTGTGAAGCGTCGGTGTCGCCGCCGATGGCGGGAGTGCCGCTCGCCATGAGCCCCTCGAGGCGACGGAAGTGTCCGTCGCTCACGATGCGGGCGTAGTCGGAGCTCTGCTTGGGGTCGGTGCCGTAGAAGTCGACGACCGCTTTGCCGATGGCCGTGACGAGTGGTTGCTCGAGCTCCTTCGCGACGAGCACGTAATCGGGTGCGATGCACGTCTGACCGGCGTTGAGGAACTTGCCCCACGTAATCCGACGAGCGGCGACGTCGAGCTTTGCATTGCTGTCGACGATGGCGGGGCTCTTGCCGCCGAGCTCGAGCGTGATCGGTGTCAAGTGCTTCGCGGCCGCCTCCATGACGACGCGTCCGACCCGGCCGTTGCCGGTGTAGAAGATGTGGTCGAAGCGCTCGGCCAGCAGTGCGGTGGTTTCGGCGACCGCGCCCTCGACGATCGCGATGCAGTCCTGATCGAGATACTGCGGAACGAGTCGCGCGATCACCGCTGACGTGTGCGGTGCCACCTCGGAGGGCTTGCCGATCACGCAATTGCCCGCAGCGATGGCGCCGACCATGGGGGACAGCAGCAGCTGCACCGGGTAGTTCCACGGCGCGATCACGAGCACGACGCCAACCGGCTCGCGGTGCACCCGTGCCTGCCCCGGTTGCACCGCAACGGGTGCGTACACCTTCTCGGGCTTCAGCCATCCGCGCAGGTGCTTGCGGACGTACTCGATCTCACTGATCACGAATCCCACATCGGTGGAGTACGCCTCGAGCGGCGGCTTCCCGAGGTCGGCGGCGAGCGCGTCGACGAGCTCACCCTCGTGCTCTCGGAGCATCGCCTGGATGCGGTCCAGCTGGTGAAGGCGCCATTCGATCGGCCGGGTGCGTCCGGCGTCGAACGACTGGCGGAGCTGCTTCACCAACTCCGGGATGTCGGGCGTTGCCATCGGTGTCTGCGGCGTGAGTGTCTGCATGGGACGGTGCCTCCTCGTCGACCTACCGACCACGGTAGGCGCATCGCCGTCGATTTGCAGCATGAAGTTCTTTCTCAGACGTGCTCGAGCACGCCGGCGAGATCAGCGACGACGATGACGTCTCGGGCGGCCGGATCGTCTGGCGCGCCCGTATCGGGCCAATGACCGGGCCGGCTCACGTACACGGGCCGTATGCCGGCCGCGAGTGGCCCTTCCACGTCGGGCCCCCACGTGTCGCCCACGAACACGGTCTCCTTCGGCGCCACACCGACTTGGTCGAGTGTGTGCTCGAAGATGCGCGGATGCGGCTTGCGCGCGCCGGCCCACGCCGACGACACCAACACGTCGACAAGCGCGGAAAGCCCGACGTCGGCCACAGCCTCGGCGAGATCCCAGTCCCAGTTCGAGCAGATCGCGAGCTGGAGTCCACGCTCGCGGAGCCGCCGGAGCGTATCGGCGACCTCGGGATAGGCCTCGAGCACACGTTGCGAAGCGCCGGCGTGCAGCTGTTCGAGGATGCGCTCGTACTCACCCGGGTGCACGTCCGTTTCGGCGAGCATGGCCAAGAGCCGCTCCTGTTGCCACGCGACGTAACGCTCACGGCTCTGCGAATGCTCGGGATGCGCGACGCCGTCGACACCTTCGTTCCACCAACGGTCGCGGATCTCGGGTTCGAGCGCGTAGCCGCGTTCGGCGAGCACGTCGTCGATCGACACCCAGTGCGTCGCTTCGGCCAACGTGCCATAGAAGTCGAAGATGACGGCCCGTGTCGCTACCCGTGTCACCATGACCACGATCGTCGCGCGATCCACGCCCACCGTTTGTGCAAAAGTGGTTCCCATAGCGTACGCGCACGCACAAACGGTCGGGATAGTGTCCGCATTCGTGCGGTAGAACGGAGGCCGGTCAGGGGTGCCGCGTGCGACTCGACTGCAACGGCTTCAGTCCCGCAACCGCGCGTGCCGCGCGGATGGCAAGCGCCACGATGGTGAGTGTCGGCCCGTACCCGGTCGAAGTTGGGAACACTGACGAGTCGGTGCATAGCACGTTGTCGACGTCGTGGAGTCGCTGCGACGCGTCGAACACGCTCGCACTTGGATCGGTTCCCATGCGAGCGGTGCCCATGATGTGACGGGACAGCGGCGTCATGAACGACGGCACCCGCGCGCCGCGCTCGCCGGCGAGTGGCGGCGACGTGACCGAGAACGTGCTCTCGGCTCCGGCCTCGCGCATGATCTGCTCCAGCTTCGGTGCCCAATAACGCGACGCCGCGATCTCGTGGCGGTGAGGCTGATATGTGACCCGTCCGGCGGGGAACCCCCACACGTCGGTGACTTGCGGGTCGAGATCGATCCGGTTGGTCGGCTGGGGCACGTCTTCGCCCTGCACCGTGAACGCAGCCATGCAGTCGCGCGTCATCGACGACAGCATCAGCGCGGAGTGCAGCTCGCCCGGAGGCAGGTGGACAGCCTCTTGAATCGGCTGGCCGGGGCCACCGTGTTCGACAATCCCGCCCCGAAAGTATGGAAGCCCGGCATCCTTCGCGGCAGCGCGCGCGTCGTCGTCGATGATCATCGGATCGTCCATCAGGTGGGTCACGGCACGGCCGCGGTGAGAGTGCAGCCGCCAGGGAAAGATCCCGAGCGAGTACGTCTGGAAGTGGAACATGAGGTTGCGGCCGACCAGATCCGACGAGTTCCCGATCTCCGAGCGCAATAACAGGCGCGGCGTCTCGAACGCGCCGGCGCCGAGCACGACGACGCGTGCAGTCACTTCGTGCTCCACTCCATCGGCGTCGAGGTACTGCACCCCTCGGGCCTGACGCCCCGACGGGTCGAGCGTGACCCGCGTGACGTACGACTCGGGCCGGATCACGCAGTTGCCCGTTTGCAGCGCGTGGCGCAGCGGTGCGATGGGGTCGCCCTTGGCTTCGATCGGGCAGCCGTAGTACGCGCAGAACCCACAGTTGTTGCACGCGGGCCGGCCGTCGTACTCGACGCTGTTCGCTCCGGTGGGCGCGCGGTACGGGTGATAGCCGAGCTTCGTCGCGGCCTCGCCAGTGACGACGGCGCAGTACATGTCGGGACCGGGCGGCATGGGATAGGGGCCCGACCGCCACGCCGCGAACGGATTCGCATCCGCGTCTCCGGCGACACCGACGATCCGTTCGGCTTCCGCGTAATACGGCTCGAGCTCGTCGTACCCGAACGGCCAGTCAACCAGGTCGGCGTCATCGATCGGGCCCAGCTCCGACGCGGCGTGGAAGTCGATCTCGCGGAAGCGGGGCAGCTTGCCGTCGGCATGGAAGCCGCCGCCACCGACGCCCGACGGGAGGTTGTTGACGTCACCGACCATGATGCGGTCGCCGTCGGCCTCACTGCGGCGATAGCTGCGCGGCTCGAGCAGTGGATCCGGTCCGAGAAAGTGACGACGGGTGAACTTCAGCTCGTCGTTGGAGATCTCACCTGTCGGGCCGAACGGGGCTTCGAGCGACAAGAGGTGGTTGCGGCCCTTTTCGAGCATGATCACGGACCAGCCTGCGCTCGTGAGCACATCGGCCGCGGTCACGCCGGCGGGACCGGTGCCCACGATCACCGCGTCGCAGTCAGCCATCAGTCACAGCCATCAGTCGCAGCCATCAGTCACGACCGCTCACCTCCGCGTCGCTGTAGCCGCGTGGCTGCACATCGCCGGGGAACTGGATCGCGCGCCAG
>JBBRZM010000032.1:0-24306 GCA_038236695.1 Acidimicrobiia bacterium
GGAGACTTGCACGAGGTTCTCGAACACCTCGCGCCCCGCCGGCACCGAAAGGTCGAGGCTCACGCTGCGCTTGTTGCGATTGAACGCTTCGAAGAACAGGTTGTCGTCGCCCTGCGCGTACGGCGGCACCGATCGACCGACGTCACCGCCGGTACCTGGGTCTTCGATCTTGATCACCTCGGCGCCGAGGTCGGCCAACTGCATCGAACCGAACGGCCCGGCACCGAACTGCTCCACGGCGACGATCCGGACGTCTTCGAGTGGAAGCCGGCGCCCGCTTTCGGTCACGACTTGGCGTTGTACACGTCGGGCCCGAAACAGTGGAGTCCCGACGCACCCGCGAAGCCGAGGTGATCGAGGCCGAACGCGTCCTCGATGCTGCACAGCAACGCGTAGTGGTTGTAGGGCGTGGCGTTGGTGCTGCCGGCCTTGACGAACGGGGACAGCACGACCGCACCGACCCGTCCCCCGCCGGGTGTCGGCACGTTGGGCGACGGCGGCGTCGCGCAACAGGCCGCCGAATCGCCACTCTCGGCCTCGTCGAAGGTGACGATCAAGAGGCCGCTCTGCTTGTACGCGGGCGACGCCAAGATCTTCGGCACCCACTGCGACAGAAACGTGTCGGCTGACGCGAGCCCACCGGGTTCGCCGTCGACACAGGGCGCGTCGTGGCCGTCGTGACACAGATTGGGCGTGATGTACACGAGGTTCGGCGTGCTCGCGGCCGATGCGAGGTCGGCGTCGAGACGATCGAGCCCGACCACGTTCTTGGCGCACGCCGGCGAATCGATGATGGAGTGGAAATAGACGAACGGGTCGTGCCGGGTCGCGTACTGGTCACCCTTGCGGGCCACGAGGGTCGTGTCGGGCGCGCCGATCTGCGGATGCCGGCACGTCTTCGGCTCGGCGGCGGAGTTGCCGATGTCTTCCTGGTAGGTACGCCAGATACGACCCTTCGCCGTGAGCTGGTCGGCGACGGTCTTCACCGACGCGGGGTACACGCAGCCGTCGCCCAGCGCTTGACCCAGATCACCGGTACCGGTGCTCTTGAAGTCGGTGTAGGTGATGCAGTCGGCTCGCGTCGCGGGGTCGGGTGCCTGGCCACTGATCTGGGCGATGTAGTTGTCCAGCGACACGTGGCCGATGCCGAAGTACTGCGTGAGCAGCTGGCCCTGCGCGGTGAGCTCGCCCGAGAGGTACGGCGCGGGCGAGCTCGGGCCCCACGTCTCGTCGTAGCTCTTGTTCTCGAGGTTGATGACGAAGACGTGCTCGATCTTCGGCGACGCGGTCTTCGTCGATGACGGCGTCGTGGAGGTCGCCGGCGAGGACGACGATGTCGGCTGCTTCGCCTTGGTCGACGTGCCCGACGAGCACGCCGCGCCTGCGAGCGCGACCACCACGGCAATCACGCAGATCGATCGGACCCGTCCCGTCATGGTCGCCATCCCCTTCGTCGTCGGGTCTGCTTTCTAGTCTCAGTGACACTCGTCCGTCACCCGCGGGTTCTCGCGGGCGTGCGCGCGACGATCTCGATGAGCGCCAGGTACACCAGCAGCGCTGCCACGCTGGTGAACAGTGTCGTGGGATGCGGGTGGTTGACCCAGACCAGCAGGAGGCACGCGAGGGCGAGCCCGCCAACGCGCAGGATCGCCTTGTGCGTGCCCACCCACAGCCCGAGCGCGGCCGGCTCCCAGCCTTGGCGGTCGACCTCGTCGTGCACGCCGCCGAGGACCCGCAGCGTCGTGCGCCGGATGCGCACTGCCGTGTACGACGGTCCTGATACGAGCGCCGCCGCCGCGACCACGATGCCGATCCAGAACCCCAGCCGCAGCGAGTCGCGGTAGAAGCGCAGCAACGTGTCGAACACGGCCCCCGCGGTGTCGCGAGGCAACTGCGACGACGTGACGTTGTCGAGATAGATCCCGCGACCGAGCGACAGTGCCGCGAGGAACAGGACCATCGCGGCGGCGAGCCCCGAGCCCCAGCGAATGAGTGTCCGGCGGCGATCGCCCGAGAGCAGGAGCCCCGCGGCGAGACAGGCGCCGACGAGCACGTCGAGCGCGATGCGGGTCCGGTCGAGCGTCCGCACCGCGAATTGCGCGGTCCGCAGTTGCTTGGCGTCGAACAGCTCGTACTTCAGCGACAGTTGATCCAATGGCACGCTGTCGAAGATCGTGACCCCCTGATCGCGCAGCTTGGCGCGCACCTGCACCGCGGCCTTGCTGATGTCGATGGTGACGCGGCCATTCTTCGTCGACACCGTCGAGTTGCCGCCGAGGAGCGCGCTGCGCACGAGGTGGTGCGCGTTCCGGTTCGCGCTCGCCCAGATGCTCCCGAACTGATCCGTCTCGAGCAGGTCCTTCGCCGTCGACTCGGTGAAGGTCTTCAGTCCACCCACGAGCGGACCGGCGAGGAACTCGGCCCGCTTCGGTAACGCGTCACGCGCTTCGCGCTCCACGTCGACATGCGAGAACAGCTCGTTGGTGATGAGCGTCGCCGCGGTGTCGATGATCGCCGGATTCGAGGCCAGCGGCCGCACCGTGTCGACGTAGGTGCCGGTGTCGAGCACCTCGTTGCGGAGCCACACCGCGGTGATCGCCAACGGTGTCAATACGACGCTCAACCCTACGAGCACCCCGACCGTGATGCGCCGCCACCGGGGTATCGGCCGCCGGGCATTGCTCTCGGTCGACGCGGTGTGCGGATCATTCATGGCGCGGCCTCCTCGAACCACCGAGTCGGCCGTCCACTGCGCGAGTCGACGCCGACATCCCGCGCAGTAGATTCGCACCCGTGAAGACGAGGTTGGTGCTCTTCGGGATCGGCTATCCGGTGGCGATCCTCGTCATTTCCCGGTGGATCCCGGTCGTGCGGCAGCGGCGTACCAGCTGGTTCGTGGCCCACGAGCTCGCAGTGGCGGCCATCGTCGCCGGCTGGGTGTTGCGCGGCCGCACTCAGGGCGTGGTCGTCAACGGCTCATGGCTCGTCATCGCGGCCGCGTGGTACGCGATCGCGGGCATGCGGCAGCAGCCCCCCGTCAACTTGCGTCAGTAAATCGGGGTCACATCCCGGTTGTTGACGCAAGAACGGTTTTCAGCCCCCACGCTAAAGGCGAAGAGTTACGGAGATCGCAGCCCGATCACACCCGCTCGGCCGTGCGCTCCTCGCTCACCACTGCCGGCACCGCCGGCGGCGTTCCCTCCACGTGCACGTTCGGCAGCAGCCGATCGAGCCAGCGCGGCAGCCACCAGTTGGCGTTGCCGAGCAGCTCCATCGTCGACGGCACGAGCACCATCCGCACCAGCGTCGCGTCGACGAACACCGCCACCGAGAGACCGATTCCCAAGAGCTTGAGCACCCGTTGGTCACCGAGCACGAACGAGAGGAACACCGCGATCATGATCGCGGCGGCGGCGGTGATCACACGCGCGGTCGCAGCGAGGCCGTCCGCGACGGCCTCTGCGTTGTCGCCGCTCTTCAAGTACTCCTCCCGGATGCGTGAGATGAGGAACACCTCATAGTCCATCGAGAGCCCGAAGAGGATCGCGAACAACATCATCGGCACCCAGGCCTCGATGGGCCCCTTCTCGATCCCGAAGAAGTCTTTCGCCCAGCCCCACTGGAACACGGCCACGATCACGCCGTAGGCAGCGGCGACAGACAACAGGTTCATGATCGCGGCCTTCAACGCGACGAGCAGCGAACGAAACACGGCCATCAGCAGCAGGAACGACAGGATGATCACCGCGCCGATGAACAGGGGCAGCCGGTTCGCGATGCGAGCGCTGAAGTCGACAGTGATCGCGGTGTCACCACCCACGTTGACGACCGCGCCGGTGCCATTGGTGGCATTCGGCACGACGTCGTTGCGCAGGCGGTGGACGAGGTCGTCGGTGCGCACGTCTTGTGGCGCCGTCGTGGGATACACGGTGATCACGCCCGCGTCGCCCTTCGGGTTGAGGCGCGGTCGCGTGACCGACGCGACACCCTTGGCGCCCTTGAGCGCGGCATCGAGCCGGTCGAGCACGCCCGAAGAACCCGATTTTCGCAGGTCGGCGGCCACGAGGAGCGGGCCGTTGAATCCCGGACCAAATCCCTTCGACGTCACGTCGTAGGCCTGGCGCGTGGTCTGTGACGGCAGGTCATTCCCGGCGTCGGCGGAGCCGAGATGGAGCGACAACATCGGCACGGCCAGCGCCAAGAGCACGAGCAGCGAGAGCAAGCCAGCGACCCATGGATGGCGCTGCACCTCGCGGCTCCACCGGTACGCGGGCGTCTCACGGTGGTTGCCCTCACGACGGTGAAACAGCGGCACCCGCAGCTTGTCGATCGCGCGGCCGGTGAAGCCGAGCATCGCGGGCAGCAGCGTGACCGCGGCGAGCATCGTCATGAGCACGGCAGCCGACGCGCCGAGCGCGAGGCCGTTCAAGAACGAGAAGCGCATGAAGAACATGCCGAGCAGCGAGATGATGACCGTGGTGCCGGCGAACAGCACCGCGCGGCCGGCAGTCGTAGCGGCTTCGATCGTGGCGTCGAGTGGCGTCTTGCCGCTATTGAGCCCGCTGCGATACCGGGTCACGATGAACAGCGCGTAGTCGATGCCGACGCCGAGCCCGATCATTGCCGCGACCTGGGGCGCGAATTCCGGCACTTTCACCACGTGCGCGAGGAGCTCCACGATCGCGAGCCCGATACCGATGCCCGAGACCGCGATGAGGATCGGCAGACCCATGGCGAGCACCGAACCAAACGCGATGAGCAGGATGATGACCGCGGCAATGAGCCCGATCACTTCGGTGCCGCCGGGCGCTTGGTCCTCGCCGCGCTGGATCACGAATCCGCCGAGCTCCACTTGGAGGCCGGGTTGGTTGGCGGCCTTGGCCGCGTCGATGATGTCGACGATCTGCGACTTCGATGGAACGCTGGCCTGCACGTCGAGCTGCACCGTGGCGATCGCGATCTTGCCGTCGGGCGCAATCTGGCGCGCACCGCCCGGCGCGTACGGACTCTGCACGTCCTTGACGTGCTCGAGGCCCTTCAGCCGCGCGAACAGCTTCTCCATGTCGGTTTTCACCGCAGGATCCGCGACACCCGCCGGCGCGCGGTAGACGACATCGAACGTGTCGCCCGCCCTCGCCGGGAAGCGCATCTTCAACAGGTCGTACGCGCGTTGCGACTCCGCGCCCGGCAGGCTGAAGCTGCGGTTGTACTCACCACCGGCGGTCTGGCCGAGCACGCCCATGGCCACGAAGGCAACGATCCAGGCCACCAGGACCAGCCAACGGCGGCGGTGACACCAACGGGTCAAGGCTTCGAGCGACATGCTCACTCCTTCGGGGGAGGGAAGGATGGAGGTGGGCGGCGCGCCATCTTCGTCCACGCGATCCGGCCAGCTCCAATCATCAAGTCTGCCCACGCGGTGACCGTCGTCACACACCAAGGAGGTACCTGTGACCGAACCACAGGCGGACCGGCCGAACATGCCGGAGTACGGATCGCCGGACCCGGATGAGGGTGACGGGTTGCTGTCGTGGTCGTGGGCGCGCGACCGGCTCACCGACGCTCACGACTACTGGGTGGCCACGGTGAGTCGCGACAGCGCGCCGCACGCGGTGCCGGTGTGGGGTCTCCGGCGCGCGGCCACGCCGGGCCTTCGGATGGACGAAGGCGTTCCCGGACACGGCGACGCGCTGGTCGTTCGACGCGTGAGCGGATCGGCTACGTGAGGTAGCGGCTCACGGTGTCGACGACGGCCGCGGGCTTCTCCGATCCCTCGAGCTCGATCGTCACCCGCGTCACGACTTGCACACCACCCGGCACCTCGGTCGCGGAGAGCAGCTGGCCCCGACCGCGCACACGCGACCCGACCGGCACCGGCGCGGGGAAACGCACGCGGTCGACGCCGTAGTTGAGGCCCATGGTGATCCCGTGCACCACCGCGATCTCGGGCAGGAACATGCTCGCGAGCGACATTGTGAGGTAGCCGTGCGCGATCGGCGCGCCGAACGGTCCCTGTTTCGCGCGTTCGACATCGACGTGGATCCACTGGTGATCGCCGGTCGCGTCGGCGAACTGATTGATCTGCTCCTGGGTGATCTCGACCCAATCACTGGTGCCGAGCTCCCGGCCGGTTGCGCCGAGAAGCTCTTTCGGAGAACTGAAGACCGTGGGCGGCATACGCCGGTTGTAGCAGACAGCCTGCCGAGCGACCAGAATCCGCCCATGGCTGACGGCGACCACCGCACACCGTTCGGGCTCGTGAGCGAGAAGGAGACGCTGGTCGACTTCCTCGACTATGTCCGCGCTGCGATCGTGCGAAAAGCGAGCGACCTGGCCGACGACGACGCCCGGCGGCCCATGGTGCCGTCGGGCACGAGTCTGCTCGGCCTGGTGGCCCATCTCACCCTCGTGGAGTACGGATGGTTCCAGTACGACTTCGCCGGCCTCGACACCCCGGCGCCCCCCTTGGAGTTGCGTCCCGAAGACGACGCCACCACTGTGATCGCCGCGTATCAAGCGGCAATCGCGCGCAGCAACGCGATCATCGCGGGTTGCACGGATCTCGAGACCATTGCCGCGCGCAACTACACCGCGACGGAGCCGATGAGCATGCGGTGGATCCTCGTGCACATGATCGAAGAGACGGCGCGGCACGCCGGCCACGCCGACATCCTCCGTGAGCAGATCGACGGCACCACCGGCCGCTAACCCCCTCAAACGCGCGTTTACTCGAGGTATTACCGGCAAATACACGGGGAAATCCTCGAGTAAACGAGGGGTTGAGCTAGCGCAGGTAGCGGCTGAAGCAGTCGAGGGTGCGCTGCCACGCGTCGGTGGCGGACGGCTCGTGATACGAGTCGCGCTCGTCGCAGTTGAACCCGTGTGCGACGTCGGGATACCGCACGATCTCCGTCGGCACGCCGGCGGTCGCGGCCGCCGCGCGGAGACGCTCGACCTGGTCGGGAGGAATGCCCTGATCGCGGTCGCCGTAGAGCCCGAGCCAGGGCGTCTGGAGCTGCGCCGCAACCTCGGTCTGGGGTGGGAAGCCGAAGCGGCCCTGCGCTATGCCACCGCCATAGAACGTGACCGCGGCGCCGAGTGGCCGGCGCGTCGCGGTGTAGAACGCGACGCTGCCGCCCATGCAGAAGCCGACGATGCCGCAGTTCGTCGCGGCGAAGCCTTCGCCCGCCAGAAAATCGAATGCCGCGTCGATGTCGGTTGCGATGCCGTCGGCGGTCAACGTCTGCATCACACGCCCCACCGACTCCATGTCGTTGTACGACAACACCGGCGAGCCCTCACGATGAAACAACGCCGGTGCGACGGTCGTGAAGCCGGCGGCGGCGAGTCGCCGGCAGATGTCTTCGATGTGTGACGTGAGACCGAATGCCTCCTGCACCACGACGATCGCACCCGTGGCGTCACCGCTCGGCGTCGCGACGTAGGCAGGCATCGGACCGTCGGTCGTCGACAGTGTGACCAACTCCGCCATGGGCGTTCTCCTATACGACGCGGCGGTAACGCATGACGGCGAGCGGGGCGAAGAGAGCCACGATCGCCACGATCCACGCCAGCGCCTGCACGACGTGCGAGGCCGTGGGGCCACCGAGCGTCAGGGCGCGCACCGCGTTCACCACAACCGACACCGGCTGACGCTTCGCGAACGCCTGCAACCAACCGGGCATCGAGTTGACCGGTACGAACGCCGACGAGGCGAACACAAGCGGCGCGAGCACCGGGAACGACGCCGCTTGGGCGGTCTCACCGTCGGGAGCAAAGAGCCCGACGAGTGCGAACACCCATGACAGCGAGTAGGCGAACGCGAGGACGATTCCGACACCGGCCAGGAGGCCGACGGCGTTGGTACTGACGCGCCACCCGACAAGGAATCCGACGACGCACATCAGTGCGACCACAAACAGGTTGCGGAACAGGTCGGCGAGTGTGCGCCCGACGAGCACCGCGGAGCGGGCCATGGGCAACGAACGGAACCGCTCTATCAGACCCTTCTTGAGGTCGTCGGCGAGACCGACCCCAGTGTTGAGCGCGCCGAAGGTGACCGTCTGCACGAAGATGCCGGGCATCAGGTAGTCGACGTAGCGCCCGCCGGGGACTCTGATCGCGCCGCCGAACACATACCGGAACATCAGCACGAAGATGACGGGCTGCACGGTGGCGAACACCAGCAACTGCGGGTTGCGCCGTACGTTGAGCAAGTTACGCCACGTGATCGTGAGTGCATCGCTCACGACGTGCGGACGTTCGTCACGCGCGCCCGGCGCCAAGATCGTCGGAGCCGCGGTCGTCACGAGGCCCTGCTCGATCTGCCCCTTGTCGCCGGCTGCGTACTCTCGCCATCCGTCACGTCCTCCGCGGCGTGACCGGTGAGCGAGAGGAACACGTCGTCGAGCGTCGGCTCTCGGAGCGCCATCGTGGTGACGGAGAACTTGGCGCCGTCGAGCACTCGCACCGTTTCGAGCATCGCGCGGGCACCTTCGTCGACGTTGACACGCAGTTGCCGGCCGTCGCGCGTCACGTGGCCGATCAGACCGAGCGCGTCGGCCGCGGTGGCAGCCTGGCCCTCGTCGCTGAACGCGACCTCGATGACCGTCGCGCCGAGCCGGGCCTTGAGCTGCGCGGACGTCCCTTCGGCGATCACCGCCCCGTGGTCGATGACGATGATGTTGTCGGCGAGCCGGTCGGCCTCCTCGAGATATTGCGTCGTGAGCAACACGGTGGTGTCGGCCTCGACCAGCTCCTCGATGACGCCCAGCAGCTCGGTACGTCCTTGCGGATCGAGTCCGGTGGTGGGCTCATCGAGGAACAGCACCGGGGGCCGATGCACGAGTGCGGCGGCAAGGTCGAGGCGGCGGCGCATGCCACCGGAATAGGTGCGCACGAGCCGGTCGGCCGCGTCGACGAGGTCGAAACGCCGCAACAGCAGCTCACTCTCGCGGGTGATGTCATCGCGCGCGATATGGGTGAGCCGGCCGACGAGCTGAAGGTTTTCGTGCGCCGTGAGGTTCTCGTCGATCGCGGCGTACTGGCCGGCGAGCCCGATCGATGCTCGCACCCGTTGCGGCTGCTCCGTGACGCTCATGCCGAGCACCTCGGCGCGCCCATGGTCGGGCAACAGGAGCGTGGTCAGGATGCGAACGGCCGTCGTCTTGCCTGCACCGTTGGGTCCGAGGAGCCCGAGCACGGTGCCGGTGGGCACTTCGAGCGAGACGTGCTTGAGCGCGTGAACCTCGCCGAAGGACTTCGAGATCTCATCGGCCCGGATGGCGGGAGCGCTCACGGTGCCGAGACTACGCGCGCCGCCGTTGCCCGAGAGCGACGCCGGCCGCCGCGGAAGCTCGCCAGCGGCTGCAGCAGCGACGTGCGCCCGGCCGACCACGACTGCAGCAGATGGGCGGCAAATCGACGTTCGACCTCGATCAACGCCCCGGCGCCAAACAGCACGTCGCCCGCGAGATCGGGTTCGTCGTCGAGCAGGCCGGCGACCATCGACTCCTGCGCCACGACCGCATGGATCGCGTCGGCCTCGACATGGGCCTCGTAGAAGCGGCGCGCCGGCTTCGGCAGTCCGATGCGGCACAACGCGTCGCCGTAACGCGCCATCGGTCGGACTGACGTCATCTCGAACAACGCGAGATGCCCGACGCACGCGCCGCGCCAGCGACGGTGGAGGCCGAACATGGTGACGAGGTTGCCCGTCGCGAGGGTCGTGCCCGGCAGCAGGTCGAGGTAGGCCCCGTAGGCGGGCCGGAGGTCGAGCGCGGCCATCGTGTCGGCAAACAATTCGGCGTGCATCGCACGTACGTCACCAGCGCCGTACTCGTCGTATTGGATCTCGACCATCGCCGCCTTCGCGCGGCCGTACAACCGGGGGACGGCCCAGGTGTGCGGGTCGGCTTCCTTGAGGTGGTACGTCGAGCGGTGCACGCAGAACTCCCGCAACTCCTCGCGGCTGCCGGCCTCGAAAATGTGCTGAGAGAGCGACGGGCCGTCGTCATTCGCTGCGAGCGCCCGAACCTTGCCCACCACGTCGGTGAAGACCGAGACGTGCGGCCACCCGACCTCGTCGACCAGTCGCTGCTCGAACGCCAGCTCGAGCCCGCGGCGGAAGTCGAGCAGGGCCGGCTCCCATTCCCAGCCGTCGTCGACGCCGGCGAACGACCGGTAGTGCAGTTCGTAGCAACAGGTGAGGGCGAGCTGCGCGTCGTCGTCGGTGAGCATGTCGACGTCGTCGAGCGACGGCAGTGTGACGGCACCGGGCCGTCGCCGCAGCGCAGTGATCACGGAGTCGCTCAACGTGCCGCGCGCAGCCGGCAGGGGCGGCGGCGCGACAAGTCGGCGGCGCGAATCGAAGACCATAATTGTGTTATCTACCCGACAGTACGTCGCGCCAACCCGTTCACAGCGTGCGCCGCGTGGGCATCCTGTCGGTCGTGCTCAGCTACATCCTGCCGTTGCGCGCGTCGACGCCCCGCGCCGAGTTGACGACATACCTCGAGTGGCTCGCGCGGCATGCCGAGGTGATCGTCGTCGACGGATCGGACAGCTGCCACCGACGGTGCGCCAGTTCTGGGAGCAGCGCGTTCGAGGTGCTTATGACGAGCTGGCCCCGCCCGGGTCGGCTCTTCGCCGCGCTCGCAGTGGTGCCGGCAGTCGCGCTGGGTGGGCTGCGCGCCGCGCTTGTACTCGCGTTCGCCGGGCTCGTGACCGCCGAGGCCGGCACGCGAAGGGCCGAAGGGCAACGGGTGTTTCCGCCGTTCACGACTATGTTCACGCCGGTCCGGATCGCGGAACGTGCCGTCAGCGCGTGGCTCGCACTCGGCAGCCAAATCGTCTTCAAGGGCATTCGCTCTCGCGGTCTGGTGCTCCCCCGCGCCGCGACGCCGTGGCGAGAACTCCACAAAAAGGTGCGCGCGGCGATCGGCTGAACCGTGCCGCAGCATCATTCATCGTCACTCGCGGCGCGAATTCGCGGCCGCCGAGTTCTTGCTACCGTTGCCTCGTGGTGCTGGCAGGGACTCCTGAGACGCAATCCATGCCGGCCGATCCGGTACGCGTGCGCGATCGACACACGACTCGGCTGGTGGTCTCACTCGCGATTGTCCTCGTGGTATTCGCCTTCGCACTTCCGAAAGTCGCGAGCCTGTCCGACGTCTGGACGCAGATCCGCGAGATGAGCGTCGTCGCGCTCGTGATCCTGCTCGTCGCCTCGGCATGGAATCTCGTGACCTACGCATTCGTGTTGCGAGCGGCCACGCCGGGACTCACGTATTCGCAGGCGGTAGTGGTCACCGAGTCGTCGACCGCCGTCGCGAACACGATGCCGGGCGGCGGTGCGCTCGGAGTCGGCGTGACTGCGGCCATGTACCGGTCATGGGGCTTCGGCGCGTCGACCACGAGCTACGCGGTCTTGCTCACCGGCATCTGGAGCACTCTGGTGAAACTCGGACTCCCGATCGTGGCCCTCGCCGTGCTCGCCACCCAGGGTCACGCCAGTCTCGCCCGCCTCTTCGCGTCGCTCATCGGTGTCGGCGCACTGGCCGCGACCGTGTGCGGCGTCGTGGTGCTGCTCCACAGTGACAGCGCCGCGCGGCGGGTCGGCGGCATCGCCGCGCGCTGCGCCTCGCGACTCCGCCGGGTCATACGACGACCGGCAGTCACCGGATGGAAGGACGCGGCGTCGGAGTTCCGCACCGGATCCCGGCTGCTGTTGCGGCGTTCGTGGCTGCGGCTCACGATCACGACCGTCGTCAGCCAACTCTCGCTCTACGTCGTGTTGCTGCTGGCGGTGCGGGGCGCGGGCATCTCGAGTGGCGAAGTCGGCTGGGCCGAGGTGCTCACGGCATTCGCATTCGTGCGGCTGCTCTCCACGATTCCTCTCACCCCGGGCGGCCTCGGCGTCGTGGAGCTCGGCTTGACCGGTGCGCTGGTCGGCTTCGGCGGCAACAAGACGAGCGTCGTCGCGGCCGTCCTCCTGTTCCGCGCGCTCACGTACCTCGCACCGATCGTCGTCGGTTCGGTCACGTACTTCGTGTGGCGCCACCGCAGCACGTGGCGCATGCCGGTCGAGCCGTCGGCCGCGTAGCGCGAGCTCAGTCGACGCGCGACCGAAGCACGCAGAACTCGTTGTTTTCCGGGTCGGCCAGCACCACCCAGCTCTGCTCGCCCTGGCCCATGTCGACGCGCTGTGCACCCAAGGCGAGGAGACGTTCCACTTCTTCCATCTGACTGCACCCGGACGGGTTGACGTCGATGTGCACGCGGTTTTTGACCTGCTTCGCCTCCGGCACCGGTACGAACACGAGCGCCGGGCACGTGCTCTCGTCGCCCGCGATCTGGACGACATTGCCGTTCGGATACGTAATGCGCCAGTCGAGCACCGCCATCCAGAATTCCGCCAAGCACTGCGGCTCGGTGGCGTCAATGATCAGTTCCGTGAATGTGCTTCCCATGGCGGGCCATCTTTCCCCGCGGCATGACAATGCAACCCGAATCGTCTCGGTGACCGCGCTGGTTCCGAGGGGACTCGCCGCGAGGGCGGGCAGTAGGGTGGTCCGCGAATCGAGCGCGGGCGTGTCGTCGCGGCGCTCGCTCGACGTTTCCTCTGGGAGCACCCATGGATCTACAGACGATCTCCATTCACGGCCACCAAGTGGCGTACCGCACGGACGGCGACGGCCCCGCCGTGCTGCTCATTCACGGGATGGCCGGCAGCGCCACGACGTGGCGGTCCGTGATGCCGGCACTGGCCGAGCAGGCGACCGTCATCGCGCCCGACCTGCCCGGCCACGGCGAGTCGGAGAAGTTTCGCGGCGACTACTCGCTCGGTAATTACGCCAGCGTGTTGCGCGACCTGCTCACCAAGCTCGGCCATGACCGGGTCACTGTCGTCGGCCAGTCACTGGGTGGCGGCGTCGCGATGCAGTTCGCCTACCAGTACCCCGAACGCTGTGAACGCCTCGTACTCGTCAGCAGCGGGGGGCTCGGCCAGGAAGTGCACCTCGGGTTGCGGGCGCTGGCGCTGCCGGGCGCCGAGTACGTCCTCGCGCTGGGATGCTCGGCGCCGGTTCGCAGCGTGGGCACGGCTGCGGCGGGACTGTTCCGACGGTTCGGTTTCCAACCGAGGCCGCCGGTCGAGGAAATCTGGCGCAGCTTCGAGTCGCTCGGCGACGGACAAACGCGACAGGCATTCGTGCACACGCTGCGTTCGGTTGTCGATGTCGCAGGTCAGCGGGTCGACGCGCGTGACCGCCTCTATCTCGCGGCGCCGATGCCGACCCTGCTCATCTGGGGTGACCACGACCACATCATTCCGGTCGACCATGCCTACGAAGCGCACGCCGCGATGCCGAACAGCCGGCTCGAGATCTTCGAGGGCGCGGGCCACTATCCCCACCGCGAAGACCCGCAACGGTTCGTACGAGTGCTCCGCGACTTCATGCAGTCGTCGGCGCCGGCCAAGCTCTCGAGCGTCGACATGCAAGAGCTGTTGCACACGCAAACGGCGTGATCGCGTAGAGCGTTCGCGGGCGTCGGCGGGGTAATGACAGTCGCGGAGATGCGTTCCGCGTTGTTCGCACCGGTTGGTAGTGGGCTACGCTGGTAAGCGCGTCACTCTGACGCTCTTCGGGCCCGGCCGGCAGGCACGCACTGGTTGGAGCACGGATCGTCCAACCTGCACGTGCTCGAAGAAGGTTCCGATGCAAACCCTGCTCGAAGAGCAAGCTCCGCCGCCGCGCGTTCCGTTCGAGGCGACGGTCGAGCGCAAGCCCGACGTCGTGGGCAAGGTCATCACGGTCGCGCTCGTTGTCGGTCCCGCCGTCGCGCTCGCGGTCGCGCTGCCGCTGTTGTGGGGACACGCCGTCCATCTTCGTGACGTGCTCCTCGCGGTCACGTTGTACGCGATCACCGGGCATGGCGTCACGGTCGGCTTCCACCGGATGCTCACGCACGGCAGCTTCAAGGCCAATCGTGGGCTGAAGATCGCGCTGGTCGTTGCCGGGTCGATGGCGTTGGAAGGCTCGGCCATCAGCTGGGTCGCGAACCACCGTCGTCACCACATGTTCAGCGATCAACCCGGCGACCCACATTCGCCGCACGGCTACGGCGACCGCCCCACCGGACAGCTCCGCGGGTTCGTGCACGCACAAGTCGGCTGGCTCTTCACGACCGACAGCACGTCGGTCGAGCGGTTCGCGCCGGACCTGCTCGGCGATCGCGACCTCGTGCTCATCGGTCGTCTGTTCCCCGTGTTCGCCATCGCCTCGCTCGCCGTGCCGTTCTTCATCGGCTGGGGTCTCGGTGGCACCGTCGGCGCCGGCATCACCGCGCTGCTGTGGGCCGGGCTCGTGCGCATGGCGCTGCTGCACCACGTGACGTGGAGCGTCAACTCGCTGTGTCACATGTTCGGTCGACGTCCGTTCGCCACCAAGGACCTGAGCCGTAACTTCGCGCCGATGGCGGTGCTCTCGATGGGCGAGTGCTGGCACAATCTGCACCACGCGTACCCGTCATCCGCGCGTCACGGCGCGCTGCGGGGCCAGCTCGACTCGTCGGCGACGCTGATTCGGATGTTCGAACGCGCCGGCTGGGCCACGAAAGTGCGCTGGCCCACACCGGCCCGCCTCGCGGAGCTGGCCGCGCGCTAGCTCGTCGCAGTCTGTCATGCCGCCCACGGCCCGACGCCGCCGATCCGAGCGATCGCGGTGCGCATGACGTAACCGGCGGGCGGGTCGTCCATCGGGGGGAACTTCACCTCGGGCCCGAGGTGAAGACTTCGCGCACCTCGTCGGTGAGAGCGGTCATGGGCTGCTCCTGTGCGTTTCGGTTGTGGATCGGGAATCCTGACGCGCTCCGGCGACGTTGGCGCGGGTATGGCTGAGACTTCCCGAGGAAGAGTGCGGGTCGAGGACAGTCCGAAGCGGGTCCGCGTGTACCTGGGTGGTGAGGTCGTCGCCGACACGCGCAACGCGAAGCTGGTCTGGGAGGTTCCGTACTTCCCGCAGTATTACTTCCCCCGCGCCGACGTGCGCACCGAGCTGCTCGTCGTCACCGACACGGTGACGCACTCTCCGAGCCGCGGCGATGCGCAGCACTTCACCGTTAAGGCGGGCGCCAAAGAGGCGACTGACGCCGCCTGGCAGTACGTCGAGTCACCGATCGAGGAGCTGCGCGACCTCGTGCGCTTCGATTGGGAGGCGATGGACGCGTGGTTCGAAGAAGACGAGGAGGTCTTCACGCACGCCCGAAGCCCGTACACGCGCGTCGACATCCTCGAGAGCTCGCGTCACGTGCAGGTGGTGGTGAACGGCGTGACCGTCGCCGACTCGCACCACCTGAAGCTGCTGTTCGAGACCGGTCTGCCCACGCGGTATTACGTGCCGCAGGTCGACGTGCGGATGGATCTGCTGACGCCGACGGAGACCGTGACGCACTGTCCGTACAAGGGCGAGGCGCATACGTGGGCCGTGCGTGCGGGCGACGAGGCGATCCCCGACCTCGCGTGGTCGTACCGCGCGCCGTTCCGGGAGAGCTTGCCGATCGCGGGGCTCGTCGCGTTCTACAACGAGAAGGTTGATCTCATCGTCGACGGCGAGGCACTCGAACGACCGCACACCCACTTCTCGTAGCGAAACGCGTCTACGACGGCGCGTTGGTGGCCGGACGGAACGTCACGCTCAATCGTGCGCCGGCGAGCAGGTCGCCGGCACGGGTTCCGGGGGCGGGGTGCGAGCCGTTGAGGCGCGGCGGCTGCCGCCGCGACTCGCCGAACAGCTCGATGTCGTGCTGCGCCCGGTCAACGTTCGCCATGAGCCAGGGAGCAACATCGGGCTGCATGGGACCTTGGACGATGTCTCAGCGCAGTTCACCTTCCTCTTAAGTTCGTGTTTAATGATCCCGCGATGGCACACGACGGGCTCGGGCCCACGTGTCTCCGGCGCCGACGGGTGCGCACGCGCCCGGCCGACCCGCCAGTCCGCACACGCGACCCGGCCCAACCAACGAACCAACGGGTCGACGGATGAGCCTCGGCACCCGGCGGCCCGCGAGCAGGAAGGCCCCGCTCGCGCTGGTGCTGGCAGTCTTCGTCGCGCTGGCCGTCGTCGGCGCCGCCGCCGCGTTCACGCTCCGGAACAAGTCGGGTACGCGACGCCCCGCGCCGGCCGCCGGCGGGCGAAAAAAGCAGGCGCTTCCTTACCGGATCTTCACCTGCACAATGCACTGTGACGGCGAACCGGCCGCGAGACTGAAGCTCGACGCGCGACCTGTAGCTTGAGGTACGCGTCCCCCCGATCTCCTGGAGAAGCTGCATGGCTCCACCGACACTGACCGAACCGGCAGGCGCGCCGACCGAAGACCGCGTCGCCGATGTCGTGATCGAAGTTGTCGATCTGTCCAAGCGCTACAGCAGCGCGGTGCTGGCCGTCGACTCCCTGAACTTCCAAGTGCGGCGGGGCCAGATCTGCGGGTTGCTCGGCCCCAACGGCGCGGGCAAGACCACGGCGCTGCGCATGCTGCTCGGGCTCGTGCGACCCACGAGCGGTGACGCGCGAGTGCTCGGCACGAGCATGCGAGCCGGGAGCCCGACCCTCCTGCGCATCGGCTCGATGATCGAGCACGCATCGTTCGTGCCGTATCTCTCGGGGATGCGCAACCTGCGCGTGTACTGGGAGGCGGTCGGCGGGAGCCACCTTTCCGACGCGAACCTCGAGGCCGCGCTGGCGGTGGCCGGCCTCGGCGACGCCGTCCACCGGAAGGTGAAGACGTACTCGCAGGGCATGCGCCAACGACTCGGTGTGGCGCGTGCGTTGCTGGGGAAGCCCGAAGTGCTGGTGCTCGACGAGCCGACCAACGGTCTCGACCCGGGTGAGATGCGCGAGATCCGCGACCTGCTGCTGCGGCTCCAAAACCAGGGCGTGACGGCCTTGCTGTCGAGCCACTTGCTCTCTGAGGTCGAGCAGGTGTGCACCCACGCCGTCGTTATGGACCGTGGCCGTCTCGTCGCGGCCGGCAGCGTGGCCGACCTCATCCAGTCGTCGAGCTCCGCGTACATCGAAGTCGACGACGCGGCCCGCGCCCGCGCGCTGCTCGAAGCCCTTCCCGGTGTGAAGTCGGTGCGCGCGGAAGGCGCCGGTCTCGAAGTGAGCCTCGACGGCACGGCCCGGTCCGCGCTCGTCACCGCGCTGGTGCAGGCCGGCCTTGCGGTCGACACCGTCACGTCGCGTCATCGACTCGAAGACGCGTTCCTCGGGCTCGTCAACGAAGGCGGCGACTGATGCTCGCGACGTTCCGCATGGAGATGGTCAAACACGTACTGCGTCCCCGCACCTACGTCGTGCTCGGCATCACCATTGTCGTGCCCCTGATCATTGCGTTCGCACTGAAAGTCAATCCGCCCGACTTCCCGAGTCCTGAAGGCGGCGGCGGGCACTTCGGCGGTGGTGGCGGCGGCGACCTGTCGTACTTCGCGACGCAGACGGGGCTCTTTCTCCCGGTGTTCGCACTCGAAGTGATGAGCGGCTTCCTGCTGGTCGTGATCGCCGCGCTGTTCGGCGGCGACGCGGTGTCGTCCGAAGCGAGCTGGGGAAACCTGCGCGCGATCCTGACCCGTCCCATCGGGCGCGGGCGGCTCCTCGGGGCGAAGCTGGCGTCGGCGCTGCTGTTCACGTTCATCGCCACGTTGTTGGTGTCGGTCGTCGGGCTCACCGCCGGCGGCGCGACGTTCGGCTGGCACGCGCTCAGTGTGCCGATCCTCGGCATCCAGCAGTCGGTGGGCCACGTTATTGGGAACCTGGCGCTCGCGACGGTCTACGTGTTCTGGGATCTCGCTGCGGTTGTCGCGCTCGGGTTCATGGTGTCGACGATGACCGACTCGGTCGCGGGCGCGATCTTCGCTCCGATCGGCTTCTACTTCGTGACGCGGATCCTCGACAACATCGAAGCGATCGGCAAGATCCGCTACGTCTTCCCCACCCACTACTACGACGCCTGGACCAACCTGTTCATCGGCGGCTCGACCAACGACATGCACACCGGCTGGCTGATTCAGATCCCGTATGTGCTCGTGTTCTGCGCGTTCGGCTGGTTCTGGTTCCGCCGCAAGGACATCTTGTCCTGACGCTGTTCACACATCCGTCGTCGAGCCGCGACGTCCGCGGACTCGATCAGTCCAAGTAGTGGGCTGACAGGAACCGCCAAATCGTCGGGGTGGCGTCGAACGACTTCGACGTGGGTCCGATGACTCGTGCCGGAAGATATTGCGAGCCGCCGGGCCACGTGTGACCGCCGTTCTCGATCCGCCAAAACTCGATGTCGGATTGGCGAGCGGTCTGCAGACGGAACTTGCGCGTGCGGCCTCCGTGCGCCACCGCCTCGTCGGTCGTGTGTGGTGACGGCGCCTGACGCGCAAACCGCCGCCGACGACCTCGTTCCTGCACGAGACCAGCATGCCCGTTCACGGGCAGTTCAGGCGCCGTTAGCTAGTCGTCGTGGATCGTGTAGTCGATGGGTGGCGCGCCTTTGACGCCGACAGCGAAGCAGAAGCAGTGGATCGGCGCGTGGTCGCTGATCGGCCGCAGGCTGTGAGTGACATCGGGCGGGATGTGCACGAGATCGCCCTGCGAGATCTCGCACTCCTCGTCGCCGATCGTCATGGTGCCTCGCCCCGAGGTCACGTAATAGAACTCGTGTGTCGGGTGGGAGTGCGGGTATACGTACGAACCGCCCGGCACTTCGAACTCGTTGGCCAGCTCGAGGTAGCCGCCGTCGGTGATGTCCTTCATCTCCCGGGGTGACACAAGCCACCACACCGGTACCGTGCCGTTGTGTTCGACGACGGGCTCCACCTGCTCGATCGATCGCACGTCCATGGGGGCTCCCTCTCCGGCGTGAGGCCCGAGCGTAACGAAGGCGCGGTCGCCACGGCGCTTTCGATCGCGACCCAGGCGTTTGTGCACCAGCGGACGCTCAGGGAACCACTTCTGCACAAACGGTGAAACGATCGCGACCTCAGCGGCAGGGTTCCGGGATCGTCGTGGATCCTTGGGTGCTGACATCGCAGTAGGTGCGGCGGGTGACCAGCCAGTGTCCGTTCTTGAGCACGGCGGCGCCCGGGAGATGATCAAGCACGGCCGCGTTCTCGAGCAGCAGCGTGTAGGTCACGTCGGCATGCGACGCATCCACGAGCTTCAGCGCGTCGATGCGAACGCGAATGCGGGCCGCGATGTCCTTGGTCTTGTTGTAGTTCTCGATGAACGAGGGGCGGAGCCGCTCGCCGTCTTCGATCGCCGCCAGCTTGGCGTCAATATCGGTCACGTCGCCGTTGAAGACTGTCTGGAACGCGGTGGTGATCGCGGCCGTCACTGCGGGGTCGACCGCCCCGGCGGATGTGGTCGTCGTCGGTGCTTTGGTCGTGACCGTTGCTTTGCTCGCCACGACGCGCTGTTCCGCGGTCGTCGGGCACACGATGGTTGCAGTCACAGCGGTGTGATCGGAAGGAAACGCGAGCCCGCTCGGATCGTGCGCCGGCGTCGCGTTGAAGAGTCCTGTCGGCTTCCCGACGGTGCACGTGCGCTTGGTCAACAGCCAGAGGTAGTCGATGCGCTCGGTCTCGCGACTCGAACCGTTCTCGAGATCGCTCAGGTCCGTGTCGACCCGGCCGCTCGTGCAATGTGTGCCGGTCTTCGGATCGCACTCGGGGTTCTTCGCCGCGAGATGCGTGTCGATCGCACCGTCATCTCGAATCACTCCGACAATCGGTTCGTTCGGTTTCGCATTGAGATCGCCACCGAAGATCGCGATGTCGTCGGGCACTCGGAGCTTGTGGACCCAATCGACCACTTGGCGGGACTGACATGTGCCGAGCTTGTCGCTCGCCTTGCAGGGCTTCGGACACGTCTGCGAGTCGCACGGGCGGTCGTCGCTCCCACTGGAGAGGTGAGTCATCACGAATTCGACCGCGCCGACGCTCGCCGCTACGCGCACCCAGAACGCAGTGCGGAACGGACCCGCGAGGCGCATTCGCTGCGAGCCGAGCACCGGCAACGTGGTGAACACGACTTCACGGTCGAGACTCGGGTCGTCGTCCCAAACGATGCGGTACTTGCCGTTGCAGATCTTCGGTAATGAATCGCTGAACAGGTCGACAATCCCCTGGTTCGCCTCCTGCAGGCCGACGAGTTGCGGGCAATGGGCGTCGGCGAGCTGACGAGTGAACAGCGCGACGCGATCCCGGACATGGCAGCGGTCGGTCTCGGCGGGACAAGCGCCGCCATGCAGGATGTTCTGACTCACCGCGGTCACGCGGGCGGGCTTTGCGCCCGTCTTTCCGGCGGAGGGCTTGCCGGAGCCCCCTCCGCACGCTGCGAGCGTCATCGCAACTACCACCATCGCCGCGCCGACACGTCGCACGGACGGAGCGTACGGCTGGGCGCGCGGGGCGTCTACAGGCCACGCATTGTCCGCGACGCGATGCGGCGTGCTCCGGCGGGTTGCGTCGATCGGGCGGTTAGGAGCTGCGCGTCAGGAGCGCCACTCCAGAATCATCTCCGGCGGCGCCTCGTCGGGCGGCGCGCCCAAGTCGACACCGGTCAGCTCCTTGACCCGCTCTTTGAACCACACATCAAAGGGGTCGGTCGACTCGGCGAGCCGGCCGAATGACTTTTCGATGTCGTCGCCTTCGAAGCGCACCAGAACGAGTGCACCCATCGGCGTGTCCTGCAGTGACCACTCTTCCCTTGTAATGCCGGACTTCTTCTGCGAGGCGGCGAGCTCGTCGCCCCGACCCAACGTCTCTTGCGCGAACTTGCGTACGTCGTCCGCCTTGCCCGGCAAAACCGGGAAGGCGCCCAGAAACACGGCCATGTGTATCCCCTCTCGTCGTGACTGTGCGCGGAGCCTACGGCACGCCGGCGCACGGCGAAAGGGGGTCGGCTCCGTGGGGTCGAATTAGCTGCGGGCGCGGTACGGCTGGAGCGCGCCGGCCGGTACGACGCCGAGACGTCCCGACTCGAAGTCGTCGAGCGCTTGCGCGATCTCGGCTCGGGTGTTCATCACGAACGGTCCGTACCACTCGACCGGCTCGCCGATGGGTGCGCCCCCGAGGAGCAGCACTTCGAGCGTGTCGCCTGGGCCGGGCTGGGGCTCGTCGGCGATCACCTCGATCGAGTCACCCTCGCCGAACACCGCCAGCTGGCCGTCGCGGATCGGACGTTGTTCCGCACCCACACGCCCCGAACCCGCCAACACGTAGACCAACGCGTTGAAGTCGCGTCGCCACGGGAGCGCGAGCCGCGCGCCGGGTGCGACCGTCGCGTGCACGAACGTGATCGGAGTGTGCGTCGAACCCGGACCCGCGTGACCACCGACATCACCGGCGACGACTCGGAGCAGCGCCCCGCCGTCGGGTGAGGCGAGCAACGTCACGTCGTCGCCTTCGAGGCCCTGGTAACGCGGCGGAATGAACTTGTCGGCCGCAGGGAGGTTGACCCACAACTGCAGCCCGTGGAAGAGGCCCCCGCTGATCACGAGCTCCTCGGGCGGCGTCTCGATGTGCAGGATGCCCGACCCGGCGGTCATCCACTGCGTGTCGCCATCGGTGATGAGACCGCCGCCGCCGTTCGAGTCCTGATGTTGGAACGTGCCGTCGATGATGTAGGTGACGGTCTCGAACCCGCGGTGTGGATGCCAGGGCGTGCCTTTCGGTTCGCCCGGCGCGTACTCGACCGCGCCCATCTGGTCCATGTGGATGAACGGGTCGAGCGCATCCGCGCGGACACCGGCGAACGCGCGGCGCACCGGGAAGCCCTCGCCCTCGAAACCGGACGGCGCAATGGTCACCGACACCACGGGACGCGGGGTGCCGGCCGCGGGTGCGGGAACTCGATCCAGGGTCGTGGTATCGGCGGTGACAGCGGGCATGAAGACTCCCCGGGTGTGAGGACGGCGTTCCGAGAGGACAACGCGACCAGCGAGCGGGGTGTTCCCGGCTCCCACGCAGGTCAAGGCGCCCGAACCCCGAAAATTGTGCAACAACAGGCGCCCCTGTGGGCTCTCATTTTCATGACTTCGATCGCCAAGCGTCACCTCGGGGCAGCACTCATTGCGGCGTTCCTCGCCGTCGCTGTGCTTCCGGCGGCAGCTCCCGTTGCTGACCCGAAGCGGTGCATCACGCCGGCGGGCGGCGCCTTCCTCGAAACGGAGACGCGGGCACTACGGTCGCCGCTCGTGAGCGCGCGCTTCGGGGCGATCGATTTCGAGCAGTTCCACACCGTCGATCTGCCGGCGCGTCTTGCTGCCGGGAACGGCGCGCTGGCGGCTGCGGATCTCGACGGGGTGCAGCCGATCGCGTTCCGTATCGACGACGGGCGCGCCTACACGTACGCACCGTCGGCTGACGGCATCACCGTCACCGCCGGTGACGATGATGCCCACACCGTCGTCGAGCTCACGTACGCCGACTGGTGCGACTTCGTCTGGGAGCTGCGCACGTGCTTCGCCCTCCTCTAGCGGAGCGGCTGTCGTTTCCCCGGGGCACCTTCGGGCACCTCGCGCGCTGGGAGCCGGCGCTGCGAGCCGCGTTCGACGGCCAGGTCATCTACGACCTCACCGATCCGGCGCCAGTTGCCGACCGGGGCGCGCAACCCCTCGACCTCGCGACGTCCTTCACGCTCGACGATCCCGACGTGGAGATCCGCGACTTCCTCGACCGCGCCGGCTTCGTACACCTGCGGGGCGTGCTGCGCGACCAAGAGGTCCAACGGCTGCGCGCTGACGTCGACGCCGCCGTCACTCGGGCGCGTCCCGACGACGCCAAGTCGTGGTGGACCACGGTCGACGGCAAAGACGTCTGCAACCGCGTCAATTATCTCAACGAGCAGTCGAGCTTCATCGCCGCTCTGGGCGACGATGTGCGCTTCCGCCGGATCGGCGCGCTGGCCGGTGTCGCCTTGCGCGATGCGCACGACCGTCTCGACGGCCACGGCGTTGTGATCAAGGTGCCGGGCGCGGAGACCGGCCTCGCCGACTTGCCGTGGCACCGTGACTGCGGGATGAGTGGCCACTCGGTGAAGTGTCCGATGCTCAACGTCGGCATCCAGCTCGACGCCGCGACCGCCGCTGCCGGCCAGCTCCACATGATCGCGGGCTCGCACCTTGGTACCTCACGGCTGCCCCGAGCGGACGAGACCGACCGGCTTCCCACCGTTGCCGTCACCACCGAGCCCGGTGACGTGACCATCCACTACGGCCACACGCTGCATGCCGCGCCGCCGCCTGCGGAACGCCACGCGGCCGGACGGCGTGCGCTGTACATCACCTACGTGCCACCGCTCGTCTTCGACATGATCGAGCCGGGCAAGGGCTACAACGACGTGCTGTTCACCCGCGACGCGGGCCGCATGCACCACGTCGACGAGTTCAGCTGAACCGCCATCCGCGGCAACGTTTGTGCACCAGCGGCGCGTAGAGGAACCCCTTTTGCACAAACGGTGGGGTGAGTGGTCGGCGGGGCGTGAGACGAGGCCCGAGAGAGTGCCCTTTCCCGGAGGTTGGGGCTTTTGTAGGGTTCAGCGCCAGCGCAGGTTCGCCACGCTACGAGGGGGCACCGATGAGCACCGTCCCACCGGACATCCCTCCCGTCGCCTCCCCGCCACCTCCGCCGCCGGCATCAGGTGGCGCGCTGACCCGCAACCGCGTCCTCTGGCTGATCGGCGCGGTCGTGCTCGTGGGCGCGGCGGTCATCGCGGCCATCGTGCTCTCCGGCAGCGGCGCAGGCGAGAAGAAGGCGAGCAAAGAGGTCTTCGCCGAACCGATCTCGAGCGCGACCAACCCGTTCTCACCACCGACGGGCACCGACTACACCAACATGCCCACGGTGCAGACGTCCGGCGTCTCGACGCAGGCGGGAGGCGTGGTCGGCCTGTATGGCGGCACCGAGCGTCAGGGATCCTGCGACAAGACCCAGCTCGTCACGTACCTGTTACAGAACCCCGACAAGGGCGCGGCGTGGGCGTCGACGTTGGGGATTCAGCAGAGCGCGATCCCGTCGTATGTCGACGGGCTGACGTCAGTGCTGTTGCGCTCCGACACGCGGGTCACGAACCACGGGTACAAGAACGGGCACGTCACGTCGATCCAGAGCGTGCTGCAAGCGGGAACGGCGGTGCTCGTCGACGAAAAGGGCGAGCCGGTGACCAAGTGTTACTGCGGCAACCCGCTGACCGGGCCGATCGCATACCCGCCGGTGTACTACGGCCCCAAGTGGTCGAGCTTCAGCCCCCACAGCCTGAC
>JBBRZM010000033.1:0-18753 GCA_038236695.1 Acidimicrobiia bacterium
CTCGGGGGCCAGGAGCGGCTCCAAGACCTCACGAACTTCAACCGCTGGCTCGAACTGACGACCGAGTCGACCCCGGGGGACCTCGAGCTGGCCGACCTGTACCACCGCCGGTTCCGCCCCGAATTCCGGCCCGCGTTCACCGCCTGGCTCGCGCAGGACCCGTTACACAAGCTGAACACCGTCGCCAGTCCGCTCCTCATGCCGCAATTTCGGCTCGCCAACCTCGTGAAGGCAGACCGATTCGAGCGCGTGGGCGACCAACGCTTCAACCAAGCGAAGGACGCGACCGAGCACGCCGACGACTACATCTTCGGCACGGTGTTCTTCGCCGCGGTGCTCTTCTTCGCCGGCATTTCGCTGCGCTTCGTGTGGGTGCCGATGCGCGTGACAGTGCTCCTGCTCGCGTTCCTGTTCCTCGCCTACGGCGTCGCCCAGCTCGCAAGTCTGCCGACGCTCTGAGGCCGAGCGCTGCTGTGACCGTTACGGGCAGCGCTGCGGGCTGCCGACGCGACCGAGAGCAACGTCGCAATCCATCATCACGCGGGCTTGGCGTAGTTCTTCGCGCCTTCGTCGAAGTCGAAGGCCACGCACGGCGGGCTCGGACACGTCGCCTCTCCACACGCAGACGGGATCTACTGGATGGCCGCGCTTACTGGACGATGAAAGCGGTCACCATGCCGAGCATCCCCTGGTCGCTCTCTGCGTGCGTGAGGATATGGCAGTGCCAGGCCCACACACCGGGTTCGGTTGCGTGCACGAGCACGATGTAGCGCTCGCCGGCGCGACCGCGATCGCGTCGGCTTGATTGCAGTAGGCCTCGTAGGAACCTGCCTTCATCGAGCCGAGATCGAGTCGCACCGGGCGGGAGTGATGCAGCAGGCTCACCCGATGCAAGTCGTTCACCTGGTTCGCCATGGCCGCACCGCGTGGAACGCGCAGCGGCGGGTAATGGGCTGGCTCGACGAGGGCGTGGAGCCCGTTGCTCGCCGCGACGCGGAGGCCGTGGCCGACGCGCTGGCGGGCGAGGACGTGGCCGCGATCGTGTCGAGCCCGCTGCGCCGGGCACTGCAGACGGCAGGTCCCTTGGCGAATCGGGTCGGTATCGAGCCGCGCCTCGACGACCGCGTCGGCGAACTGCGGGTGGGCCCGTGGGAGGGGCTCACCGAGGACGAGATCGGCGAACGATGGCCCGAGGAGTGGCGCCGATGGCGGAACGAGCCGCACACCCTGGCGCTCGAGGGTCGCGAGACACTGCGCGAACTGAACGCCCGGGTCACCGCGGTGCTGGACGAGCTCGCCTGTAGCTCAGCCGCCTCCGGCGCGGCCGTGGTGTACACCCACGATGCCGTGGTGCGGGCCGCGGTCGCCTGGGCGTTTCGGACGGGACCCGAGGTCTACCGGCACGTCGAGGTCGCCAACTGCTCCATCACGACGGTCCGCGTCCTCGACGGCGTGCGCCGGCTGGTGCGGGCCAACGAGGTCGGCCACCTCGAACGGCGCGGTCGCGAGGGCTACTAACGGCTCGGGCTCGGACGGGCCGACCTCGCCGGACGGGATCGTGACGGTCACGGGCGAGCGGCGGGCGCCCGCGACGAGCCGGGCGAGGTCGGTGAGCGACGTCACCACGGGGACGCCGCTCCCCGCGAACGCGTCCGGGTGGCCGGGACGAGAGAGCCCGACGAAGCGGACCCCCGCGGCCCGGGCGATCGCAGCGTCGCGCAGCGCGTCGGCGACGAACAGGACGTCGTTGGGAGCGACGCCGATCGCGGCCGCCCAGGCCCGGAGCTGCGCCACCTTGGGATGGTCCGGCCGCCAGCCGTCGACCGCAGCTGCGCGCTGGGCCAGCCCGCGGCGCCGGCAAAACTCCTGGACGAGCTCAGCGCGCGTGCTGCTGCAGACGAGGGCGGGGATGTCGGCGCGCCCGAGGCGCTCGATGGCCGCTCCCGCGTCCGCGAACGGTCGGCAGCCTCCCATGAGGCCTTCCTTGGCGGCTTCGAAACCGACGGCGATCTCGTCGAGGCACGGGTGGCCGTACGCGATGACGTCGAGCTGGGTCCGGAAGTCGTCGCCCGCGGTCGCGAGGTAGCGGCTCGTGGCTTCGTCGCGCGGCATGCCGAGCTCGAGCGAGAGCACCTCGGCCGCGAGCTTCGCGAGCGTCCCCATGGAGTCTGCCACCGTGCCGTCGAAGTCGAACGCCACGGCACGCACCCCCATGTAGTGGGCACCCGGTCCGCCAGCCCACCAGGACGCCCGCAGCCGCACGCTCACGATCCCCGCGCAGAGGACGGCCACGACGGCGAGCGCGGCCAGCAGCGAGCTGGCATGCACTGCCGCGCCCAAGGCGCCGAGCGTCAGGATCAGCAGTCGCAGGTCGCGCCCGCGGCCGCCCCCGAGGAGGACGCCGTGGTACCTGTGGCCGAGGTCGACGGCGGCCTTGGCCGTGGTGTAGCTGACGAGCAGGTGCCCGACGAGCGCCAGGCCGGCGACGGCTATCACGACCGGCACCTGTGCCGACCCGAGATGGCCGGCGAGGTCCCCCGAGGTCGCGAGGTAAATGGCCGCGCCGGTGAAGAGCAGGCCGTCCGCCGCCCGGTCGAGGACCGCGTCGAAGAACGAGCCGAAGCGCGACGAGCGGTGCGCTAGGCGGGCGATCTCGCCGTCGCTGCCGTCGAGCACGCTTGCCGCCGCCACGAGGACCGCGGCTACCACGGGGGCGTGGGCAGTCAGGGCCGCCGCGGCGGCGAACGCGACGGCGAGCGCGGCAATCGTGACCTGGTTCGGGGTGATCGAGGGGAAGACACCGAGCAGCACCGGGGTCACGAAGCGCTGCGAAACCGCGCGGTTCAAGCGAGTCGCCACGGCGCCGTCGAGCGCCTTACCGGTGCTTCGGAACAGGTGCCGGCTGCCGCGACGGTGGTCGGTCGGGGTATCGACGTCAAACCACCACTCGTCGTCCTCGAGAGCCAGCGCGCGTGCCGTGCCGAGGCCGGCGAGCACTTGCACGGCACCCGCGAACGCGGTGTCGCCGCATACAGCGACCTCCTCGACCGCGTCGAGCACCGCCGCGCTGCAGACAAAGGCGCCCACATCGAACGCGTCGTAAGCGGGCAGCATCTTGCCGATGGCCTCGACGCGGTCGCCGGTGAGTCGAACCTTCATAGCATCGGCCGGGTCGACACCGGCGGCCCGTCCGAGCGAGCGGTCCACGGCGACGACGACCTCGCCCGGTCGCACCGACGTCGCCCGGAGCCGGCGCAGCAGGGCCGACGCGAAGACGTGATCGGCCATCACCAGCGCGAACGGTGCGTCGCCGACAATGTCCTTCGCGGCGAGGACGGAGAGTCCGTTGCCCTCCCGATAGCGCGCGTTGTGGACGACGGCAACGCGCAGCCCTCGGCGACGGCTCACGTCGAGGGCCTCCCGGGCGACACGTTCGTGTTCGTGGCCGGTGACGACGACGACGTCGTCGAAGCCGGCCTCGTGCGCCGCGACGATTGACCGTTCCAGGAGTGTCATACCCCCGACCCGCACCAGAGGTTTCGCACCCACCTTCGGCTCGAGGCGCGACCCAACCCCGGCGGCAAGCACCACAAGCCGGGACGGCTGCATTCTTCTCGGTCTCCTTCTTGCTGTAGCCCCGAGTGAACCGCCCCGGGTCTAGGGGCTCGGGTTATTGGGTGACCGCCTCGATGGCGGGTGTTGCTTGACCGTAGTGGATCGCTTCGAACCCGCGAGCGAGCACTGCTGACCGAGCTCGAGGAGGTGAAGGCCGCGCTCGGTGAAGCGCACGTGGAACTACGCGTGTGGAAGGTGGAAGAAGGCGGTTGAGGACTGTGTTGCATTGGGCCATGCCCGCGTACGGCCGTGCGCGTCCCGCCCGGTGAAGCCCCGGACCTCCCAGACCCCCGGCTTGCGCTCGCGCACCGTCGCCATCGCCGGCGACCGCAGCAGTTGTAAGGATAAGTAGGGATGGACCCCCGAATCAGGCGGACTCGGTGGACCAGCGATCAGCGAATATGCACACCGGAGATCGCGCGGGCGACGACGAGACGCTGGATCTCTGACGTGCCTTCGAAGATCGTGTAGATCTTCGAGTCGCGGTGCCAGCGCTCGACGGGGTGCTCCCGGATGTAGCCGTAGGCACCGAGGATTTGCATCGCCTGCTCGGTCGCCCACACCGCGACCTCGCCGGCCTTCAGCTTCGACATCGAGCCTTCGCCGTTCTCGAACTTGTGACCAGTGATGGCCATCCAGCACGCGCGCCACACGAGCAGACGTGCCGCGTCGGTCTCCATCTTCATGTCGGCGAGCTTGAACGCGATCGACTGGTTCTCGATGATCGGCCGGCCGAACGCGACTCGCTCCTTGGCGTAGTCGAGCGAGTACTCGTACGCCGCACGCGCGATGCCGAGGGCCTGCGCTCCGACGAGCGGACGACTGGCTTCGAACGTGCTCATGGCCGCCTGCACCTTGCTGCTCTTGCCCTCACGCGCACGCGCGAGACGGGCGTCGAGCTTCTCCTTGCCGCCAAGGAGACACGAGCCGGGCACATGCACGTCGTCGAAGATCACTTCGGCGGTGTGACTGGCGCGGATGCCGTGCTTCTTGAACTTCTGACCCATCGAGAGGCCGGGCGTACCCGGCGGCACTATGAAGCTCGCGTGCCCGCGTGCCTTGAGCTCGGGCTCGACCGCGGCGACGACGACGTGCACGTTGGGCACCTTGTCGATACCGCCGTTGGTGATCCACGTCTTTGTGCCGTTGATCACCCACTCGTCCTTGGCCTCGTCGTAGACGGCGCGCGTGCGCAAGGAGCTCACGTCGCTGCCGGCGTCGGGCTCGCTCACCGCGAACGCGGCAACGTGAATGTCGTCAGGCGTACCGAAACACTGCGGCACCCACTCCGCGATCTGCTCGGGCGTGCCGTTCCCGACGATGCCCGACACACCGAGCACGGTGCCCATCAACGCGAGCGTGATGCCGGCATCGCCCCAGGCAAGCTCCTCGCTGATGAGTGGGAACGTGATGCCGGTGGGGTCCGCGAAACATTGGGAGATGAACTCGAATGAGTACAGACCGATCTGCGCGGCTTCCTCGATGATCGGCCACGGCGTCTCTTCGCGCTCGTCCCATTCGTGCGCGGCCGGGCGGATCGTCTTGTCCGCAAAGTCATGCACCCATTTCTGAATCTGCAGCTGATCCTCGTTGAGTTCCAGCGAGAACTCCGTCATGGGTACTCCTTCACACGGGACTGGGTCTCTGGCTCTACTACTCGGTAGGTTACCAGTGAGTAACAGCATCGCGGACCTTGCTCGCGCAATCAAGCGATGTCGCCGGGTCGTAGGTCACATCCCGAGGGCAGAACCTCGCAGATGCACGTACTTCTCCCTCTTGGAGCGCGATCTGCACGATCATGCGTAATATCCGGACGCATGCGCGACTTCCGGATCCGTGAGGCAGCGGACCTGCTGGGTGTGAGTCCCGACACCGCCCGGCGCTGGGCCGACTCAGGTCGGCTCCCGACTCGGCGCACTCCCGGCGGCCATCGAGTAGTCGACGGCGCCGACCTGGCCCGATTCGCCACCGAGCAGTCGGACGCGCCGGATCCGAGCCCGATCGTCGGCCGCTCGGCCCGCAACCGCTTCGCCGGGATCGTCACCCGCGTCGTGCGCGACACGGTCACCGCCCAAGTCGAGATCCAGGCCGGTCCGCATCGCGTGGTGTCGCTGATGACCCGCGAAGCAGCCGACGAGCTCGGGCTCGAGCCGGGAGTCGTCGCCGTCGCGTCGGTGAAGTCGACGAGCGTCGTCGTCGAAGTTCCCGACTCGCGCTGACGTCCGAGCATGCAACGAACCGCCATCGCCATCGCCGCCACCGCCATTGCCCTCGCGTTGTCGGGCGCGCTCGTCGTCGGCGCGTGTGGAAGCAGCGCGAAGCCGTCGGACGCGACCTCGGCCCGGCTACGCGGTTCGATCACGGTGTTCGCGGCCTCGTCGCTCACCGACGCGTTCACGAAGCTGGGTACCGACTTCGAGCGCGCCCACCCCGGCACGAGCGTGAAGTTCAGCTTTGGCGCGTCGTCTGCGCTCGAACAGCAGATCGATCAAGGCGCGCCGGCCGACGTGTTCGCCGCCGCGGACGACGCCACCGCTCGCAAGCTCACAGCTGCCGGCGAGCTCGCCGGCTCCCCCACCACGTTCGCCCGCAACCGGCTCGCGATCGCGGTCGAACCCGGGAACCCGAAGCACATCGCGTCGCTGGCCGACCTCGCGCGACCCGACGTCGTGCTCGTGCTCTGCGCCGACGCGGTGCCGTGCGGCAAGTTCGCCGCCCAAGCCTTGGCCAAGGCGCACGTGAGCGTGAGCCCGGCGTCCAAAGAGGAGAACGTCAAAGCGGTGTTGTCGAAAGTCACCCTCGGCGAGGCCGACGCAGGGATCGTCTACGTGACCGACGTCAAGGGCGCGGGCGACCGCGTGAGCGGCGTGACGATTCCGAGTCCGCAGAATGTGGTCGCGACGTATCCGATCGGCATCGTCAAGGGCGCCGGCAACCGTGCCGTCGCGAACGCCTTCCGCGCCTACGTCACGTCAACCCGTGCGCGCCAGACGTTGCGTGACTTCGGTTTCTTGTCGCCGTGATGCGGGCGGATCGCCGCCCCGGCGTTCGACATCGTCCGCCGCCGAGACCACTGCTCGCGCTGGCAGGGGTCGGGGTGCTGTTCTTGGTGCTTCCCCTCGTCGGCCTGTTGCAGCGCACGCCGTGGTCGAGCATCTTCGACGAGTTGGGCACGTCGTCGGCGATCACGGCACTGCGGCTATCGCTCGTGTGTTCCATCGGCGCGACCGCCATCGCGCTCGTGGTGGGTGTACCACTCGCCTGGGTACTCGCGCGGGTCGACTTCGCCGGCCGCCGGCTCGTGCGGGCGCTGGTGCTCCTCCCGATGGTGTTGCCGCCGGTCGTCGGCGGCGTCGCGCTGCTGCTCGCGTTCGGCCGCCGCGGGTTCGCGGGACAGTGGCTCGATCGATGGTTCGGTATCCGCCTGCCGTTCACCACCGCCGGCGCGATACTCGCCGAAGCGTTCGTCGCCATGCCGTTCCTCGTCATCACCGTCGAAGCGGCGCTGCGCGGGATGGACCGCCGCTACGAAGACGCGGCCGCGACACTCGGCGCGCGGCGCTGGACGGTCTTCCGCCGGGTGACGCTCCCGCTGATCTGGCCGTCGCTCATCGCCGGCACCGCACTGTGTTGGGCGAGGGCACTGGGTGAGTTCGGCGCGACGATCACCTTCGCGGGCAACTTGCAGGGCAAGACACAGACCATGCCGCTGGCGGTGTACCTCGCGCTCCAAGAACGGCCCGACACTGCGATCGCGCTGAGCGTCGTGCTGTTGGTGGTGGCGGTGACGGTGCTCGTCACGTTGCGCGAACGATGGTGGCCCGCGTGAGCCTCCACGCCGAACTGGGGGTGCGCCGTGACGGCTTTACGCTCGACGCGAATCTGGATGCCGCCGCCGACGAGACGGTGGTGTTGCTCGGTCCCAACGGCGCGGGCAAGAGCACCGCGCTCGCGGCGATCGCCGGCACCGTCACACTCACCGACGGGCGCATCACGCTCGACGGTGAGACGTTCGACGACTCGAGCACGAAAACCTGGGTGCCGCCGGAACACCGCGCCATCGGCATGCTGTTCCAGGACGCGCTGCTGTTCCCGCATCTCAGTGCCGCCGACAATGTCGCGTTCGGGCTCCGCTGCCGTGGTGTTGCGCGCGCCGATGCCAGACGTCGAGCGCACGAGTCCTTGGAACGAGTCGGCCTCGATGCGCACGGGCGGCAGGCGAAGCCGAGCGCGCTCTCCGGCGGTCAGGCGCAGCGCGTCGCGCTGGCTCGGGCCTTGGTAACCGAGCCGCGCCTGTTGCTGCTCGACGAGCCGTTGTCGGCACTCGATGCGACCACGCGGCGGGAGCTGCGACGCGACCTCAGCCGGCACCTGGGCGCGTTCGCCGGCCCGCGCATCATCGTCACCCACGACGCGCTGGAAGCGATGCTGTTAGCCGACCGGCTGGTCGTCCTCGAGGACGGGGTCGTACGACAAATCGGCACACCAGCCGAGCTGCGCGCCCGTCCCCGCACCCGCTACGTCGCCGACGTCGTCGGCATGAACCTGTTCCGCGGTCGAGCCGACCGCGGCAGGGTGCAGCTCGCCGGCGGTGGCGAGCTCATCATGGCGGCAACGGAATCGTCCGGTGACGTCGTCGTCGTTGTGGCGCCGCGTGCGGTCGCGTTGCACCGCCGGCAACCCGAAGGGACGCCGCGCAACGTGTGGCCCGGCACCATCGAGTACGTCGACGACGAGGGCGACCGCGTGCGCGTGCAGGTGAACGGGCCGGTACCGCTCATCGCCGAAGTGACGGCCGCGGCAGCCGCGGAGCTGCAGCTCCACGACCGCGCGCCCGTGTGGCTGTCAGTGAAGGCAACCGAAATCGACGTGTTCCCGGCCTGAGGCGGCGCGCGTCACGGCTCGCGGGTTGCCGTGATCGTTTTCGTGGTGTCGCCGGCCGGGCCTTTCGCGGTCAACAAATAGGTGTGTGACGCGACCGAGCACGCGAACGACACCGAATCGGAGCCGCTGCTTCCGGGGTAGCTCTTGTAGATACCCGGGCCGTCGATCGACAGCGTGACCGAAGTGGTATTGGACGTCGACCACGACACGTTGATGGTGGTGCCTTTCTTTGGGCGGCAGCTGACCGTGCCCGGCACCGTGAACGAGTTGATGACCGGCGTCGTCGGTTGCGCGGTCGTCGCCGTGCCACCCGAGGTCGTGGTGCTCCGGATGGTGGTGCTGGTTGTCGAGGTGGAAGACGTGGTCGTGCTGCTCGGTGTCGTGGCCGCGGTCTTCTTGCTTCCACTGTCATTGTTGGTCAGCAGTGCGATCACGATGCCGACGATCAACCCGGCAACGAGCACGCCGCCGAGGATCCACCACACCTTGCGTCGATCCGCGCCGCCGTCGTCATCGCCCGGGCCATCGCCACGGCCGGGGCCGCCGCCGCCATCACCAGGACCGCCGGCATCGCCGCTCGGCGTGTAGCTCTGGGTCACTTCGTCCACTGCTCGCTCCTCGCGGGTCGCGCCGACGCCGGCTCCGCATCGCAGAGTGACAGACCGACGTGGAGTGAGAGCTTCCCCGAAATCGCACCTCGAACGTCGGATCGGCCAGACGCGAAGCGGCGCCCGCCGGTTTACCGGCGGGCGCCGCTTGCATGGGCAACAACTTGGAGGGGGCCTAGCCGTTGACGCCTTTCGCTGACCCGTGGTGCGCGTTGACGAACTTCGTCACGCGGTCGGTCAGCTTCGACTTGAGGGTTGCGGCACGATCGGCGGAGAGCTTGCCGTCGGTTACGGCCTGGTCGATCTTCGTGTTGCCCGCGTCGACGATCGCCTTGATGACCGTCTGCGGGTCGACGCCCTTCGACGTCGCGACCTCGGCGATCGACTGGCCGCCCTTCACCGCGGCGCGCAGGTCCTGCGGCGACACGCCGATCGTGTCGGCCGCGATTTTCCCTGCCTCCTTGACGAGGTGGCCTCGCCGGCCGTAGGCCTCGCTCTTGAGGTGCGCGTTGTTGACGAGTTTCGTGACTCGATCCGTGAGATTCGCCTTGAGTTTCGTGGCCTTGTCGGCGGAGAGCTTCTTGTCGGTCACGGCCTTGTCGATCTTGGTGTTGGCTGCGTCGACGAGGGCTTTCACGACGTCGGCCGGATCGACGTTCTTGGACCTCGCGACGTCGGCGACCGTCTTGCCGCTCTTCAGCGCCGCCTTGAGGTCCTTGGTCGAGACGCCGATCTTGTCGGCTGCGATCTTGAGCGCCTGTCCCGCGAGCTTGTGCTTTCGGGCTTGGCGTCCGGGGTGGGCGGAAAGGTGGGCCGGCGCGCTGGGGGTGGAGCCGGATCCGTCATCCGATCCTGCGGCGGCTGCGACGCCCGCGCCACCGGCCGCGAGCAGGCCTGCAGTGGTGAGAGCGACGAGGAACTTCTTCATTCGGGGGTTTCTCCTCTGGGAGTTGGTAGGTACCGGACATTCATCAAACACCCTGGATATGAGGGTTGTGTAAGGCGGCGACGAGAAAGTGGACAAGGAGGACGGATCCGCGCCGTTCCTGAGTGGCCGCGGGCGCTTCGAGGTGCTCGCCCGCGCCCGGGCTGATGCGGACCGATGCCGGCTGACCGACGACCGGACCGTCAGCCCGGCTCGGCGCCGACGATGCCCACGAACGACACCATCTCGCCCGGGTATCCACCGAGGTTGTGGGTCAAGCCGAGCTTCTTGTCGGTGGTGTTGATGCGGCGGTCGGGCGGCGCTTCGCCACGCAACTGCAGCCAGCACTCGTACATCATGCGCAGCCCCGAGGCACCGATCGGATGGCCGAAGCTCTTCAGGCCGCCGTCGGGGTTGACCGGGAGGTCGCCGTCGAGGTCGAACGTGCCGGCCATCACCTCTTTCCAACCCATGCCGCGCTCCGCGAAACCGAGGTCCTCCACGAGGACGAGCTCAGTGGGCGTGAAGCAGTCGTGCACCTCCGCCAGCGCGATCTCGCGACGCGGGTCGGTGACACCGGCCTGCTGATACGCGTCTTCGCCGGCGCGCACGACTTCGGGGAAGGTGGTGTAGTCGTAGTCGGGATCGAGATTGCCGGACCCGGTGCCGGCGACCATCGCGAGCGCCTTCACGTAGAGCGGCTTGTCGGTGTAGCGGTGCGCGTCCTCGGCCCGCACCACGATCGCGGCCGCCGCGCCGTCGCCGATACCCGCGCAGTCGAATACACCGAGCGGCCCGGCGATCGGCATCGCGTTCTTGATGACCTCCTTGGAAATCTCCTTGCGAAATTGCGCCCGCGGGTTGTGCGAGCCATTGGAGTGGTTCTTCCACGCGATGCGCGTCAACACGTCCTTCAGCTCGTCGGGATCAACGCCGTACTTGTTCGCGTACGCCGGCACGATGAGGCTGAACATCGCGGCGGCCGTGAGACTCCGCACGGTGCCATCGTTAGGCGGTTGCGTCGCCGGGAGCCCCTGGTAGCCGCCGTCTTTCACCTTCTCGCCGCCGATGGCGACAGCCGTGTCGTACGCGCCGCTCGCGACCGCGTAACACGCGTTGCGCAGCGCTTCGGAGCCGGTCGCGCAGAAGTTCTCGATGCGCGTGATGGGCCGGAAGTCGGTCTTGAGCGCCCGTGCGAGCGGCATGCCGCTCATCGCGGAGCTGGCGACGCCGAACCAGTACGCGTCGATGTCGTCCTTGGCGATGCCGCTCGACGTGAACAGCTCCTCGGCGCAGTCGACGAGGAGGTCGTCGAGGTTCTTGTCCCAGTGCTCGGCGAACGGCGTGCACGCCATGCCGACGATCGCGACCTTGTCCTTGATCCCGTGAGAAGCCATGTCTCTCCCTCAGCCCCGGATCGGGCGGGCCTTCCAGAAGTAATTGTGCATCCCCTGCACGGTGTAGAGGCGCCGGAACGTCATCTCGACCCGGTCGCCGAGCTGCACTTCTGATGCGTCGACATCGGTGAGCTCGCAGGGGAAGCGCCCACCGCCGTCGAAGTCAACGATGGCGGCGACGATCGGCGGGCTGGGCGAGTACGACACGTGGTCGACGGTGAACGTGACGATCGTCGCCGGCAAGTCGGCCATCGGTGCAGGTTCCATGTCGTCGATCGCGCCGCCCTTCCACGACACACGCGCCGGCGGGAAGTGCATCGCGTCGGACGTTCGGTCGCGCGCCGCCACGAAGCCGAACTTCCAGTCGTGGTTGCGTCCCGCGGCCGACGCCGACGGACGATTGGGCTCCGGCCGGCGCGGGGGCTCGACCTCGAGCATGCCCCGCCAGCTGAGGAACTTGCTGTACGGCAGGCCGGTGCTTCCGGCATCGATCTGTGCCGCGACGGTGCGGGCGGGTGAGAACGACTCGATCGCATCGGTGGTACGGAACAACAGTACGTCGACGCCATCGGCGAGGACCACGACCGCAATGGTCTGGCCCGGCGCCGCGGACTCGAGCGCGGCGGTGAGGAGCAGAGCAGCGTGCGCGGTACCGGTGTTGCCCACCGTTGCGCTCAGATCGTCGACGAGCGCGTCCTTCGCAGTGCCGAGACGCTTGGCTGCACTCTTGACCGCGCGTGCGTGCATGCCGGTGACGACGAGCCGGTCGACCTGCTCGGCGGTGATGTCAACGGCTTTGAGCGCCGCGTTCCACGCCTGGTCGACGAGCGGCAGGTAGCGCGTCTCGCCGAAGCGCTCCTCCCATACCCGGGAGTACGCGTCGCCGGGGCTGCGCCAGCGGTCGAGGAACTCCTCGGTGGCCGAGCCGCATCCGAGATACTCGGCGATCACCGCGCCCTGCGCATCGGTCCCGACGAGGAGCGCCGCGGCGGCGTCACCACCGTCGCGTTCGTCGGCGCTCGTCGGCCGGCCGGTGCGGATATCGGAGGTGACCACCAGGGTGGCGCCGTCGCGCTCGAGCGCGCTGCGCAGCGCAGCGACCCCCGACCGGGGCGCGCCGCCCATGTCGGCGGCGAACGCCGACGAGTCGAGTCGCAGCGCCGCATGGATCGCGGTGGCATTTGTCTTGTCGAGGTAAGCGGGCACCGTGGTCGCGAACGTCAGCGTGTCGGGCTGTGCGCCGTTCGCGGATCGCAACGCGAGCCGTCCGGCTTCGACCCCCATGGTCGTGGTGTCTTCGTCGTACGACGCGACCGACCGTGTGCCCTTGCCACCCGCGCTCGCCATGACGTCGCCGATGGCGGCGCGTTGGAGCCGCTGATACGGCACGTAGGCGGCGCAACTGATGATTCCTCGCATGCAAGCAGGGAACCACGCCCTGATGTCAGGACGCAAGGCGGGCGCTTCGCGGCCGGCCGGTCAGGTTGGCGCCACTTGTAGGCTCCGGCCGTGCGCTTGGGAGACGTCGCCAACGCCGACGCGCAGCGTTGGGGCAAGCCACTCGACGGGATCCGCGTGCTCGCGGCCGAGCAGATGCAAGCACTCCCCTATGCCACGCAGATGCTCGCCCGTTTGGGCGCGGAAGTGGTGAAGGTCGAACATCCGGTCCACGGCGAATCGGGGCGCGCCTCCACGCCGTCGATGGTCGACCCTGAGGGGCGTGCGGTCGGCGCCACGTATCTCCGCAACAACCTCGGCAAGCGCAGCGCCGGCATCGACTTGAAAACGCCGGAAGGGCGCGACCTGTTCTTGGCGTTGGTACCGCGCTTCGACGTGATCGCGGAGAACTTCAAGGCCGGCACCATGGATCGTCTCGGCCTCGGCTACGAGGTGATCGCCGCTGCGAACCCGCGCGCGATCTACGTGTCGATCTCGGGGTTCGGCAATACCGTCGACACGCCATATCGCGACTGGCCCGCATACGCGTCGATTACAGAGGCGATGTCGGGTATCTACGAGTACAAGAGCGGACCCGACGAGCCACCGGTCACGATCCCCGTCGGCGCGCTCGGTGACATCAGCTCGGCGTTGTTCGCGGTGGTCGGTGTGCTCGCCGGGTTACGGCACCGCGACCGCACGGGCGAAGGGCAGTACGTCGACATCGCCATGCTCGACGCGATGGTTGCGATGACCGATGTGGTCACCAACTTCTGGTCGATGGGCGTGCGGCCCGAGCCCGACAAGGCGCTCGAGGTGATCTGCGAGGGCTTTCGCGCCTCCGACGGTTACGTGGTGGTGCAGATCGTGCGCGAGCACCAGTTCGAACGGTTCGCCGATCTGGTGGGCGCGCCCGAGTGGAAGCACGACGCGCGCTTCGCAACGCGCGCCGGTTGGGCACCGCTGCTCGAGAGTGTGATTCGTCCCGCGGTGGAGGCATGGGCGTCGACGCGCACGAAGCTCGAAGCCGCCCGTGAGCTGACCACGGCCGGGATCGCGGCCGGCCCGTCCAACGCGGCACCTGATGTGATCGCCGATCCGCACGTGGCCGCGCGCCACATGCTCGTCGAGATGCCGCGCACCGACGACGTGGCCGAGCCCGTCCTCATTCCCGGGAACCCGGTGAAGATGTCGAAGGTCGCCGAGGGCCCGGAAACTCGGGTGCCATGGGTGGGCGAGCACACCGACGACGTGCTGCGAGCCGAGCTCGCCCTCGACGACACCCGTCTCGCGGCCTTGCGCGCAGCCGGCGTCATCACCTGACGATTCCAGCGTTTGTGCACCAGCGTGCGCTCTGGGAACCACTTTTGAACAAACGGGGGGTTGGGGCGACCGTTCCTGTCAGTGGAAGGGGAAACGTATGATCGAACCGGCATGGACTTCGAGTTTTCTCCCGAGCAGCAGGCGTTCGCGGCCGAAGTCGAAGAGTTTCTCGACGAGCACGACGACCCCGAGGTCTTCGACGTCACCCGGGAGAACATGGCCCAGATCGTCGACACGCCGAAGCGGCGCGCGTTCATGCGCGAGGTCGGCCAGCACGGGTGGCTCGGGCTCACCTGGCCCAAGGAGTACGGCGGCTCCGAAGGCGAGGGCGTTTACGAGTACCTGCTGAACGAGGCGCTCGCGCGGCGGGGCGGGCCGCAGATCGGCAAGGGCGTCGGCATCATCGGCAAGACGGTCATCGCGCACGGCAACGACTTCCTCAAGGAAAAGTTCCTGCCGATGATCCTCAACAACGACGTCGAGTTCGCCGTCGGGTACAGCGAGCCCAACGCGGGATCCGACGCCGCCGCGATGCGTCTGAAGGCAGTGCCCGCCGAGCGCGACGGCAAGACCGGCTGGCTGCTCAACGGGCAGAAGACGTGGACGACCTCGGCCCACTTCGCCGAGTGGTACTGGCTCGGCACGCGTACCGATCCCGACAACAAGCACCGCGGCATCACGCTGATGCTGGTGCCGCTCGACGATCCCGGCGTGACCATCCGTCCGATCTGGACGATGGGTGACGAGCGCACCAATGAGGTGTTCATCGAAGACGTGTTCGTGCCCGACGAGTACGTGGTCGGCGAAGTCAACCACGGCTTCCAGTACATCTCGCAGGCGCTCGACCTCGAGCGCTTCACGATGTTCACGTACTCACCGATGCAGCAGCGGCTCGACGTGTTGATCGACTACGTGCGCACCGCGACTCGTGACGGCAAGCCGCTGCGCGAGGACCCCGTGATCCGCCAACGGCTGGCGCGACTCGTGACCGACGGTGAGGTCGCACGCGTGCTCGGGCTGAAGGTGGTCGCGGCGTCGATGAAGTCGGAGCACGACCGCAGCGTGCCCCCGCCGACGGTCGAGTCGTCGAAGTACAAGCTGTTCGCGACCGAGTGGTCGCGGCGGCTTGCCGACGCGTCGATGGACATCGGCGCGCCCGGTAGCCAGTTGCGGGTGCGCACGAAGACCGCTCCGCTGGAGGGTCGAGCCGAGTCGACCTACCGCTACACCGTCATCGACACGATCGGCGGCGGCGCATCGGAGATCCAGAAGAACATCATCGCCCGCCGGGGCCTCGGATTGCCGAAGAACTTCTAAATGGCTTCGTCTCCACTCACGGGCATCACGGTGCTCGACCTCGCGAGCGTCGGCCCGGCAGCACGCACGTCACGCTGGCTCGCCGACTACGGCGCGACCGTCATCAAGGTGGCGCCCACACCGAGACACGGCGCGGTGCAGATCACGCCGCCGTTCTACGCGTACAGCGGCCACCGGGGCATGAAGCGGGTGCAGCTCGACTTGAAGTCGGACGCCGGACGCGACGCATTCCTGCGGTTGGCGGGCGACGCTGATGTCGTCATCGAGAGCTTCCGGCCCGGTGTCGTCGACCGGCTCGGCATCGGCTACGACGCGGTACGCGCCGTCAACGCGGGCGTCGTCTACTGCTCGACCACCGGCTACGGCCAGGACGGCCCGCACGCGCAGTGGGCCGGTCACGACCTCAATTACCTCGCGGTTGGCGGCTACCTCGACTGCTCGGGCCGCGACGCCGAGGAGGGTCCGGCGTTGCCGGGCGCCACGATCGCCGACAGCGCGGGCGGCGGCATGCACGCGGTGATGGCGATCCTCGCCGCGCTCGTCGCGCGGGCCGGCACGGGGAAGGGTGCGCATCTCGACGTGTCGGTCGCTGACGGCGTCGTTGCCCTGATGTCGCTCTACATCGACGAGTACCTCGCCACCGGCGAGCTCCCCGGACCGCGCCACAACATCTTGACCGGCCGGTACGCGTGTTACGACGTATACCGCTGCGCCGACGATCGCTGGGTGGCGGTCGGCGCGATCGAGCCCCCGTTCTACGCCAACCTCTGCCGCGCCCTCGGCTGTGAGCAATGGATCGAGCACCAGATCAACGACGCGGCGCAAGACAAGATCCGAGCTGCGTTCCAGGCGGCATTCGCGACCCGGTCCCGTGACGAATGGGTCGCGGCGCTGGGCCCCGCCGACACGTGCGTCTCGGCGGTCGCGTCGGTGGCCGAGCTGGTCGACGACGAGCACCTCAACGCGCGCGGAGTATTCGTCGACGCCAAGCACGACATGCACGGCCCGTTCCGCCAGGTCGGCTGGGCACTCGCCGGTATGGACCGGGCGCAGCACGCGCCGCATGTACGCGACCCCGACGTCACCGACACTGACGAGCTGCTGAGCGCCGCGGGCTACACCGGCGCCGAGATCGCCGCGCTGCGCGAGCACGGAGCGGTGGCATGAGCGACCTGCCGAGCGATGTCACCGAGCTCATAGGCAAAGTGCAGTACGAGATCACGGGGGACTTCCCCGTCGAACGCGGCTACATCTGGACCTCGTGCGCGTCGGTCGAGAACGGCAACCCGCTGTTCTGGGACGACGCTGTCGCCGACAAGCTGACCGATGGCCCCATCGCGCCGCCGACAATGTTGTCGGTGTGGTTCCGCCCGCATCATTGGGCGCCCGGACGCACGACCGAGGTGCTGCCGCTGCAGGTGCACTTCGACTTGAAGGAGCGTTTCGGACTGCCCGAGGCGGTCATGACCGACAACACGATCATCTTCCACGCGCCCGTCCGCCCCGGCGACGTCCTGCGCACCCAACAGGTGTTGCGCTCGGTCAGCGAGCCGAAAACCGCCAAGCTCGGCTCGGGTCGGTTCTGGGTGATCGACGTCGAGTACTTCAATCAACGCGACGAGCTCGTCGGTGTCGAGTCGTACACCGGTTTCGGCTATCGGAGCGGCGAGTGATGGAACCCGACATCAAACAGCTCACCATTGCCGACGTGCACGCCGGCGACGAGCTCCCGCCGCTCGCCTACGACGTGACCGCGACCACGGTCGTGCTCGGCGCGCTGGCGGCGCGCGACTGGCGTCCGATGCATCATGACTACGACTTCGCCGTCAACCGCAACGGCACGCAGAACATCTTCTTGAACACGCCCAACCAGGCCGCGTGGTTCGAGCGTTACCTCACCGACTGGAGCGGATCGAAGGGTCGCCTCGGGCGGATGAAGTTCCGCATGCGCGGCTCGGTGTTCCCCGGCGACACGATGGTGCTCGCAGGGACCGTGGAACAGATCGAGACCGACGATGCCGGGTGCGGCTGGGTCTCGCTGCTCGTCAGGTTGTCGGTCGACGGCGAAACGAAGACCGACTGCTCGGTGCGGCTCGCGTTGCCGGTCTCGGATTCCGATAATCCCTGGACCCGCCGCGGTGAAGCGTGGAAGCCGTGACCGCCGGATCACGTCGACGAGGAGCGCGCTGATGGCAGTGGATCTCGACTTCACCGAAGAGCAGGAGATGCTGCGCGAGATGGTGCGCGGCGTCTGCGGTTCGTACGCGTCGCTCGACACCGTGCGAGAGCTCGAGGACGACCCGGTCGGCTACTCGAGTGAGTTCTGGAAGCAGCTCGCGGAGCTCGATCTGATCGGGCTCATGGTGCCGGCGGAGTACGGCGGCTCCGGGATGACGCTGCTCGAAGGCGCGGTCGTTTACGAAGAGCTCGGCCGCGCGCTGGCGCCGTCACCGCACTTCGCGAGCGCGGTCGTGGCCGCCGGCGTGCTGTTGCGGGCGGGCAGCGACAAGCAGCAGCGCGAGTTGCTGCCGAAGATCGTGCGTGGCGAAGCGATCGTGACCACCGCGTGGCTCGAGCCCGAGCATGGCTTCGGTCCCGCCGGTATCCAGCTGCGAGCGACAACCGACGGCGATGCCTTTCGTCTCGACGGCCAGAAGTGGCACGCGCCGTTCGCCAGCGCCGCAACCCAGCTGCTCGTGTCGGCACGCACGGGCGACGGCGAGCACGACGTCGACCTGTTCCTCGTGCAGCCGTCGGCCGCCGGCATCACGATGGAACAACAGCACACGATCGCTTCCGACACGCAGTACGCAGTGACGTTCGACGGCGTGAGGGTCGCGGCCGGCGACCGGGTCGGCGCACTGGGTTCGGGTTGGGCGACGTGGCACGACACGATGCTCGACGGCGTCATCCTTCTCGCCGCGCAAGCCGTCGGCGGTGCGCAATACGCCCTCGACATCGCGGTGCAGTACGCCAAGGATCGCGAGCAGTTCGACAAGCCCTTGGGCGCGTTCCAAGCGATCGCGCATTACCTCGCGGACGGGTCGACCGCGGTCGACGGGGCGACCGTCCTTGTGCACGAGGCCGCGTGGGCGAGGGCAAACAACAGGCCGGTCGACCGGCTCGCGCCGATGGCGAAACTGTTCGCGTGCCAGACGTTCCGCGATGTCACCGCGATGGCGCAGCAGGTGTTCGGCGGCGTCGGCTTCACCCTCGATTACGACATCCAGCTCTACTTCCGGCGGGC
>JBBRZM010000034.1:0-18234 GCA_038236695.1 Acidimicrobiia bacterium
GGTCTGGCGGATAACCCTGTGTAACCGGCGGACGTCGTCGGGCGTGAGCGAATCGGCCCGCCGCGCCGGGTCGAGGCCGGCGCGCCACAGCACCTCGTCGGCAAGCAGGTTGCCGAGCCCCGCGATGCGGGCCTGATTCATGAGGACGGCCTTCAGCGGCGCGCGGCTCCTGGCGACCATGGCCCTCAACTGCTCGAACGTGACGTCGAACGCGTCGACGCCGAGCCGCTCCTCGTCGGGATCGAGCTCGACTGCCCCGAGGCGGCGCGGATCGCGTAACCACATCGAGCCGCCGTCGTCGAACTCGACCCCAAACCGATGCCACGTCGTGTTCGGCAGATTGCTCGTATACAACAACGGGTCGCCCGCGGCGTCTCCGTCGACGAGCACACGTCCGCTCATCCCGAGGTGTAACCCGAGCACGGGCCCTGACGTCCGGTTCCGACCGACGCCGCTCGTGTCGACGAGCAGCAGCTTCCCGCGACGGCGCGCCCCGGTGAACCGCCGCCCGGGTAACGCAGCCCGGATCGCCGCCGGCGTCAGGCCGCGCTTGAGGAACCAGGCATCGGGCGCGTACACCCTCGTGATGCGTCGTCCGAGCGCTCGTTCCTCGATCAGCACCCGCGCGGTCTCGACCTCGAGGATCTCGGGCACAGGCGGCGCGAACTAGAAGTTGGTGATCGCGCCGCGCTCGGCGCCTTGCGCCAACTTCGCGTACTTGGCCAGGAAGCCTGTCGGGTACCGAGGCTCAGGGACCTTCCAGTTGACGCGCCGGCGAGCGAGCTCGTCGTCGTCGACCATGAGGTCGATCGTGTGCTTCGTCGCGTCGATCACGATGCGATCACCGTCTTCGATGAACGCAATGGGCCCGCCGTCGACGGCCTCGGGCGCGACATGGCCGACGCAGAAGCCGTGCGTCCCACCCGAGAATCGCCCGTCGGTGAGCAGCGCGGCATCGGCACCGCGGCCGACGCCCTTCATCGCGCCGGTCACCGCGAGCATCTCGCGCATGCCGGGCCCGCCCTTGGGTCCCTCGTATCGGATCACGACCACGTCACCGGCGTTGATCGACCCGGCGACGATCGCTTCCATCGCCGCGTCTTCGCCATCGAAGACGCGCGCGGTGCCCTCGAAGCGGGGCGAGTCCATACCGGCCACCTTCACCACCGAACCGTTCGGCGCGAGCGTGCCGGTGAGGATCGCGAGGCCGCCCTGTGCATGGATCGGATTCGAGAGCGGATGGATCACCTCGCCGTCGGGCACGGGCGGGTCGAGCGCGGCGAGGTTCTCTGCCATGGTCTTGCCGGTGACGGTGAGGCAGTCGCCGTTGAGCAATCCCGCCTCGAGCAGCTCGCGCATGACGACGGGCACGCCGCCGACGCGATCGATGTCGACCATGTGGTACTTGCCGTGCGGCTTCGTGTCGGCGATGTGCGACACCTTCGCCCCGATACGGTTGAAGTCGTCGAGCTCGAGCTCGACCTCGGCCTCGTGCGCGATCGCGAGGAGATGCAGCACTGCGTTGGTGGAGCCACCGAGCGCCATCGTGACCGCGATCGCGTTCTCGAACGCGGGCTTGGTCATGATCTGCCGCGGCCGGATTCCCAGCTCGATCAACTGCATGACGGCCTCGCCACTCGCGAACGCGAAGTCGTCGCGCCGGCGATCAACGGCGGGGGGCGCGGCACTCCCGGGAAGCGACATGCCGATGGCCTCGCCGATCGAAGCCATGGTGTTGGCAGTGAACATGCCCGCGCACGACCCCTCAGTGGGACAGGCGCGCTTCTCGATCTCTCCCAGCTCGTTTTCGGTGAGCGTGCCAGCGGCGCACGCACCGACGGCCTCGAACACGCTCACGATGTCGAGGCTCTGGTCTTTGTAGTGACCCGGGAGGGTTGAGCCGCCGTAGAGAAAGACGGACGGCAGGTTGACCCGCGCCGCTGCCATCAGCATTCCGGGCAGGCTCTTGTCGCACCCTGCGAAGGTGACCAGCGCGTCGAAGCGCTCGGCGTGCATCACGCACTCGACGGAGTCAGCGATGATCTCGCGGCTCACGAGTGAGCCGCGCATGCCCTCGTGGCCCATCGAGATGCCATCGCTCACGGCGATTGTGACGAACTCGAGCGGAAACCCGCCCGCGGCGCGCACGCCGGCCTTCGCCCGCTTCGCGAGGCGGTCGAGCGGCATGTTGCACGGCGTCACCTCGTTCCAACTCGACGCCACGCCCACTTGCGCCTTGCCCCAGTCGCCGTCGGACATGCCCACGGCCCGCAACATGGCCCGGGCCGGCGCCCGCTCCATGCCGTCGGTGACCTCGTGGCTGCGCGGCTTCATGTCGGCTGTTTCGCTCATGACGTTCGAGCGTAGACCGAGACGTGGAGGGCGCTGTCGGCCGTGAACGGCTCCCGCGCCCAACCGCCCCACCGATGCTCCAGCTCCAGGCCGGCGACCCGGGCCATGAGATCCAGCTCGGCAGGGTCGCTTGGAGTCATGCCAACAGTTCAGCAGGTGGCCAGGACGCGGCGCGTCCTATTTCGTGTGACAGCGCGATCCCGTCAGCCGATGCGTTCGCCGAACGCGATCAAGTGGCCGTCGGGATCGACGACACCGAGGTCGCGTATCCCCCACGGCCGATCGGTTGGCTCAGAGGCGACGTTGAAACCGCCGGCCGAGCAGTGGGCGAGCAGCTCGTCGACGCCCTCGACGTCGATGAAGCAGGCAGCGATCGAAGCGACCGTCGGGGAGTCGACGCGGGCGAGCGTCACGGTGACGCCGTCCTTCTCGATGATCGCGTGCACCGGCGGGTCGCCCATCGAGTGCAGGACGCGAAACCCGAAGGCGCGCTCGTAGAACGACGTTGATCGCTCGACATCCGCGACTTCGAGGTGCGGTCGCGCGTTCAGGAAACGCGTGGTCATGCACGCACCATATCCGTTCAGGGTTGGCTGGTCCCCGGCCGCCCGAAGCGCCAACGCGCTGTCGGTCTTAGTCTGGCGGGATGAAAGTTGACGGAGCACTCGTGGACGCGGAGCTCGCGTCGATCCCCGCACGCGCCCGTGCGCTGGAGGAAGCCGGGTACGACGGCGCGTACACGTTCGAGGGTCCGCACGATCCGTTCTTCCCGCTGTTGCTCGCCGCCGAGCATACGGAACGGCTCGAGCTCGCCACGGCAATCGCGGTCGCGTTCGCGCGCAGCCCGATGACACTCGCGAACATCGGCTACGACTTGCAGCTCGCGTCACACGGTCGCTTCATCCTCGGGCTCGGGTCGCAGATCAAGCCGCATATCGAGAAGCGGTTTTCGATGCCATGGTCGAAACCCGCGGCGCGCATGCGCGAGCTGATTCTCGCGATCCGCGCGATCTGGGCGTGCTGGCAGGGCGGCACGCCACTTCGCTTCGAAGGCGAGTTCTACCGCCACACGCTCATGACACCCTTCTTCAATCCCGGCACCAACCCGCACGGCACCGCGCGGATTTGGCTCGCCGGGGTCGGGCCCGCGATGACCGAAGTCGCCGGCGAGGTCGCCGACGGCTTCTTGGTGCATCCCCTGAGCACGGAACGCTTTCTGCGCGACCACACCCTCCCTGCCCTGGCACGAGGTTGGAAGAAGGCGCAGCGCGATCGCGCCGACTACGAGATCGTCTTCCCGGTGATGATCGTGACCGGCACGACCGACGACGAGATACAGAAAGCCGCCGATGCCGTCCGCGCCCAGATCGCCTTTTACGGCTCCACGCCGGCCTACCGCCGGGTGCTCGACGCCCACGGATGGGGAGACCTGCAACCGGAGCTCAACCGACTGTCCAAAGAACAACGGTGGCAAGAGATGAGCGCGTTGGTCGACGACGACATGGTTGACGTGTTCGCGCTGCGTGGCCCGCCAGAAGCGCTCGGAGCGATGGCGCGCGCGCGATACGGCGACCTCATCGACCGCGTGAGCCCGAACGCCCCCTATGGCCTCAATCCGAATTGCTGGCCACTGATTGTCGACGGTTTTCGCGCATGATGACGCCCGCCCGGCCAATGCCGGGCGTACGGGTCAGGTCGCAGATTCCCGCGTCAGCATGACCAGCGGGATGTCGCGGTCGGTCTTCTTCTGGTAGCCCTCGTACTGCTTGTAGACCGCGACCAGTCCGGGCCAGAGCCGCGCCTTCTCAGCCGGTGTGGCTGTACGCGCGGCGCGCGCCTGCTTCTCCGAGCCGACCTGCACGGTCACGTGCGGCTCGGCCTGCAAGTTGAGGTACCAGAGCGGATGGCGATCGTCGCCACCCCACGAGGCGACGACCACCAGGTCGTCACCATCGGGGAGATACAGCAAGGGAGTCGTACGCTCCTTGCCCGTCTTGCGCCCCGTCGTCGTCAGCAAGAGCATCGGCGCCTTGCCGAAGCGGCCGACCAGGCGGCCACCCAGCACCTTGTACCAAAAGTTGTGGAGCCGGGTGAGGCCCTTGACGATCTCGTCCTTCGTGTTCATCAGCTCTCCAGCCGCTCGTCGAGCAGCCGGCTGAGCAGCTGCGGATTCCCTTTCCCTTTCATCGCCTTCATCGCCTCACCCATCAAGAAACCGCGCTTCTTCTTGCGCGCTTTGTCGTCGCCGGCACGGTACGCCGTGACCTCGTCGGGATTCGCAGCGAGGATCTCGTCGACCACCGATCCGAGCTCACCCTCGTCGCTCACCTGCGCGAGCCCGCGCTCCTCCACCACTTGCTTCGGCCGTTTCGGCTCCGCCAGGCATTCGCTCAGCACATCTTTTGCCAGACCGCGCGACAACGTGCCGTCCGCGACGAGTGCCACCAGCTCGGCAAGACCATCGGGCGCGAGGGGAAGGGCGCCGGGGGCGAGACCAGTCTCGTTGAGGTAGCCGAGCAGATCACCGGTGCACCAGTTGACGACGTCTTTGGCCGCGCCGCCCGCCGCGACAGCTTGCTCGGCGTAGTCGGCCAGACCGCTGACGGCCGTGAGCACGCGCACGTCCTGCTCCGAGATCCCCCACTCGTTCGCGAGCCGGGCTCGCTTGGCGGCCGGCAATTCCGGCAGCGATGCGCAAGCGACAGCCCGCATCTCGTCGGTGGGCCGCACAGGCACGAGGTCGGGCTCGGGGAAATAGCGATAGTCGAACGCCTCTTCCTTCGACCGCATGCCGTCAGTGCGGCCGTCCTCCTCGTTCCAGTGGCGGGTCTCCTGCACGACGCGTTCGCCACTGTCGAGCAACCCGATCTGGCGCTCGACCTCGTAGTCGATCGCGCGGCCGAGTGACCGCAGCGAGTTCATGTTCTTGACCTCAACCTTCGTGCCGAACTCCTCGCGGTCCTTGGGCCGCACCGACACGTTGGCATCGACGCGCATCGACCCCTCTTCCATCTTCACATCGGAGATGCCGATCGTCTCGAGCACCGCGCGCAGCTCGGTGACGTAGGCACGCGCCTGCTCCGCGCTGCGGATCTCCGGACGGCTCACGATCTCCATGAGCGGCACGCCGGCGCGGTTGTAGTCGACGAGCGAATGGTCGGCATCATGAATACGCCCGCCGCCGCCGACGTGCAGCGACTTGCCGGTGTCTTCCTCCATGTGCGCGCGTTCGATTCCGATACGCGCGCCGGCGACGTCGAGCGCGCCATTCACGCAGATCGGTTCGTCGTATTGGCTGACTTGGTAGTCCTTCGGCATGTCGGGATAGAAGTAGTTCTTGCGGTGAAAGATCGACTGCGGCGGCATGTCGAACTGCAACGCTTCACCCAGCCGAAGGGCGTACTCGACCACGCGCTCGTTGAGCACCGGAAGCGACCCCGGTAGGCCGAGGCAGACGGGACACGTGTTGGTGTTGGGTTCGGCGCCGAACTCGTTGCGACAACCGCAAAACAGCTTCGTGGCCGTCGCGAGCTCGCAGTGCACCTCGAGCCCGATGACGGTCTCGTACTCGCTCACGGCGCGTGCTGCTCGATCACTCGCGCAACGCGGAACATCAGGGGCTCTTGGAGCGCGTTCGCGAGCACCTGCACGCCGATAGGGAGCCCGTCGGCGCCGGTGCCGAACGGCACCGACATCGCGGGGTGCCCGGCAAGGTTGGTCGGGATCGTACACACGTCGTTGAGATACATCGAGAGCGGGTCGGCGGTCTTGGCTCCGAGCTCGAACGCGGTGGTGGGCGAGGTCGGCGAGAGCAGCGCGTCGAACCGCTCGTAGGCGCGATCGAAGTCGCGGATGATCAGCGTGCGGACGCGCTGAGCTTGCCCGTAGTAAGCGTCGTAGTAGCCCGCCGACAGCGCATAGGTGCCCAGCATGATCCGACGCTTCACCTCCGTGCCGAAGCCCGCGCCGCGGGTGCGTGCGTTCATCGCGGCCACGTCGGCGCCGTCGACCCGGAGGCCGTAGCGCACGCCGTCGTACCGGGCCAGGTTCGACGATGCCTCGGCCGGCGCGATCAGGTAATACGCCGAGAGCCCATAGGTCGTGCTCGGCGCCGACACGCGCTCGACGCTGGCCCCCGCGGCCTCCAGCGCAGCAGCCGCCTGCTCGACCGCGGCGACGACTTCCGGTGCGATGCCTTCGGCGTCGGTCAGCTCTTCGACCACGCCGATGCGCAAGCCGTCGATCCCATCGTCCAGCGTCGGTGAGACGCGTGCGAAGGGTGACGGGATCGCCGTGGAGTCGAGCGGGTCGGGACCCGCGATCACATCGAGGAGCAGCGCAGCGTCGGTCACCGTCGTGGCGAGCGGCCCGATCTGATCGAGGCTCGAAGCGAACGCCACCAAGCCATAGCGCGACACCGCGCCGTACGTGGGCTTGACGCCCACCACGCCACACAGCGCCGCCGGCTGCCGGATGGAACCACCGGTGTCGGAGCCGAGCGCGAGCGGCGCAAACGCTGCCGCGACGGCGGCGGCCGAGCCGCCGCTGGAACCGCCCGGGACACGCGACGGATCGCGAGGGTTGCGCGTGGGCCCGAAGGCGGAGTTTTCGGTGGATGAACCCATCGCGAACTCGTCGAGGTTGGTCTTGCCGACGACGACCGCGCCGGCAGCGCGCACACGCTCGACCACTGTCGCGGTGTACGGCGGACGCCAGCCATCGAGGATCTTGGACGAACACGTCGTCGGTACTCCACGCGTGCAGAGGTTGTCCTTCAGCGCGATCGGCACGCCGGCGAGTGGCCCGGGATCCTCATGGCGGCTCACGGCCGCGTCGACCTCGGCCGCGGCTGCGAGCGCCTCTTCCCGCATCGCGTGGTTGAACGCGTGAATTTCGCCATCGCGCGCCTCGATCTCGCGCAGATGCTGCTCCGCGACCTCGACCGCGGAACGCTCGCCCGACCGCACGGAGGACGCAACCTCGAATGCCGTCACGGCGCTTCACCCAGGATCCGGGGCACCCGGAACCGGCCGGCTTCGGCGGCCGGAGCCTCGCCGAGGACTTCGTCCCGATCGAGGCTCGGGCGCACCGTGTCGGCTCGCACGACGTTGGCCAGCGGGAGCGGGTGCGCGGTCGGCGGCACACCATCGGTGTCGAGCGCGGACACTTGCGCCGCGTGGTCCAAGATCGCACCCAGCTCGCCGGTGAGGTGGTCGATCTCGTCGTCAGTGAGCGCGACTCGAGCCAGCGTCGCGACATGTTGCACGTCGGCACGGGTGATCCGGTCGGCCATGGGCGGGAGTCTAGGAGCGCGATCCCGGCTGCTCAGGGGGCGTTTGCTGTTCGACGGTGGTCGAGACCCGTCGGTAGGATCGCCGTCCGCACCGAGCTCGGGAGGCCCGCGTGTCGAAGTATGCCTTTCTCTCCGACGAGTGGTTCGCAGTGGTCGAGCAGCTCGTGGAGCAGCACGCGCCCACGGCACCATATGCCAACGTGATGATCAATCTCGTCATCACCGATACGCCATTCGGCAATGAACGCCACATGCACATGGGCTCACACAATGGCACCGCGGCGTGGGGCATCGGCCACGCCGACGCAGCCGACGTCACGCTCACCACCGACTATGCGACCGCGAAAGAGGTGTTCATCTCGGGTGACCCACAAGCCGGGATGCAGGCGTTCATGGGCGGGAAGGTCAAGATCCAGGGCGACATGAGCAAGCTCATCGCGGCGCAGCAAGCCGGAGGCCCCGGGAGCAACTCCGCGTTACAGCAGGCGATCCACGGCGTCACCGAATAACTAGGCGCGCCGAATCGGATCGGGTGGATCCCGGGCACCTGCATACCCTGTGGGGTCCATGATCCTGCGGCGGTTTCGCACTCCTGCGCTCGAAGACGCGACCGACGCGATTCTCGACGGCGATCGCACATTCGTGCGGGGCACGGCGCAAGCTGCGCTGTCACATCGCGACTTCCGAGTCGTGTGGGGTGGCACGTTCGCCTCCAACATCGGGACGTGGATGCAGAACGTGCTCCTCGGTGCCTACGGCTACGAGCTCACACACTCGGCGTCGTTCGTCGGCCTGCTGTTCTTCGCGCAGCTCGGACCGCTGTTGGTCTTGTCCCCACTGGGCGGGATGCTCGCCGACCTCGTCGATCGCCGGCGGTTGCTCATCTGGATGCAGCTCGAGCAACTCGCGTTCTCACTCGTGCTCGCGACCCTCGCGGCCGCGGCGCACCCCTCGCGCACCGCCATCGTCGCGTGCGTATTCGCGATCGGTATCGGCAACGCGCTGAGCGCTCCCGCGCTCTCCGCCATCCTCCCCACGCTCGTGCCCAGACCCGATCTCGCCGGCGCTGTCTCGCTGCAATCGGTGCAGATGAACCTCTCGCGCGCGGTCGGGCCCGCCATCGGCGCGCCGCTCTACAGCTTGTTCGGCGCGAGCCCCGTCTTCGTGCTGAACGCGGGCACCTACCTCTTTGCCATCGGCAGCCTCCTCGCCGTGCATCGCGCAAGCGCGACCGAGCCACCGCACGGCGAGAGCCTCGGCGCGCGGCTGCTCTCCGGCTTTCGAATCGCGTGGCGCGACCGCTTGATCCGACGGGTCCTGCTCACGATGACGACGTTCTCGTTCTTCTCGCTCGTCTTCGTCGGCCTGATGCCGGTGCTGGCAAAGACCAATCTCGACATCCGGCCTCGGAGCGCCGCGTACGGCTTGCTGTACGCGACCTTCGGGCTGGGTGCGGCGGTCGGCGCGATCAGTGTCGGCACGCTGTTCGCGGCACGCTCCAAGGCACGTCTCGTTCGTCCGGGGCTCGTCGCCTTCGCCGCGCTCTTGGCCGGTTTCGCGGCGCTGCGGGCGGCTGCGCCGGCGTATCCCGTGGCGTTCGTCCTCGGGTTCGCCTACTTCGTCGTCATCACGTCACTGTCGACCGTGCTCCAAGAGCATGTCGACGACGTAGCCCGCGGCCGCATCATGGCGCTGTGGGTCATGTCGTTCGGCGGCAGCGTCCCACTCGGCGTGCTTGCCGGCGGCTACCTCGTGCACGTGACGTCGATCACCGCGGTACTCGTGGCCGGTGCGGTGGTCGCCGTGTGCCTCGCGCTGTACGCGGACCTTGTGCGCGTGGGCGCGCCGGGTTAACGCAGCCGGCTTAGGACCGCGGGTGCTCGTCGAGCCGTGACCGGTCGTCGACGTGGGCCGCGGCCGGCTCCGTCGCCGGCGTAGCGGCCGCCGTGTCCAGCTCGATCACCGATCGGCTGTAGGCCGTCGCGTCGATGAACCATTCCGGCTCCAGCTCCAGCGCGGGGAGCACCATGCCGATCGGACCCGGACGGCCCGGCCGACGGCCGAATCCACCACTCGGGCGGAGCTCGGGAGGACGACGGGTGGCACCGTGGGGGAAACGTCGCATGTTCAGGCTCCTGCCGTCACGTGTTCAGCGTTGGTGTGCGCCGGGGTTGTCGGGCGAGTTCGAAGCGCTGGAGGCGCAGTGCAGGGCCTGACCGCCGGCCGGGTGCCGGACAGCTTGGCCGTGTTGCCACGGGCCGGCTTGTGCGCCCGTTCCGTGGTTGTCCGCACTGGAACCCGCCCCTCTGACTCGCCCGCCGCCCACCGGAGGTTCACTGTTCGTGGCAATCCATCCCGCCCTTACTTGGACGACCACGCTGAGTAGCATTGTAGAGAAGAAGCCATCGGCTGACAAGGGGCATGGGGCTAGTGCCTAACCCCCCGTTTGAGCTATCCCGTGTGCCTGACTCGGCTGGGCATATCTCCGTAAAACCGGGCAAAGGCCTGAACGCACGAGGTGACCGACGGCGCGCGCACGTAGACCACAGTGCGTGAGACAGAATGGGACAAGGGTCGCAAAGACGGAGCTGACGCCCCCGTTACGGGCTACAGAGAGTAGTGCGTCAGGAGGGTGACAGAGCCATTTTGGCAGATTCTATGGGCGGTTTGGCAGGGATCGGACCACTTTCCGTGGGCGCCTGCCGGCCGCTGCCGCGCACCGCGGCGAAGCCGCCGCGCCGGGGTGGACCTATTGGCTGGCAAGATCCGTCGCGCTGACGCGGCTCGTCGCGCCGCCGTCGAGCTTGCCCGCCTCTTCGGCGAGCTCTCCGACCGTCCAGCGATCGCCTTTGTCGATCTTGTCGGCCAATGTCCACGGCTGGAACCGCTGCACCACGCCGCCTTGGACGAAGAACGCCTGGCCGGTGAACGTGCAGCCCTCCGTCGCGAGATAGACGACGAACGGCGAGACGTTGGCGGGGTCCCACGTGTCGAACGCGTCGGCCGCCTCGGGCGGCTTCACGACCTCGCTGAGACCGGGCGTCTGTTCGGTGAGCCGGGTGCGAGCCGCGGGCGCGATCGCATTGGACCGCACGCCGTAACGGTCGAGCTCCATCGCGCAGATCTGCGAGAACGTGGCGATGCCCGACTTCGCGGCGCCGTAGTTGGCCTGGCCCGGGTTGCCGAGGAGGCCCGACGTCGACGACGTGTGGATGATCGAGGCCTTGACCTCGTTGCCGGCCTTGGTCTGCTCCCGCCAGTAGGCGGCGGCGAAGCGGGTCGGACAGAAATGACCCTTGAGGTGGACGTGGATGACGGAATCCCACTCCTGTTCGGTCATGTTGACGATCACGCGGTCGCGCAGGATGCCGGCGTTGTTGACGAGCACGTGCAGGGCGCCGAACGTGTCGACGGCGGTGCTGATGAGCCGCTGCGCGCCTTCCCAGTCGGCGACGTTGTCGACGTTGGCGACGGCCTCGCCGCCCATCTGCTTGATCTCGTCGACCACGATCTGCGCCGGCGCCCGGTCGTCACCAGAGCCGTCAATGTTGCCGCCGAGGTCGTTGACCACGACCTTTGCGCCCTCGGACGCGAACAACAGCGCATGTTCGCGGCCGAGACCGCGGCCCGCGCCGGTGATGATCGCGACACGCCCGTCGAGTGCACCCATCGGACTCTCCCAGTGATCGAAGGCCCGGTGGACGGCGGGCCGGTCCGCAACGGCCGCATGCTAGGCGCCTACTTGACCAATCATTCAAAGGGAGCGCACGCACGTCGGGCACGACGTTGCGGGCAGCGGGAACGCGGTGCGCGCGCCGAAGCGTCAGAGAAACACGGTGACGGTGGTGCCCTTCTTGACCTGGCTGCCGGGGGCGACGTCTTGCGCACGCACCGGCTTGAGCGGCCCGTAGTTCTGGACCGCGGGAGTGAGACCGAGCGCGTGGAGCTGCCCGTATGCATTCTCAACCGTCAGGCCAATGAGCCTGGTCACGACGACGAGCTGCGGTCCCTTCGAGACGTGCACCACCACGTTGGAGTCGCGCGGCGCCGTCTTCCCCGCCGGCGGATCGGTGCCGAACACAACGCCGACGGCCACCGTGTCGTTGAAATCGTCGCTGCGCACGGGGACGAGATGCTCGTCGCTGAGCGCCTGCGCGGCGACGTCGTAGGTCAGCTTCGACACGTCTTTCACCGGCACGGGCGCGGGGCCGCCGCTCACGATCAGCTTGATCGTCGAGTCGCGCGGCGCTTGGGCGTTGCCTGCCGGATCGGTGCCGAGCACGGTGCCCTTCGGTATCTGCTCGTCGAACTGGCCGACCGGCGCGACGATGAAACCCTGCGACTGCAACGCCTGGGTCGCGTCGGCCTGGGCCAGTCCGGTGACCGTGGGCACGGGAATGGGCGGTGGTCCCCGCGAGACGACGACGCGGACACCGCCGTCACTCGCCGTCCAGCCGCCGGCTGCCGGCGACTGCGAGATCACCGTGCCGGCCGGGTCGTCAGCGTTGCGCTCCGTGATTGCCATGCGCAGGCCGGCGCGTGCAGCTCGATCGGCCGCGTCGCTGCGCGTGCGACCGACGAGGCTCGGCACCGCGACCGCGCCGCCACCGGCCGCGCCTGCGAGCGCGAAGCCCGCTCCGATGACGGCAATCATGAGGATGGCCGTGACAACCGCTGGTACCCACCGCTTGGACCCGGGATCGCGACGGCGTTTCGTGCGACCGGCGATGACCTCCGGCTCCGACTCGATGACGGTGATCTCGGCGTCCTGGTCGTAGACCGCGCTGCGGCCGATCTGGGTGGGGAACGGGTCGTCGACATTGGGACCGATGCCCGCGAGGGTGAGTGGGCCGGGCGGCGGCAGCCGTTTTGCTGCGTCAGCGAGTGCCTCACCCATCGTCGCCGCGTCGGGATACCGCTCCGCCGGGTCGGGTCGACCGGCGCGTTCGATGACCGGCGCAAGCACGCCGAGCTCGGGCGGGCCGAACACGGGTTGTTGCGCGCGCGCCGCGAGCGTGCCCAGCGGCGTGTCGGCGACGTGTGGCACGCGTCCGGTGACTGACTCGACGAGCACCAGCGCGAGCGCGTAGAGGTCGGCGCGGCCGTCGAGCGCGGAGCCGGTCGCTTGTTCGGGTGCGGCATAGCGCGTCGTGCCCATGACCGCGCCCGCGGGCTCCGTCCAACTGGCCTCCGCGAGCGCGCGGGCGAGACCGAAGTCGGCCACGCGCACGATTCCGTGCTCGTCGAACAGCAGGTTGGGCGGTTTGATATCTCGATGCACGAGACCGCGGGTGTGCGAGTACTCCAGCGCGGCCGCCACTTGACGGCCGATGTGCGCGGCTTGCGAGGGCGTGAGGCGCACGTCGCGGTCGAGCACGCCACGCAGGCTGCCGCCCTCGAGCAGCTCGAGCACCATGAACGGCACGCCGTCCTCACCCCAGTCGTAGACGGCCATGACATTGGGGTGGTGCAGCGACGCGGCGGCCTGGGCCTCGGCCCGGAAGCGACGCAGGAAGCCGGCGTCGTCGGCGAGCGCGGCATGCAGCACCTTCACCGCGACGCGGCGCCGGAGTCGCGTGTCGTCGGCCACATAGACGCGACCGCCCGCGCCCGCACCGATCGGAGCGAGCAGGCGGTAACGCGCCGCAAGGACGCGGCCGGTCAGGTCGGCGACGCCGCTGAGCGCCATGCGGAAACCGTACCGGCCGCTTTGCACGAGATCGCGGCACTCGATTGCCCGGCTGCGAATCGGCAGCGTTAGCGTCGGCGTCATGCCAGCCGACTCGCGCTCCGCTTCACCGGGTTCACCGGGCGCGCGACGGCCGATCCTCCGTCATCCGTGGCGGATCGCGATCGTGCTCGGCGTGCTGCTGATCGTCGCCAACCTCGCGATCATCATCAACGCGGTGAGTGACACGTCGGACCAGAACCGGGTGCTGCCGAGCGAGGTCGAGAGTGTCAAACCTCCCCCCAACAGCGTGACGGGGCCGATCGACACGGTGAGCGCCAACCTGCGCAACGACCTCACCGGTGTACTGATCATCGACCGTCAGGAAGTGCCCGAGGATCAGCTCACGCGCGACTCACTGGGCCTGGTGTCGTTTCGGCCCGGTCCCGGCAAAGACCTCAGGCGATTCAGCGCGGGCACGCATCAGGTCACGGTGTTGTACTGGGGTGTCACCAAACCTCGGCCCAAGCACCCGGCGGGGTACTCGTGGTCGTTCCGCGCCGCGGCGTGACGCCTAGGCCGCGCCGACGTCGAGCACTGCCGCGCCGCGCACGCCATCGGACTTGACCGCGAGCAACGCGTCGTTGGCGGCCTCGAGGGGGAACACCACGAACGACGAGCGCACCCCGGCTTCCGCCGCGAGGCTCATGAACTCTTCGGCGTCACGTCGGGTCATGTTGGCGACCGAGCGCAGCGATCGCTCGCGCCACAGCAGTGCGTAGTCGAGCTGCGGGATCGGCGACATGTGGATGCCCGCGAGACACACCGTGCCTCCGGGACGCACGACTTGCAGCGCGATGGGCACGAGCTCACCGGCGGGCGCGAACACGACAGCGCGATCACACGACTCGGGTGGTCGCTCCGCGGCTTCGCCCACCCAGCTCGCGCCGAGCTCACGCGCGAGAGCGCGGTGCGCCTCGCCCCGCGTGAGCACGACAACTTCGCAACCCCAATACCGGAGCACTTGCAGCGCGAGGTGCGCGGAGGCGCCGAAACCCATCAGCGCGACGCGTTCACCTGATTGCACTTCGGCCCGTCGCAACGCGCGGTAACCGATCACGCCGGCGCACAACAGCGGTGCCGCTTCGAGGTCGTCGAACGCATCCGGGAGCGCGACCGCGAATGCTTCGGGCACTGCGATCGCGTCGGCGTACCCGCCGTCGACAGTCCAGCCCGTGAACTCGGCGCGTTCGCAGAGGTTTTCCTCGCCCCGACGGCAGAACGCGCACACGCCGCACGTGTGATGCAACCAGGCGACGCCGACGCGATCACCGACGGCGAGGCGCTCACAGTCAGCGCCCAGGCGCTCGACGCGTCCGACGGCCTGGTGGCCGGGTACGACCGGGAGGTGCGGCAAGTCGAGCTCACCTTCGACCACGTGCAGATCGGTGCGACAGCACGCGCAGGCCGAGACGCGCAGGATGACCTCGCCGGGCGCCGGTTCAGGTTCGGGCCGCTCGACCAGGCGGAGTGGAGCGTCGGCAATGGGCGCCGCGTGCTCGAGCACCTGGGCGCGCACCGCTACCCGTCCTCGTCGTTCGGCGGCGGCCCGTGCTCCAGCAGCTCGACGAGCCCGGCTTCGTCGAGCTGCGGCCGGTTGAGCTCCTCTGCCTTCGCCAGCTTGGACCCGGGGTTCGCGCCGACCACCACGTAGCTGGTCTTCTTCGAGACGCTGCTGGTGATCTTTCCGCCGCGCGACTCGATCTCGGCTTCGGCTTCCTCACGCGTCAGGCCGTCAAGACCGCCCGTGAGCACGAACGTGAGGCCCGCGAGAGAGACGCCGCCGGGATCCGGCGCCGCGGCAGCCGGGCCTTCGAGGTTGACGCCGGCGGCGCGCAGCTTGTCGAGCACATGCTCGTTGCGCTCGGTCTCGAAGAACCGCCGGATGCTCTCGGCGATGATCGGGCCGACGCCTTCGACTGCGGTCAGCTCCTCGAGCGATGCCGACATGATGCGATCGAGATGGCGAAGCTCGCGCGCCAGTGCGATCGCGGCTGCCGGTCCGACATGGCGGATACCGAGCCCGACCAGGAGTTTCGCGAGCAGACGCTGCTTCGACTCCTCGATGTTGTCGATCAACGCCTCGGCCGACTTCTGGCCGATGCGCTCGAGCGGCAGCAGCTGCTCGACAGTGAGCGAGTAGAGGTCGCCGGCATCAGACAGCAGGCCCGCGCCGACGAACTGCCGGACGCGCTCCTCGCCGAGGCCCTCGATGTCCATCGCGCCGCGTCCCGCGAAGAACACAATGCGCTGCACCCGTTGCGCGGGACAGTCGAAGTTGACGCACCGGTGATCGGCCTCCCCTTCGAGGCGTACCAGCGGGCCGCCACAGACGGGGCACTCGGTGGGGAACTTCCACTTGCGCGCGCCGGGCTTACGCATCGTGATCACTGGCCCGACGACCTCGGGGATGACGTCGCCGGCCTTGCGCACGATCACCGTGTCGCCGATGCGTACGTCCTTGCGTGCCACCTCGTCCTGGTTATGCAGCGTGGCGAGGCCGACGGTGGAGCCGCCCACGAACACCGGCTCGAGCTCGGCGAACGGTGTGGCGCGGCCGGTGCGGCCGATGCTCACCATGATGTTGCGTAGGGTCGTGTTCTTCTCCTCGGGCGGGAACTTGCACGCGATTGCCCAGCGGGGGGCCTTGCTCGTGAAACCAAGCTCATCGCGCTGGCCGAGATCGTCGACCTTCACGACCACACCGTCGATCTCGTAGCCGAGGGAGTGGCGCTGCTCGAGCATGCCTTCGCAGAACGCATGCACCGCGTCGAGCGACTCGAACGCCTCGATACGCGGGCTGACGGCGAAGCCGACCTCGCGCAGCCAGTCGAGCGTCTCGACGTGCGTGTGCAACACCGGACCCCCCTCTTTCGCGCCGAGCTGATAACAGAAGATCTCGAGATCACGCGACGCGGTAATGCGCGCGTCCTTCTGGCGCAGCGACCCGGCCGCGGCGTTCCGCGGATTCGCGAAGAGCCGGCCGTCGGCGTCACCTTGCCGTCGGTTGAGTGCCTCGAAGCTCTCGAGTGGCATGAACACCTCGCCTCGAACCTCCAGGACCGCCGGAGGTTGCCGCCCGGCGAGTCGCTTCGGCACCGATCCGATCGTCGCCACGTTCGCGGTGACGTCCTCACCGGTCACGCCGTCACCGCGCGTCGCGCCGCGGGTGAGACGGCCGTTCTCATAGAGCAGCGACATCGCCAGACCGTCCATCTTCGGCTCGGCCACGAAGCGGACCGCGCCAGGCACGAGTCGCTCGATCCGCTTGCCCCAGGCCAGCAGCTCCTCGAGGTTGAACGCGTTGTCGAGCGAGAACATCGGCACGATGTGCCCGACGTGCGCGAACGTTGCCGACGGCGCGCCTCCCGGACGCTGCGTCGGCGAGTCGGGCGTCACGAGCTCGGGATGCTGTGTCTCGAGGTCGACTAGCTCTCGCGCGAGCGCGTCGTACTCGGCGTCGGAGATCTCGGGGTCGTCGCGCGCGAAATAGCGGTCGTTGTGGTACTCGATCAGTTCCCGCAGCTCCGCGACGCGGGCCTCGGCATCGGATGCAACTGCCATCGTCGGCAGGTTACCGACCTGCTACGGAACTCATGCGTGCGAGACGCGTGACGCGTGCTGCGCCGGACGGCTCAGGCGCCGAGAGTGAGGCGGGCGGCGACCGCTTGATCGTGCACCCGGTCAGCGAGCGCACGCGCCAGGCGCAGGGCGAGCTCGGCCTGGCTCGTGCCGTGGCCCGCGAGGCCGCACGCCGGTGTGAGCAGCCCCTGCGTACGGAGCTGGACGGGATCGCAGCCGCGCCGGGTCAGATCGCACCACACGCCAACAAGTGACCGCCAGAGTGGCTCGACCGATTGGCCGAGCGGGCGGTCGGTGGGCACCGCTCCCCACGCGACCCAGCCGCCGGCATCGAGGTGGCGGGCGATCGCGTCACCGTCGTCGACCAGGTCGCGCCCGAGTTCGACGCCGAGGATCTTCGGGCCGGCCTCGAGCGCGAGCCGCCGGTCACCGGCGCCGCAGATGTGGACGCCGGTCAGGCAGCTCGGCGCGGCGAGAGCACCGGACAACACGTCGATCGCCGCCTCGCGCTCGATTGGGGCGTCGTCCCGGCGCCAGGCAACAAGACCGGGCTCGTCGAAGAACAACACGAGAAGCGAGTCGGGCAGCCGGTCAGCCACCAGCTCTTCGATCGCAACCGCCCAGGCGCGTGCGGCTTCGGCCGCACGCCGGAACGCGTGAGCGGCAGGCAGACTGGCGTCGACGAGCGCGAGGCCGAGCGAGAGCGGCCCGAGGATCTGCACCTTGACGCGCGGCGGCGCTACCTCGAGCGCGGTCGCGACGTCGAGGAACGCGAGCAGACCGCCGTGTGCGATCGGATCGAAGCGCGTGTCGGGCGCCTCGTGCGAGAGCGCGCCGACTCGGAGTGAACCGTCGGCCAAGATCGCGACCTCGGGCAAGGCGCGTGCCCACTGCGCGACGACCCGTTCGAACGGTGATCGCACCGGCAACTGCGGCACTGCCGGAAGCCGCGGGTGCAAACGAAGCACGACGTCGGCCGCGGCCCGAGCGTCGGTGTGGGGCAGACTTCCGATACCGGTGGCCAGCGCGGGAACGAGTGCCGGCGCGTGGAGAGTCTGCGACATGAGGGCCGTAGTATACGGACGCGCCCTCGAAGTCCTCGATCCGGAGCAGCGCGCGCGTGTGATCGTGAAAGTGTGGGTGCTGCGAGTCGTTTGGGCGTCGCTGCCGTTCGTCGCGGGGCCCGCCGCCGGCGAGGCGCTCCAACACTGGTCCACCGCGCCGCAGCGCGTCGCGGCCACCTTGTTGTGGCTCGCGTGGGGCGTTGCGCTCATTGCGA
>JBBRZM010000035.1:0-15773 GCA_038236695.1 Acidimicrobiia bacterium
GTCGACGTGGCGGGGATCGGTTACCCCGGCGAGGGCCAAGCGCTCACGTAGCGCCTCGAGAGCACGCACGGCCGGCGCGAACGCGTCCGGCGTCGGTTCGAAACCGGGGATCGTGCGCTGGAACAACAGTTGGTAGCGGGCAGCGTCGCTCGTGCAGAACTCGACGAAGCGGTGCGCACTCCCCGCGAGCACCTCGCGCGGATCCTCGGAGTCGTAGGCCCGGCTGATCTGGTCGGCGAAGTCCGTGGCCGCCTGGCCGAACATGGCGTCATAGATCGCGTTCTTCGAATCGAAGTAGGCGTAGACGGTCGGCGTCGTGATCCCGACCCGCTTCGCCAGGTCACGCAGCGACAGCGCGGCCAGACCCTCGTCGCGGACGAGCTTCCAGGCAGCGTCGACGATCGCATCGCGGGCGGATTGCCGCCGCGCTTCACGCCAATCAACCGACGCCGGTACCGAAGACTTAGACATTGGTCGTAATAGTTATACGCTGTCTAAGGTTCTGTCAAGTCGTTGATCCGTTGCCCGGCGTCGTGTTCCTTGCACGAACGAATGGCGGCGTCGGCCGCCGCGGTCGTGGCGAGCTTCATGTCCTTGCCGAGCTTCGCGAGACGGCCAACGCGCCATGGCCGACGAAGCAGGTACCGCGCGAGCGCGGGCAGGTTCACCGATCCGTCGGGACGAGCAAGGCCGAACTCGGCCTGGTCGACGAGCCCGTCGCGCACGCGGTCGCTGATCCCGCGGAACACCGACCACGGGATTCCGCGGCGCTCGCAGACCGCCGCGACCGCGGCGGTCTCCATGTCGACTGCGAGCGCGCCTTGCTCCACGAACCGGGTGTAGCTGTCCGGCTCGGCGTCCAGTTCCGCGGACATGAGCAGGTTGCCGTGCGAGGCCGTGTCACCGAGCGGGGACGGGCGGTACTCGGCACCCGTCGCCATGTCGATCACGACTTCGGGCACGACCACGTCGCCGATCTCAACCGGGCCCAAGCCGCCCGCGATACCGACGACCATTAGATGGTCGAGCGTCATGGCGCTCAAGAGCCGTTCTGCGGCCTGCGCTCCGGCCGGGGGCCCGATGCCGGTGATCGTGGCGATGACCTCGACGTCGCCGATCGTGCCCGAGTGCACGAACCCGTCACCGAGCGGCACGCGCTCCAGCTTCAGCATTTGCACGAGCGGACGCAGCTCGGGACGCATCGGCGCCAGCATGGCGACGCGAGCAACCGGCGCAGGGGGAGCCATGCGCCTATCTTGCGCTGCCCCGAGGGTCGGCGCTCTCTCGAGCACGCCGCCTCCGCGCCGACGTCACTGCGTGACGATCGCGCGCGCGACCTCGTCGTCAGGATCGACGAACGGTTCGCCGTCGACGGCGACCGTGACTCGCTCGATCCGGCCCGTGAAGGGGAACGGCGCGGGGTAGTCGTCGGTGACGGCAAGCTCGCTGTCGTACCCGCACGTGAGCCCCGCGCCGCTGATCGAGAATCGAGTCGGCGTGAACCGGGGGATCGGTGCTTCGCCGACGGGTTCGCCGTCGACGAGGAGCCGGCCGACGCCTCGGTGCTCGCCGGTGCGCTCGAAGTCGAACCGAAGCACGTGACGGCCTGCATCGAGCCTAACGTTCGCATCGACCCGATGTTCCTCGAGCCCGGAGAGGTTGTGCACGTAGCGCAGCTGTCCGTCGCGCACGTAGAACGACCAGCCCCCCAGCAACGACCCCTGCGCGAGCAGCACGCCCTCGGCGCCGCCGTCACCGACCTCGACTTCCGCCGTTACCGAGTGCGACCGATTCCGTACGTTCACCGCCACACCCTCGGGCACTGACGCGCCGTTCGCGAGGTAGACGTAGCGCGACCGTGGCGGCACCGACGAGGGTCGTTCGAACACGAGCTCCGACAAGGGCCGGTTGTCGAGCGGCAGCACCTGGTAGCGAGAGGCTTCGATCCACCAGCGCTCCACGAGCTCGCCCAGCTTCTCGGGATGCTCCGCCGCGAGGTCATGACACTCCGACACGTCCTCGTCGACGTGGTAGAGCTCCCAGACGTCGTCGGCGAGCGAGGGCTCGTCGACTTGGATCGGGTGATACGTCACCGCCTTCCAGCCCTGGTGATACAGCGCGCGGCAGCCGAACATCTCGTAGTACTGCGTGTCGTGCACCTCGGGCGCGCCGGGATCATTGAAGGTCGACGCGATGCTCACACCCTCGAGCGGGGTTTGTGTGACGCCGTTGATCTCTGCCGGCGGCTCGATGCCCAGGACGTCGAGCAGTGTCGGTGTCAGGTCGATCGCGTGCACGTACTGGCGTCGCATTTCGCCTCGCGCCTTGATCCCGTTCGGCCAGTGCACGATGAGTGGGTCAGCGACGCCGCCTTCGTGCACCTCGCGCTTCCACCGCCGGAACGGCGTGTTGCCGGCGACCGTCCATCCCCACGGATAGTTGTTGTGACAGCGCGGGCCGCCGATCTCGTCGAGACGTCCCGCCGCCTCGGCCACCGTTCGCGGCAAGCCGTTCCAGAGACGCACGTCGTTGACACTTCCCGTCGGGCCGCCCTCGGAGCTCGCGCCATTGTCGGACAGCACCATCACGATCGTGTTGTCGAGCTCGTCGAGCGCGTCGAGCTCGTCGAGCACACGCCCGATCTGATGGTCGGTATGTGAGAGGAAGCCTGCGAACGCCTCCATGTAGCGCGCGTACACGCGGCGAGCGTCGTCGCCCAACGAGTCCCATGCGGGCACCCAGTCGGGTCGGGGCGAGAGCTCGGCGCCGGATTCCAGCACGCCCCCTGCGACTTGACGGCGCAGTGTCTCCTCGCGCCAGACGTCCCAGCCCCGGTCGAAGTGGCCGCGGTAGCGCGCGATCCATGCCGCCGGCGCTTGATGCGGCGCGTGACACGCGCCGGTCGCGAAATAGCAGAAGAACGGCTTCGTCGCGTCGATCGCACGCAAGTCGCGTACGAGTCCGATCGCCCGGTCGGCGAGATCTTCGGTGAGGTGGTACCCCTCGTCGATCGTGTGCGGCGGTTCCACTTGGTGGTTGTCGGCCACGAGCGCGGGCGCGAACTGATGGGTCTCGCCCTCGAAGAACCCGTAGAAGCGTTCGAAGCCGCGGCCGAGTGGCCAACGGCCGCGAGGCGCGGCGAGATGGCACTCATCCTGAGGCGTCAGATGCCACTTGCCGACGGCCCACGCCGCGTACGCGTGGGGTACGAGCATCTCGGAGAGCAAACCGTTCGCGCGCGGGATCCGCGCGTCGTATCCGGGAAAGCCGGTTGCGAGCTCGATGATCCGGCCCATTCCGTTCGAGTGATGATTGCGGCCGGTCAGCACGCACGCGCGTGTCGGCGAGCACAGCGCGGTCGTATGGAAGTTCGAGTAGCGCAGGCCGTTCGCCGCGAGTCGATCGAGCGCCGGCGTGTCGATGTCGGAGCCGAAGCAGCCGAGCTGCGCGAACCCGACGTCATCGAGCACCACGATCAACACATTGGGTGAGCCCTTCGGTGCGCGCGCGACCGGCGGCCACCAGGGCGTGGACTCCCAGTGGTAGCGACCGATGACGCCGTGAAACTCGCCTTGGTCCATGAGCGCTGCTCCTCACAGTTCGGACGGTTCGGGTACCCGAACGGTCGCTTAGGTTTAGTTGATGGCCGGCGCTCCTCGACATAGCTCACCGCCGACCGGTCGCGGCGCTGCTTCCATCGACGCTGCCGGGCGCCACCTCGCGCTCGGCGGGGTGGTCGGCTGCGTGGGATTCGTGGCCGCGTGGGCGGTCGTGGGTGCGAATACGCCCGGGTACTCACCCGTCGACGACGCCATCAGCCGGCTCGCGGCACAACACGCGCCGCACCGGGCGTTCATGACCGCAGGATTCGTCGCCTTCGGACTCGGCCTGCCTGCGTACGCAATGACGCTGCGCAGGGCACTACCGGGGTGGGCGTGGACCACCGCGCTCACGACCGGCGTGGCAACACTCGGCGTGGCACTGGCGCCGCTGGACACGACGGCCGGCGACAGCTTTCACTACCTCTTCGCGGTCATCGGATACGTCACTCTCGCCGCGACGCCGGTACTCGCGATCGGCGCCTTCGTTTGCCGTGGCGCGCCGGGTTGGGCTCGCTACTCGGCGATCACGGGAGCGATGTCGGGTGGCGCCCTGCTCGCGACGGCGGCCGGTCCACTGCACGGACTGTTCCAGCGCGCCGGGCTCGCGATCACTGATGTGTGGATCGTCGTGACGGCCCTGCAGATGTGGCGCTTCGGGCACCTGCCCGGCAGGACATCCGGCACGCCGGCAGTGCATCACCAATCGAGCGACGACGCGGCGCGCCCGCCGGGACCGTAAAATCAGACATCCTGATGAGCCTGGACGAGTCGGCGCGACGACGAATGACGGAGTGGTCGTGACCGGCATGCTGAGACTCGACGAGCTGGCCAAGCTCGTCGACACCGGCGCGGTCGAGACCGTGGTGGCCGGCTTCACCGACCAGTACGGGCGATTGTGCGGCAAGCGCTTCGACGCCGGGTTCTTCATCGAAACTGTGGTGGTCGACGGCACCCACGCCTGCGACTACCTCCTCACCGCCGACATGGAGATGGAACCGGTCGCGGGCTACCGCTTCGCCAGCTGGGATCTCGGTTACGGCGACGTGCACCTCGTACCCGACCTGGCCACGTTGCGCCTCGCGAGCTGGCTCGATCGCACCGCGCTCGTGCTCTGCGACGTGCACGACCAACGCACGCACGCGCCCGTTGCGGTCGCTCCCCGCACGGTGCTGCGCGCCCAGTTGGAGCGCGGCGCCGAACGCGGGCTCGTCGCCAAAGCCGCCACGGAGCTCGAGCACTACTTGTTCCGCACTTCTTACCGCGACGCCGCGCTGAACGGTTACAACGAAGTCGAACCCGCGGGCTGGTACCTCGAGGATTATCAACTCCTGCAGGGCACCCGCACGGAGCCGTACCACGCCGCGGTGCGCCGTTTCCTCAACCGCTCGGGCGTCCCCGTAGAGAGCTCGAAGGGCGAGTGGGGACTCGGCCAGCACGAGATCAACGTCCGGTTTACCGACGTGCTCGCGATGGCCGATCGTCACGTCGTCTTCAAGCAGTGTCTCAAGGAGGTGGCCGATCAGCAGGGCGTGAGCGTCACGTTCATGGCGAAGCCGTACGGCGATCGGGCGGGGTCGTCGTGCCACGTGCATTTGAGTCTGTGGCGCGATGGCGTCAACGCGTTCGCCGGTGAGCGCGCGCTCGGCCCGGCGCGGGGTTCGGACGAGCTCCGCTGGTTCGTTGGCGGGTGCATCGACCACGTACCGGACGTGATGGTGTTCCTCGCCCCGACGGTCAACTCGTACAAGCGGTACGTCGACGGGTCATGGGCACCCACTCGCGTCGCATGGAGCTACGACAATCGCACCGCCGGGTTCCGCCTCGTCGGACGGGAGCAGAGCCTGCGGGTGGAGTGCCGCATTCCCGGCGCCGACTGCAATCCGTACCTCGCGCTGGCAGCGCTGCTCGCCGCCGGACTCGACGGGATCGCCAACCGCACCGACCCACCCGAGATGTTCGTCGGCGACATGTACGCCGCCACCGGCGTCGCTCGTGTGCCCCGCACGCTGCGCGACGCGACCGATCTGTTCGCCGCCAGCGCGTTTGCGAAAGAGGCGTTCGGCGAGGACGTCGTCGAGCACTACACCCACTTCTTCCGCACCGAGCAGGCCGCGTTCGACGCCGCCGAGCAGCCGCCGCTCGACGGAGATGTCACCGACTGGGAACGGCGTCGCTACTTCGAACGCATCTGACAGGAGCCGACGATGAGGATGCAGGGCAAGGCGGTGCTGATCACCGGCGCGGGGAGCGGCATCGGGCGCGAGTCCGCGCTGCTGTTCGCACGCGAAGGCGCCCTCATTGCCGCAGTCGACGTCAACGACGCGGCCGCGCGGGAAACAGCAGCGATGATCGACGCTGAAGGCGGTCAGGCCTCCGCGTTCGCGGCCGACGTGTCCGAACCGGGCGGCTGCGAGGCAATGGTGGCGCACGCCGAAGCGGAGTTCGGCCGCGTCGACGTGCTGTTCAACAACGCCGGGATCATGCACGCCGACGACGACGACGCGATCACCACCGACGAGGCCGTGTGGGACCTCACGATGAACATCAACGCCAAGGGCGTCTTCCTCGGTTGCAAGTACGGCATCCCCGCACTCCGACGCGCCGGAGGCGGCTCGATCATCAACATGGCGTCGATGGTCGCGCTGCTCGGTTCCGCGACCCCCCAGATCGCGTACACGGCGAGCAAAGGCGCGGTGCTGTCACTCACCCGCGAGTTGGCCGTCATTCACGCGCGCGAGAACATTCGAGTCAACGCGTTGTGCCCCGGGCCGCTCCGCACCGAGCTGCTGATGAAATTTCTCGACACGGACCAGAAGCAGGAGCGCCGGCTCGTGCACATCCCGATCGGCCGCTTCGGCGAAGCTCATGAGATCGCCCGCGCCGCGCTGTTTCTCGCATCGGACGACTCGTCGTTCGTCACCGGAAGCGAGTTCGTCGTCGACGGCGGTATCACCGCGGCCTACGTCACACCGGAATGACGGGGTTGAGCCCGACCACATGAGCCTGCGGGTCGGTCTCCTCGAGTGCGACCACGTGGACGACCGGTTCCGTTCGATCGCGGGTGACTACCACGACATGTTCGCGTCGCTGTTCGAACGGGCCACGGTCGATCTCGACCTCGTCCGCTACGACGTGCGTGGCGGCGAGCTGCCCGCCACGGTCGCCGAGTGTGACGCCTACCTCTGCACGGGTTCACGCCACTCGGTCTACGACGACCTCGGGTGGATCAAGCAGGCGGCCGAGCTCGTGCGGTCGCTGCACGACGCGGGGCGCCCGTTCGTGGGTGTGTGCTTCGGTCACCAGCTCATCGCCGAGGCGTTGGGCGGCAAAGTCGAACTGTCCGCGACGGGATGGGGCGTCGGGGTGCAGCCGATCGAGATCGTGCGGACCGAGCAGTGGATGGCGCCGCACGCCACGCGCTGCCGGCTTCGGTTCATGCACCAGGACCAGGTGAGCCGGCTCCCCCCAGAGGCAGTGCTGCTCGGCCACACCGACCACTGCCCAATCGCTATGTTCCGCGTCGGCACGACGATGCTCGGAATCCAGGCACACCCCGAGTTCTCAATCGCGTATGCGGAGGCGCTGCTCGACGCCCGGGTGGCGCTCATCGGCGCGGATCGGATCGACGAGGCCCGCCACAGCTTCGAGTCGAGCACCGACGAGCGCGCCGTCGCGCAGTGGTTCGCGCAGTTCATCGCCGGCCGTGGTGGCGTTGCCTCGTGACGACAGCCGAGGTTTCGTTCTTCCTCGCGTTGCTCGCGGTCGTCGCCGAGCTCGCCGTCGTCATCGCGCTCGTGCTCGCCATCGGTAGCCAGTTCTCGGAACCGCTGGCGCGGGCCCGTCGAGCTGCCGCCGCCGCGGTGGGCCCGCAGGCCCTGACCCTGGCGTTCGCAGTCGCGGCAGTGTCGATGCTCGGGAGCCTGTACTTCTCGGAGGTCGCCCACTTCACGCCGTGCCGCTTGTGCTGGTACCAGCGGTTCTGCATGTACCCGCTGGTGCCGGTGCTCGGAGTCGCCGCCTGGCGACGGGCCACGGCCGTGTGGCCGTATGCAGCCGTGCTCGCGGGTATCGGGGCCGCGATCTCCTCCTACCATGTAGTGCTCGAACATTTTCCAAAACTCGAGACGAGCGTGTGTGACCCCAACAACCCGTGCACCCTCATCTGGGTCCGCCGCTTCGGCTACCTGACCATCCCGACGATGGCACTCTCGAGCTTCGTGCTCATCCTCACGCTGCTTGCGGTCGACCGGTCCTGATCCGGACAAGGTCACGGCCTCGACCTCGACCACAGGCACCGCGCACCGACCTTCTTAAACATCCAGGAGCATGTATGCCAGCCGCCGCCAAGACCCGACCGCCGGCCCGAAGGACGGGCCCGCGCAAACCTCCGGCCCGCAAGCAGCCGCCCTGGCTGTGGATCGGGCTCGGCGCGGTAGTGGTAATCGCACTCATCGTCGCGGTCGCCGCTTCGGGCGGCTCGAAATCGTCGACGACCAAGACGCCCGCCGGGGTGCAGCAGACGAGACCGGTGACCGTGAGCGGCAAGTCGCTGCCGCAATTCACCGTGTCGCCCGGTGCGACGGGGCAGCTGATCCCGGAACTGCACGGCAAGAGCTTCGCCGGTGCCCCCGTGAACGTGACACGCGACGGCCGCCCGAAGCTGGTGCTGTTCGTCGCCCACTGGTGTCCTCACTGCCAGCGCGAAGTCCCGCTGCTCGCCACCTACTTGAAGAGCCATCCCGTGCCCGCCGGCGTCGAGTTCATCACCGTCGCCACCGACACGTCGCCGGACTATCCCAACTACCCGCCCTCGGCGTGGCTGCAGCGCGTGGGGTGGACGACCCCGGTAATGGCGGACTCCAAAGATGAAACCGCTGGGAAGGCGTTCGGGTTACCTGCGTTCCCCTATTTCGTCGCGGTCGACGCGTCCGGCAAGGTCGTCGCGCAGAAGGACGGAGAGATCACGACCGATGGCTTCTCCCAGTTGCTACAGCAGGCCATGGGGCACTGAACCCGTACCGACCGCTCACGCGTTGACGCGCCCGTCCCCGACGGGGTCGATCCCGAGGTCCTTGTAGGTCACGAGCGCGGAGTACGGGATCTTCTTGGCCGCGAAGAACTGACGCGCGACTTCCCCTCTGTCGACGAGCGTGATTGCGCCGACGACATTCGCGCCCAGGTCGACGAGCGCGTGGTATGCCTTTTGGATCGAACCGCCCGTGGTCACGACGTCGTCGACCAGCAGCACGCGCGTGCCGGGCTCGACCGGCGAGCCTTCGATGAGCTTGTTGGTGCCGCGCCCCTTCGGCTCCTTGCGCACCACGAACCATCGCGTCTTGGACAGCACCGCGATGACGTGGGAGAGATGATCGGCGCCCATGGTGAGCCCGCCGACGCAATCAAATTCGATGTCGGGCACCAGCTCGAGCAGCGCACGACACGCGGACTCGAGGTCTTCGCCTCGGGCGAGGGCGGCCTTGCCGTCGATGAAGTCGCGACTTATCTGGCCCGAGGCGAGCTTCACCGGCTCGGGCAGCTTGAGCAGCCCGCGGGCGCGCACGATTTCCACAACCTGATCGCGCAGCTCGCTCAACGTTCTCGGCTCCTCGTCAGGCCGGACCAGGGTGGCGCCGGCAGTTGCTCACGGACGGATGGTCGCGGGAACTCTACCGACGGGATTGTGCGACTCGCATGGCCCGATGAGCCGCCGGTTGCCGGGACCGGCGAGAATGTGAAGCAACGCGTGACAAGGGATCCAGTGACGACTGAGGCGGGGCATTCGGTGACCACACGGAAGTCGGGCCGGCAGAGGGGCGCGCTCCGGGTTGTTGTCGCGATCGCGCTCGTGCTGGTCCTGGCCGGAGCCGGCGTGGTCATCTGGGATCGTGACTTTCGCCGCGCCGGCTCCACCAACCCGGGCACCGCGTGCGGGGAGGTCGTGCACGCTCGCCGCCGCCTACCGTTCGCGGCCGTCGGCGTGCGGCGGGTGCTCCTCATCGGCGACTCGATCATGGTGCAGGCGTCCTGCGGGGTGGCGGTTGGGCTCGCGGGCATCGGTATCGAGAGTCACCTCGCGGCGGTCGGCGGCTCCGGTCTGCTCTCGGGTGGGGTCGACTGGCAGGCCAAGACGAAGCAACTGCTCGAGACGATCAAACCGGATGCTGTGATCGCGATCTTCGTCGGCAACTACTTTGCGCCGGCGCCTGATCCGGCCGGCCAGACAATCCCGGTCGACTCCCCGGCGTTCTTCGACGCCTGGCAACGGGCTGCTCTCGCGCTGACAGCCGAGGTGCGAGCGCACGGCGCACGGATGTACTGGGTGAGCCCTCCACCCACCGGCACGCCCAGGGCTTCGACGATTGCGAACGGGTATCGCGTGATCCCCGGAGCCCACTTCCTCGACTCGGGGAAGGCACTTGCCGGCCCGAACGGGACTTTCGAAGCCGGCAAGAAGACCTGTGGCCACACCACGGTGGTGCGCGTCCCCGATGGTGTCCATCTCACCGAGGACGGCGGGCGGATCTACGGCGAGACGATCGCGCACGACTTCAGCTCGCACAAGGGCCTGTTCACCGCGCCCAAACCGTGCTGACTCGCGTGACGCAGAGTCAGGGAGACGGTGAATTGGCGCCGCGGATCTCGATGGGCGTCTCTGCCGGCGGCAGATGCGGCGTGCCGTCACGCATCGGCGGGAACGCGAAGGTCGCGGCCGTGGTCGCACGGGTCATGGTCGTGATCTCGGCCTCGGGCAGCGTCTTGGTGTCGTCGTCGATGACGAGCTCCCACCGGCAGGCCGGCACTTGGTCGGCGGAGGCTCGCGGCGGACGATGCACATGGCGGATCCGCGCCTTGGGGTTGACGGACTGCGCGGTCACGTCGAACGTGCCGTCCTCGATGGTGTGACACATCCCGGTCACAGCGCGTTCGCCCCACGGTTCGACGTCCATGAGCGCGCCGCACGAACGGAGCTCGAAGAAGCCGTGACGTTCGTCGGTTACCTCGTAGTGCACGTCCATGTAGTGATGCGGGAAACCGGGGTCGAGCTGTAGCACCTTGAAAATGGCTTCGACGTCGTCGCCCTCGATGCCGAACGCGCGGCGAAGCCGTTCCCCGTAGATCGGGCTGGCCCCGCGCCATTCCTCGATCGCGATCTCCTCGACGACTTCCTGGCCGTACCGCATGCCGATCGTGGCGAACACCGACCGGTCGAGCAAATGAGCGATGAGTGCGTACTCGCGCGCGAGCCGCACCAGCGCCTCCTTCGACAGATCCTCGTAACGGAAGTCGGGATCGAACGGGCCGGCGTAGTCCTTGCGTTCAGTCATGTGTCTAGACTACCGTCCGATCCGATGGCTGTCACCACCTCGCACGAGCCGACGCGCCGGCACCTCACCGCACCGCAGGCCGACAAGGTCGACCGGCTGATCGACGCTGCCCAGGTTGAGCTTCGTGCCCACGGCTACGAGGGCTTGACCGTGCGCAACGCGGCCCGCCGGGCCGGCGTGGCCCCGGCCACTGCCTACACCTACTTCGCCTCGAAGGACCACCTCATCACCGAGGTGTTCTGGCGCCGCGTGCAGGCCCTGCCCGACGTGAGTGTCGACGGGCGGCGTACCCCCGTGGCGCGCGTGACCGCCGCGCTGCGCGACGTCGCGCTGCTGGTGGCCGACGAGCCCGAGCTGGCGACTGCCTGCACGACTGCGGTCCTCGCCAACGATTCCGACGTGCGCCGCCTGCGCGACCGCATCGGTGGCGCATTCTCCCAACGGCTCGCTGACGCTCTTGGCGACGATGCCGACCCCGCGACGTTGCGTGCGCTCGGGCTCGCCTGCTCCGGCGCGATGCTGCAGGCCGGGATGGGCTACTTCGCCTATACCGAAGTCGCCGACCGGATGGAAGAAGTCGCGCGTCTCGTGCTCGAGCGCGGCGCATGACCGATCTCGTGTACAGCCCGTACGACTACGCGATCCACGAAGATCCGTACCCGACGTACGCGCGGCTGCGCGACGAAGCACCGCTGTACCGCAATGACGAGCTCGACTTCTGGGCGTTGTCCCGCCACGCCGACGTGATGGCCGCGTTCCGCGACCCGACTCACTTCTCGAGCCGCGACGGCGTCTCCCTCGACCCAGCGGCGTCGGGTCCGAGCGCGTCCAAGACGATGTCGTTCCTCGCGATGGACCCGCCCCGCCACGACCGGATGCGCGCGCTGGTGTCGCGCGGCTTCACGCCTGGCCGCGTCGTCGACCTCGAGCCTCGGATCCGAGAGCTCACGCGCCTGCACCTCGCCCCCGCCCTCGAGCGCGGCACGTTCGACTTCGTCGGTGACTTCGCGGGCAAGCTGCCGATGGACGTGATCTCCGAATTGACCGGGGTGCCCCCGGCAGACCGCGACGAGGTGCGACGCCTCGCCGACCTGCTCGTGCACCGCGAGGAAGGCGTGTTCGACGTGCCGCCCGCCGGCATGGACGCGGCGCTCACCCTGGCCGGTTATTACGACGAGATGCTGGTCGAACGCCGGCGCCGACCGACCGACGACCTCACCTCGGCGCTCCTCGAGGCGGAGCTCGACGGCGACCGGCTCACTGCCGACGAGATCATCGGCTTCCTGTTCCTCATCGTGGTCGCCGGCAACGAGACCACCACCAAGCTCCTGGCGAACGCGTGGTACTGGGCGTGGCGCAACCCCGATCAACGCGCGAAACCGTTCGCCGATGCGGCGCGGATCCCCGACTGGGTCGAAGAGACGCTGCGGTACGACACGTCGACGCAGATGCTGGCCCGCACGGCCGTCGAAGACTTCGAGCTGCATGGTGGCTGCATTCCCGCCGGCGGACGCGTGCTGCTCCTCCTCGGTTCTGCCAACCGCGACTCCCGCGTGTTCGCCTCGGCCGACCGGTACGACCTCGATCGCGACACCAGCGCGAGTGCGAGCTTCGGCGCCGGGCGTCACTTCTGCCTCGGCGCGGCCCTCGCGCGCCTCGAGGCGCGCGTCGCCTTCGAGGAACTGACGGCACAGGTCGCTGACTACGACATCGACCCCGACGGGATGGCTCGCGTGCACTCCGTCAACGTCAGGGGCTTTGCCGCGCTTCCCACAACGGTGGAGCGCAGTACGCAATGACCACGACCGGGTTGCGGGAGCCGAGGCATGTGTCGGGCGGCGAAGCGGAGACCGGCCACCTCGAGGAGCTACGTAGCGATCCGATCGGCCTGATGCAGCGCGTGCGTGCCGAGTGCGGCAACGTCGGCGAGTTCCGGCTCGCCGACCGCCAGGTCGTGCTCGTGTCGGGCGGGGAGGCCAACGAGATGTTCTTTCGGGCGCCGGAGGAAGACCTCGACCAGGCAGAGGCGTATCCGTTCATGACCCCGATCTTCGGTGAGGGAGTCGTGTTCGACGCGCCACCCGAACGGCGGCGAGAGATGTTGCACAACCAGGCGCTGCGCGACAAGCTCATGCGGGGCCACGCTGCGACCATCGCCGGCGAAGTCAACGAGATGGTTGCAGCCTGGGACGGCCCGGGCGAGATCGATCTTCTCGACTGGTTCGCCGAGCTCACGATCTACACGTCGTCGAGCTGCCTCATCGGCCGGAAGTTTCGCGAGCAGCTCGACGCTAGCTTCGCCGCGTTGTACCACGACTTGGAGCAGGGCACCGACGCGCTTGCGTACGTCGACCCGTACGCACCGATCGAGAGCTTCCGCCGGCGCGACGAGGCGCGCCGCGGTCTCGTCGCGCTGGTGCAGGCGATCATGGAGAGCCGGGCCGACGGACCGCCGCCGTCGTCCGACGACGACCGCGATTTGCTCGACGTGCTCATGTCGATTCCGAACGACGACGGCACCCCGCGCTTCTCCGCCGACACGGTCACCGGCATGTTCATCTCCATGATGTTTGCCGGTCATCACACCACTTCGGGCACGGCTGCATGGACGCTCATCGAGTTGCTGCGCCACCCCGACGAGCTGGCTGCCGTTGTCGCCGAGCTCGACGCGCTCGAGGTGAGCGCGGAGGAGATCAGCTATCAGGCTCTGCGTTCGATGCCCCGGCTCGAGGCGGCGATCAAAGAAGCGCTGCGCTTGCACCCGCCGCTGATCCTGGTGCTGCGGGTCGCGAAACGAGACCTCGAGGTCGAGGGCTACCGGATTGCCGCGGGGAAGCTGGTCGGGGCGTCGCTGTCGGTCTCGAACCGCCTTCCCGATGCATTCCCCGATCCCGACGCGTTCGTGCCCGAGCGGTATCTCGAGCCTCGCACCGAGGATCTCGCCAACCCGTGGAACTGGATCCCATTCGGTGCCGGGCGCCATCGGTGCGTCGGCGCGGCGTTCGCAATGATGCAGCTCAAAGCCATCTTCTCGCTGTTGCTCCGCGACTGGACCTTCGAGCTCGCGCAGCCGTCCGACACGTATCGCAACGATCATTCGAAGATGGTCGTGCAGCTCGCGCAGCCGTGCGTTGCGCGGTACTCGCGCCGAGAGCACGCTCAGTGAGCTATCGCGTCGTCGTCGATCGCGACCTGTGTCAGGGGCACGGCGTGTGCGAGGGCGAAGCGCCCGAGGTGTTCTCGGTGTCGAAGAAGGGCGAGCTCACCGTGCTCGACGAGACACCGCCTGACACGTTGCGCGCCAAACTCGAGCTCGCAGTGCAGTACTGCCCCACCCACGCGCTACGGATCGAGGATCGGATCGAGGAGGACTGATGGCCGGGTTTCCGCGCGAGGAGATGGAGGAGATGGTCGAGCGGTGGCTCGAAGGCAATCGGCGCGCCGAGCAAGCCGGCGACTGGAAGCCGATGGCGGACATGTTCACCGAGGACGCGACCTACGGCTGGAACTTCGGGCCGAAGGAGGAGTTCATGGCCGTCGGTCGCGACGAGATCCGCGAGGTGGCCCTCGGCCTCGAGATGGGCGGCCTTGACGGCTGGAGCTACCCGTACATGGAGATCCTGATCGACGACCGCAAGGGCCAGGTGCTCGGTCTGTGGAAGCAGGTCGCCGACGCGACACGCGCTGACGGCACGCCCTACGAGATCGCCGGCATCGGTGGGAGCTGGTTTCGCTACGCGGGTAACTGGCAGTGGTCGTGGCAGCGCGACTTCTTCGACTTCGGCAACGCGACCGCGCTCTTCATCGAGATGATCCAGGACGGCACGCTGTCTGACGGCATGCAACAGCGGATGCAGCGCGCTGCTGCAGGCTCGCTGCCCGGTCATTACCGCAACGGCTCGGCTCCCGTCGGCCTGTGGGATGCGCCCTGACGTTTTGGTCGGTGGTACCTTTTGTTACCATTCCTGCCGGCGCTGTTCGGCGCTCTCGGTAGCTACTCGACCCTCGCGGGTGACCTGACGTGGACGTGGAACAACCGACGCGAATCGAAGGGTCGGGTTTTCACATCCCGTCGCTCAACGGGCTGCGCGCCGGCGCCCAGTGGCGGCGTGAGACTGCGGTGCGTGGAGTCGACGATCACCGGTCGGCGGCTGGATGGCAGGGCCGTGGCGGGAATGATCGGCGCGGCGCTCGTCTACTCCTGGTTCGCGGGTGGGTACCGCCCGTTCACGTGGCCGATGGAAATCGCGGTTTCGATTCCTATCGTCGTCGCGCTGGTATTGGCGTTGCGGCGACGCGGGCTGACCATCCTCGACGCGGGGCCCATGCGCGCCCGACGGATCGGTTTCGCGATCTGGGCCGGCTTCTTCGCGTTGGCGACGGCATGGGAGCTGATCGCCTACTTCTCGCTCCCGCGTTATGACCACCCGACGCTGAGTGTGATCACCGACAGCGTCATGAGCACGCATCCCGAACGCTCGTTGACGTTTGCGCTCTGGCTCGTGCTCGGGTGGTTGTTCTTTGCCGAGGCACCGGCGGCTCGCCGATGACGTCGCGCACGCTCACGTTCGCCGGCTTCGCACTCGTCGTCGGCGCGGGCGTGGTGTTTGGCGTGATCACGGTGCGACGACATTCCTTTCCCACCCTCGGACAACCGACGCGCGCGTTCACCCGCACGCTCGCCGTGCGTCTGAGGCTGCTCCTCGGCTGGGCCTGGCTCGGCTGGCACCTCTTCGTGCGCGGTACCGGCGCGTTCAAATGACCAGGTCTCAATCCTCGTACTTGAACGAGACCTTCACCTTCGCCCGGTACGAGCTGACCTTGCCGTTCTCGATGTTCACGTCCA
>JBBRZM010000036.1:0-15512 GCA_038236695.1 Acidimicrobiia bacterium
GTTGGAGCCGATGAAGCCCAGTCCGCCCGTCACGAGGCAACGGCGACCGGCAAGCGCGTCAACGAGCGAAGTGTCCAGAGCGGACGTCAGCTTAGGTGAAAGCCCGAATTGGCGACGGTCTGGACAGTCAACCGGTTGCGAGATGAGAACGCGGTGAGCGCAGGTTCACGCCGTGAAGCCGCTACGGGATGAACGAGGAATGGATCACCCAGTACGCGCACACCGCTTGGCCGACGATGGCAGCCGTGAACGCGAGCGCCCGTAGGGCCCGGGCCTGGCGTTCGAGCAGCGCGCCGGCAGCCACGAACGGCGGGAAGCACTCGTTCGCGTACCGCCCCAACCCCACCATGCCCAGACCGAAGCTCGGCACCAGGTACACGAGCGTGAACAGTGACCAGACCCAGGGCAGTCGTTTGCGCTGGATCGCGAGGGCGGCGATCGCCGAGACCGCCAGGGTCATGTGTGGCCACACGTAGTTGTTATGCCAGAACTGCTCGAGGAAGGCCCAGGCGGTGACCTCCGGCCACGACTTCTTCGCGGTGAGAAAGATGAGCGCGTCGCCAGTCCAGTGGTAACAGAAGGCGCACCATATGCCGAGGGCAGCAACCGCCGGAGCGCACACCACGAGCGCACGGCGCCACGCGTGTCGAGTCACGACGAGCCCTATACCGAGCGCGACCGCGAGGATGATGCCGTTGGGGCGGGTGAGCGCCGCGACGGCCACCACAATGCCGGCCCACCAGTCATGCCGGTCTTCGACGAGCACGAATGCCCAGACCGACGCGGCGAGAAAGATCGAAGACGGGTAGAGCAGCGAGAACACGAACGCGGCCGGGAACAACGCGAGCGACCACACCGCGAGCACCGCCGCCCGATCGCCGACGCGACGGCGCGCCAGCGCGAACAGGCCGGCCAACGCGAGGAGGAACGCCACATGGTTGATCACGAGCGCGCCGAAGCCGCCGCCCATTCCGAATCGGTGGAAGGCATGCACAACCGCCGGCAGCACAGGGAAGAACGGCCAACCCGAATCGTGATGTGCCACCGGTGGCGGCCCGTAGCCCTGCGTACCGATGGTCCAGTACCAGCCGCCGTCCCACTTCTCGAACCCCGCGCCGGTCAGCTTGTCGTTGCTCCACGAGCCCATCGCGACAACAAGCGCGCCCGAGTACACGCGCGAGACGAGCCACGGCAGCACGACCCCCGACCACGGAAACCACGTAGCGAGCCCGCGCGCCGGCGGCGCGTGCACGGAGGGACGCGGCGACACCACCGTGGCTTCGGTCATTGGCCGCCGATCGTACTGGTGTGCACCTGCCGCCACTCGCTCCCGAGCTCACCAAGCGAGCCGTGCCGACGCGCGCACCGCTCCCCCGCTCAGGAACCATATCGACAGGGTCTCTGGGTCACGGGCGATGGCCAGCTCGACTTCCTCGTCGGCGTCGATACCGGCGCGGAACTCCATCTCGGCGCGGGCCGCGACGCGACCGTGCACATCGCCGCGCGACGCGAGCTCGTCTTCAATTGGTTCCCAGTAGGCGGCGTTGTTCACGTGGCCCAGCACGTCGACGTCGCTGGCGCGCAGGGGCCACAGGCGCCGCGTCGCCTCGGGTGGGACCACGCCGTGGCGGAGCCGGGCGTCGACCTGTCGGCCGGCGGCGGCTTCGCCATAGAGCGCGTGGAACTGGTCGGTGAGCTTCGATGGGCGACCGGTACGCGCGTCGACAAGCACCCAGATCGCGGCGGCCTCGGCGATGACCACTTCTCTGGACGTGAGCCGGGTGCGCCGCTCGGCCCACCGGCTCCCAAACCCGCCGCAGAACGTGACCAGCTCGACCATGTCGCCGAAGTGCGGGAGCGACTCGAGTTGCAACGCGACCTTGCGCAGGATCCACGGCCCCGCGATCCCACTGTCGTCGGCATCGTCGGTGGCGATGTCCTGGAGGTAGCGGGCCAGCGCGTCGAGGCGCAGCCGGCCCGTGGCCGTCACGTCACCGAGGCGCACTTTGCGCGTCGCGGTGAACTGTCGGCCCCCCTGCGGGACCGGCGCCAGCTCCGGCGTCGTCAGAGCGCGAGCTCCGCCATCGTGCGCAACGTCGGGGCGTCGCCGTACAGCAGGATCGTCGTGACCGCCGACTCTTCCCACATCGCGAGGTCGTCTTGCACTTTCTCCTTCGGGCCAATGAGCGCGGTCTCCTCGATGAGCTTCTGCGGCACCAGCGCGGCCGCTTCGTCTTTCTTGCCCTCGAGGTACAGATCCTGGATCTGCTTCACCTCGGCTTCGTAGCCCATGCGCGCGTATACGTTGGCGTGAAAGTTGACCTCACGAGCGCCCATGCCGCCGATGTACAGCGCGAGCACGGGCCGCATGAAATCAGCCGCTTGCTGCACGTCGTCGTGAAAGATCACCGGCACGGTGGCGGCGACCTCGAAGTCATCGAACCCGTGCCGCGCCCCTGGTCGTGCGAACCCTTCGGCGAGCGCGTCGCGGTAGAAGTCGTCGACTCGGGGTGAGTAGTAGATCGCGAGCCAGCCGTCGGCAATCTCGGCTGTGAGCGCGACGTTTTTCGGCCCTTCGGCGGCAAGATAAATTGGGAGGTCCGCGCGCAACGGATGGGTGATCGACCTCACCGGCTTTCCGAGACCGGTGCCGCCGGGGTACGGCAGCGGGTAGTGCTCACCGTCGTTGGTGAGCGGCGCCTCGCGGGCGAGGATCTTGCGGATGATCTCGACGTACTCACGCGTGCGGCCGAGGGGCTTGGGATACGGCTGGCCGTACCAGCCTTCGACGACCTGTGGTCCCGAGACGCCGAGGCCGAGCACGAAACGCCCGTTCGACAGATGGTCCATCGTGATAGCGGCCATCGCCATCGCGGTGGGCGTGCGGGCCGACATCTGACAGATCGACGTACCAAGCTTGATCCGTTGGGTGTTGGCGCCCCACCACGCGAGCGGGGTGAGCGCGTCGGAGCCGTACGCCTCCGCGGTCCACAGCGAGTCGTAGCCGAGCCGCTCGGCCTCCGCGACGAGCTCGGGCATGCCGGCAGGCGGCTGCGCGCCCCAGTAGCCGATCATGAAGCCCAACTTCATCGGGATCCTGTTTTCTCGCGTGTGGTCGGTCGGGCCTAGGCCTGCGTGCCGACCTTGAGCTCGCGGAACGGCGTGGCCTTGTCGGGCCCCGGCTCCTTCGGCAGGCCGAGCACGCGCTCGCCGATGATGTTCTTCTGGATCTCGTCGCTGCCGCCGTAGATCGACACCGCCGGAGCGAAGAGCGACGCCTCCTGCACTGCGCCGCCGGTCGGCGCGTCCGGACCATAGAGCATGCCGCCCGCACCGAGGATCTCGAGTCCCAGGTCGCGCTGCAAACGGGTGATGCGGCTCATCATCAGCTTGGCGATATTGGCCTCCGCGCCCGGGCCGCGCCCCGCGGCGCGGGCCGCTTTCACCCGCAGCGACGTGAAGCGACCGACCTCGCTCAGGATATAGAGCTGCGCGAGCCGTTCGCGGATGACCGGATCGTCAGCGCGGTGGAGCTGGACGGCGAGATCCTGCAGCATGCCGGCGCTGCGCGCCAGCGCGGCCGTGGGTGGCCCGCCGCGCTGCGCCACCCCGGCGAAGTCACCGGCGCGTCGGGGCAGCGCTGCCGCCTTGCTCCCCGGAAACGCGGAGCCCATTCCGCCGGCGCCGCCACTGCCGAGTCCGGCGCGCTCGTTGACGAGCGTCGTGTTGGCGACGGCCCACCCGTCGTTCACTCCGCCGATGCACGCGCTGTCGCTCACTCGCGCGCCGTCGAGGAACACTTCGCTGAACAGTGACCGGCCCGTCATCTCGCGCAGCGGTCGCACCTCGACGCCCGGCTGGTCCATCTCGAGCGCGAAGTACGTGATGCCGGCGTGCTTGGGCGCGTCGGGATCAGTGCGCGCGATCAGCATCCCGAGGTCGGAGACCTGACCGCCCGACGTCCAGACCTTCTGGCCGTCGACCACCCACTCGTCGCCGTCGCGCACGGCGCGGGCCTGCAAGCTCGCGAGGTCGGAACCCGCGCCCGGTTCGCTGAAGAGCTGGCACCACGCTTCCTGCCCGTTGATGATCGACGGGAGATAGCGCGCCTTCTGCTCGTCGGTGCCGTGCACGAGGATCGTGGGACCGGCGAGCAGCATGCCCAGCCCCGACGGCGGCCCCATCGCACCTGCGGCGACGATCTCCTCGCTGACAACGTTCGCGAGCCCGCGCGGCAGCCCGCGACCCATCCACTGCTCCGGCCATGTGGGAACCGCCCAGCCCGACTCGGCGAGGCGCGCCCACCACTCCGCCACCGTGAGGTCGGGGTCCCACTGGTCGACAAGAAACGCGCGCACTTCCTCGCGCACCGTGTCGGCGGTCACCGCGATGACAGTCATGGCGCCTCCATCAGTCGAGCAGCTCGCGCAGCTTCTCGGGAGAACGGGCGATCACCGCTCGCTCGCCCCGGAAGATCACCGGCCGCTGCATGAGCTCGGGATGCGCGATGAGCACATCGACCACTTGCGCTCGCGTCTGCACGTCGGCGTCGGACAGCCCGAGCTCCTTGAAGGTCGGGTCGCGGCGCACGAGGTCGGTGGGCGGATCGCTGATTGCGTCGAGGATGCGTTCGAGCTCCTGGCGGGTCGGGTGGGTTTTCAGGTACTCGACGATCTCGTGCTCCACGCCCTCGTCGCGCAGCACACCGACGGCGGTACGGCACTTGCTGCACGACGGGTTGTAGTACACGACCAGGTCGTCCTCGGCAGCATCCATCACCTCGAGGCTAACGACATTCGCGAGTACCGTGGACTCGACCGGGAGGTCTGCCATGGGTCACACCAGCCACACGCCCCTCGGGCGCGACGACGCCAATGACATCGCCTCGATCCTCGCGGACGACAAGCTCGACTTCGGCGACGCGGCCCACCCCACACCGTCCCGGGGGGATGCCATCTTCACCTGGGACTACGCGCGCACGCGTGCGGGCCTCGGCAAGCTGTACGAGAAGGCCAAGCGGTCGCAGTGGAACGGAACAACCGATCTCGACTGGTCAATCGACGTGGATCCCGAGCAGGTCGCGGTGGAGATGGCGGGCTCGCTGGCGCATCTGCAGGCCCGGCTCGCGGCAATCGACGGCTCACCGGTGCGCTCCTGGTCAGACCGCGAATGGCAGGCGTTCCAGCTCGAGGGGTTCAACTGGCGTATGAGCAACTTCCTGCATGGTGAGCAGGGCGCGCTCATCTGCACCGCAAAGATCGTCGAGACAACGCCCTGGATCGACGCGAAGTACTACGCCGCTACGCAGGTGATGGACGAGGCGCGCCACGTCGAGGTGTTCGCCCGCTACCTCGATACGAAGCTCGAAGGCCACTATCCAGTCAGCTCGGCACTCCAGCTCCTGATCGACGACATCATCGGCGATACGCGCTGGGACATGACCTACATGGGCATGCAGATCATGGTCGAAGGCCTCGCGCTCGCGGCCTTCGGCTTCATGCACGCGGTCACGCAGGAACCGCTGCTGAAGAAGCTCTTGCGCTACGTCATGGCCGACGAGGCGCGCCACGTCGCGTTTGGTGTGCTGTCGCTGCAGGAGTACTACGCCGGCCTCGGTGCGGCCGAGATTCGCGAACGTCAGGAGTTCGCGTTCGACGCTGCCCTGCGCATGCGCGACCGGCTGTTGATGCTCCCCGTATGGGACCGGATGGGCATCGACGGAGCCACCATCACCAAGCTGCTCTTCAAGTTGCGGGCGGAGCAGGGCGCAAACCCGTTCCAGGCCGCGCTGTTCTCGAAGATCGTGCCCAACTGCAAGAAGCTCGGGCTGCTCGACGCGGGCGACGGATGGCTCCGTGACCGGTTCACCGAGATCGGCGTGATCGAGTACGAGGATCACCCCGACACCGAGATGGAGTACGAGCTCCTCGACGCCGTTTCGGCCGCCCCCGCATAGCCGAAGCCCATGCGGGGGGTGAGGTGATCAGCGCCGCGCTTCGACCCGCTCCGCGCGCTCTCGTAAGCGATCGCCGTAGAACGCGAGGGCATTGTCGCCGAGCAGCTTGCGCTCGAGATCCCGGCCGAACTCGCGCGCTCGCACTGCGTTGACGGCTCCCGGGAAGACGGCGTCGAAGTGGGGAAAGTCGCTTGCAAAGCACAGCTGGTTGGCCCAGCCGAGGCCGGCGGTCGCCTGCACTCCAGCTTCCGCGGCATCAAACGTGAGCCACGCGCGCGTCGACAACACCCCGCCGGGGTCGCCCCCGCGAAAATCGGCCGGCGCCAGCTCGTAGTGCTCCTCGATCCGTTCGCACCAGTACGGGGCCCAACTACACCCGGTTTCGAAGAACCCGAACCGCAATCCCGGGTGACGCGCGAACACGCCGGCGAGCGACAGCCCGAGCATCGCGGCCATCTGCTCGAAGGGATGACTGATCACGTGCGCGCCCGCGTACGACGACACCCGCTCGAGGCCCACGGTCTCGATTCCGCCGAGATACGCCTCGTGCAGCGTGATGGGCACATCGAGCGACTCGGCCGTCGCCCACACCGGCTCGAACGCATCGTCGTCGACGGTGCGGCCGCCGATGCGATTCGGACGGATCATGCCGGCGACGAATCCGTGCTGCTCGACGCAGCGCGCCAACTCGCGCGCGGCGCGGTCAGGATCCTGCTGCGGGAGCAGCGCGACGCCCACGAGGCGATCTGGATCCTTGGCACAGAAACTCGCGAGCCAGTCATTGTCGACGGCGCACATCGCGGCGGCCACCTCGGGATCCTGGTACAGGCCGAACATCAGACCGAGGCTCGGATACAGCACCGCGATGTCGATGCCCTCCTCGTCGAGCGCTTCCAGTCGCATGTGCGGGTCACGCCCGCCGGCCCGGTACTCGCCGCCCGCGGAGGTATGGGTCTGCGATCCACTCGGATACGGAAACTCCGGCTTCCACGGCCGCCCCTCGATCAAGGTCGTGAGCGTGCCGTCGTCGCCCCGTTGCGCGGTCGGCGCGAGCGCCCGCAGCGACGGGTCGAGGGCCGCAACCATCCATGCAAGGTCCTCGTCGACGTGTCCGTCGGCATCAATGACGAATGCACACATCAGGCTGCCTCAGAACTTCGGCATCGAACGGCCCGGTGTCTGGATGAACACTCGCACACCGGCGATGCGACCGTCGCACGTCAGGTCGAACACGAGGGTCTCGGGGGTCTGGTGCGGCCGCCCGTCGATCGTCACCGTCTCGGTGAGCTCCGCGTACGCCGTGTTCGTCGCGTACCGCACCCGATCGATCCGCATCTCGTAACCCGGAAGCTTCGGCATCAGGTCAGCGATGAACTCGAGGTACTCCGACCGACTCGTGTACGTGTCGCCGTACGGGCCGACGCGTGTGAAGTCTTCGGCGAGACATTCGCCGAGCGTATCCCAGTCGCGGGTCACACCGATCGCTTCGAGATACCGCTCGACGACGTCACGCTCATCCATGCGCCGCCACCACTTCAATCGCGCGGCCGAGCTGATCGAGATCGCCTGACACCGGGACGAGCACGAATTCGTCGGCACCCGCGTCTTCCACCATCTTCAACGCGTCGCGCAGCGCGTCGTCGGTGTCGATGCGGCACATCGCAGCCAGCGCACCCGCGGTTTCGTCGCCGAGGAAATCGAGGTAGCGGGTCGCGTACCCGCGCAGCATCTGCGTCGCGTCAGGACCAAGCGCGTACCAGCTGCTGGTGGTGAGCACCGGCGGTTCGGCCCGCTCGGCTTGCTCCCACGCGTGCTCGACGAGGTGGAACGTGGCCCGCACCGCGTCGGGATCGGGCCCCAGCTCGAACCCGGCGAGCCCGTCGGCCCAGCGCGCTGCACGGGCGATGGCTTTGGGGCCCATTCCACCGGTGAGCAATGCCGGCCCGCCGGGCTGCACCGGCGCCGGGCCGACCGGCGCCATGCCCGGCATCGGCGGTTCGCCCGCCCAGACCCGCCGCAGCAGCGCGACCTGCTCATCGAGGCGTTGGTGGCGCCTCGCGGTTGACGCGTCGGCGGCGCGGTAATCCTCCTCACGCCCGCCAATCCCGAGTCCGAGCGTGAGTCGACCGTTCGAGATGGCGTCGATCGTGGCGGCCTGCTTCGCGAACGGGATCGTGCGGTGCAGCGGCAGCACCGCGATCGTCGCAACGACGCCGACCCGGGTCGTGACGGCCGCGGCCGCGGCCAGCGTGGCGACGAGGTCGTAGTTGGGATACGCGATGCGTTCGCCGAACGCGAGCGTGGAGAATGGCCCGTCGTCGATGCGCCGGCACCACTCGAGGAAGTCGTCACGCCGAAAGTCGGCGAACGGGACGGTCATGCCGATGCGCACGCGTCACTCCCCCAGCCGTTGGCGCAGATCATCGAGCTCTGACCGCAACTGTTGTACCTGGTCTTCCAGCGCGCCGAGACGGCCGTCCGCAGTGGCGAGCGCCGATGACGCCTCGTGTACTGGGCGTTCAGGCGAGATCGGGTGATTGGCGGCGGCGCCCGACACCAGCTCCACGTAGCGCGCTTCGTTCTGGCCCGGGTCGCGGACAAGCTTCGCGACCAGCGGCGGCTCGTGCGACATCAGCGAGGCGAGGCCGGCATCGAGATCGTCGCGCTGCGCGAAGCGGTGCAGCCGCTCCGTGCGGGTCTTGAGCTCGCCGGGTGTCTGCGGTCCACGAAGAAGCAACATGCCGAGCAACGCCAGCTCGGGGCCCGAGAGGCCGAGCTGCTCGTCGACGGCATGGCGGTGCTTGGCCACCCGACTCCCCGGATACATCCCGCGCCGCGCCAGGCCCCGTTGCCGCAGGCTCGTCAGTGCGTCCTCCACCGTCGCCTCGTTGTAGGAGACGACCGGCTCACGGTTGGTGGACTGGTTGCACGCGCCAACGAGCGCGTTGAGCGTGAGCGGGTACGCGTCGGGCGTCGTGCGCTCCTTCTCGAGCAGGCAACCGAGCACTCGTGACTCTTCGGGGGTCAACTCCACCGTCGCGAGTGTACGGGCGTCTCGTCAACCGCCCGCGCGAGCAGTCGCAAATAATGCTCACGGGGCACCTCGACCGCGCCGAGCGAGGCCAGGTGCGGCGTGCTCCACTGCACGTCCAGCAGCGATGCACCGTCGGTTAGGCGATCGACAAGCGCCGCCAGCGCGACTTTCCCCGCGTCGGTTCGTCGATGGAACATCGACTCGGCCGCGAACAACCCGCCGATCGCGACGCCGTACACGCCACCCACGAGCTCCTCGCCGTTGGCGGTCCAGCTCTCGATGCTGTGCGCCCAACCCATCCCATGCAGGCGCGTGTACGCCGCGACGAACGACTCGTCGATCCAGCCGTGGGGACGGGCGGGATCCGCGCACGCACGCATCACGGCCTCGAACGCGGTGTCGACACGGAACTCGTACTGACGCGTCGCCCGTCGTAACGAGCGGCTGATGTGGAGCCCGTCGAGCGGGATGATCGCTCGCGGGTCCGGTGACCACCACGCGATGGGGCCCGCGGCGCCGACTCGCATCGGGAAGAGTCCGGTGCGGTACGCGGCCAGCAAGGTGCCCGGTTCGAGATCGGCGCCGATTCCGGCGATCTCGAGTTCGTCAGCCGAGCGGGGGTCGGGCATCTCCCACATCGAAGGCGCGGGTTCGATCGGCTGGGGCTCGGGCGGCATCGTCACAAATGTGGCACGCGTTACATGTTGCAGAAGTGCACGACTGCGAGCGTCACGTGTTCTACCGGCTCCGCCGGCACGGCCAAGCGGCCGAGCTGGCACCGCCAGTGAAGCCACAGGCAACGGTCGCGTACGACCAGCCGCCGTTCGAGGGGCCGCAAGTGGGCCCGGGCTACCCGTACGGGAACCCGGCATGACGGCCACTGCCGCGCACCGCCCGCAGCGACTCACGGCGCTGTACGACGAGCACTGCGAGCTCTGCCGTCGGTGCCGGCACTGGCTGGAGAGCCAACACACCTTCGTGCCGCTCGACTTCCTTGCCGCCGGATCGCCGGCGGCAAGGGCGCGGTACGGCAAGGTCCCCTGGCTCGGCGCCGAGCTCGTGGTCGTCGACGACTCGTGCGGCGATGTGTGGGCGGGGCCCGCGGCGTTCCTCATGTGCTTGTGGGCCACACGCGACTACCGGCTCTGGTCCTACCGCCTCAGCGGCAAGACGTTCGCGCCACTGGCCGAGCGGTTCTTACACCTCGTGTCCGACAACCGCGGCCGACTGGGCGCGATCGTCGGCTCCTCTGACTGTCCGGATGGCCGCTGCCGGCATCGACCCCCGGCGGTCGCGAGCCCGTGGCCGCCACCTCCACCTCGTGCCGCAAGCACGCGCTGACACTCTCCCGCGCAATGAGACCGCAGCGGCGCTTGCGATGAGCACCGAGAACGGTTCAGATGGCAGTCGATCGCGAGGGGACGGGCAGGTGGCGAAGTCGGGAGCGCGTAGCACAACGCCGAGCGCCGGCGACGAGACGCGCGCCAAGATCGTCGACGCCGCCCTCGAAACCCTCAAGGAGCACGGCATCGTCGGCACCAGTGCCCGCGCGATCGCACGGACGGGCGACTTCAACCAGGCGCTGATCTTCTACCACTTCGGCACGGTCAACGACGTGCTGCTCGCGGCGCTCGACAAACTGACCGCGCATCGTCTGGCGCAGTACGAGGATCGCCTCGCAGAAGTCTCGACGTTGCCGGAGCTGGTCTCGATCGCCCGCGAGCTCCACGACGAGGACGTGCGCGAGGGCCACCTCACCGTGCTGTCACAGCTCCTCGCGGGCTCGTTCGGGTCGCCGGAGCTGGGCGCGCAGGTGTGGAAGCGTTTCGAGCCTTGGAACGGCGTCATCGAGCGTGCGGTCACCCGGGTCGTCGCCGGCACGCCGTTCGACGGACTCGTGCCCCTCGGCGATCTCGCGTACGCCATCGCTTCCGCCTTCCTCGGCATCGAGTTGCTCACCCACCTGGAGCAGAACGAGGAGCGCGAGCAGTCGCTGTTCGCCACCCTGGAGCTCATCGCCGGGCTCGTGAATGCCCTCCTCGGCGTCACGCCGAACCCGTCCGGCTAACACCTTGAGTTACCTATGCTCACGAAGGAAGCGGGCTCGGTGCGCGCACTGACGCTACGACGACGGGATCAGCGAGCCCTTTGAGCAGCGCGGATCGGGTCTGTGATGCCTGGTGGCGTGACCCGGCAGACTTCAGCGTTCGGATGCTTACCAAGACCTCGCCGCCGCGTGCGAGGGCGGCAATGCGCGCCGCTTCATGGACCCCGCGGCCGCTGTAATCGTCGACGCTGCGGGTCGCTTCCGCTTCGTGCGCACCGACGCGGACGCGAAGCGGGGCATGGTCGCGACTGCCTTCGGTCATCGCGTGCTGGATCGCGATGGCGCAGTCGAGCGCGGCTTCGGCCGACGTGAAGGCGACGAAGAAACCGTCACCGCCGCCTCGCTGCTTGATCTCTTGGCCGTCGAAGCGTGCGAACAGCCGACGCAATGTTGAGTCGTGCCAGCGCAAGACGTCGGACCACCGATCGTCACCCACCGCCGCCAGAAGCGCCGTCGAATCCTCGATGTCCGTGAACATGAACGTCCGGACGACGCGAGACTGCGGAGCCGCCTTACCCGACAGCTCGAGCACGCTCACGACGTCGGTCGTCGCCCCCAGCCGCTCGAAGGCGTCGAGCGCAAGCTGGAGTTGGAAGTCGGCTGCGTCCGTCTCGCCGATCGCGCGAAGCACAACAGCGAGGGCAACAAGCGCTCTCGCTTCGTCGTACGGAGCGCCGACGTGCTGCCAACCTCGGATCGCTTCTCGAAGCTTGTCTCGTGCGAGATCGAAGTCACCCGACGCCGATGCCACTTCGCCGCACGCCTGAGCGGCGCGCGCGTGCTGCGTGGCCGTCGAGTACACATCAGCGATCTTGGCGAGCTCGTCCGCATTGCGCCGTGCCCCTTCGACGTCTCCAGCCTTCAACGCGGCTTCCGTGGCCGCAGGCAGCAGCTGTGCCCGCAACAGGGCGTCGCCTTTGGCCACTTCCAAGGCCTCTTTCAGCGAAACCCACGCGGTCTCGGGACGTCCGCGCACGAGTTCGAGCAGCGCACGTCCCGGCTGAGAAGAGCCGCCCAGGTCTTCAACCTGGCGAAAGGCGTGCTCGGCGGCCGAGACATCGCCCCGCCGCAGGCTCAGCATCCCTAACTCGTAGACGCCGACAGCGACGTGGGCTACATCCCAGCTCTCCAGTTCGTCGCACGCACGCGCTGCTTCGACCTCCGCCTCTGCCCAATCGCCTCGCAACTGCAGGATCTCGGCTCTGTGCAGGCGGCAGTCACCAGGAAACTCGCACGAGCGGGTCGCTCCGGCGCGACGCTGCACCTCTTCGATCCATTCCGCTGCACGGCGGTAGTCACCCAGCGCGGCGCACGTGCTGATGGTTCCGCAATAGGTGGCCGCCGACGCCCAAGGCCCAAGCACTCCACTCACCGCGAGCGCCATCACTTGGTCGAGAAGCGCGAGGCCTTCGTCCACTCGCCCAAGATGGATAAACGCTCCGCCCTTCGTCAGCAGGCCTAACGCCTCAACGTCTCGATCACCAAGCACGCGACCGATCTCGATGGCGCGCTCGGCATAACGCATAGCCTCGTCGCGATCACCCAACATCTCGCCCGCGACGATGCCTTGTATCCACGCCAGCCAACCCTGCTCCGCACACTCAGGCACGTCAGCCAGAAGCGCGATCGCGCTCTCCAACCATCCACCGGCCACAGCAATGGCCCCTCGCCCCGCGTGGTGGAAAGCGAGATGGAGAGCGACGAGCGCAGCGCTCCGAACGTCGCCTCCCTCGACGAAAGCGCTGTACGCGCGTTCTCGCGCACCAATGCACTCTTCAAGATGGCCCATCCAGAACGCAGCTTCCGCGAGCCGTTCCACATCGCTCGGCCCGAGAGCACCGGCGACATCGGCCTCCCGGAGCAACGAAAGCGCACGCGACCAATCGTGGACGGCGACTGCGGCGCGTCCACCATCGACGAGCTCGCTAGGCCGAAGCGATGTCATTCTGCGCCGTCCAAGCCGCCAGATGAACGAGAGTTTCGAGCTTTCCGCTGCGAGTGCAGTGTGACGCGATCACGCTATTGCGCTCACCACCACCCGTAAAGGGCGGTAGTGGCTGACGTCCACTCAGTGAGAAGCGCCCCGACGGGGAACCACCCACGCGCGCCAGCGTCACCTCGCGGCGCCACTCGTCAGAGAGACAGCAAACTGCGGGCGATCTGCGACACCTGGATCTCGTCGGTACCGGCGTAGATCTGCAGCACTTTTGCGTCGCGGCAGAGTTGTTCGACCTCGTATTCGGCCATGTAGCCGTTGCCGCCGAACAGCTGCACCGCTTCGAGCCCGACTTCCATCGCGGCCTGCGCCGCGTAGAGCTTGCACGCCGAGGCTTCGGCGAGGCTCATGGACTTGCCGGCGCCGCTCATCTCGATCTGGCGGAAGATCAGGTTCTCGAGGTTGAGCTTGGCGACCTGCATCTTCGCCAGCTTCAGCTGAATGAGCTGGTACTCGCCGATGGGCTTGCCGAACTGCACCCGCTCCTTGGCGTAGTCGAGGCAGAGCTCGAGGCACCGGTCGACGATCCCGTACGCCATCGCCGCGACCGCGGTGCGTTCCTGGGTGAACGTCGTCTTCGCGCCTTCACGACCGCCGCCGGGCGGATCTTCGGTCTCGCCGAGGAGCCGGTCGCGCCCGACCCGCACATCGCTCACGAACAACTGACCGGTGGGCGACGAGTGCATGCCCATCTTGCGCAACGGCTTCGACTGCTCAAAGCCCTCCATGCCCTTGTCAAGCACGAAGTTGAGCACTTTGCGTGCCGCCGGCGGGTTACCCTCGTCGAGCTTGCAGATGAACACCGTCGTGTCGGCGTACGGCCCGTTGGTGATGAACGTCTTCGACCCGTTGAGGATGTACTCGTCGCCGTCGCGGCGCGCCGTCGCCTGCATCGACCCGAACGCGTCGGAGCCCGAGTTGGGCTCTGTGATCGCCCACGCACCGATCTTGTCGAGCGTCAGCACGTCGAGCGCCCACCGCTCTTTCTGGTCGATGGTGCCTTTCGAGAGAATCGCGGCGGACGTGAGACCCACGCTCACGCCCAACGCCGTGACCATGCCCGGCGAGCAGCGACAGATCTCGATCACCGGGATCATGAACATCGCGCCACCCATGCTCCCCTGCGCCATGCCGTCGATCTCGCTCGCGGCCGGCTCACCTGCCTCCTTCAGACGCTCGCGCTCGATGCGCTTCTTGAACTGCTCGCGCGCGAGCGAGTCCATGCCGAAGGTGCGGAACAGCTTGCGCAGCAGTTCGTACGGCGGCAGGTCGCCGAACTCGAGCTCGTCGCGATGGGGACGGATCTCGGCCTCGACGAACTGGCGTACGGCGTCGCGCACCATCTGGTGCTCGTCACTCCACTCGAACATGGAGCGCAGCCTACGGCCCGAATCGCACCGAAGGCGCAGGTCACGTGGCTGTTGGGTGCGAAATGTGGACGATACGGCCGGAGCTCGTTAGCGTGTTGTCGTTCCCGCAACTGCACGTGTGTTGTCGCGCGCGGAGACTGCGGCAACACCACGTGCGTGCAGCGGGCCGGCGAGCGAAGGAACCGCTTTCTGTTCGTACGTGAGCCAGCCCGACGTCGAAGGATCCCCGCGCTCGTCGCGAGCGCGCTGGTGGTCAGTGGCTTCACGTTCGCAGGTGTCGCCTCCGCCACACGCGCAGCCGGATCTCGTCCCGCCGACGCGGTTGCCGACGCCCAACGCGAGGCCGACGCCGCATCCAACCGGTACTTCAAGGCACTGTCGAGCTACCAGTCCCTCGATTCGACGATCGCGTCGATCGAGCACCAGCTCACCGTCGCCCAGGCCCGGCGCGACAAGCTGCGGCGCGAGGCCCGGCTCCGGACGGCTGACGTCTATCGCAACGCCGGCACCGCGCTCGGCGATCTCGACGCCGACACCGCGCTCGACGCGGCCCGGCGGCAGGCGATGTTCGATGCCGTGTCGGCCCACGACCTGACCGTGTTCTCCCAGCTCCACCGCGCGAGCGACGACCTGCAGGCCCAGCGCGAGCAGCTCAAGGCCCAGAAGCGCGACCAGGCGCGCCAGCTCGACGGCCTGAAGGCACAAGACCGGGAGCTCGAGACCAAGCTGCGCGCCGCGGTGACCCAACGCGAAGCCGCCGCCGCGCGCCGGCGTCAGCAGGCTGCGCTGGTGGCCGCAAAAGCACAGGCGGCGACGAAACCAAGCGCTCCGGCAGCCACGCCGGCGGGGGCGGCGCCTGCACCGGCAGCGCCGGCAGCACCACCCAAGCCGCCATCGGGGCCGGCTCAGCCGCCGCCGACGGTGCCACCCGTGCCGTACACACCGACGCCGGGTATGAATCCCCACCACGACGAGCCGTTCCTCGTGTGCACGCGCGCTCGTGAGAGCGGCGGCAGGTACGGAGCGGTCAACCCCCGCGGACCGTTCTA
>JBBRZM010000037.1:0-15445 GCA_038236695.1 Acidimicrobiia bacterium
CGGCGAGCGCGAGTTGTACGACCTCACCACCGACCCGTTCGAGCTGCACAGCATCGCGGCGACCGCAGACCCGAACCTCGTCGCCGGCCTCGCGAAACAGCTCAACGCCTTGCGCACGTGCACTGGAGCAGCATGTCGAAGCGCCGGCACCGGATAAACGGCTGACGCGAATCGAGCATCCAGTCGCGCCATCCGGCTGCGGACGAGATGATGTTGTACGGTTTCATCACCGCGACCATCCTGGCCGCCTGGTCAGGAGACAACCGTGAAAATCCGGCAGCAGTCCTACCTTCGTTTCATCCTCGGTGCAGTCGCGATCTTCGTCGTCGGCCTCGCTATCGGCGCCACGCAAGGCGGCGACAAGACCGCCCTCAACACGGTCTCTGCGATTCTGCTCACCGTTGGTGTCATCGCATTCGTGGCACTGGTGGTTCTCGAGGTGGTACGGCGCACAAGGCTTCGCACCGCCGCTCGCTAGCGCGGGTCGATCACCAAGACCCAGCGGTTGTGGGACAGCAACACGTCGAAGAGGCACATGGCGGAGGGAGTGGGATTTGAACCCACGGTGGCTTGCGCCACAGCGGTTTTCAAGACCGCCCCGTTCGGCCGCTCCGGCACCCCTCCGAGCAAGAGGCTACCGGGCGGGTTGGGCGCCACCATTCGACGTTCAACCGCGCGGCTCGACGAGCTCCAGGCCGCAGTACGGGCGCAGCACCTCGGGCACGACCAGGCCGCCGTCGGATGACTGGCAGTGCTCGAACAAGAACACGAGCGTGCGCGAGATCGCGCAGGCGGTGCCATTGAGTGTGTGCACGAACCGGGTGGCGGCATCGGTACGCACACGCGTGCCGAGCCGCCGGGCCGAGTATTCGAGATAGTTGGAGGCGGACATGAGCTCGCGATAACGACCTTCGGAGGGTAGCCAGACCTCGACGTCGTACTTTTTGGCTGCCGCCGCGCCGAGATCACCGGCCGCGATGTCGACAACCCGATACGGAAATCCGAGGCGCTGGATGAGCGACTCCTCGATGGCGAGGATCGCGTCCAACTCGTCCCACGACCGATCGGGATGCACGAAGGAGAACATCTCCACCTTGTCGAACTGGTGCACGCGGAAGATGCCGCGCGTGTCCTTGCCGTACGTGCCGGCCTCACGACGAAAGCACGTCGAGACACCCGCGTAGCGAAGTGGGAGCTCGGCGACGTCGAGGATCTCGCCTCGCTGCAGTGCCGAGAGCGGGATCTCGCTCGTGCCCACGAGGAACAGCTCACCGCCGTCGACGTCGTAGACCTGGTTGCGATCGGTCGGGAAGAACCCCGCCTCCTCCATCGTCGACTCTCGAACCAGGACCGGTGGCACCACCGGAACGAACCCTTCGGCGACGAGGGTGCTCACCACCCACTGCACCAGTGCGAGCTCGAGCAGGACGGCTTCGTGCTGCAGGTACGCGAACCGGGAACCGCTCGCCTGCGCGGCGCGATCCATGTCGACAAGACCAAGAGCCTCGGCCAGCGCGGCATGGTCGAACGCAGGAGCGGGCCCGGTCTCGCCGACGGTGCGCACGACCTCGGCATCGTCCTCGCCACCGTCGGGCACCGATGCGTCGGCCGGATTCGGGATCTGCAGCGCCAGCTCGCGCAGACGCCGTTCGAGCTCGGCGAGCACGGGCTCCTTTCCCGCCAGCTCCTGCTTGAGCGCGGTCGCAGCGGCGATCTTCTCGGGGCGCGCGTCGGCCGGCGTGCGGCCGATCTCCTTCGACGCGGTGTTCTGCCGGGCCCGTAGCTCCTCGATCTCGGTGAGGATCCGGCGGCGCTCGTCGTCGAGTTGCAGCGTTGCGTCGATGAGGTCGGCACCGACTCGCTTGCGCTCGATGCCCGCCCGGTAGTCAGCGTCGTCGCGTAGCCGGCGCAGGTCGATCACGTGATGTCGCCCGCAGGACGCACTTGGGCCCGCAAGTCGTCGAGCCACGAGCTCGCCTCGCGCCAGGCCTTGCCGGCGGAGCGGCGCCGCGCGCGCGCTTCCTCCTCGCCGGCGATGGGATAGGAACCGAGGAACTTCACCTCGGCCTGCTTCGCGGCCAGCGTGCGAAGGCAGTCGGCCACCAACTCGTCGGCGATGTGGCCCTCGGCATCGATGAAGAAGCAGTAGTCGCCCAAGGTGCGCTTCGCCGGTCGCGACTCGAGCTTCGACAAGTTGATCGCACGCGCCGCGAACTCCTGGAGGATGGTGAGCAGCGAGCCCGGTCGATCTTCCCGCTGAAAGCACACGATCGATGTCTTGTCATGGCCCGTCGGCGCCGGAATACCACGGCCGACGACAACGAAGCGGGTCTCGTTCTCGGGATGGTCCTCGATCTCGCTTGCCAGCACCTTCAAGCTGTAGAGCTCGGCGGCAAAGGCGGTGCCCACCGCAGCGAGATTCGCCTTGCGCGATTTCTGCACCTCGCGGGCGGCGTCGGCAGTGGAGTTGGCCGCGACCACCTCCACGTCGGGCAATTTCTGTCCGAGCCACTTCCGGCACTGTGCGTTGGCGTGCGGGTGCGACAGCACAGTGGTGACATCACGCAGCTTCGTGCCTGGTTTGGCGCACAGGTTGAGCGAGATCGGGAGATCGATCTCGCGTTGCACGAGCAGCTCGCTCTCGAACCCAAGCGTGTCAAGCGTGACCGCCACCGACCCCTCAATCGAGTTCTCGATCGGCACCACGCCGAGCTCGGCGTCGCCACGCTCGACCGACGCAATCACCTCGGGCACCGTGCGCTGGGCGACGAGCTCGTGCGCGGCAAGATCGGACTGCGTGAGCAGCGCCTCCTCGGTGAACGTGCCGTGAGGACCGAAGAAGCTGACACGCGTCACGGCGGCATGCTACCGGCGCACCCCGAGTGCTCCCGTCCTATTGTCGCGAGGTGCGCATGTACACGCTTGCCGAAGCCAACGCGGCGCTGCCGCGCGTGCGGGAGATCGTCGAGCGGATCCGCGTGCTCGTCGCCGACGCGAAGATTCGACAACGCGCACCGCATCCGGCGGGCGACGGACCGGGGCCCTCGGCGAACGGCCACGCAAAAGCGCCGGCCGGGAGCGACGAGCTCCGAAAGCTCGTCGGGAAACTCGACACCGACGGCATCGTCCTGCGCGACCCGGAGCGCGGCCTCATCGACTTTTCGGCCCGTTCGCCGAGCGGGCGTGACTACCTGTTGTGCTGGCTTCCCGGCGAAAACGAGATCGGATGGTGGCACTGGCCCGATGCGGGCTTCGCCGGCCGCACCCCGATCAGCGAGCCGCCCGACTGATAGGGGACGACATGGCCGAGGCGTCGATCAAGCAGAGCGCGGAATGGAAGGCGCTCGACGTGCATTTCCGCGAGCTGCGCGACGCTCATCTGCGCGAGCTCTTCGCTGCTGACGCGAGCCGGGGTGACGAGCTGACCGTCGAGCACGACGGCATCTACCTCGACTATTCGAAGAACCGGCTCACGCGTGAGACGGTCGGGCTCCTGCTCGCGCTGGCCGAACGCGCGCGCCTGCGCGACCGCGTCGACGCGATGTTCTCAGGCGAGAAGATCAACGTGACCGAGCAACGGGCCGTGCTGCACGTCGCGTTACGAGCACCCGAGGGTGCGTCGATCGTGGTCGACGGCGAGAACGTCGTGCCAGCCGTGCACGCGGTGCTCCGCAAGATGGCCGACTTCTCCGGGCGGGTGCGCGCCGGCACATGGAAGGGCCACACCGGCAAGCGCATCATCAACGTCGTCAACATCGGCATCGGGGGCTCCGATCTCGGGCCCGCGATGGCCTACGAGGCCCTCAAGGATTTCAGTCAGCGCGACATGACGTTCCACTACGTCTCCAACGTCGACGGCACCCAGATTTGGGAGACGCTGCACGACCTCGACCCCGAAGAGACGCTGTTCGTCATCTGCTCCAAGACGTTCGGCACGCTTGAGACGCTCACCAACGCGCGCACCGCGCGCCAATGGTTGCTCGACGCGCTCGGCGACCAGAGCGCAGTCGAAAAGCACTTCGTCGCGGTGTCGACCAACGAGCAACGCGTGGCGGAGTTCGGCATCGACACCGCGAACATGTTCGAGTTCTGGGACTGGGTGGGTGGCCGGTACTCGGTCGACTCGGCGATCGGCCTCTCGTTGATGCTCGCAATCGGCGCCGAGCAGTTCTCGGAGTTCCTCAGCGGCTTCCACGCGATCGACGAGCACTTCCGCACCACGCCGTTCGAGCGCAACCTGCCGGTGCTGCTCGGGTTGATCGGCGTTTGGTACATCAACTTCTTCGGCGCCGAGACACAGGCGATCCTGCCGTACAGCCAGTACCTGTGGCGCCTGACGTCGTACCTGCAACAACTCGACATGGAGAGCGGCGGCAAGTCGGTCGACCTCGACGGGCGGCGGGTCGACTACGACACCGGGCCGGTCGTGTGGGGCCAGCCGGGCACCAACGGTCAGCACGCCTACTACCAGCTCATCCACCAGGGCACGCGGCTGATCCCGTGCGACTTCATCGGCTTCGCGCAACCCAACCACGAGATCGGCGACCACCAGAACCTGCTCATGGCCAACTTCTTCGCCCAGACCGAGGCGCTGGCGTTCGGCAAGACGAGAGAGGAGGTCGAGGCCGAAGGCGTACCCGCGCATCAGGTGGCGGCGCGCACGTTCGAAGGGAATCACCCGACCAACTCGATTTTGATCCCGAAACTCACGCCGCGCGTGCTCGGACAGGTCATCGCGCTGTACGAGCACAAGGTCTTCACGCAGGGCACGATCTGGAACATCAACTCATTCGACCAGTGGGGCGTCGAGCTGGGCAAAGTGCTGGCCGAGGTGATCGTGCCGCAGCTCGACGCGACCGGCGAGCCGAAACTCGAGCACGACACCTCGACGAACGCCCTGATTCGCCGGTACCGCGCGCTGCGTTCGTAGCGGCGGCACGCGATCGCCGAACCCCAACTACGCGCGACCGGACTCCGGGCCGACCTCGATCGTGAACCGCGCGCGGTACTCCTCATCCGGGCCGACGAGCTCGTAGTCGCCCGAACGCAGCGCGTCGATCGGGGCGGTCATCGGCTCGATGCACACATAGGGCTTGTCCGACGGCACGAACACCTGCGCGTAGGGATAGGCGCGGTCGAACGCGAGCGTGAGACGCCGGTCGCCACCAACCAGCTCGAACCGACGGTCGCGAGACAGCGCGAAGTGATCGTCGCAGGCGCGCATGAAGATCGGCTCGTTCTCGGCAGGAAGCTTGCGCGTCTCACCGGTCGGCAGCGCGCGCTCGTCGAGCATGAGCTGCTCGCGCGCCGGAAGTCGCAACCGCCATTCGTCGCGAGGCGGGCCCGGAAGGTACAGGTAGGGATGGAAGCCGAACGACACCGGCACCTTCCGCCGGCCGGTCGGCCACAGCGTTGTTGTGACTCGCAACGATCCCTCGTCGACCCGGAGCTCCAGCGCCAGGTCGTGGGGGAACGGGAAGCTCTCGAGCAAGTCGTCGCGCTCGCCGAAATGGAAGCACGTTCGTAGCGTCGCAGCGTCGTCGTTCGCAGCGAGACTCACGATCTCCCACCCCGGTTGCCCCGTCATCGTGCCGTGGATCGGCAACCCGTTGTCGTCGGTATGCAACGCCAGTCCATTGAGGTCGACGTGCAGCTTGCCGACGCGATAGTCCCAATCGCCGAGTCGATTGGCCCACGGTGCGAGCAACGGCAGACCCGTGGTGTGGTCATGGCGGTACGCGTCGAGTCCACCGGGCAGCGCAAGCAGTTCCGCGCCTCGATGGTGAAGTGACACCCCGAGCATGCCCACGTCGGGCAGGAACGTGGCCGCGAGCTCTCCGGCAGCCAGCGTGACGGCCGCCACGCCGTGCCAGTCGTGCACCGAGACGCTCGCGCGCGCGTTCATCGCGCGGGAGGGTAGCTGCGGACCGACGTCCGCAGCGCCGTGCCTGGGCAGAGCGCACCCAACCGCGGCATGATGATCGCCCATGTGGATCGGTCTGGACCCCCGGTGAGAGTCGCGATCGCGGCTGACCATGCCGGCTTGCCGCTGCGAGCGCGCGTCGCGGAGGCGGTCACCGCCGCCGGGCACGAGCCTCTGCTCATGGGGCCCGACTCGGGAAAGCCCGTTGACTATCCGCTCGTCGCAATGTTGATCGGTGAGGCGCTCGCGTCGGGCGATTGTGAGCGCGGCATCCTCATCTGTGGCAGCGGCGCGGGCGTCACCGTCGCCGCGAACCGGCTACCCGGCATCCGCGCGGCATACGGATCCGATCACTACACGGCGCATCAGATGGTCGAGCACGACCACGTCAACGTGCTCACACTCGGTGCCCGGGTCATTGGACCCGAGGACGCCGCCGACATCGTCGAGGCGTTCGTACAGGCGGACTTCACACCGGAGGAACGGCATCAACGCCGCCTGTCGGAAGTGCTCGAGCTCGAACGAGATCGCTCCATTGACTCCGCGACCCGCCTCCACGATGCGGGGCAGAGCCTCTGGCTCGACAACATCACCCGTACGCTCGTCGCGACCGGCATGCTGGCCAACTACATCAGCAACTTCGCGGTGACGGGCCTGACCTCCAACCCCACGATCTTCGACAAGGCGATGAGAGGGAGCAACGACTACGACGCGGCGATACGCGCGCTCGCCGAGGCGGGGGTGACCCGCGAAGCACTGTTCTTCGCGCTTGCGATCGAAGATCTCACGAAGGCGGCAGGACTCCTCCGAGCGATTTGGGATGCGACGCAGGGAGTCGACGGGTGGGTTTCGATCGAGGTCTCGCCCCGACTCGCCCACGACACCAACAGCACGATCACCGAGGCCAAGGCACTGCACGCGAAGGCGGCGACACCCAACCTGTTCATCAAAGTACCGGGCACGGCCGAAGGCCTTCCCGCGATCGAGGAGCTGATCTTCGCCGGCGTGCCGGTCAACGTGACCCTGTTGTTCTCCGACGAGCAATACCTCGCCGCGGCGGGCGCGTACCAGCGTGGATTGCAGCGCCGGAAAGACGCGGGCCTCGGCCTCGACGTCGGCTCAGTGGCGTCAGTTTTCATCTCGCGCTGGGACAAGGCGGTCATGGGCAAGCTGCCCGATGACCTCGCCGACCAGCTCGGTGTCGCCGTCGCCAAACGCGCGTACCGCGCGTACCGCGCGCTGCTTGCGTCGGACGAGTGGAAAGCGCTCGAAGCCGCGGGCGCCAAGCCGCAGCGGCTGCTGTGGGCGAGTACCGGCACCAAGGATCCCGCGCTCCCCGACACCTTCTATATCCACGCGCTGGCGGCGGCGAAGACGATCAACACGATGCCGGAAGAGACGTTGAAGGCGTTCGCCGCCTACGGCGTCGTCGATGACCTCCTGCCGGCCGACGGTGGTGACGCGGATGACACCATCGCGCGGATCGAGGCCGCGGGAGTCTCCGTCAAGGAGCTCGCGCAGCAGCTGCAGCTGGAGGGCGCGAAGTCGTTCGTCGACTCGTGGACCGACCTGTTGCGATGCGTCGAGTCGAAGATAGCCACGGTGACTGCGCAATAACGCCAATCAGAAGGGAGCGACGAATGCAGCTCGGCATGGTGGGCCTCGGCCGCATGGGCGCCAATCTCGTGCGCCGCTTGATGCGCGGCGGTCACGAGTGCGTCGTGTGGGACATCGACCCCAACGCAGTGAAATCGATGCAGGACGAGGGCGCGACCGGCGCGACGGAGATCGACGAGTTCGTCGACAAGCTCGACAAGCCGCGCGCGGCATGGGTGATGGTGCCCGCTGTGTTCACCGGAGACACAGTCGACAAGCTCGCTACGCACATGGAGACCGGCGACATCATCATCGACGGCGGCAACTCCTACTACCGCGACGACATCGCCCGGGCCAAGAAGCTGGAGCCCAAAGGCATCCACTACGTCGACTGCGGCACGAGCGGCGGCGTCTGGGGGCTCGACCGGGGCTTCTGCCTCATGATCGGCGGCGAGACCGACGTCGTGACGCATCTCTCGCCCATCTTCGAGACAATTGCGGCCGGCGTCGACACGGCGCCGCGCACGCCGGGCCGCGAAGGGCCGGCTGCGCCCGAGGAGCAGGGGTATCTCCACTGCGGGCCCAACGGCGCAGGCCACTTCGTGAAGATGGTCCACAACGGGATCGAGTACGGGCTCATGGCCGCGTTCGCGGAGGGCCTGTCGATCCTCCAAGGCGCCGACATCGGCGCGCGCCCGCAAGAGAAGGACGCCGAAACCGCGCCGCTGCAGGATCCGGAGTTCTACCACTACACCTTCGACATCCCCGCCGTCGCGGAGGTGTGGCGTCGGGGCAGCGTGGTCGGATCGTGGCTGCTCGACCTCACCGCGGCCGCGCTGCAGTCATCGCCGACGCTCGACGAGTTCACCGGCCGCGTTTCCGACTCCGGTGAAGGGCGATGGACCGTGCAAGCCGCGGTCGAGATCGGTGTGCCCGCAGACGTGCTCACCGCGGCGTTGTTCAACCGGTTCTCGTCGCAAGGTCACGCCGACTTCTCCAACCGGCTGCAATCCGCGATGCGCAAGGAATTTGGCGGACACGACGAGAAGCAGATCGCCAAATGACCAAACAGCCGCACGCAGACGCGTTCGTGTTCTTCGGCGTGACCGGTGACCTGGCCCACAAGAAGGTTTTCCCCGCGCTGTACGCGATGGCGAAGAAGGGCCACTTGAAGATGCCGATCGTCGGCGTCGCGTACGACCACTGGGACCTCGACCGGCTGAAAGCGCGGGCGAAGGACTCGCTGGAGACGCACGGCGGCGGGATCGACGACCAGAACGCGTTCAACCGAATGATGAAGCAACTGCGCTACGTCGACGGCGACTACGCAGACAAGAAAACGTTCGCCGAGCTCGCCGACAAGCTCGACGGCGCCGAGCGGCCCGCTCACTACCTCGCGATCCCGCCGAGCCTGTTCCCGGTCGTCGTCGAGGGCCTCGGCAGTTCGGGCTGCGCCAAGAACGCGCGGGTGATCGTCGAGAAGCCGTTCGGCCGCGACCTCGCGTCCGCGCACGAGCTCAACGAGGTGTTGCACACGATCTTCCCCGAGGCGTCGATCTTTCGCATCGACCACTACCTCGGGAAGGAGGAGATCCAGAACATCCTGTACTTCCGCTTCGCCAACTCGTTCCTCGAGCCGATCTGGAACCGCAACTTCGTCGCGAGTGTGCAGGTCACCATGGCCGAAGACTTCGGCGTGGAGGGCCGGGGCAAGTTCTACGAGGAGGTCGGCGCGCTACGCGACGTGATTCAGAACCATTTGTTCCAGGTGACCGCGCTGCTCGCGATGGAGCCGCCCGTCGGCATGGGCGTGGAGGCGCTGCGCGACGAGAAGGAGAAGGTCTTCCGCGCGCTGCGCACGCTCGATGAACGCGATCTGGTACGCGGACAGTTCGAGGGGTACCGCGACGAACCGGGCGTGGCGCCCGACTCCGACGTCGAGACGTACGCCGCGGTGCGCCTCCACATCGACTCGTGGCGTTGGGGCGGTGTGCCATGGTACGTGCGCGCGGGCAAGGAAATGCCCGAGCGCGCGACCGAGGTGATCGTCGAGCTGAAGGCGCCGCCGCAGAAGGTCTTCGCCGACTCGGAACCCGAGCCGGGCCAGACCAACTACGTGCGTTTCCGCTTGGAGCCGCAGGTCGCGATCGCGATCGGCGCCCGTGCGAAAACCCCCGGTGAAGACTTCCTCGGCCAGCAGCTCGAGCTGTACGTCTGCAACGCGCATCCTGACGAGATGTCGCCCTACGAAAGGCTGCTCGGCGACGCGCTCGAGGGCGACGCGCTTCTGTTCGCGCGTGAAGACGGCGTCGAGGCTGCCTGGCGGGTCGTCGACAAGGTGCTCACACGTCACCACCAGGCGCATCCGTACAAGCCGCACACATGGGGACCGACGGAGACCGACCGGCTCGTCGCCGCCGAAGGCGGGTGGCACGATCCGATCATCACGCCGAGTCCCTGAGCAGCTGTGACCGCATCCCCCCAGTGGCCCCATCAGGTCTGGTTGCTGCGCCACGGCGAGACCGAGTGGTCGGCCGACCTGCGCCACACCGGGCGCACCGACGTCGCACTGACTCCCGCGGGCGTGCTGCAGGCCAAACAGCTGGCGCGCGCACTCGCCGGCCACACGTTCGCCTTGGTGCTCACGAGCCCGCTCTCCCGCGCGAGCGAAACGTGCCGGCTCGCCGGCTACGGCGACCAAGCCGTCGTCGACGATGACCTCCTCGAGTGGGACTACGGCGAGTACGAGGGCCGCACGACGGTTGACATCCGTCGCGACAACCCCGGTTGGACGATCTGGACCGGCGACCCACCCGGCGGCGAGAGCGCAGAGCAGGTCGCTTTGCGCACGAAGCGACTGATTGATCGTGTGCTCACGGCCGACGGTGATGCGGCGCTCTTCGCACACGGCCACCTGTTGCGCATCCTCGCGACGACCTGGCTCGGCCTCGCGCCGGCCGACGGTCGACTGCTGGCGCTCGACACTGCGACGCTGAGCGTGCTGGGCTTCGAGGACGAGACTCGCGTGGTCCGCCAGTGGAACGCGCCCGTCCACGAAATCGTGTAACACACCGAGGAGGACTTTTCGCCATGGCCGTCGAGCCTGTCAAAACGCCGAGCGCGCCCGCTGCCATCGGTCCGTACTCACCGGCGGTGCAGGCGGGCGAGTGGATTGTGCTCTCCGGCCAGATCCCACTCGACCCGACGACCGGCACCCTCGTCGACGGCGACATCGAGGCGCAGACGCGTCAGGTGATGACCAACATCGCCGCGATTCTCGGCGACTGTGGGGCCACGCTGCACGACGTCGCTAAGACAACGATCTTCGTGACCGACCTCGGCGACTTCCCCACGGTCAACGCGGTCTACGGCGACGCGCTCGGCGACCACCGCCCGGCGCGCGCCACGGTGCAGGTGGCCGCACTTCCGGCGGGAGCCGGCATCGAGATCGAAGTGTGGGCGTACAAGCCGGCGCGCTGAGACGAAACCCGTGTCCTACAGTTCGGGCGTGGCCGAGGGACAGGAACGCATGCGCGCGTGGGTAGAGCGGCTCGGGCCCGCGCCGAGTGAGCAGTCGCCCGAGACGGTTCCCGCGGCCACAGTCATTCTGCTGCGCGACGCGCCCGGCGGGCTCGAGACACTCGTGCTCCTGCGCAACTCGAAACTCGCCTTCGCCGGCGGGATGTGGGTGTTCCCCGGTGGACGGGTCGACCCGGCCGACGCCGAAGGCGCAGCCGACGAGCTCGCCGCGGCACGCGCGGCCGCAGTGCGCGAGGCCGCGGAAGAAGCCGGACTCGTGGTCGATCCCGATGCGATGGTCGTGCTCGCACACTGGTGCCCCCCGGCCGCCGTCACGAAGCGGTTCGCCACGTGGTTTTTTGTCGGGCCGGCGCCTGAGGGCGCAGTCACCATCGATGGAGGTGAGATCCACGAGCACGCTTGGGTCCGTCCTGCCGACGCGCTCGCTCGACGCGACGCAGGTGAGATCGAGCTCACGCCTCCGACGTGGGTCACACTCCACGATCTCTCGCAGTACGCGACCGTTGCCGACGCGCTGGCGGCAATCGGTCACGGTGAGCCCGAGTACTTCGAGACGCGCGTCGCGGCGACCGACGGCGCGGTGATCGCCATGTGGCACGGCGACGCCGGGTACGACACCGGGGACGCCGTAGCGCCGGGCCCGCGCCACCGTCTCCGGATGGCCGACGACGCCTGGCGCTACGAGCGCAGCTGACCAAAGGGGCGAGGTGAGCGCCACAACACCTCGCCCGCCCGTCCGAAGATCCGAAAGGAACACCGTGCCGAACGTCTCGTTCGTAACGGGGATCGTATTCGGCATCTGTGTCCAAATGCGCCGCGAACGACCATGTTCGGCCGGGTCAGTTGAACACACTCCGCACCAGAGCGTTCTCGCGCCGCCTACGGGTACATGGCCCGGGCCCCCCGACGCTCGAGGTCCAGGAGCACACGCTCAATCTCGAAGATGGCGCGCCTCAGGGCGCTCGCCAATGCAAGCACTTCGTCGTCACGCATGGCGAACGAATGTCCCGGTTCGCGGTGTCGATCTCGGACACCCTCGGCGAAGCGCTCAACGACCGCGGGAAGCGAGTCCGCCTCTTCGAGCCGCTCCAATGCGCCGACGTCAATCATCGACTCACGCACCCCACCCGCGCGAGTCGGCCGGGGCTTCCGTCGTTTGGTCGTGCCGCCGCTCGGTTCCTCGTCACCCAGGAACTCCGGCAAAGTCGTGTCGTAGATCGCCACCAGCTTGGCTAGGCGCGCCACCGAAATCTGGCGTTCGCCGCGCTCATAGGCTCCCAGGACCGAAGCCTTGAACTCGCGGCCGGACATCGATTCCACGTCCGCGAGCGCCAACCGGCGCTCACGACGCACCTCTCGCAATCGTGCTCCAAGCTCGGCGTCATCCATCGCTTCCCAACGGTGTCTCACCCGGCCGAAGAGACATTCGAATCCGGCTGGAGGCCCAGCCCGGTGCACAGGAGCACGCGACGCCACGCCACGTCATGACACGCCACAGGCGGCTACTCGCGCGTCCTCTGTCTTCATAGCACGCCGGGGGGACCGAGGCGCAGAAACCGAGGAACGAAATTCGCGAATTGGGAAGAAACGCGAGGTGAGGCTGTCAGAGTCGACGCAACGCGTTGCGGGCCAGCGCGAGATAGGCGGCCGACGGGATCGAGCGGCCATTGCTCAGCACGGCGGCAACGGACACGCAGGTGCCGTTCTTCGCGAAGACGACGCTTACCAGCTTGTGGCTCTTTCCCGACCGCACCAGCACCACGGGCTTGCCTGCGACCTTCGCGCGGTCACGGCGCTTCGCCGCCTTCGGCGGGCACACGCCCCCTCGTACGGGGCTGGTGAGCACTTGTACGCTTCCACCCACGTTCTTGTGGAGCAACAGCCCCAGCGCGCACGATTGTGTGGTGGACGCACCGGTCGTGGGCGAGGTAGCGACACCTGCATCGACGTGAACGGGCCGCAACGACTTGGGGGCCGCACGCAGGGCTGCCTTGACCTCGCGGGGCTTCAGCAGCGAGCACGCGTCGGCCACTTTGGGCGCGGGTGCAGCGTCCGCGACCGCCGATCCGACGCTCACGAGGACCCCCGACGTGACGAACACGGCCCCTACGAAGGCTCGACTCAGTGCGTTCCACTTGGTCAACACAGCGTTCTCCTGATCCCAGTCCCCGCTCGCTTAGCTTGATCAGGGACATCGTCCTCGTCTCGGGGCGAATTGAGGACCTCTTTCCGCAGACAGCGGACGGCGGAGTAGCGCCCCAAGTGCTGCTATCCCGCCATCTCCGCTCCCCCGCCCGAACGGCGGCTGGTTCAGTTCACCGTGAACCCGTCCGACTGAGTCACCGTCGCCCCATCTGGATTGGTAACGGTGACGTTCCGAGCACGGCGGTGAGCGTTGGCTCCGATCGTGATCGTGGCCAGAACCTGTGTCGCACTGAGGGGGGTCACGGAGTTGATCGTGATCCCGTTGCCGGAGAAGGTCACCGTCAGCCCAGTTGCGAAGTTCGTTCCGTTGATGGTGACTTGAAGGTTGGTCGAGCCACGGGTCCCCGACGCCGGGCTCAGCGACGTGATCGTGGGTGCGCCCGTCACCGAGAATCCCCCGGCCAGGGTCGCACTGGCCCCGCCCGGGTTGGTCACCGTCACGTCCCGTGGCCCGGTCGTCGCGGTCGCCGACACCGTGATCCGGGCGGTCAGCTGGGTGGCGCTGTTCCGGGTCACCGAGTTCACGGTGATCCCCGAACCGAAGCTCACCGTGCCACCGTTGCCCGAGAAGCCAGAGGCGAAGTTCGAACCGGTGATCACGATCGCCTGGTTCGAGGCCCCTTGCACCCGCGAGTTCGGGCTCACCGAAGTGACCGTGACTACACCGGCACTGGCCACTACCCGGAGACACTGGTTGCAGGTGCCGGTGCCGCCGTCGGGATTGATGACGGTGATGTCACGCCAGCCGACCGTTGCGGTTGCACTCACCGCCAGCGACATCGTGAGCGAGGTCGCCGAGGTGCGGTTGGCCGAGTTGACCGTGACCCCGGTGCCGGAAATCGCGACCGTGGCACCCACGGCGATGTTCGAGCCGGTCACCACCGAGCTGAAGCTCGGCGAACCCTGGCTGACCTGGTCGGGCCAGGTCGAGCTCGCGGTCGGTGCAGCGTTCACGGTGAAGGCACCCGTGGAGGTCACGCTCGCGCCCCCGGGGTTGGTCACCGTGAGGTTCCGGGCGCCGAGCGCCGCTTTCGTGGACACCGACACGACCAGCGTGAGCTGGTTCGAACTGTTCCAGGTCACGGAGTTCACCGTGACGCCGGTGCCCGAGAAGGCCGCCGTCGCACCGCTGAGGAATCCACCACCGGACACGACCACCGCCTGGTTGGTCGCCCCCCGGCCCCGCGAGTTCGGGCTCACCGAGGCGATGCTCAGCGGCACGACCCCCGAATTCACCGTGTGCGCAGCGCCGCTGCTCACACTGGCCAGGAAGTTGGCGTCGCCCAAGTAGCTCGCGGTGAGGGTCTTGGCACCGGTGGAAGCCGACGCCAGCGAGCACGAACCCACGGCGACCGCTGCCGAACATTGAGTGGCACCGTCGGAGACCGTGACGGTCCCGGTCGGAGTCCCCGCGCCCGGCGTCACGACCCCGACCGACCACGTGACTGCGTACGACTGGCCGACCACCGACGGGTCCGGCGTGTCCGACACGATGGCAGCCGTGGTCGACGCCTTGGCGACCGTCAACGTGGCGCTCGAGAAGGCAAACGTGTAGCTGTCGTCCGACCCCCCCGAGCAGGTGATCGGGTAGCTCCCGACCGCCGTGTGCGTCCCCACCACCGTGCAGGTGGGAGCGTTGTCGATGACCGCCGCGGTCTCGCCGTTCACGAAGCCGCTGTAGGCGAAGCTGAACGCCGGATCGGCCTGCCCGAACACCTTCGTCTGGCTCGCCGGGTTCACCGTGAGGGTCGCCTTGCCGACCGTGAGCAGACCGGGCACGAAGCTGATCGTGTAGTTGGGCGAGGTCAAGCCCGCTACCGCCACTGAGTACACGCCGACCGGCGAGCTGGTGGTCGCCGGGGTCGTGAAGACCGCCGAACCGGTGAGCGAACCTGCGTCGTCACCGTTGACGAAGCCGGCGAAGCCGAGGGTGAAGGCCGGGTTGGCCTGCCCGTAGGCCTTGCTGGCCGCCTGCACGGTCGCCGTGAGCGGAGCCTTGGCGATCGTGAAGCTCTGATCGACGGGTGTCGCCGGGGCTTGGTTGGCGTCACCGGCCTGGCTGGCCCGGATCGTGCACTGACCAGCACTCAGGATCGACACCGTCGAACCCGCCACCGAACACACCGCCGGTGTCTGCGACGAGAAGCTCACCGGCAGACCCGAGCTCGCCGACGCCGACAC
>JBBRZM010000038.1:0-14554 GCA_038236695.1 Acidimicrobiia bacterium
AATGTGTTGCTCGAGCAAGGCTTCGTGAAAGAGCCGAAGACCACGATCAAGGCCCTGGTCGACTCGCTCGGCGGTGACGCCGAAGTGCGGCGGTTTGCGCGAGTGAAGATCGGCGAGGAATGAGCCCGAAACCCAGCTGATCGGTTGCTGACCGACGTTGCTGACCGACGCAGCGAGTACCAAGGAGACGAGATGGGCGGGAGCCGGTTCGGGAGAGTGGTGCTCAAACTCTCCGGTGAGGCATTCGCCGACCTCTCGATGGGCTTCGGCATTGACGCGGCAGTCGTGCAGCGCATCGCCGAGGAGGTCGCCGAGGCCCGGGCCGATCTCGGAGTCGAGATCGCCGTCGTGGTCGGCGGCGGCAACATCTTCCGGGGCATGAGCGGCGCGACGCGGGGCATGGATCGGGCCCGCGCCGACTACATGGGGATGCTCGCGACCGTCATCAACGCGCTGGCGCTGCAAGACGCGCTCGAAGCGCTCGGGCAGCCCACTCGGGTGCAGACCGCGATCTCGATGGCGCAGGTCGCGGAGCCGTATATCCCGCTGCGCGCGATCCGCCACCTGGAGAAAGGTCGCATCGTCGTGTTCGCGGCCGGCACCGGCAACCCCTACTTCACGACCGACACCACGGCCGCACTGCGCGCCGCGGAGGTGGGTGCCGAGGCGATCCTGAAGGGCACGCACTCGGGTGTCGACGGCGTCTACAGCGCCGACCCGCGTCTCGACCCCGACGCGGTGAAGCTCGTCGAGGTGAGCCACTTCGAGGTCCTCAACCGCGGCCTCAAAGTGATGGACTCGACGGCAATCACGTTCTGCATGGACAACGAGCTGCCGATCATCGTCTTCGATGTCACCGCGCCGGGCAATATCCGCCGGGCGCTCATCGGCGAGGCGATCGGCACACTGGTGAGCTCGGCGGGAGGTTCGTGAATGGCGGATGACGGAGCGGCGATGCGAGACATGGTGATCGCGGATTGTCGCGACAAGATGCGTAAGGCGATCGCTCACCTGCAAGACGAGTTCGGCTCGGTGCGCACCGGCCGGGCCACCCCGATCCTGGTCGAGAAGCTGAAGGTCGGTTACTACGGCTCCGAGGTGCCGTTGCAGCAGTTGGCCGGGTTCAGCGTTCCCGAGCCGCGGGTGCTCGTGATCTCGCCGTACGACAAGGCAGCGATCGGCGCGGTCGAGAAGGCCATCCAGCAGAGCGACCTCGGTATCAACCCGTCCAACGACGGCAACGTCGTACGACTCAACTTCCCGCAGCTCACCGAGGATCGACGCAAGGAGCTCGTGAAGGTCGTGAAGCACCGCGCCGAAGAGGGCCGGGTGGCGGTGCGCAACGTCCGGCGCCAGGCCCGTCACGAGCTCGAGGCGCTCGAGAAGGACGGGGATCTCTCACGCGACGAGCTCGACCGGGCCGAGAAGGATCTCGACAAGACGACGCACGACCTGGTCGCGGAAATCGACCAGATGCTCCACCACAAGGAAGAAGAGCTGCTGGAGGTGTGAGCGGCCCCGAGAGGCGCCGTAAGGTCAACAACCGCCACGGAGCCAGTACGTAGGTTGGGCGCGGCGACGGCGGCGGACCCGGTATTCGCCGGGGGTCGGGGTCTAGCCTGGGAGATGAGTCCGAATCGGTAGGGGATCGGAGGGCAACAGTGTCTGACTCGCGCGACGACGAACGCGATGACCGCGAGGAGCGACCTGCGCCGCCCCCCGCTCGGCGAGAGGGCGTCCGCATCCTCGGCGCGGAGGAAGCCGAGGCCGCGATCGAGACCGGCCAAGCGGCCGGCCGACTCGACGACGACACCCCCCGCTTCGGCGATGTACCCGCGCGACCCGAGCCGCCTGTACGGCCGGCGGCGCGCTTCCCGCTGCCATCCGAATGGACCGAGGAGCCGGGTCAACCAGAACCGAGCGCGATGCCCGCGTCCGGTACCACGTGGTCGGCGACGTCTGAGGGCACGTTCGGCGACGAGGCCAACTCGCACATCGACGAGCACGAGGCCGCTGATATCGAGACGAGCGGTCAGGTCGAGCTTCCACACTGGACCGACCCGCCCACCGGCGAAGTGCCCGTGATCCTGCCCGAGGCCGAGCCGGTCGACATCAGCAGCGAAGAAGATCTCGACGCGTGGGCGCCGCTCACCGGCAACGCGCCGCGTTTCCGTTCGCAAGCCGCTGACTGGTCCGAGGGCGACTTCGCGACTCCCGACGCGCTCAAAGACGAGAGCACTGCAGTGGGTGCGCTCGCCGACCACGTCGACGACGACGAAGAGTTTCACGAGCGCGTCGCGGCCCGTCGCCGCGACGGCGGCCGCGGGATGCGCCAGCGACCCAACGGTTCGACGGGCGCGCCGCGAACCGCCGGCGAAGGCTCCGAGTTCGACTTCGAGCTCGAAGGCGGCGACGAAGCGGCGGCTGCCGCGCCGCCGGCCGGTTCCGATCTCGCGCTCCGTATCGTCACCGGGGTCGCGATCGCAGTCGTGTGCCTCCTGTTCCTCAGAGCCGGGCGCGGCTGGGCCACTGTGCTCGTGGCCGGCATCGTCGGCACTGCCACGTTCGAGCTCTTGGAAGGATTCCGCCGGGCCGGTTTCCGGGTCGCGTCGATACTCGGCGTGCTCGGCGCGGTCACTGTGGTCGGCGCGGCCTACAAGCTCGACAACGGCTTGCAGGCGTTCCCGCTCGTCACAGTGCTCGTCATCGTCTTCAGCATGTTGTGGTACTTCCTCGAAGTCGTACGGGCGCGGCCCACGGTCAACATCGCGATGACGCTGCTGGGCTTTGTCTACGTCGGCTTCCTCGGCGGGTTCGCCGCCCTGATGCTGCAGAATCGCGACGGCGTCGGCATGATCCTCGGGCTCGCGATCTGCGCGGTGGGTTACGACGTCGCCGGCTACCTCGTCGGCTCGCGTCTCGGCCGCACGCCGCTGGCGCCGTCGATCTCGCCCAACAAGACCGTCGAGGGGCTGGTTGCCGGGATGCTCGCCGCGTTCGTGCTCGGCGGCATTGTCAGCAAGGGCTTCGGCCTCTCGCCGTGGGACGGCAGCTTGAGCGATGGTCTCGCACTCGGCGTCGTCGTCGCGCTCCTTGCGCCACTCGGCGACCTGTGCGAGTCGATGATCAAGCGTGACCTCGGCGTGAAAGACCTGGGCACGTTCCTGCCCGGTCACGGCGGGCTCCTCGACCGCTTCGACGCGATCCTGTTCTGCCTCCCCGCGGTCTATTACCTCGTCGTCTATCTGGGACTGCATTGACCCGAAGCGTCGTCGTTCTTGGTTCTACCGGTTCGGTCGGCACCCAAGCGCTCGACGTCATCCGCAACCATCGCGATGAATACCGGGTGCTCGCCCTCGCGGCGGGGCGCGACACCGAGTTGCTGGCGCAGCAGGCGACCGAGTTCGGCGTGGCGCCGGAGCTCGCACGCAGCGGCCTCACCGATGCCGACGCGCTGACGGAGCTCGCCGCGTTGCCCGATGCCGACGTCGTGCTCAACGCGGTGGTTGGTTTCGCGGGCTTGCCGGCCACGATCAGCGCGCTTGAGCACGGCAAACGGCTCGCGCTCGCCAATAAGGAGAGCCTCATCGCCGGCGGTCCGGTCGTCGCCAAAGCTCGCGCCAACGGCGGCGGCGAGATCGTGCCTGTCGACTCCGAACACTCCGCGATCTATCAGGCGTTGCGCGCCGGTGAGCCGCACGAGGTGCGTCGGGTCATCCTGACTGCGAGCGGTGGCCCGTTCCGCGGCCGCACCCGAGCGGAGTTGGAGCACGTCACGGTCGCCGACGCGTTGCAGCACCCCACGTGGACGATGGGCGCCAAGATCACGATCGACTCGTCGACGCTCATGAACAAGGGCCTCGAGGTGATCGAGGCCCACGAACTGTTCGGCATCGACTTCGATCGCGTCGACGTCGTGGTGCACCCGCAGTCGATCGTCCACGGGATGGTCGAGTTCACCGACGGTGCGACGGTTGCGCAGCTCTCGCTGCCCGACATGCGTCTGCCCATCGGACTCGCGCTCGGCGCGCCGGGCCGGCTCGACGAGGCGTTCGGTGCGATCGATTGGGCCGCGATCAGCTCGTTGACTTTCGAGCCGCCCGACCTGGATGTCTTTCCGTGCTTGTCCCTCGCGTATGCAGCCGGCCGGGCCGGCGGCGGCGCTCCCGCCGTACTGAGTGGTGCCAACGAGGTGGCGGTGGAGGCGTTCCTCGACGGACGCCTGCCGTGGCTGGGGATCGCCGAAGTGGTGAATGAAGCCCTTCAGGGGGGTACGGGGAACGTCGACACGGTGGATGACGTTCTGCAAGCAGACCGGACGGCGCGAGAACGGGCCCGGAGCGCGATCGAGCGGAGAAACGCGGCGTGAGGGATTACCTCGATGAAGCGAGTGAAGACGTCAGTCCGCGCCGTGCCGCGACCGTTGGTGGGCTGATCGTTCTCGGCCTCATTCTCATTTCGATCCTGCGCCCGTCGATCCGCGGCACGATCGAGCTGATCGTCGGCATCGTCATGGTGGTCATGCTCCACGAGCTCGGGCACTTCATCACCGCCAAGCGGGCCGGCATGAAAGTCACGGAGTTCTTCCTCGGGTTCGGACCTCGCATCTGGTCGATCAAGCGGGGCGAGACCTAGTACGGCGTCAAGGCAATCCCTGCCGGTGGCTACAACCGCATCATCGGGATGAACAATCTCGAGGACGTCGACCCGGCCGACGAGGCGCGCACGTACCGGCAGGCACCGTTCAAAGACAGGATCGTCGTGGTCCTCGCCGGGGTCACCGTCAACCTTGTGCTCGCGTTGTTGCTCTTCTTCGCCGTGATCGTCGGCCAAGGTCTGCCGCATGCGACGCCGACGTTGCACACGATTGTTGGAGACACACCGGCAGCAAGCGCCGGTTTCCAACGCGGTGACCGGATCGTCGCGATCGAAGGGAAGCACGTCAGCACGTGGAGCCAGGTCACGAAGGGCATCGAGCCGAACGCGGGTCGCGTGTTGACGTTCAGCGTCATACGGCGCGGGCATCCGGTCACGATCGTGGTGAAGCCGAAGGAACGCGATCAGAACGATCACACCGGCTTCCTCGGCGTCAGTCCCGACGTCGCGTTCAAGCAGTACAGCGTGCCGGCGGCGTTCGGGCAGTCGTTCGTGCTGATGGGCAACGTCATCAAGGAAGAGGGCGGCTTTTTTCAGCACCTGTTCTCGCCGACGGGGGTGAAGCAGTACAGCAAGAACTTCACCAGTGCGAGCTCGAGCACCTCGAGCTCGGCGGCGGATACGCGCCCGGTCTCGCTGATCGGCATCGTCGACAGGGGCGGCGCCCTCGTCGGCAACGACGTCTGGGCGCTGCTGTCCTTGCTGGCGCTGATCAATCTCGTGCTCGCCTTGTTCAACGTGATCCCGCTGTTGCCGTTCGACGGCGGTCACGCGGCGATCGCGATCTATGAAGCCATCGGTTCCAAGGTGCGGGGACGGCGGGTCGAGGCCGACTTCCGCAAGCTGATACCGGCCTCCGTCCTGGTGCTCGCCTTGTTGCTCACGCTCGGGCTCTCGGCGACCTTCCTCGACATTCGCCGTGTCATCACGGGATCTTGACGTCTCCTGCACGGACGCCTTCGAGCGCGACGCGAGTGGAGCCGTAGGCTGAACCCGATGTTCCAACGCCGCGCGACCCGACAGATCCACGTGGGCACGGTGCCCGTGGGTGGCGACGCGCCGATCTCGGTGCAGTCCATGACCACTACGAAGACGGCCGACGTCGACGGCACCCTGGCGCAGATCTATTCGCTCGCGGCCGCCGGCGCCGACATCGTGCGCTGCACCTGCAACGAGGAAGAGGCGGCGGAAGGCCTCGCGCAGATCGTGCCGCGCTCGCCCGTTCCCATCGTCGCCGACATCCATTTCCAACACCGGCTCGCGCTCGCGGCGATCGAAGCCGGTGTGCAGGCGCTGCGCCTCAACCCCGGCAACATTCGCAAGCCCGAACAGATCAAGACGGTCGCGGCAGAGGCCAAGGACCGGGGGCTGCCGATCCGCATCGGGGTCAACGCCGGGAGTCTCGATCCCGACATTGCGCAGCGTTTCGGTGGCGCCACGCCCGAGGCACTGGTCGCATCGGCGCAGCGGGAGCTCGCGTACTTCGCCGAGGTCGGTTTCGACGACGTGAAGATCTCGGTGAAATCGTCCAACGTCGCGGTGATGATCGACGCGTACCGCCTGCTGGCCGACACGGTCGATTTTCCGTTGCATCTCGGCGTCACGGAGGCCGGTCCGCTGCCGGGCGGGCTGGTCAAGTCGACCGCAGGGATCGCGACGCTGCTCGCCGAAGGCATCGGCGACACGATCCGGTTCTCGCTCACTGCCGATTCGGTCGAAGAAGCACGCGCCGGCCGCCAACTGCTCGAGGCACTCGGCCTGCGGGAACGCAAAGGTCTCGATCTCATCGCGTGCCCGTCATGCGGTCGCGCCGAAGTCGACGTGATCCGCGTCGCCCGCGAGGCGCAAGACGCGTTGAGCGCGCGCAACATCGGGTTGCAGGTCGCGGTGATGGGCTGCGTCGTCAACGGGCCCGGTGAGGCTCGCGACGCGGATCTGGGCATCGCAGCCGGTCGCGGCAAGGGGCACCTGTTCGTGAAGGGCCATGTCGTGCGGGTCGTGCCCGAGGCCGAGATGGTCGATGCGCTCGTCGAGGAAGCCGAACGCATCGTCGAAGAGGGTGTCGAGGCGCGCATCGCGGCTGCTGACGCCGACGCCGAGGCCATCGCCGCCGCCACCCGCGACGAGCTGATCCAGATCCAGGGTCCTGACGCCAACCACACGTCGGAGAAGATCGACAAGATTCGCGAGATCGCCGAATAAGTCCCGTCAGCCGCGGGCGAGCATCCTGTCCTGCCACCACTTGCGCGCACCGCTCGCGCTGCCCGCGTGCAGACGCTCGGCGCGGAGGCGTGACTCCAGCGGCGAGTCGAGCGGCGCCAGCTCCCCGACAACCCAAGTGAGTAAGAGGTCGGCGAGCGCGGGGTTGCGCGGCAGCACCGGCCCGTGAAGGTAGGTGCCGACGAGGCGGTCGCCGAGCGCGCCGTCGGTACCGCTCCCGTCGCCGTTGCCGCCACCGCTGACCACGCGGCCGAGCGGGGTGACGCCCGGGCCGAGCGTCGTGCGGCCGCCATGGTTCTCGAACCCGGTCAACAGCGGAAGGCCCGTCGACGGGTCGGGCGATACGACGACTTCGCCGATGAGTCGGGGCGAGCCCGCGCGCGTGGTCGCGTCGAGCAGTCCGATGCCCTCGAGGATCTCGCCATCGGCGTCGATGTAGCGGTCACCGATCAACTGGAAGCCTGCGCAGACCGCGAGTACGACCGCGCCGTGGGAGCGGGCGCGCTCAATGTGTGCTTTCGACGCTCGCATGCCGGCGGCGGCCATTGACTGCGGATCGTCTTCGCCGCCGCCGAACAGATACACGTCGAGCGAGTCGGGAATGGACGTTCCCGCGCTCACTTCCACGAGCTCGGCGTCGATGCCGCGCCACTGCAGCCGCTCCACCAGCACCACCGCGTTGCCCCGGTCGCCGTACGTGCCCAGCAATTCCGGATACACCAATCCGACGCGCACCGCCGACTCGCGCGCCACCCCGGTCACGCCAGTTCCCGTATGGGCGATCGCGGTGGCCAGAGCGCGCGTGGCGTCCAAACGCAGCGCGGCAACGTCATCGGCCGAACTTCCGGTACAGCGCCGAGAACTGGGTGTAGGACGCGACGATGTGAACGGTGTTGCCGGGTATCCGCAGCGCAGCGCGGAGCGGATCCGGCTCGACCACCGGATCGATGCCGGCGTAATGCAATCGCACCGCGACGTCGAGGCAGCGGTCGCCTGCGGCGGCGACGGCATGCCCGCGCAGGAGCTCGTAGGGTACATCCCACAGCCACGACGGATCCTTCCCGTCGGCGACGCGTGCGTTCACGGCGATGACGACGGCGCTGTCAGTGCCGGCAAGGTATTGCAGCACCTCGTTCCAGCCCGCGGGGTTCTTCGCCAGGAGAATGTGCGCGTCGCGGCCGTCGTCAAGGCGAACGGTCGTGTACCGACCGGCGACAGTGTGGACCGCCGCGACGGCATCGGCTGCGACCGACGGGTCGACGTCGAACTCGGTGACCGCAGCCGTCACTGCGAGCGCGGCGTTCGCGAGATTCCATCGGCCGGGCAGCGCGAGCCGGAGCGGCACGCGGGTGCCGTCGAGCACCAGCGTGTCGCCGTCGAGCCGGTTCGCCGTTTCGGGCGGCGCGAAGTCGCACTTCGGGCACCGGAACGCCTCGGCGGTCCACTCGAGCAACGCGCCGCAGTTCGGGCACGTCGCCGCGTCATTGCGCCATCGGGCGCCGAGCGTCACCCAGGTCGTCTTGGCCGGACCCGCCGCCCACACGATGTGCGGGTCGGACGCGTTGGCGACGACGCGCAGTTCGGGATGGGTCTCGCACACCGTGCGCCACTGGTCGCCGACCGCGTGGACCTCGCCGTAGCGGTCGAGCTGGTCACGGCTCAAGTTGCCGAGCACGAGGTGCTCGACCTGCAGTGGGTCGACGACGCGGCGCACCACGCGCTCGTCGACCTCGAGCACCGCGATCCCGGGACCGGTCGCACGCGCCAGGATCGGTGCGATCCCGGACGTGAGATTCGCGCCGGTCGCGTTGCTGATCACCGGCTTGCCCGCGGCTTCGAGCGCGGCCACGAGCAGCCGGGTGGTCGTCGTCTTCCCGTTGGTAGCCGACACGAGCGTGACGTGCTGGCCGCGTGCGAGCTCGGTGAGTGCGTTGGGCGCGAGGCGGTTCATCACCCGGCCGCTGACGGTCGCACCCCGGCCCCGACGGCTGACGCGTGACAACCAGCCCGTGGCCCGTCCCGCGGTTACCGCGATGCGAGTTCGGCCTGACACGTTGCTGCTCATTGCCGTTCGCACCAGTACGCGTCGACTCGATATGGAATCGCGACGTGCACTTTGCCGCGCGTGGCGGGATGCGCAGCGAGTACTGCACGGGCCTCGTCTGCAACCACCTGCTGCTCGGCCGATTGGAGCACGGCGACATGACTCACGCCGCGCATGCGCTCGACGACGAGCTCTGGCGTCAGCACGTGCTCGTGGCGGAACGTCGCTTCGTGCAGCGGGTCGAACCAGGGTGTCTCGACAAACTTGCGCTCACGCCACTGGTTCTGATCACCCCACGGCGCGTCCCGCTCGTAGCGATCGACAATCGACCACAACGCGTCAACCCAATCGACCGAACGGTCGCGCGTGTTCCACAGCAATCCCAGCCGGCCCCCGGGACGCAGCACGCGGTGGAACTCGCTCAACGCTTTCTCGACGTCGAACCAGTGGAACGCCTGCGCAACCGTGATCGCGTCGGCCGTCCCGCCCGCGAAAGCCATCGCTTCCGCCGTACCGCTCACGACGGGCACGCCGCGAACCGTTGCCGTCAGGAGCCGGCGCATGGCCTCGACCGGCTCGACTGCAATCAAGTGTGCGCCGTGCGGCGCGAGCAAGCGGGTAAAGATGCCCGTGCCGGCCGCCACGTCGAGCACCGTCGCATCCGGTCCGATTCGAAGTGACTCGACGAGCCACGCAACCGCGTCGGGCGGATAGGACGGACGCGACCGTTGGTAGCTCTCGGCCCCGGCTCCGAACCCTTGCTGCGCGACCTGATGGACCGACATGGAGTTGCCATCATCGCAGCGGAGTGCCTACTCGTGCAGACCGCACTCGATCTTGTCGGTGCCGGCCCAACGATCGGAGCGGGGATCGTCACCGTTGCCGACCATCGCCGTACACGGCCAGCAGCCGATCGAGGCGTAGCCCCGCTCACTCAGTGGATGCACCGGAAGCTCCCGGTCGCGGATGTACCCCTCGACGTCGAGATCGGTCCACGTCGCGAGCGGGTTCACCTTGACCAGGCCGCGGCCCACGTCGTAACTCACGATCGGCGCGTTGGCCCGGCCGGGTGCCTCGACGCGCCGCAGGCCGGTCATCCACGCGGTCTTGCGCTCGAGCGCGCGCGCCAACGGCAGCACCTTGCGGGCGTTGCAGCACGCGTCGGTATCGGTCTGCCACAGGTCGTCGGGCTCGATCTCCGGATGCATCACGCGCAGGTCGACGTCGTAGCGTTCGCGCACTTGTTCGACGTACCACAGTGTCTCGGCGAAGTGGTACTGCGTATCGAGGAAGATCACTTCCACGTCGGGAACGACTTGCGCGGCGACGTCGATGAGCACGCAGTCCTGGAACGACGCCGCCAGCACGAGGCCGTCGCTGAACTCGTCGGCCGCCCAACGCATGACTTTGGATGCCGGTGCCGACTCGAAACGCGCGGAGGTCGCGGCGAGCTCACCCAGGTCGGGAACCGCCGCTGCCAACGACGTCACGTGGCGCACTCGCTGTCGCCGACTTCGGCGATGTAGGGACCGGTCTCATCGAAGTCGACGAAGAAGTCGGGCGCCTCGTCGGGAGTGGGGAAGTGGTCGAGGTCTTTGAGTGTCGTGCCGACCGCGGCCGCGCCACCGGAGCGGGAGAGCCACTCGCCGAACGTCTCGCCCGCGGTGCGCTCGCCCGCGAACCGACCGACGACGCGAACGACTGCCTCCGACGCTGTCTTCGCCGGCACTTTGGTGGCCTTCTCGCCGAACGCGATCTCCATGTTGCCGACGCGTCCGCCGAGCAGCATCTGGTAGCCGGGCGCGGCGCGCCCGTGGGCGCGGCGCTCGAGGCCGACGAAGCCGATGTCGGAGATGTGGTGCTGGCCGCAGGAGTTGGTGCACCCGGAGATGTTGATGCGCACACCACCAACCTCGGCGAGGCCGGCCTGCTCGAGTGCCGCGCCGATGTCGTCGGCGAGACCGCGCGACTGCGTGACCGCGAGGTTGCAGGTGTCGGCGCCGGGGCAGGCGACGACGTCGCGGGACAGCTCCGCGCCGGGCTCGGCCATACCGAGGGACGCAAGGCGCTCGTAGATCTCGGGGAGCTGTTCCTCGGTGAGTCCGCGCAGCACGAAGTTCTGGCGGTTGGTGATGCGCACCTCCGCACCGATGTCGCGCTGCAGGTCGGCGAGGCCGCGCCACTGATCGCCGGTGATGTCGCCGAGCCGGCAGTACGCGTACGCGCTGACAGTGCCGTTGGCCCGCCCGCGCACGACATTCGCGGTGTCCCACTTCTTGGCCGGGCTGAGACCGAGGAAGTCGACCGGAATCCCGCCGTCGGCCGCCACATCGGTACCCATGCCTGCGGGCGCGTCACCGCGCTCTCGCACCGGCTCGGGCAGCCCGCCCGGGTAGCTCGACGACGCGGGCAGGAACTTGCGCTCCTTGATGACACGCTCGCGCAGCTCCTCGATGCCCATCGTGTCGACGAGCCACTTGATGCGGGCGCGCAGCTTGTTGTCGCGGTTGCCGTAGTGGTCGAAGACGCGCAGGATCGACTCGATCGTCGGCAGCAGATCCTCACGGGAGGTGAAGTCCTCGAGCGCCTGCGCCGGGTGCGGGTTGGCGCCCAACCCGCCGGCGAGGAACACCTTGAAGCCCGGCTCGAGCGCGCCGTCGGCGCGAGGCCGGTTGACGCCGATCACACCGACGTCATTGAACATCGCCTGGCCGCAGTCGGTCGCGCAGCCCGAGAAGTTGATCTTGAACTTGCGCGGCAGTCGCTGCGCGATCGGGTTGCGCAGGAACAGCTCGGTCGTGGCCTGCGCCCACGGACTGATGTCGAGCACCTCGTACGGGCACGCGCCCGCGAGATGGCAGCCGGCGACGTTCCGCACGGTGTCGCCGCACGCTTCCCGGCTCGTGAGCCCGACCGAGGCGAGGAGCCGGAGAACCTCGGGGGTGTCGGCGAGCTGTACGAAGTGGAACTGCACGTTCTGGCGCGTCGTGAGGTGGCCCCAACCGCGCGAAAACGCCTCACCGATGTGGCCGAGCATCTCGAGCTGTTCGGGTTCGACGCGTCCGTGCGGGACCTTGACGCGGACCATTTGGTTGTGGCCGCCCTGGCGTTGCCCGTAGATGCCCTGGTTGAGACGGAACACCCGGAAGATGTCTTCGTCGATCTCGCCCGCCAGGTATTGGCCGACGGCTTCCTCGAAGCGCGTGAGCTCGTCGTGGATCTCGGGATCGAGGGGTCGGGCCCGCAGGTCGCTGACGTTGATCGCCATTCCGTTACCGGTTCGCTGGCGACATAGGACTGCTTCTCCGAATGAGCGAGGGGACCATTGACGATACCGAGCCGGCACCCAAAATACCACTGAACAGGTCGGAAATATAACCCGACCTGTTCGGTCAGCTTTCGGGGCCGAATCGGGCTACGCTACGGGGCCCAGCGGCCACCACCCCCGAGCGCCGGCTGGTCATTCGTATGACCCACCAGCTCACCCACCTGCGCGCCCTCGAGGCCGAGTCGATCCACGTGTTTCGTGAGGTCGCGGCCGAGTTCGAGCGCCCGGTGCTCCTGTTCTCGGGCGGCAAGGACTCGATCGTCATGCTTCGCCTCGCGGAGAAGGCGTTCTGGCCGGCGAAGCTGCCGTTTCCGGTGATGCACATCGACACGGGCCACAACTTCCCCGAGGTCATCGAGTTCCGAGATCGGCTCGTGGCCGAGCTCGGCGTCCGGCTCGTGGTGGCCTCCGTGCAGGCGTCGATCGACACCGGTCGCGTCATGCAGCCCGACGGCCGCGACCCGTCGCGCAACCGGCTGCAGACCACCACCTTGCTCGATGCGATCGAGCAGCACGAGTTCGACGCGGTGTTCGGCGGCGCGCGTCGCGACGAGGAAAAGGCGCGGGCCAAGGAGCGCGTCTATTCGCTACGCGACGAGTTCGGCCAGTGGGATCCGAAGAACCAGCGTCCCGAGCTGTGGGATCTGTTCAACGGGCGACACCAGAAGGGCGAGCACCTGCGCGTGTTCCCGTTGTCGAACTGGACCGAGCTCGACATCTGGCAGTACATCGCAGACGAGGGTGTCGAGGTGCCGTCGATCTACTTCGCGCACAAGCGTGAGGTGTTCCGACGTGACGACATGTTGATGGCGACGGGTGAGTTCCTCGCGCCCGATCCCGGCGACGAGGTGTTCGACGCCATCGTGCGGTACCGCACGGTCGGCGACATGACTTGCACGGCCGCCGTGGTGTCGTCGGCAGCCACGCTCGACGACATCATCGCCGAAGTGTCGGTGTCACGGATCACGGAACGAGGCGCGACCCGGGCCGACGACAAGTTCTCGGAAGCGGCGATGGAAGACCGCAAGCGCGAGGGTTACTTCTGATGCGCCCCGTCGTGATGATGCGGTCAGTGCGCTAGTGGAGCTGTTGCGGTTCGCGACTGCCGGCTCGGTCGACGACGGCAAGAGCACCCTCATCGGCCGGCTCCTCTACGACTCGAAGCAGATCTTCGAAGACCAGCTCGAGGCGGTGGAGCGCACCAGCATCGCCCGGGGTCACGACTACGTGAACCTCGCGCTGCTCACCGACGGCCTGCGGGCCGAGCGCGAACAGGGGATCACGATCGACGTCGCGTACCGCTACTTCGCGACGTCGCGGCGCAAGTTCATCATCGCCGACACGCCCGGCCACATTCAGTACACGCGCAACATGGTCACCGGCGCGTCCACCGCCGATCTTGCGCTCATCCTCGTCGACGCGCGTAAAGGCATCGTCGAGCAGACCCGCCGCCACGCGTTCCTTTCGACGCTGTTGCGGATCCCACACTTGGTGGTGTGCGTCAACAAGATGGATCTCGTCGACTACGACGCCAACGTCTTTCAGGCGATCAAGGACGAGTTCCGCGAGTTCGCGACTCGCCTCGAGGTCGCCGACCTCTCATTCATCCCGATCTCGGCGCTCAACGGCGACAACGTGGTCGAACGGTCGATGAACATGCCGTGGTACGAGGGCGCGTCGCTGTTGCACCACCTCGAAGAGGTGCACATCGCGTCCGACCGCAACCTGATCGACTGCCGGTTCCCGGTGCAGTACGTCACCCGACCGATGGACGATGAGTTCCACGACTACCGCGGGTACACGGGCACGGTCGCCGGGGGGGTGTTCAAGCCCGGCGACGAGGTGGTGGTGCTGCCGTCCGGCTTTACGTCGACGATCGCGTCGATCGACACCCTCACCGGCCCGCTCGACGAGGCGTTCCCGCCGATGGCCGTGATCATCAGGCTCACTGACGACGTCGACGTGTCCCGTGGCGACATGATCTGCCGGCCGCACAACCGTCCGCACGAGGGCCAGGACCTCGACGCGATGCTGTGTTGGATGACGGAGCGGTCCGCGCTGCGCGCCGGGGCGAAGCTTGCGATCAAGCACACCACCCGCAACGCGCGGGCGTTGGTGCAGGAGCTGCGCTACCGGCTCGACGTGAACACGTTGCATCGCGACACGACGGCGAGCGAGCTGACGCTCAACGAGATCGGCCGGGTCACGCTGCGCACAACGGTGCCGCTCTTCTTCGACGACTATCGCCGCAACCGCACGACCGGGAGCTTCATCCTCGTCGACGAGTCGACCAACGCGACGGTGGG
>JBBRZM010000039.1:0-13537 GCA_038236695.1 Acidimicrobiia bacterium
AGCGGGAACGGCGGTGCTCGTCGACGAAAAGGGCGAGCCGGTGACCAAGTGTTACTGCGGCAACCCGCTGACCGGGCCGATCGCATACCCGCCGGTGTACTACGGCCCCAAGTGGTCGAGCTTCAGCCCCCACAGCCTGACGGTGGTCATTCAGAACACCGTGATCATCGACACGTTCACGCTCTACGACCCGAAGACCGGCCAGACGTTCACCCGGCCGCGCGGCACCGACGGCACCCAGGACACGCCGACCGGCACCCCGCCGTCGACGACATCGCCGTCCACGACACCGCGCACGACGCCGCCGACACCACCGCCGACCCAGGCGGGGCCCACACCCGAGGACCAGGCGAAGTCCAAGCTGCGGGCCGCCGCGGCTAACTGCTATCCGTTCCCCGCCCCCATCGAACAGGCCACGTCACAAACGCTCTCCATCGAGACGGGCAACGGTCCCGACAACTTCGTGCTCCTGGTGGTCGACCAGACGGCGTCAGGTGAACAGGACTTCAGGTGGCGGGTGGACCGAGCGACGCTCGCGTTCACACCACTTGACAGCTTGGCCCGGGCCGCAAGCAATCACTGCCCCGCCCTGGGTTAGCGCGGCGCGCCCAAACGCGTCAGACGACCGCAATCGCGGAACCCATGAGGTCGAGGAAGTTGTCGCAGTAGAAGCGGCGGCGGACGTCTTCGCTCGCGTCGCCCAACGACGCCTCGAAGCGTTCGATCGGGCGGCGACCGCCCTCCACGTGCGGATAGTCGGAGGAGAACAGGCACACGTCGGGACCGGCCTGCTCGATGATCCACCCGACGTCCTCGGTGGGATACGGCGTGGCGCGGACCTGACGCAGCACGTACTCGCTCGGCCGGAGCGACAGCGCGCGCAGCCGGTCTTCGTGGCGCGCGAACGCTTCGAACGCCGACTCCATCTGGCGCATCCACGACGGCACCCAGACCGCGCCCTGCTCGATCACCCCGAAACGCAGCGCGGGGAAACGGTCGAGCACACCGTCGAAGATCATCGTCGCCAGCGTCTGCGCCGGCTGGACGGGAATCGCCATGAAATCAACCGACCGGAAATTTTCTTCGCCGCCGTGGAAGTCGGGTGGCACCGGGCGACCGTTGACGAAGTACTCGGCGTCGAGGAGGTCGCCGGTACCGCCGACGTGGAACAGGACGGGGAGGCGCGCCTCCTGGGCGCGCGCCCACACGGGGTCGAGCGCGACGTGGCTGGGTGAGTGCGACGGCGGACAGCCCGATGCCACGAGCAGCGCCGCGGCACCCATCTCGATCGCTTCGTCGGTCATCGCCGCGGCGCGGTCGAAGTCGACGAGCGGCACGTAACACGTGGGCAACAAGCGCGGATCGACGGAGCAGAACTCGATCATGCCGCGGTTGTGGGCCCGCGCGACTGCGTAGGCGAGGTCGATGTCGCCGGCATGCTCCCAGTCGCGCAGCCGCCGATTGTGGAACGTGTTGAACACGAGCTGGCTCGAGAACCCGAGCAGATCGAGCGCGCGCGGACGGTCCTCGGCGACGAAGGATCCGGTGGCCGCGAAGTTTTTCCGGGTCATGATCTCGGCTTCCTCATCGGCGCGGTATGTCGGCGATGCATGCCGCTTCCGGAGCCGCGCGAACGTCGCGTCCAGATCGCGCAGCTGCTCGGTCGGGTCGCCGGTCTGCCGTAGCTCGTTGCCGCTGGACAGACTCGACGGCGTGATGCGGTCGCGAAATTCCGGATCGGCGTGCTCGCGCAGCCAGGTCGGCGGCTCCATGATGTGCGAGTCGGCGTCGTGCACGACCCGCCCGGTGCTGTACGGCATCTGACCCTCCAACGCAGCACCCGACCGTATCCGCGCCGGCCCGACGGCGCGTCAGCGGACGGCGCGGGCGTTGTCGGGATCGGCGTACGCGGCTTCGAGCGCACCGGGCCGGTCGGGCCGCAACAGCCCGATCTCGTTGCCGCTCGGATCGCGCAGCACGTGGACGGGCCCGTCGGGAGTGCCCGCGGTCTCCCCCACAACTTCGAAGCTCGACGAGGCCAGCTGCTCGATTGCGGCGTCGAGGTCGGCCACCGTCCAGATCGGCAGCACGCTCGGCGCGGGCCGATGCGCCGCGAGCAACACCAGCGGCCCCTCGTCGGTCACGCGCACGGCCGCGACTTCGGTACCGAACGCATCGAAGCGCCACACGAACTCGGCGCCGAGCGCTTCCCGGTAGAACGCGATCGAGGCATCGACGTCGTCGACCCCCACGTAGAGGTAGACGAGCTCGCGCAGGGCACTGTTGTCGGCGGTCACGCGTGCTGATCGTACGAAAGAACGCGGCTCGCAGCACGCGACGAGAGTGCTCGGATTGGGCGTTGACATTGTGAGGGCACGCCCACGAGGTTCTCAGCTGGGCCGCCGAGCTCGTTCGCCTGGGTGTGTCGGGCATCATCACCGATGACGTGCCGACGCTGCGCAAGGCCGTCGACGCCGCGGGCGTGCCGCGCTGGCAAAGGTCAGCTACAACCAGGTTCGTCGGGCACGCTCGGCTGGATCCTGGTTGTAGAACGCGCGCAGGACCGTGTACAGGTCGGGTTCGTGCTCGTCGAGCTCGATTGGCACGTCGAAGAACGCCTCGGTCGCGACCGCGAAGAACTCCGCCGGGTTCGTGCCACCGTACGGCTGCAGTGGCGGTCGCTCCGCGCCGTCGCGCAGCGCTTGGTACGCGTCGGTGCACACATCGACCCACCGGTCGACGTCGGCGCGGTCCTCGAGCGGTGGCGTGCCATCGACGAGATCGTTGAGCATGTCCAGCTTGTGCGCGAACTCGTGGTACACGACGTTGTGCCCGCGCTCCGGGTGGCTCGCCCCCTGCACGACGTCGTCCCACGCGATCAGCACGGGTCCCCGCCGGCTGTGGGCTTCGCCGAGCAACGGCAGCGCGCCGTCGGTGACAGTGCCGGGGGTCGGGCCCGCTCTCTCGCCGACCGACCGGAACGTGGTCGGCCACACGATGATCGTGCTGACCTCGCGGTAGAAATCGGCGTCCAGCCCGAGGACGAGCACCGCGGCATGGGCTGCGGTCGTGACCCTGATCTCGTCGCTGAGGGCGAAGTCGCGCGCCGCTTCCCAATGCTTGTGGCGCAGCAGCCAGTCACTGTCCCGTCCGAGCTGCTCGCGTTCGTCGGTGTCGAGCTCACGCCAAATTGCAACGTGATCGGCGACGATGCGTTCCCAGCCGTCGGGCAACCCGCGTCGCCGGTGCATCACCCTGCGGCGACCGCGAGCGTTGAGGATGCAAACATGAACGCGCGCTCCTGCCGTAGGTGACGATGCTCAACGCGAGCGGCCAGCGTAATCAGCAAACGTCTCGCCGCCGGACTCGCTGTCAGTTCACACGCGCGAGTTCATCGACGGCGCCGGCGCTTGCTGATCAGCCGCCGCATGGTAAGGATCGCGGCGAGCGCGAGGAGCTGGCCGCCGAGAATGATGCGCATAACGTCGACGGCGGGCTGCCAGCTCACCTTGCCGTCCTTGACGGCGTAGACGCCCACCGGTCGGATGTCCACGCCGAAGCCGAGCCCTCCGCCCGCGCCTTGCTCGCCCGACGCACTGCCGTCGCCGCCGCCGCCACCTCCACCGCCGCGCACCACGGCAACCGGAACGATGGTGATGCCGTCGACCTGATACGGGTCGCCGAACACCCGGCTCACCGTCATGGCGTCCTTCACTCCTCCGAGCTTGTCGATCACCGATGAGAGCTGCGTGTTGGTCATGTGTTTCCCTCCGCGAAGTCGCCTGCTGCTTCCCATTGACTCTGCCCAGCCCGGTGCCTGACTCAATCCCGGAACGGGGCGGCGGCCGTGCCCGCTGCCACCAGGAGCTACGCGCTCGCCGCGCTCTCGTCGTCGGCGTCCATGTAGATGTCGGAGATGATGAGCCACGTGCCGTCGGGTTGCTTCGCCAGCACCTTGAGGGAGTGGTTGCGACGGATCGGCACCTCGTAGCCGTGGACCGTCGGCTGCGCGCGACGCTCCGAGTAGCTGCGCGCGACCGCCACCGTGTCGGTCACGAACCGCAGCGACAGTTGCGGGAGTGCGACGAACTCGTCGATAGCGAAGTGCTCGTCCGCGAACAGTGTCCGGTGGTACTCGATGATCTCGTCGCGTCCGTGCCTCGTGGTCCCTCGCGCGTTGGTCCAGGCGGCGTCGGCGGAGTAGACGTGGCGCAACGACTCCGCGTCGCGTTGGCGGAAGCCCGTTGCCAGCGTCAGCAGCACTGCCGCGATCTCCGCCTCGTCGGCGGCAGTCAACTGGTTGGTCAACTCGACCCTTCGTCGGCGCACCACAGTGACGCCGCGCCCTTGGCGGGCGCGCGGATGCGACCCCTCTGCCTTCGGCGCGCGAAGTGCCGCGCTTGAGGTCAAATGCCCGCAGCAGCCGGACGGGATCGGTTGAACTCTCCCTGAATCAGCGCTTCACACGCTCCGCGCGGTAATCCGCGCGGCTCAGCAAACTTCGCGCAGCCGGCCGGTTTCGACTTCTCACCGTTCTTGGCAGAGTTATCGACCGTCACGGTCGAAAGGTCTGCCCAGAAGCCGGACGGGTTAGCGGAACATGCGCAGGTCGTCGAGCGGGATCGGGCCGCCGCCTCAGGTGCGGAACTTGTAGCTGCCGGCGGCGACGGTCACGGTCACGATCCCGTTGGCCGCGCCGCCAACGTGGACTCGTGGGGCCAGCGTCGCTCAGTTCATCCGACACGAGCAATTGACAGCGCCGCTCGATGCGCCGACGATCACCCGAATGAAAGGCGATCGCATCGAGATCCTCGTCGATATCGGCAACGGCGTCCGCAGCTTCGACGTCATCGCCACGAAGGCGGGCCGCCGAGTCGAGTCAAGCGTGGCTCGGGGCCTGGTCGAGGTGGTCGAAGTGACCCGGACCGGCACGGTCGTGCGTACGGCGAACTTCATGTCGACGCGCGTTGTTGCACTCGTCGAGCATCCCGCCGAAGACACCGAGCCCTGACGGCGACGCCCGGCCGGAGGATTGGCCATGCCATCGCGCATCGGCCGCTTTCGTGCGCTGTGCATTGCACTCCCCGAAGCCCTCATCGCGCCGAAGCGGCTGGCACGCCAAGTCGACAACGAGGGCTAAACAGGATCTTGGCTCAGCGCGCGTTGTTCCGCTCGTGCGGGAAGGCGGCGAGCGCTTGCGGCACGAGCCGTTGCGCGACCCACAGCGAGCTCTCCGGCGTGTAGTGCCCACCTCCCGGTCGGAGCAGCACGCCGTCGATCACCGTCGGGCACGGGTACCCACCCGGGCACACGATCGCGCTGAGGTCGACCACCCGCACGTTGTCGGTGTGCTCGGCCGCGAACCGTCGGATGAGCTCGGTGAGATGCAGGTCGTTGTCCGGCTTGGGCGCGGGACCGAACTCACTGTCGGCGAGCGGCACCGACGTGAGCATGACGAGCCGCTCGCCGCGCGCAGTCAGCCGCACCCGCGCTTCCTCCATCGCCTGGAGTAACGCGGCGTCGTGTTCAGGCGTGCCGAACCGAAGGTGCTGCCCGTTGACGAGCCGGTCGGCGGTCTCCCACGTGCTGAGCCACAGGACGAGATCGGGTCGTTGCTCGGCGATGACATGCGCCTGGTACAACGGCACGAGGTTCGCGCAGTTCTGCGAGTGTCGGAACGGCAGGCCGGTATCGGCGTCGAGCGTCACACCGTTGGCGACCGGGCAGCCAGTGACGCCGGCGTCCACGAACGTCGAGCCCTCCGCACCCAAGACCTGCGCCATGCCGGGAGCGAGGCTCGTGGCCACCGAGTCGCCGACGAACACGACCCGCAACTTCGGCGGAACCGTCATGGCGGGGGTCGGCCGCGCGGGTGCAGTGGTCAGCACTGTTGCTCCGGTCTTGCGACGGGCACGCGAACCCGTAGCGTGACCCGGGGAGGAGGTATCGCCGCTCGTGCTGAACAGTGCGACCAGCACGACGCACACGCCGAGCGCCGCCACGCCGAGCGCCGCCAGGTACACCCGAGGGCGATGAAACCGGGCGGCGGGATTCACGAGCGGATCACCCCGTCGTCAACCGCCGTTGGCGGCATCGTCAACGCACCGCGCCTCGTGGCGCGTCCGTCGCCGGCTCGTTCGCCGGGGCCGCGAACAGCTTCGGTACGAGCCGGTCCGCGGCCCACACGGAGGTCTCCTTGGTGAAATGGCCGCCATCGGGGCGAAGCCGCAGCCCGTCGATCACCTCCGGGCACGGGTATCCGCCCGGACAGACGATCTCGCCGAACTCGATGACACTCAGGCCCTGGGGATGGAGGCGAGCGAAACGCCGGATGAGACCATTGAGGTGCGCGGCGTCGTCCGCGCTGGGCTTGGGATCGGGCGTGAAGTCGGTGGCCGCGAGCGGCGGCAGCGTGAGGATCACGATCCGCGCCCCCTGCGCGCTGAGGCGCTCGCGAGCGTCCTCCATCGCTTGCAGCAACGCGGCATCGTGTTCGGGCGTGCCGAACCGGAGATGTTTTCCGTTCACGAGCCGGTCGGCGGTCTCCCACGTGCTGAGCCACATCACGAGATCGGGCCGCTGTTGCGAGATGAGCTTCTGCTCGAAGTCGGGCACCACTTTCACGCAGTTCAACGACCAATCAAACAGTGCGCCGTCGGGGTTGACAGACACGCCATTCGCGACGGGACAGCCGGGAATGGCGCCGCGTACGATCCGCGCCCCCCTCGCGCCCGCGACCTTCTGCATGCCCGGGGCAAGGCTGTCGACGACGGAGTCGCCGACGAGCGCGATCGTGCGCGGGGGCGGCGGAGGCGGCGGAGGCGCGCCCGGCGACGCCGGCTGCGCAATGGTCACCGGCGGGGCAGTTGATGCCGGCGCGGGCGGGAGCTTTGGAACTGCTGCGGACTTGGGCGCGGCGTACACGGCCGACGGCCCGACGGCACCGGCCGTCGCGACGAGAATCACGATCACGGTCGCCACCGCCGCGGCGGGCGCGGCGACGCGGGCGAGCCGGCCGCGCAGCATCACGCCGCGCCGGATCGGCAGCTCGACCACGTAATACGACACGACGGCGATCGCCAGCGTGGTGCCCACGCGTGCCCCGTTGAGCACCAGGCCGTGCAATCCCGTGCGCCGAGGCGTCATCACTACCTGCACCGGCCAGTGCCACAGATAGAGGCCGTACGAGATCTGGCCGATCCAGCACAGCGGTCCGAGCGACAGGAGCGCACGCACCGGCGACCGCCCCGGCAGCACCACCGACGCGATGACGAGCGTGACCGCAACTGCAAACAGGAAGTAGCCGCCGCGATACATATATGAGGCCTTGTCGCCGACGCGTGCCCACGCCGCCACACAGGCGATCCCGAGCACGAGCCCGGTAACGTGCACGGTGCCGGTCGCGGCCTTGCGGCGCGGCTGCCATCGCTCGAGCAGCAGCGCGAGCAGCGCGCCGACAAGTAGGAGCTGCGCCCGCGTGTCGGTGCCGTAGTACGCACGCGAGGGATCAGTGGCGCGATACAGAACCGCCATGAGCACCGCCGACGCGACGGTGCCAATGACACAGAACGCAACGAGATACCGGCGCGCCCCGCGCGCCAGCTTCAGGCATGCGATCACGATCAGCGGCCAGAGGATGTAGAACTGCTCCTCGATCGCGAGTGACCATGCGTGGCGCAACGACGACGGCGCGCTGAACAGGTCGAAGTACGACTGGCGCGAGAAGATGAGTCGCCAGTTCTCCCCGTAGAACAGCGTCGCCAGCCCGTCGCCGCGCAGCTTGCCGAGCTGATCGGCCGGCACCGCGATGGCGCCGTAGATCGCGACCGCCAGCAGCACGATCATCAGCGCAGGCAGGAGGCGGCGAGCGCGACGAGCCCAGAACTTGGTGCGGCTGATCGCGCCGGTCGCCGACCATTCGGTCACCAGCAGGCTCGTGATGAGGTACCCCGACAGCACGAAGAACGTGTCGACGCCGAGGAACCCGCCCCGGGCCCACCCGTAGCCGAGGTGGTACGCAATCACGGCGACGACGGCGAACGCTCGGAGGCCGTCGAGGGCCGGCTTGTAGGAGAAGCGGCGCTCGGAGTTCGTCACGGTGACAGCAGTGTGGCGCGCGCCGGGCTGCGAATCACAACGCGCCGCGCCCACCGACCGTTTGTTCGATTGTGGTTCCCAGAGGCCACGCTCAGTACCAAACGCTGGGGCTGTGGCGAACCGGCGCCGTCCGCCGTAGCCTCCGGGGAATCACCCAAGGACAGTGAAGGAGGCTCGAATGGCGTTCGTTCAGATCATCGAGTACCGCACGTCGAAGTTCGATGAGATGCGCAAGCTGGGCGACGAGTGGGAAGCGGCCGCCACCGACACGACGGCGCGTCATCGGGTCCTGTGTCAGGACCGGGACAACCCGGAGCGGTACTTCAACATGGTGTTCTTCGACTCGTACGACGAGGCGATGAAGAACTCGAACTCGCCCACGACCCAGGAGTTCTCGCAGAAGATGATGGCGCTGGCCGACGGCCAGCCGACGTTCTACAACCTCGACGTCGTCGAAGACCGCAAACTGGCGAACTGACGGCCCGCGAGCTCAACCGGCCGCGCTGCGGGGCCGGTTGAGACCGCGTAGGGCGGAACGCCATCATCGGCCGGGGGGTAATCGGCCACGATGCCCAACGGGGGCCGCGGCGCCGCCGGTGCCGTCGGCGCGACCTGCGAGTGAGCCCGTGCCACCCGCACCAGGCTCAACGCAATGGCGGTCGTGACGGCAAACGCGACTGCTTCGCCGACGAGCGGCTCCGCGAGGTCGGTGCCCGCGGTGATCGCGTGGATGGTCGTGACCGCGCACAGCGCATTAGCTCGTGAGATGGATCGCGTGCCACACCCGGCGCGGCATATGCCATCTGGTTCCTCTCGTGAGACGGGCTGTCATGCCGGAGGCACGAGACGCACTCTCACACCGCGGGGTAAGAGCGCCCCTTGAGCACCTCTCGAGAAAGGTAAGAATCCCTCTAATGTCCGGTGAAGCGGCCCGAACCCCTCGAGCTGCACGATCGCAAGGGAGACCGCGACGATGCGAATCGGGATCTCACTCGTGGAGCCCGCACCCGGCGCCGACGTCTTCGGTGAGCTTCGCACCCAGCTCGAACAGGCCGCCGCGGGTGGTTTCGCGTCGGCTTGGATGTCCAACATCTTCGGACTCGATGCGCTGACCGCGCTTGCAGTCGTCGGCAATCAGATGTCGGGCATCGAGGTGGGTACGGCGGTGGTCCCCACGTATCCGCGCCACCCCGCGACGCTGGCCCAACAGGCGCTCACCGTGCAGGCGGCCGTCGGTGGGCGGCTCGTGCTCGGGATCGGCCTCTCGCACCAGATCGTGATCGAGGACATGTTCGGGTTCTCGTTCGACAAGCCGGCGCGCCACATGCGCGAGTACTTGTCGGTGCTGCTCCCGCTACTCGATGAAGGCACCGTTTCGTTCCAAGGCGAGACGATGCGAGCCAACATCGGGCTCTCGGCACCGCGCGTCCACAAGGTCCCTGTGCTCCTCGCGGCGATGGCACCGCAAATGCTCCGCCTCGCCGGGGCGCGCGCTGCCGGCACGGTCCTGTGGATGACGGGTCCCGCGACGATCAAGCACCACGTCGTGCCCGCGATCACTGCCGCCGCCGAAGAAGCCGGCCGACCGGCGCCGCGCGTCGTGTGTGTGCTACCCGTCTGCGTGAGTGATGACGTCGACGGCGCACGCGCCCGCGCCGACGCCGTCTTCGCGATTTACGGCCAGCTGCCGTCGTACCGCGCCATGCTCGACAAGGAAGGCGCCGCAGGCCCGGCCGACGTGGCCATCGTCGGCGACGAGGCTGCGGTCGACCAACAGATCGAGCAGTTGGCGGCGGCGGGCGCGACCGACTTCATCGCGGCCGAGTACGCGAGCGGCGACGAAGCGAAGCGCACGCGCGCGTACTTGACGGCGCTGGCCGTGCGCCACCACACCTGATCACCGACAGATTCAGGCGACCCGTTCGTAGCCGGCGGCCGGCGTGCCCGGGGGCTTCACGTCTTCCGGTCGGGCGGCCGGGTTGTGCAGGCAGACCTCGCCCTCCAGGCCGTCGGGATCGCGAAAGAACACGCTGATGGCCGCGCCGAAGTCGGTGACGAAACCATCAGTCGCGCCGCACGCGATGAGCCGCTCGCGAATCGTGTCGAACGCCTCTTGCGAAGCGGCTTCGAGGCCGATGTGATCGATACGGCCGCGGCCGAACATCGGTGTCTGGCGATCGGCTTCGGTATTTCCGACGACCTCGAAGATGTTCAATTTTGCGGTCGGACCGATGTCGACGAAGGAGAGGCGCACACCCTCCCCTTCCGTCTGGTCGTAGAACACGGTCGCGTCGAACACGTCTCGGTAAAACGCGTGCAGCCGCTCCGTATCGTTGGTGAGGATCGCCACGTGGTTGACACCGCTCAGCAACATTGCTCGCCCCCTTGTCGATTGCAATGTATGAGCGCTCGACGGGTCGAGCAAGACCACGGGCCCGCTTGGCGGCGTCCGTCGCTCACGTCAAGATGCCGACTGCTTCTGCAAGCCGGTCGACCTGCGCGACATCGGGGTCGCACGGGAACAGGATGAGCTCGTCGCACCCGGCGTCGCCGAGCACGGCGATGGTCTCGGCGAGTTGTTCGGTGGTCACGAGTGCGCCGGCCGCGACCCGATCCGCGAGAGGACCGAGGAAGGCGTAGTAGTCGTGGAGATACCAGTCGGCCGCTGCTCGGGCATTGGCCCCCAACGCGAAGTACCCGAGGGCGAGCAGACGTGGGGTTCCCTCGCGGCCCGCCGCGGACCACGCGTCACGCACCGAAGCGGCAAGTGGTTCGAACATCTCGCGACTCCCGCCCGAAGCGATCCATCCGGCGCCGTGACGCGCGACGCGCTGGAAGGTGGCGTCGGACTGGCCGCCGAAGATGAGCGGCGGTCCGCCGGGCGTCACCGGCATCGGACCGACCGGAGGAACGTCGCCCCGCCACACCGCGGTCGCTCGCTCCACGAGCGAGTCGAGCGCGGTGCCGCGACTGTGGAAGTCGACATCGCTCACCGTGTAGTCGTCTTCCCGTCCGCCGGGAGCAAGCCCCAACACCAGGCGCCCATTCGAGAGGCGATCGATGGTCGCCGCCCGCTTTGCGAATTCGACGTGATTGGTGCGGAGCGGAGCCAACAGGATCGACGTCGTCAGACGGATCCGCTCGGTCACCGCGGCCGCGGCCGCCAGCGTCGTGAGCGGCTCGTAGTTGCCGTACGCGGCCCGGTCGATCACGCCGAGCGTCGAGAATCCCCGGCGGTCGGCTGCCCTTGCCCAGTCGAGGACGACCCGGCCCTCCACGTTGGGAATGGTCGCGGGGAGTCCAATGCCGATGTCCACGATTCGCCCTCCTGACATGCAATGCGAAGCACTCTTCTCACCCTCCTTGTAGCACTGTGGGGCGTTTTTCCGAGTGCAGGACGTTGCTAAACGCGCCGAAGCTCACGCCGTTGGAATGCCGGCGCCGCAACGGTGGTTTGATGGGCGCGAAGCATTCGACATCGGCTCGCCCGCCCCTGGAGCGCTTGATGGCTCGACTGGATCTCGTCAACCCGGCGAACGTCCCCGGCGAGTGGTATGTCGATACGCGCTGCATCGACTGTGACGCGTGCCGCCAGATCGCGGGTGACGTGTTCGCCGATGACGCCGGCCTCTCGATCGTGGCCGCCCAACCCGGTCCCGACGACGAACAAGCTGCGTGGCGAGCGTCACTCGCGTGTCCGACGCAGTCGATCGGTACCCGCACGCTGCACCGCCGGCCACCCCCGGGTCTGTTCCCGCAGGAGCTCGACGACGGGGTCTTCTACTGCGGCTACAACCACGAAGCCTCGTTCGGAGCCAACGCGTTCTTTGCCGTGCGTCCCGAAGGCAACTTCCTCGTCGACTCGCCACGCTGGAACCGGCGGCTGGCCGATTCGATCGCATCGTTCGGGGGGATCCGTCACGTGTTGTTGACGCATCAGGACGATGTCGCCGACGCGCACCGCTGGGCCGAACGCTTCGACGCGCGGGTGTGGATCCACGCGATCGAGGCCGACGCCGCCCCGTTCGCGACCGACCTCATCGACGGGTTCGAACTGGTGGAGATCCAGCCCGCGCTGCACGCGCTCGCCATTCCCGGCCACACGCGCGGCAGTACCGCGTTCGTGCTCGAGGACAAGTTCTTGTTCTCGGGCGACTCGTTGTACTGGAGCCGCGATTCGAACGACCTTGCCGCGCATCGCCACGCAACCTGGTACTCGTGGTCGGAGCAGGCCCGTTCGCTTGAACGGCTCGCGCACACCTGTCGCTTCGAATGGGTCCTCGCCGGCCACGGCGATCGCTGCCGCCGACCAGCCGACGAGATGCACGCGCGCCTCATTGCGCTCGTCGGTCGCATGAGCGACGACGTCGGGACCCGCCGGCGACGCTGAACGCCTCGTTTACTCGAGGATTTCCCCGTATATTTGCCGGTAATACCTCGAGTAAACGCGCGTTTGCGGGGGCTAGCGGCCGGTGCGCCACGTGCGCCGGCAGCGGTTACGGTCCTTGCGCGAACTCGGCAGGTTTCGTCCCCCCATCAAGGACTCCGACGTGAGCTATTTCCAAGCGATCGTGATCGGATTGCTCCAAGGCGTCACCGAGCTGTTCCCGATCTCCAGTCTCGGCCACTCCGTGCTGGTGCCGGCCTGGCTCGGCTGGGACCACCTCGTCAGTGCCCAGTCGGCCGACGAGTCCTTCTATCTCGCGTTCCTCGTCGCGCTGCACGTGGCGACGGCGATCGCGCTGATCGTGTACTTCCGCGACGACTGGGTGCGCGTCATCAAGGGCTTCGTCCGCACGCTGCGGACGCGCAAGATCGAGAGCTCTGGCGAGCGACTGGCCTGGCTGCTGATCGTCGCGACGATCCCGACCGGCATCGTCGGGCTCGTCTTCGAGCACTTTCTGCGAACTGAGTTCGCCAAGCCGATCGCCGGCGCGGTGTTCCTCACCGTGAACGGCCTGATCTTGGCGGGGGGTGAGGCGGTGCGGCGGCGGCCCGAGGTGCGCGCGCTGGCCGCGCAGCAACCCCAGACCACGAGCAGCCCCGAACCGGGCCGGCGGCTCGACACGCTCGCGTTTCGCGAGTCGGTGTTCATCGGCATCGCCCAGATCGGCTCACTGCTCGCCGGTATCAGCCGCTCCGGAATCACGATGGTCGCCGGGCTCCTGCGCGGCCTCGACCACGAGGACGCGGCGCGCTTCTCGTTCCTGCTCGCGACCCCGATCATCCTCGCCGCCGGCGTGTACAAGCTGCCCGACCTGCTCGGCTCCAACGGCAACCACGTCCGCGGCCAAGCGGTCGTCGGCAGTCTGGTCGCCGGCGTCGCGGCGTACTTCTCGGTGCGGTTCCTGGTGCGGTTCTTCCAGAGCCGCAACCTCATGCCGTTCGCGATCTATTGCCTCATCGCCGGTGGGATCTCCATCATCCGCTTCGCCTGACG
>JBBRZM010000040.1:0-12668 GCA_038236695.1 Acidimicrobiia bacterium
CCGGTTCGCGGTGATCATGATGCGCGTCGCCCAGATGTGCGTCGAGTACGACTTCCTGCCGGCCGAGTCCGACATGGAGACCAACAACCTCGTCACCCACCTCCTCGCGAAGATGCTCGGTCTCCCCGCACCCGGCCCACCAATGGGTGGCCTCGCCGGCTAGACCCAGCCGTTCCGGGTTGATGAAGGCTCGGGTAGTTTCGTGAGCCATGGCTGCAGCGCACTCCAGTTCACCCGCTTCGCCCGATCCGCCCGTCGACCCGGCCGGCAACCGGCTGTGTGTGATGCAGGTGCACGCGCATCCCGACGACGAGGCGTCGAAGGGGAGCGGCGCGACGGCCAAGTACGCGGCCGAAGGCATCCGCAACGTGCTGGTGTGCTGCACCGGGGGCGAGGCCGGCGACATCCTGAATCCCGCGGCCGACACACCCGAGGTGCGCGAAAACCTGCTTGTAGTTCGCATGGAGGAGCTGCAAGCGAGCGTCGACGTGCTCGGGTACGACGCGCTGCACCTGCTCGGCTACCACGATTCGGGCATGGCCGACACCGAGGTCAACGCGCGCCCCGACAATTTCGCCAACGCGCCGCTCGACGAGGCGGTCGAGCGGCTGGTGCGCGTGATCCGCGAGGAGCGTCCGCAGGTGATCGTGACGTACGGCGACGACCGTGAGTTCTACCCGCACCCCGACCACATCCGGGTGCACGAGATCACGCCACCGGCGTTTGACGCGGCGGGCGACCCCGATCGGTTTCCCGACGCCGGCGCGCCGTGGCAGCCGGCGAAGCTCTACTACACGGGCTGGTCGCGCCGCCGCGTGCTCGCGCTGCACGAAGCCTACGAGCGCGCGGGGGAAGAGAGCCCGTTCGCGCAGTGGTTCGAGCGGGGCTTCCCCGACTACGACGACCGCTTCACGACGTTCGTCGACGTGGGCGAGTTCCTGCACAAGCGGCGTGCCGCGCTGCTCGCGCATCGCACCCAGGTCGATCCCGAAGGTTTCTGGATGCGCCTCCCCGACGACGTGATCCGCGAAGTGTTCCCGTGGGAGGAATACCAACTCGTGCGCAGCCACGTCGACAACGGCGCGCCCGCCGGCGACCCGGAAGACGACTTGTTTGCGGGGCTGCGTTCGACGGTTCCGCTCCGCCGCTGACAGTCGGCGCCCGCGCTCGTAGAATCCAGCGACCATCCCTACACCGAGGAGCCCGCATGCCGAAGTACCTGTCGCAGGAATGGATCGACGAAGCACGAGCACTCGCCGCCGCCCAGCCTGAACGGCCCGGTGCATCGGCCCGCATGCAGTACGTGATCACAGGCGGTCCCGAGGGCGAGATCAGGTATTACTGGCTGTTGGAGAACGGCAAGTTGCTCGAGTCGCAGCTGGGCGAGATCGCGGACTCCGATTTCACCATGACGCTCAACTACGACGACTCGGTGAAGATCCAGCAGGGCGATCTTGATCCCAACGCCGCGTTCATGCAGGGACGCATGAAGGTGACCGGCAACATGGCCAAGCTCATGCAGCTGATGCCGCTCACCAACAGCCCGGAGTACACGGCGCTGCAGGAGAAGATCCGCACGATCACCGAGTACTAGAGCACCAGCTTTCCGTTCTGGAACACCCGACTCACGCGCGCGCCGGCCTTGGCGTAGAAACGCGCCGGACCCACCCACGAGATCTCAGTGTCCGCGGTGCCGTACATGCCGGCGATGTCTTCGCACAGCGCGCTGAGGAGGGCGTTGCCGACGCGGCGGCTCCGGCGCTCGGGGTCGCTCGCCATCGGGCCGATGTGGCCATGGCGGTTGACGGAGTGGGCCGCGAACCCGACCGTCTCGTGCTGCTCGTCGCGCGCCGAGAAGCACACCCCCGTGTCGACGCCGCGCGTGACCTCCTCGACCCACTCGGGAAACTCGCGCTCCGCAAGCTCGATCGCGCCCCGCCCGGTCTCTCGTTCGATCGTGACGCCGGCGGGCGCCAGCGCACGGAAGCTTGTCGGGATCGTCATGTTGAACGCGGCGCCATACGGTTCGAAACCGCACGCCTCGGTCAGGCACAACGCGCCGGTGAAGCCAAAGTCGACGCCGGGCCACACGTAGCGCGGTACCGCCGTGCCGAGGTGCAACTCGCGCGCGCCCTGGGCGCGCGCCCAGGTGCACGCGTCGTCGACGAGCCGGCGCCCGTGACCCTGGAGCTGATAGTCGGGCGCGACCGCGAGGAGCAGGATCCAGGCGACGGCCCATTCGTCCCACCGGCGTACGTTGACGGCCACCGCGGCGCGGTCGTTGCCGAGAACTTCACTGCCGGGCCCGTAACAACATGTTTCGACATCGTCCACGGTCAGGTCCTCGTCGGGGAGCGCGGCGGCGACGAGCGTGTGGAGCTCGGCTGGGTTCATTCGCCCGCGCGCTGCAGGTCGCGCAGCTCGCGGTAGCCGATCTGCACCGCGCCGGCGCGCCCGATGAGGTCGGGAAGCGACGGGTCGTCGCAGAGGTACGCGTGATCTTCGACGCGGCCCGCCCAGTCGCGGCACGCGGCGCGGAGCTCGTCGGTGTCGAGCGCGGGGTGGAGATAGATCTCGGTCACACCGGGCCGTAAGTCGAACAGCACGCGCTCGATCCTGCGGCGGGCACCAACCGGACAGACCACGAAATGATCGGGGAACACGACACCCTCCTCCGCCGCTAGCCGGCGGAACGGGAAGCCGACCACGCGCTCTGCGCTCGCACCGGCCATCCGCAGCGGCAACGAGAAGTCGACGGCAAGCTCGAGGTACACGTCGAAGAAGTCGGCCCGAAGCTGGAGCGTGCCCATGTGGCTGTCGAGGTGGCTGACGTCGAAGCCCCAGATGATCGCCCGTTCGAGCTGGGCCCGACACTCCCGGCGAACCTCCTCGATGTCGGCGTGGTCCCACGCATCTTCGATCGTGCGGGGAAAGCCGCCGTCGCCGTCGAGCAGGCTGGGGCCGTGCGTGATCGGCCCCCAACGGAACGTCTCCCACTCGGCGTTGAGCGTGAGGTGCACACCCACGTCTTCACCGCGGTACTGCGCGGCTGCGTCGCGCGCCCACGGACACGGCACCATGAGCGAGGCACTCGTGGCGTGGCCGTTGCGCAACGCTTCGTAGACGGCGACGTTGGCGGAACGCGTCAGCCCGAGATCGTCGCAGTTGACGATGAGCAGCTTGGCGTCGGATGCGTAGCCGAGGCGCTCGGCGAGTGTCGGCACAGGCGGAATCTACCAAGCACGGAGCGTGGGCCGGCCGGGGACTTCCTGCGGCTCAGTCGAGGCGTTCGATGATCGTGCCGGTGCCGAGCCCGCCGCCGCAGCACATGGTGATCAGTGCGAACTGTCCGTCGGTGCGTTCGAGCTCGTGCAATGCGGTCGTCGCGAGGCGCGCGCCGGTCGCGCCCACCGGGTGGCCGATCGCGATCGCGCCGCCGTTGGGATTGACCTTCGACAGGTCCGCGCCCACTTCACGGGCCCAGGCGAGCACTACCGACGCAAACGCCTCGTTGATCTCGACGGTATCGATATCGTCGAGCCCGAGGCCGGTGCGCGCCAGGAGCTGCTGGGTCGCGTCGATGGGTCCGGTCAGCATGAGCACCGGATCGACGCCGACCAGGCATTGATCCACCACGCGGGCGCGCGGGCGCAAGCCCAGCTCCTTCGCCTTCGCTGCCGTCATCATGAGCACCGCGGCCGCGCCGTCGGTGATCTGTGAGGACGTACCCGCGGTATGGACGCCGTCTTCGCGCCCGACGGGCGGAAGCGCAGCGAGCGCTTCGAGTGAGGTGTCGCGCAGTCCCTCGTCGCGAGCCACGTGATGGGTGGTGCCCGACTGCTTGCCGTCGTCGCCGAGATCGGGCGCGTCGATCGGCACCACCTCTCGTTCGAACCGTCCCTCGGCCCAGGCGCGCTGGGCGCGCTGTTGCGACTGCAGGCCGAACGCGTCGCAATCCTCGCGGGTGATCGACCATTTCTCCGCGATGCGCTCGGCGCCTTCGAACTGCGAAGTCATCTCGTAGCGCGGGAAGTACGACTTGGGAATGGGCCGGCCCGGACCTTGCTTGACGCTCGTACCCAACGGGACGCGACTCATCGACTCGACACCACACGCGAGCGCGACGTCGACAACGCCGCTCTTGACGAGCGCCGCGCCGAGGTTGGTGGCCTGCTGGGACGAACCACACTGCGAGTCGACGGTGGTGCCGGCGACCGACATCGGAAAGCCCGACGTCAGCCAGGCGGTGCGGGCGATATTGAACGTCTGCTCGCCGGTCTGGGTGACACACCCTGCGATGACCTGACCGACGACCGCCGGATCGATGCCCGAACGCTCGATCACGGCCTGTTGCACCGCGCCGAGCAACTCAGCCGGATGCACGGTGGAGAGCCCGCCGTTGCGACGTCCGAGCGGCGTGCGGGCGGCTTCGACGATGACCACATCACGATCGGCGGTTTCGGTCATCGGGGTCATGGCATCTCCTGACAGGTGGGACGGTGATCGTATCGCTCGCTAGCCTGCGCCTGATGGGTCGCCGGCGTCTCGCGGCGCTGCTCGTATTCGCATCAATCGGCCTTGCTTCCTGTGGCGGGGGTGACGGGGGCACGGCGTCAAAGGCTTCCACGCGCTCGTCGAACGCAGCGACGGGCCCCGCGGCAACCACTGCGCCGCGAGCGTCGTCGACATCGACGCGTTGTCCGCCGGCTGCGGACACCACCGGGAGTCGACAGCAGGCGGCGACGGTGCAGATGTTGCTCACCGGCGTCGGTGCCGCACCGGTCGACTGCCGCGACGAAGTCACGTTTGATTTCCGCTCGACCGGCGTCGACAGCTCACCCGGCTACACCGTGGGTTACCAGTCCGGGCCGTTCCGATCGGGCGAGGGTGACGAGATCCTCAAGGTCAACGGCAGCGCGTTCCTCGTCGTGCGATTCGACCGCGCCGCGGGCGTCGACCTCAGCAAGCCCGCCGCGCCTCCCACGTACACGGGCCCGAACACCCTCACGCCCGACGGGATGTTTCACGTACTGCAGATCAAGCGCATCTCCGACTTCGAGGGCGTGCTGGTCTGGGTGATCGGACTCGATGCGAAGCGCCCCTTCACTGTCGACGGCAGCCCGACACCGCCGAAGATCGTGGTCACGATCAGCTGACCCGCATCAATCTTGCGTCAGAAATCGGGGTGACAGCCCGGCTGGTGACGTAAGGATCAGGACGGCACGAGCACGATCTTGCCGAGCTTGCCGCCGGCGGCGAAGCGGTCGTACGCGGCCGTGGCGTCGTCCATCGTGAACGTCGCCGCGACGGGCACCTCGATGTCGCCGGCAGCAAGCAGCGGCAGCACGTGGGCTTCGACTGCGCGCGCCGCGTCGGCTTTCTGCTCGAGCGCTCGCGCGCGCAACGTGGAGCCGTGCACCCGAGCCCGTTTTCCCATCAGGGTGAGCAGGTTGAGCTCGGTGGTCGCGCCGGCGCCGACGCCGATAACGGCGATGCGTCCGCCGATGGCCAGCGCATCGAGATCGCTCGGGACGTTGGGCGCCCCGACAAGCTCGAGTACGACGTCGAACGGTGCCTCGGCGACGAATTCGTCCGGGGCGACGACGACCACCGAGCCGGCCCGAGCGCCGATCGCGGCGACATCGTCGCGCAATGCCGCGTTGCGGACGGTCGCAGTGACGCGCGCGCCGGCGCGCGCTGCGAGCTGCACGCCGGCGATGCCCACGCCGCCCGCGGCGCCGTGAACCAGCGCTCGCTCGCCCAGCGTGAGGCTGCACTGCGTGAACAGCGCGTCGTGCGCGGTCGTGAACACTTCGGGAAAACCGCCGGCGGCCTCCCACTGCACACCGGCGGGCACCGCGAGGGCGACGCGTTCATGCACCACCGCAAGCTCGGCTTGGGCCCCGCCCCCGACCACGGCCATGACCCGGTCGCCCGCCGCGAAACGCTCGACGTCGGGTCCGGTCTCGATCACTTCGCCCGCCAGCTCGAGACCGGGGATGTCGGCCGCGCTCCCGGCCGGCGCGGGGTACAGACCGCGGCGCTGGAGCATGTCGGCGCCGTTCAAACCCGCGGCACGTACTTCGACAAGCAGTTCGCCGCGGGCGGGGTGCGGGTCGGGATGCTGGCGCCACTCGAGCCGGCCCTCGGTGATCGTGACCGCGTGCACCGCCGGACCCTACCGGGCCGTGGTCAATCAGGGGGTCGTCGAGGGCGGGATGCCGGCAGTCAAACCGGGTGACGTGCCGGCCGTGACCCCGGGTGTCGTGCCCGCGGTCGCCCGCGGTGCAGTGCCGGCAGTCACCCGCGGTGCGGTGCCGCGGCCTGAGTTGTCGCCGAACCCGGGGCGGGGCACGGGCAGGGTGGCGAGTGGCGCCGAAGGTGTGGTGCCCAGACCGGCGGTCGTCGCGAGCCATCGTGGGTCAACTGCGACGCGAGCCGTCGTGAACGTGGCGTTGGTCGCCTTGACGTGTCCCGTGAACCGGTACGTGGGCACGACGTACACCGTCGTCGGCTCGGTACCCGCCACCACCATGAGCCCGAGCTGCACGCGCTCGATGAGCACGACGGGCCGTGCGCCATTCGGCGCGGTCGTTCGACGTCCGGTTGCGGGGCCGGTGCCGCTGCGGGCGAGCGTGTCGTACGCCGAGCGAACGGTGCTGAGTGGGTAGTCGCCGATACGTTCGAGATCGACGAGCAGACCGTCGACGCGGATGATCGCGCCGGCTGGGCTCACGCCGAACGTCCACTCGAGCCCCTCCACCGTCACTCCGCCCACCAGCGGGGTCAGCGTCACGGTGAAGCCATCGGGTGCGGTCTTGACCGCGGCGCGGGCGTCCGATGCCCGAACTCCCATCGCGTGCAGTGCAGACCGCGCAGTGGTTTCGGCCGACGACGAGGTCGCGGGCACGGAGGTCGCCGGCGGAGCCGACGAGGTCGTCGTTCCCGGCACCGAGGTTGTGGTCGTTTCCGGCACCGACGTTGCGGTCGTCGTCGGCGGCACTGAGGGTGTGGTCGCCGGAGCCTGCGCACAGCCAGGGGGCGGCGGATAGATCTGGATGCAGAGTTTCTCGTCAGTGGCTGGCGACTTCGGCCCGGCGCTCGCGCGCGCCAGGTGCACGGACCAGCTCGTGGGGGTCGAGGTGACGTCGAACGTCGCCCCCCGCGCGGTCGCGTGCCACCCTCCGCCGGCGGACGGCTGCACACTGCCCAGCCCGAGCGCCTTCGACATGCGGGACGCGTCGGTGCGCGTCAACGGCGTGGGCCGCAGCTGGTACACGGTCGCTTGGCCGGGAAGCTGCGGCAGTGAGGTCGTGAGCCGGTACTCGACCGACGCGCCCGCGCCACCGCCGCTGTTGTTGTTGTTGTCCGCTTCCGTCGAAGCGAGCGAGAGCGGGTCGAGGGCGCGCCCCGGCCGGCGATGCACGACGACGGCGGCCACGACGACCACGAGCATCAAACCGAGCGCTACGGCGCCGGCCGTCGCGCCCCGTGGCCATCGAGCGCGGAAGCTGTCACGACTTGTGGGCTCGGTCACGGAGCCTCCCTCACCGCGTCAAGGCTAGGTCGGTGCGGTGACCGCCCAAGCGTTCCCGAGTGTGGCGCCGCGGCTAGCTTGCGCCCATGCCCCCCGTCCGTCACACGCCCGGCATCCTGGTGTTCGTGGACGATGACGGGGAGCGCGTCGCGCTCGATGCCGGCGAAGCGCAGTCCCTCTTCTCGTTGACCGGCGGCCTCGATGCCGCGACGGTCTCTGCCTGCCCGACATGTCGCAGTCGCGTCGTCGCCGTGGTCGCGCTCGTCGACCTGCTCGAGGCGTCAGCGCCGCACGAACGTTCGGTCGAGTTGTTCGCGCTCGCGGAGGACGCACCGACGCTGCATCTGTACGTCATCGACGGGGGCACCTCGTGCCACCACGACGACTGGCGCGATCCCGGGTTCACGGAATGGTCCGAGGCCGTCCCCGACCCGCCCGCGGTTCACCGCCGGTCGCTCTAGCTCAGGTCGCAAACTCGAGCAGCGCCGCGAACGTATCCTCGAGGCAGCCCATCAGTGCCGCGGGATCGCTGATCGCCACCGGGTCGAGATTGATGCCGAGGTCGAGTGAGCCGCGGTAGGTCATCAGGGTGACGTTGAGCGCGCAACCGGTGCGGGGGCCCATCGGATAGTTGGCTGCGATGCGGGCGCCACCGATGTACAGATCGACGGGGCTCCCGCGCAGGTTGGACGTGGCGAAGTCGATTGTGCGGGTCTGACTGCGAGTGAGCGCGACGAGGACCGCCGTGGGAAGCGAGGAGAACAGGCCGGCAAGCGATCCTGCGGCGGCGAGCGCGGGCTCCTGCTTCACCGTCAGTAGCCGTTCGCGCACCAGGCAGAAGCGCGCGGCGGGATCCTTGGGGCGCACCGGCACGACGATGCGCGTCGGCACGAAGTCGTTGCCGGCGGCGTCATCGCCCTTCTGCCGGAGGCTGATCGGCATCGCCATCCGGAGCTCGTCGCATGGATCACCCATCAGATCGTGATAGGTGCCGAGGGCTCCCGCAACGGCGGTCACGAAGAGGTCGTTGAGACTGCCACCGAGTTTCCTCGCCGCGGCTTTTGCCTCCTCGAACGACACTTGCATCACTTCGAAGCGCCGACCGAGCGACCGATCGCGAAGAAGCCGGGAGCGCGCCGAATCCGTCACCAGCACCTGCCGGCGCAGTGATCCGGCGAGCGCGACGGCGTCGGCGACAGCGGGTGCGATCTCACTCGGGTGCGCCGCGAGATGCGCGGCGGATTCGATGCCGTGCCGGGCCATGCCGAGCGGTTGCCGGAGCGCGAACCCGAGCGCGTCCGTGACCACCTCGACCGGTGACGTGCGATTGATCGGATCGAGCGGCGGCGCCGCTTGCTCCTTCGCCGCGTCGTCGGCGATTTGTCGCGCCGCCTCACGCGGGCCGCGCTTGGGCGCGGGGTCGCGCTCGAAGTCGACGAGGCTCAGCGAGAGGCGCATGCCCCCCACGCCATCGGTGATCGTGTGGTGCATCTTCTGGACCAGCGCGGCGCGCCCGCCGGCGAGCCCTTCGATCAGGGTGAACTCCCACAGCGGCCGGGAGCGGTCGAGTGGCGTCGACGCGAGTGAGGCGGTGACGTCGAGCAACTCGCGCATCCCGCCCGGCGCCGGCAACGCCACCTTGCGCAGGTGGTAGGCGAGGTCGAGCGTGGGGTCGTTGCGCCACTCGGGTGGCGCAATGCGCAGCGGTGGGTTCACGACCCGCTGGGCGAGCCGGGGAATGTCGATCAGGGCCGCGTCGACCTTCGCCCGGAGCCGCGGTTCATCCGGCGACTCGTCGAACACCGTGATGTTGACGAAGTCGGAGCGAAGGGCCGGGTCTTTCTCGACCGCCCACATGATCGCTTCGGCGTCGGTCATTCGCATGGGACAAGGGTCGCCCGCGGAGACGGCTCATGCAAGTGGGGGCGGCGGGGCGGTGGGTCAGCGGGGAATTGTCGTGCGCTTGAACTCGTTGAATCTCGTCCAATCGAGGAGCCCGAGCGCGCGTTCGAGGTCCTCGACATTGTTTCGGTCCATGAAACGAATGAACACGGCGTCGTCGCCTTCGATGAACGTTGGAACGCCAAACACATTCCAGCGGTCGACGGCTTCGATGTGCTCAGCCGCGAGCGTTTTCAGTGGGCGCCCGCTCGCGACCTCTTCGGCGACCGCGTCGACGTCGAGGCCTGTCGTTGCGGCCACGTCGCGCACGGCGTCTTCTTCTTTGATCTGCCGGCCGTCGTCGTGGCGGGCCGCGAACATCGCCCAGTGAAAGTCGAGGAAGGCGTCGGGAAACCGGTCGCGCACCGCGAGGCCCCACTCGAGTGCGAGCACGCCCGTGCCGCGCTCTCCCGCGGGGCGGTCCCAGATTGCGGGCTCGCCCTCGGCGACGTGGGCCTGATCCAGCGAGAAGGCGAGGAAGCGCACGTCGATGTCGAGCGTGCCTTCGCGTGTCGCGGTGATCAGCGCCTCGTGCGCGTTGCGTGCGAACGGGCAGCGGTAGTCGAATGTCACAGCAAGCTCGCGAGTCACGTGATCCTCCGGAAGATTGCGATCTCAGTTCGCAACGCCGCGTGGGCGTACGGCATTCCGCGCCGATGGATCACCCCTGCGAAGAAGGCGAGAGCAGGCGGCGACCAGCCTCGACACCCGGCGTCAGAAGCGTGACGGCGGAAGGAGCCGTCGGGCCAGCATGCCCAAGCCGAGTCCGAGCGCGGCGCCGGCGAGCACATCCGACGCGTAGTGCATGCGCACGTAGACCCGGCTGCCGGCCACGACCGCGGCGAACCCGAACCACGCCACCCCGAGGTCGGTGTCACGCGCCAGCAAGGACGCGGCCATGAACCCGGCCGTCGCGTGACCGGACGGGAACGCGCTCGTGATCGGTCGGCGCATCCCGAAGGGGAGGCGTCCGTCGGCGTGGTCGGGTGCGGGTCGGACTCGCCGGCAGAGCAGCTTGATCGGGCCGTTGGTGAGCGCCGACTCGATACCCAGCGCGGCGCTGAGCCGCAACGCCACTGCCGGTTCCCCGGCGCGGGCCGCACGCGCCGCGCCCACGGCGTGCCAGAGCAAGCTGTGGTCGGCCGCGCTGGACAACCCGTAGAACAGGCGGTCGAGTGGAGGACTTCGACGCCGGTCGATCCAGGCATCGACGCGCGCGTCGAACGTGCGAATGTGGTCGCGAAGCATCGGGTCGACGAGCCTACTGGGCTCCGACGGCGTGTCTCTCTGCGTCAGCCGGTTCAGCCGGCGACGAGTGGGAGCGCGGGCTCGATCACCGAGCCCGGTCCGCGGAGCACCGCCGCTTCGGCAGTATCGCCGCCGAACGCGGGGCAGTAGGGCTTGAACGTGCAGTAGCTGCACAACGGTCCGGGGCTCGGCCGAAAGTCGTCGCGCGCACACGCGCGTGTGACCGCGTTCCACAATGCATTCGTCTTGCGCACCACCGCGGTCACCGATTGCTCGGTTGGCCGGGCGATGATCGCTTCCGGCTTCGATAGGTACAGCAACTGCACGCGCGCCGGCCGCTCCCCGAGCATGCGCTCGCACAACAGCGCGTAGAGGTGCACGCCACTGAGCCGCTTGCTCTCGTGGAACTCGGAGGGCACCGAGCCGGTCTTGTAATCGGTGACCACGAGCTCGGCGGTCGCCGGATCGCGCTCGAGGCGGTCGATCACACCGCGCAGACGGACGCCGTCGAGCTCGCAGCTCAACTTCAGCTCGAGGCCCATCGGCCGCACCGTGGACGGATCTTCCAGCTCGAAGTAGCGGCGGACGAGCAGCTCCGCTTCACTGTTGAAGCTGCGCCACTCGGCCTCGGAGAGAGCGAGGTCGGCAAAGTCAGGTTCGCCCGCGAGCTCGATGCGAGCCTGATCGAGATCCGCGAGCGCGGCGTCGAGTGTGCGATCGGAGGGCGCGCGACACATGAGCAGCTCGAGCGCGCGGTGCACGAGTGTGCCCTTGCTTGCGGCAGCCGACGGCGGTTCGGGGAGCCGGTCGAGGTACGAGAACTTGAACGCGAGGGGACAGTCCTTGAAGGCCGAAACGGAGCTCGGCGACAGTGATCCCGGGAGCGCTATACCCACGCTCGGACAGTAACCCCGGCATGTGACAGCGACGCGGACCCCTGGGCCCGGCGCTGCCGCCCCGTCGCCGGTAAACCTGCTGCTAGGCGGTCGCGGCGGCAAACCGCAGCATCGATGCCACGATTGCGTCGGGGTCTTCCATCGGGCCGAAGTGTCCGAGGCCCGGCATCACCTCCAGCCGCCCGTCCGGGAGTCGCGCTGCCAGCAGCTCCGCGAGCGCCGGACCGATGGCGTCGGAGTGCTCGCCGCAGGCGATCACCGTCGGGCAGCGGACTTCGTCGAGTCGCTGGTACGCGTCGTGCGCGAGGCCCATCGAGAACACCGCAGCTTCGTCTTCGGGCAGGCAGTTCAACTCGTAGCGGCCGTCGTCGCGTGCGCGCAGCCCGTAGTCGACGTACGCGTGCAGTGCATCGGGTGTGAGCACATCGAGTGGAGGCTTCGACGAGAACGCTGCGAACGCCTCGTCGGGTGAGTCCCACACGAAGCGCCGCTTGAGCGCCCCCGCCGAAAGTGGGTTGTCGAGCGAGGGTTCCAGCGGTTCCTCGCCGGGCGCCATGATCGGCTCGTAGCACCAGAGGCGGGCGAACGTGTCGGGCACCCGCGCCTCGGCGAGGATCAGCGCGGCGGCGCCCTTCGAGTGACCGGCCGCGAGCAACGTCGCCTCGCCTGCGACGCCGAGGTCCTCGACCACGGCGAGCACGTCGTCGGCGAAGCCGTCCCAGTGGTACACGGTCGGGGAGCGGTCACTGTCGCCGTGGCCGCGGAAGTCGAACGAGAAGACGCGCCGTCCCGCGTGCACGAGGCGCTCTGCGACCGGCGCCCAGGCCCGACCATGAAACCCGGTCGGATGCGCAAGGAGCACCGGCGGCCCGTCGCCACCCCAGTCGTAGCGGGCGAGCGCGACCGCGCCGGCGTCGATGCGATGCGAGACAGGTCCGGACACGCCGTGATCAGTCGGGCGTGCCGGCGTGCTTGGCGGCCTGCTCCTCGACGTGATGCTGGATCGCGTGCTGAATCGCGTGTCCGGCCCGGTTCACGAACTCGCC
>JBBRZM010000041.1:0-11932 GCA_038236695.1 Acidimicrobiia bacterium
CCGGATGAGCAATACCGGCATCACCACGCTCGCGGCCATCCTCCCCCTCGGCACACCCGTCGAGATCAGCGCCTGAGCGACGCCGCCCCACAGCCGCAGCACATGCAGCCGTCGCGGCGCCGATAGGCAATGTGATCGCCTGAGCGGCGCCGCCCCACAGCCGCAGCACATGCAGCCGTCGCGGCGCCGATAGGCAATGTGATCGCCCGAACGGCGCCGCCCCACAGCCGCACCACATGCAGCCGTCGCGGCGCCGATAGGCAATGTGATCGCCTGAGCGACGCCGCCCCACAGCCGCAGCACATGCAGCCGTCGCGGCGCCGATAGGCAATGTGATCGCCTGACGCCTGAGCGGGTCTTCGAAATCGGCCCCACAACGCGCCGCTAACCTCGGGATGATGAAGTGTGGCCGCGATGTACGACGAGCAGTCACCGCGATGATGCTCGCGGTGGGCGTTGTCGCGTGCGGCGGTTCGGGTGGCAACGATCACCATATCGCCGTGCGCCGTCCACATCGACCTTCCCCAAGCACGACCACCACCGCGCGTCCGGCGTACCTCAGCACCGTGGCCGCGGCCATCGCGCCGCAGGTCGCGGTCTACCCCACGGCGGGCGCGCCCGCGTCAACCATGACCCTCGGCAACCCCAATGAAGACCACGCGCGCCTCGTCTTTCTCGTCTTGGAGGAGCAAGGCGACTGGCTGCATGTCGACCTGCCGGTTCGCCCCAACGGCAGCACCGGATGGATCCGCAGGGCCGACGTCACGACCAGCTCGAACTCGTACCGAGTCAAGGTCGAGCTGGGCGCGCACCGCATCACGGTGACAAATGCCGATCAGGTGATCCTCGACGCGCCGGTCGCGGTCGGCAAGAGCGACACGCCCACGCCCGGCGGCGTGTACTACATCAAGGAACTCCTGAAGGCACCCAATCCCAGTGGCGCGTACGGACCGTATGCGTACGGGATCTCCGGATTCTCCGACGTGATCACCCAGTTCAACGGTTCCAATGGCCCGATCGGCATCCATGGCACCAACGACCCGTCGTCGATCGGCCACGACGTGAGCCACGGCTGCATCCGTATGACCAACGACAACATCATGAAGCTCGTCCCGGTACTGCCGATCGGTACGCCGGTCGAGCTCGATCCGTAACGGCGCTACTCGGGCGCGGTGAAACGCTTGGGTGACACCAGCACGAACACGCCTTCTGCCTCCGCGCACACGTTGCCGTCCGGATCGGTCAACCGCCCTCTCACCGTCGCTCGGCGCCCCTCGATACTCGCGACCGCGGCGTCGTAGACCACTTCGACGTGGAGCGGTGTCGTCTGCAGGAACTGGATCGAGAGTGACCCGGTCACACCGGGGTGGCCGGCAAGCACCGCCGCGAAGATCAGGGTCGCGTCGAAGCCCATGGCGATGAAGCCCCCATGGAGACAGCCGGGGAGCCCTTCATAGGAGACCCCGTACGTGACGCGCCCCCGGATGCCATCCGCGGTGCGTTCCATTCGGATCGGTGGCGCGATCGGGTTGGCGGCGCCGACGACGGGATGCGTCACCATGAGGTCGTCACCCGCAGTCAGACCCAAGCCGCCGCCGGGTACGTAGCGACTCGCTTGCGCATGCGCGTCGAGGCGGTCGGCGATCTCGACGAGTTGCGTGACGAGGGGATCGAGTACTTCGCGCGATGCCGACGTCGCGGTCAGCGCCCGCATGATCCGACGGGTCGCGTCGCCGGCGCGGGTTCGATCGTCTCGAATCGGAGCCAGTGCACCTTGGAGGCGCGCGATGAACTCGTCGGGATCGATGGTGGAGAAGGACGTGTCGCTCACGCGCCGGCGGCGGCAGCCGCGTTGCGGGCGAACTCCTTCGCCCACGGATAGTCGGGCTTACCGCTCGGGCCGCGGACGATCGCGTCGACGACGAAGAGCTGGCGCGGGATCTTGTATCCCGCGATGGACTGACGGCAGTGGTCACGCAGCGCATCGAGCGTCGGCGGCTGCTTGCCCTCGTACGGCTGCACCAGCGCGGCGACGCGCTCACCCCAACGCTCATCGGTGACACCGACGACGAGCGCGTCGAACACGCCCGCGTGCGACTTCAAGACACCCTCGACCTCTTCGGGGTACACCTTCTCGCCACCGGTGTTGATCATCGACGAGCCGCGGCCGAGCAAATGGATCGAGCCGTCGGCCTCGACCTTCGCGTAGTCGCCGGCGATCGCGTACCGCTTCCCGTCGACCTCGAGGAACGTCGCGGCCGATTTCTCCGGGTCTTTGTAATAGCCGAGCGGGATGTTGCCGGTGCGCGCGAGCCGGCCCACCGCGTCGGACCCGGGCTCGATGGGCTCGAAGTTGTCGTTGACGACGATCGTGTCGGCAGACGCGGTGACGGTGGGTGGGCCGCTGTGCGCGTCGTCGAGCGACTCGTCAGCCGAGGCGACCTTGATGCCGTTCATTCCCGTCTCGGTCGCGCCGATCGAGTCGACAATGAGCGCGTCGGGCAAGAGTTTCATCATTTGACGCTTGACGACGGGCGAGAAGATCGCCGCGCTGCTCCCGACGGAGATCACCGTTGACAGATCGAGTTGGTCATGCAGGCGTTCGAGCGCGTCGGCCATCGGGCGCGCCATGGCGTCGCCGGTGATGCTCAAGATGTTGACCTTCTCGCGCTCGCAGATGCGCCACACCTCTTCGCCGTCGAAGCGGGGCGTGATGACCGCCGTGTCGCCGGCGATGACGGCGCGGATCGTGGCGACCTGCCCGGCGCCGTGCATGAGCGGCGCGACCGCGAACATCACCATGGGCCCGGCACCGCCCTGCACCCGTTCGACCATCTGCTCGGGCCGGTGCAACCGCTCGTTGGTATACGCGTCGATCCCGCCGCACAGCGCGAAGAAGATATCTTCCTGACGCCAGAGCACCCCCTTGGGCATCCCGGTGGTGCCGCCGGTGTAGATCATGTGGATGTCGTCGCCGGTGCGCGGCTCGAAGTCGCGTGCCGGCGAAGACTCGGCCACCGCGGTCTCGTAGTCGACCACGTCGAGGCCGGAAACGTCGGCGCCGCTGCCGTCGTCGGCCATGACGAGATGGCGCAGCTGCGGGAGGCCGTCACACACCGCGGCGACGCGCGGTGCGAACTCGCGCTGGAAGATCAGCGCGGTGAGGTCCGAGTTGTCGAACAGGTAGCGCAGCTCGTGCTCGACGTAGCGGTAGTTGATGTTGACCGGCACCGCGCGGATCTTGTACAGCGCGAGCATCCCTTCGACCCACTCGACGCCGTTGTAGGCGTAGATCCCGACGTGGTCGCCCGGCGCGATACCTGCCGACGAGAGGTGGTGGGCGAGGCGGTTGGCGCGTTCCTCGAGCTCGGCATACGTGCGCCGCTGCTCGCCGGCCACGAGCGCGAGCCGATCGGGCACCGCATCGGCCATCAGCTCGAAGAGGTCGGCAAAGTTGAACGAAGTGGTCACAGGCCCGAAAGTAGAACACGTGCTCATGACGCCGGACAAACTTGCGCGGCTTGCGGCGCTCACTCCCGGTCGAGCAGGAGTCGGGTCGCGGCCTCGAGGTCGTCGCCGACCCGCTCGGGCTGATCGACCCCGCCGACCCAGCCGATCAACGCCGAGAACCACACTTGTTGCAACGCACGCGCGACGCGCAGGTCGCGCTCACTCGGCTCGCCCGGATGCATGGCGCCGGTGATGATCACGGTCATCGCCTGGGTGACGCGGCGCACCGCGTCGGCCTCGTCCGGTTGCGCGGAGCCGAGCGCGCGCACCATCGCCGCGGTCACTTCGGGATGACGTTGCAGCGTGCCCGTCGCCCGTCGCAGCACTTCCACGACACGATCCGCGGCCGTCGCGCCGGCCGTTGGCCGTTGCCGCAAGCGCGCACCGAGCTCTTCGACTTGCTCAACGTTGGCTTCGAGCAGCAGACGTTCCTTCGACGAGAAGTAGCGGTACACGGTGCCGAGAGCGACATTGGCCTCCGTCGCCACGTCGCGCATCTGCACCGCGTCGAATCCCCCGCCCGCGGCAAGCACGAGCGCGGCGTCGAGCACCCGCCGGCGGCGCGCCGCTTGATTGCGCGCGAGCGCAGTCGGCGTGGGGGCTCGGAGCGGGACGGGTGCGGGCATCACGAAATTGAAACACGTTCTGATTTCGTCGGCAAGCACGCTCAGGAGTCTCGACGCATCCAGTGCAACAATCGGCGCCGCATATGAGGGAGGCGTCGTGACGACCGACTTGCTCGAGCTGGCCGACCAGTTGTGGACCGGCGAGCGCGACATCGCAGACCACCATCCGGTCCTGCAATGGGGCGATCTGGCGGAGGTCGGCGCCCGCACCGCGTTCGTGGCCGCGTTCGCCAACGTGAGCGCGTTCGTCACCGACGGTGGCCTGGTGCTCGTCGACACCGGCAGCAGCTTCCTCGCCCAGCGCGTGCACGACACGCTGCGCACTTGGAACGGCGATGCGCTCCACACCGCGGTATTCACCCACGGCCACATCGACCACTGTTTCGGCGTCGAGCACTACGACGCCGACAACGCGGCGAGCGGCGCCGCTCCCCCGCGGGTGATCGCGCACGAGGCCATCACGGCACGCTTCGATCGTTACCGCATGACGGCCGGCTACAACGCGGCGATCAACCGTCGCCAGTTCCAACTGCCGGCGTTCGAATGGCCGGTCGACTATCGCTATCCCGATGAGACCTACCGCGACGCGATGACACTCGATGTCGGCGGTGAACGCTTCGAGTTACACCACGCCCGGGGCGAGACCGACGATCACACCTGGATCTGGATACCCGCACGCCGCACGTTGTGCTGCGGCGACCTGTTCATCTGGGCCTCACCCAACTGCGGCAATCCGCAGAAGGTGCAGCGGTACGCGCTTGATTGGGCGACCGCGCTGCGCGAAATGGCCGGGCTCGGCGCCGAGACGTTGCTGCCCGGTCACGGGCTTCCGATCGTCGGCGTCGATCGCGTGCGCACGTCCTTGCTCGACGCGGCCGCACTGCTGCAGACGCTGCATGATCAGACCGTCGGTTTGATGAACGAGGGCGCGACCCTCGACGAGATCCTGCGCGCCATCGACTATCCCGACGAACTGCTCGCGAAGCCCTACTTGCGGCCGGTGTACGACGAGCCCGAGTTCGTGGTCCGCAACGTGTGGCGGCTGTATGGCGGCTGGTACGACGGCAACCCCGCGCGTCTCAAGCCGGCGCCCGATGCCGACGTTGCGCGCGAGGTTGCCGCGCTCGCGGGCGGCGCGGTGCATTTGGCCGCGAGGGCGCGCGAGCTGATGGGCGAAGGCGACCTTCGCCTCGCCGGCCACCTCTCCCAACTCGCCGGCCTCGCCGCGCCCGACGATGCAGGCGTGCAGCTCGTCCGGGCAGAGGTCTACGAGGCCCGCGCCGCCGCCGAACCCTCGACCATGGCCAAAGGCATCTTCTCGGCTGCAGCCGCCGACGCCCGGGCTGCGCAAGCGCCGCCCGCATGACGTCCGGCTCGACCATCAGTGCGAGCAAGCAGCGCGTGCGTCGTCACTGGCTCGTGCTGGTCGTGGCGCTCGCGGCGTTCGTGTGTTCGCTCGTGGTACGCGACACCGTTTTCCCGCTGTACTCGGGCAACAAGGACGAGCCCGTCTAGGTCATGCAGGCCAAGACACTCGTCGACGGTCATGTCACCTTGCCCACCGAGGGCCGGGAGACCAAGTTCGTCCGGCCCTGGCTCACGGGCATTCGCGACGGTCGTCGACGCCCGCGCCGATCGATGGGAACGCCGGTTCAGCACTCGCACCGACACACAGGGCCTCGAAGTGCTGGCGCCCGGCGTGCCGTACCACCGCTTGATCTTTCCCAAGCTCACCGTGTGGGCGACGGCCAACGTCGACCCCGCGCTGCGCACCGACACCGCCGTTCACAGCTGACCCGCCGCGTCACGACAGGTGTGCCTGCACTTCCGCGGCGGCGCGGCGGCCAGTTGCGTAGGCCGCGTGCACGACCGCGGCGATCGTGGTGGTCGCGGTGCCGTCGCCGGCCCAGAACAGGGCGCCCGTGTCGGGCGCGGCGAGCGCGGCCCGTGACCCCGCGCCGCCCAGACGCACGAAGCTGTAGCCACCCCGCGTGTTGGGGTTGGTGCACCAGTCGACGCGGCGAGAATCCTCCACGAGACGCGACGGCTTCGCGTCGGGAAACAGCCGGTCGAGATCAGCAAGACCGACGGCGGCCGCCTCGGTCTCGGTGAGCGCCGACAACGCCCGGGCGCGATACCCGCCGATGTAGGCGGTCAGCACCGGTGGCGCGTCGGCGCGTCCGTACAGAGGCGTCCAGTAGAGCCGCACGGGACCGTCGCAACCGAGCATGGTCAGATCTTCGGGCCAGAAGCGTTCGGAGAAGCGGTACAGAATCTTCATCACCGCGCCCATCTCGAGACCGTTGAGCGCGTGCCACTTGCGCGCCGGTAGGTCGGGCTCGAAGCGCACCGCTGCCGACTTGAGCACGCCGACCGGGAGCGTGCACACCGCCGTGCGCGCCGTGATCGTCTCGCCGTCGGTGGAGACCGCCGAGACCGAATCGTCCGTCCAATTGATCTCGGCGATCCGGACCCCGCAACGCACGTCGACATCCTGCGCGATCCACTTCGGCAGCTCGTCGTACCCCTGCACCACGCGATGGTCGATGCCGAGCTCGAGATCGACGACGCGATCGTCGCGCATGCCGCGCATCGACAGCTCGTGCAGGTCGCCCAGCGGATGAATCGTCAGCATCTGGTCGGCCATCACGCGCGCCGCGCCCTGCACGCCCCGCGCGGCGACGAATTCCGCGGCGCTGATGTCGGGACCGTCGAAGCGCTGCATCTCGCCGAGCATGTCGCCCATGGTCTGAAACGTCGGGTCGTTGTAGATCTCGGGGCTGTGCACCCCGTCGATCGACAGGAGGTAGCCGTCGACCGGATTGCACACCAGCAGGTCGAGTCCCGCCTCGCGCGCTTCGGGCAGCGTGTCTGCCTCGGCCGTATGGATGAACTCGGCCCCGCGCTCCACGGGGAGGTCGCAGAACTCGCGGTCGGTATGCACACGACCACCGACACGATCCTGCGCCTCGACGACGAGCACGTCGAGCCCCGCGCGACGCGCGTCGCGAGCCGCGGTGACGCCGGCCATTCCCGCGCCGATCACGAGCACGTCGAGCACGCGTCCTCCCAAGATTGCTGACGGAGGCGTCATGGTAGCGTCGCCATTCTTGGGTGAGACGTGGCGCTACGTCGATTGTGGCGCCGTCGACGCGTTCCAGAACAACGCACAGATGGCCGTGCTCGCCCGCTCGGTCTCCGAGTCCGGCGTCGCCGCGCTGCAGACGAGCGTGTGGGGCGCGACGCATCTCAACGTCGGATGGTTCGACGACGTCGACGACACGCTCGACCTCGCTGCGTGCGACCGACTCGACGTTCAGGTGATCCGGCGGCCGTTCGCCGGCGGTGGCACTGCCTTCTACGACGCCGGTTGCGCGGTGATGTGGGGGCTGCTGTATCCGAAGGGTGCCGGTCACGATGATCTCGATGCCGAGATCGCGCGCATGCAGCCGATCGTGCTTGCTGCACTCGACCGGCTGGGCTTGGCGGAGGTGCGATTCGAGGGCTCGGCCGACCTGCGCTGGCGCCAGGGCCGCAAGCTGGGCGGCGTATCGGCCGGCGACATGGGTCGGGTCATTAGCATCGGCGGGTTCCTCAACATCAAAGCGCCCGACCTGGATCGCTACCTGCAAGTCGTGCGCGTCCCGGACGAGAAGTTCAGAGACAAGCTGGTCAACGACATGCGGGAGTACGTTTGCACTGCGGAGGAAGTCGCCGGTACTGCCGTCGGCTACGACGACTTCCGGGACGCGCTGCTCTCGGCCGCCGCTGATTCCGGCATCGAGCTCGACGTCGCGCCGCTCACCGATGTAGAGCAGGCAGCGCGCGCGAAAATCTCGCATCGCATTGCATCCGACAAGTCTGTACGGCGCATCTCGTCCGACCGCTTCCGCGCCACGCACGAGCCCAACGGCCTGCGGGTCGGCTTCGGCAACCACAAGGGCCGCAAGCTGTGTCGCGCCGGCGTCGCGCTCGACGAGCGCGGCACGGCCGTCGCCGTGATGATAGCCGGCGACATGCACGTCGCGCCGCCCGACACCCTCGACCGTGTCGCCACCGCGCTCGTCGGTGCCGACGCGCACGATGCCCACGATGTACGCGGTCGAGTCGCGTCGATCTGGGACGGCCCCGACGTGCATCAAGCCGACGCGACAATGGGCGTCACCACCGACGACCTGTGCGCCGCGATCGCAACCGCGGTCGGCAATGCCCGCCCGTCGAGCCCGGAGGCACGATGAAGATCGCAGGATCCAACATCTTGGTGACGGGCGCGTCGTCGGGCATCGGTGCGGCGCTCGCGCCGATGCTCGCTGCGAACGGCGCGACGGTCGGGATCGTCGCCCGGCGTGCCGACCGGCTCGAACAGACCCTGGAACAGTGCCGTGAGCACGCGCCGCAATCGCAGATGTGGACGGCCGACCTGTCGGACGTCGACGTCGCAGAGCAGATCGTGACTGACGCATGGAGCGCGTTGGGCGCGCTCGATGCTCTGATCAACAACGCAGCGGTCGGCAAGCGCAAGCTCGTCACCGACCATACGCCCGACGACCTCGACTACGTGTTGCGCACCAACTTCCTGTCGCCGATCCGCATGGCACTGAAGGTCCTCCCGCTGATGCTCACGCGCGGCTCGGGCACCATTGTCAACGTCGGAAGTGGTGGCGGCCGCTTCGGGATCGTCCATGAGTCCGCGTACTGCGCGGCAAAGTTCGCGATGACCGGATGGAGTGAGGTCGCGGCCATGGACCTGCACGACACGCCGGTCGAGATCAAGCTCATCCAACCCGGTGCGATCGCGACCGAGATCTGGGAGCCGCAACCCGGCGAGCTGCCCGGCCTCCCGGTCCCGGAGTTCGCGACAGCGGCGGAGTGCGCGGCCGGCATTTGCGACGCGATCGAAACCGATGGGATGGAGTTCTTCGTGCCTGCCGACCTCGAAGCCCACGTGCAGTTCAAGAACTCCGACCTGAACGCATGGATCGACTTGATGGCCCAGATCGGCAAGGCGAAGTAGCACCAATGGCTGATCGCCTGTTCTTCCGCCAACTCCTCGCCGGAGGCGACTTCGCCACCGACAACGTGCTGGCCGGTCAAATGGTCAACTTCGTGTACCTGATCGGCGATCGCGAAACCGGCGATGTCGTCGCCGTCGATCCCGCGTACGGCATCCCCGACCTCCTCGACATCATCGGTGCCGAAGGCATGCGTCTTTCCGGTGTGCTCGTCACCCACTGGCATCCCGACCATGTCGGCGGCGACTTGATGGGGTACTGGATCGAAGGCCTCCGCGAGCTCCTGGGGCGCGGCGTGGCGGCGCCGGTGCACGCGCAGGAGGCCGAAGTCGAGTGGCTCGTCAAAGCGACCGGCTTGAGCGCGTCCGATCTCGTGGCCCACAGCAGCGGCGACACCGTCATGGTCGGAGAGATACCCGTCAAGCTCATGCACACTCCGGGCCACACGCCCGGCAGCCAGTGCTTCCTGGTCGACGACAAGCTCGTCGCCGGCGACACGTTGTTCCTCGAGGGCTGCGGACGCACCGACCTGCCGGGCGCGGATTCCGACGAGATGTACTTCAGCCTGACGCAACGACTGGCGAGCGTGCCTGACGACACGCTGCTCTATCCGGGCCACATGTACTCACCTGATCGGTTCGCGACCATGGGCGAGACGCGGCGCCGCAACTACGTGTTCGGCGTCCCGAAACTCGAGCAATGGCGGGCGATGTTCGACGACCGCATGTGACGAGCGCGGTTGATCCGCTCCGGAGGCGCTCGTCGATGGCCGACGCCGCTTGCGGCGGACCGAGTACAAAGCTGACAAGTCCGTGCTCACCGGGGTCCTCCTGATTGCGGGCCTCGCTGGCGATGTGCACGTACTGAAGCCTGCTCGGGGCTGAACAGCCGGCCGGGACATTAGTAGACGCGACACTCACACGCGCGCATTTCGAGACGGCCGCGGCCGCGATCCGTCAAGTCGGATCGAAAGTTACCGGCAGTCGGTCAGGGCCGCGGAACGCGAAGCCCTCGATGACGGGTGCGGGGGCGTCAGGGTCGAGCTGCAGATTCGTGAGCCGGTCGAGAATCGCGTCGAGCGCGACTCGGAGCTCGAGCCGGGCGAGGTGCATGCCGAGGCACTGGTGCGGTCCGGTGCCGAAGGCCAAGTGGTGCTGCGCCGGACGATCGAGGCGCCACTCGTCGGGGTCGGCAAAGCGCGACTCATCGCGGTCGGCCGAGCCGGTGAGCACGTTGACCGACGAGTTGGCCGGGATCGGGCAGCCCGCGATCTCGGTGTCGCGTGCGGTGACCCGGCTCACCATCGTTACCGAGGTCTCCCACCGCAGTGTCTCCTCGATCACGGCGGGAATCAGTGCGCGGTCAGCGACGACCTTGGCAAGCACCTCGGGCCGCTCGAGCAGCACCAGCAGACAGCTCCCCATCACCCGGAACGTGGTCTCGGCACCGGCCGGCAACAGGAGGCGCAGGAAGCCGTAGATCTTCTCGTCGGTAAGGCGCTCGCCGTCGATCTCCGCGGTGACCAGTTCGCTGATGAGATCGCCGCGCGGGTTGCGGCGCCGGTCTTCGACGATCGGCGTGAGGTAGTCGCGCATCCCCTGCGATGCGGCCATGCCTTCCTCGGGATGCAGCGGACCGGTATTGATCGCCTCCGCCCAACGATGAAACTGCTGATGGTCCTCGAGGGGTACACCGACGATCCCGCAGATCACTTGCACCGGATACTGCTTCGTGACATCGCGCACGAGGTCAGCGCGCCCGAGGGGCGCGATGCGGTCGAGCAGCTCACCGATGAGCGGCGCGACGAGCTCATGGTCCCAGCGCTCGAGCACCGACGCGCGGAACGCCTTCGCCACGAGGTTGCGGTACTGGCGATGCTCGGTGCCGTTCATCGCCAGGATCAGCTCGCCCATGTACTCGCCGATCACCTCTGCGTTGATCGACGACGAGAACGTCTCCCAGTCGCGCAGCACGCGCCCGACGTCGGCGTAGCGGGTGATGTGGTAGCTGGGACGGTCGTCGAAGTCGGAGCCGTCGTATCGGATGACGGGACACTCACGCCGGGCTCGGTCCCACATCTCGTACGGCTGCGCGTGGAGCCAGTCGTCGTAGCTCGACGGCGTCTCGTAGCTCACTTGCGACCCACCCCTGTCGTCGCCAACCCAATTCGGTTAGCTCAGTTGCATCGACTTCACTTCGAGGAACTCCTCGAGGCCGTACTTGCCGTACTCGCGCCCGATACCGGACTGCTTATAACCGCCGAAGGGTGCGACCGGGTTGAAGCCCTGCCCGTTGATGTCGACCTGGCCCGCGTGAATGCGGCGCGCCACCGTCGTGGCGTGCTCCTTGTCACCGCCGAAGACGCCGGCGTGCAATCCGTAGATCGTGTCGTTGGCGATACGGACGGCGTCGTCTTCGTCGCTGTACGTGATGATCGACAGGACGGGACCGAAGATCTCCTCCTGCGCGATCGTCATGTCGTTGCGCACGTCGGAAAACACGGTCGGCTGCACGAAGTAGCCGTGGTCGAGTCCTTCGGGCGCGTCGGCCCCACCCGTGACGAGTGTGGCGCCTTCCTCGATGCCCTTGCGGATGTAGCCGCGCACGCGTTCGCGTTGCGCGTCGGAGATCATCGGCCCGAGGCGGGTGGCGGGGTCCATCGGGTCGCCGGTCGTGTAGCTCTCCGCGACCTCCTTGACCTTGGCGACGACCTCGTCCTTGCGGCTCTCGGGCACCAACATGCGCGTCCACGCGATGCAGGTCTGGCCACCATTGAGATAACAG
>JBBRZM010000042.1:0-11807 GCA_038236695.1 Acidimicrobiia bacterium
GGCGCGTACGTCCAGTCGGGTTGTTTGCGCATCTCGTCGTCGTCGTAGGTCGCGATGCCGTCGTGGATGTCGACGATCTTGGGGATCGGGAGCGGCTCGAGGGGCGCGGCATGCTCGAGCTCGCGCACGAAGTCGCCGGGAAAGGTCCGCAAGAGGCTGCTGACGACGCGCTGCTCTTCCTCGCCGAGGAAGCATCGGTTCTGGTCGGTCACGCCTTCGAGGCGCTCACCGATGACCTCGATGTCGAGCTCGGTTCCGTGGCCGCCCGCCAGTGTGTCGAGGCGACGGGTGATCTCGCCGCACCCGTACTTGCAGGCGCGGCACTGCCCGCACGACTCGACGTAGAGGAATCGAGATACCATGCGGGCGACGGCGAGCATGTCGCGCGTGTCGTCATAGACGATGAAACCGACCGACCCTAAGCCGCTGCCGGCCGCGGTGAAGCCTTCGTAGCTGACGGGCGTGTCGAGCTCGGCCGCGGTGAGCACCGGATTCGCGACGCCGGAGAGCACCGCTTTCACCTCGTGCCCGGCGCGCGTGCCGCCGCCGATGCGGTCGATGACTTCGCGCAGCGTCGTGCCCGGCTCGATCTCGGCGAAGCCCGGGTGCGTAACGTCGCCGACGACCGTGCAGAGCAACGGGCCGGGCGTCTCGGTCGTACCGATACTGCGGTACCAGTCAGCGCCGCGCGTGAGGATCAGCGGCACGTTCGCCAGCGTCTCGACATTGCTGACAAGCGTCGGGTTCGAGCCCGTGCGGCCGGGCTGCGCGACGGGTGCGACGCCTGCGGACCAGCCCTCCTGTGGCGTCGTCGCGAACAGCCCGTGCAGATAGGGCGCCAGCCACCGCGGCATCGGCTCGTTGCCCTCGATGACTTCGAGCAGCGCCTTTTCTTCTCCGAAGAGGTACTCCTCGGGCCCGCCCACGAGGCTGACCGGCGCGTCGCACAGGAGGTTGGCCGCGGCCATTTCCTCCAGCGCGCGCTCGAGCGCCTCGATCTCGGGGCCGAACGATGCCTTCACCGCGATGAACGCCTCGCGTGCACCGAGGACGGTCGCGGCGATCGCGAGCCCTTCGAGCACCTGGTAGGGGTTGGCGCGCATGAGCGGCCGATCCTTGAACGTGCCCGGCTCGCCCTCCGCCCCGTTCGCAACGACGTAGCGGTCGCCCGCTTCAGTGCCGCCCGCTTGCACCGATCGCCACTTGCGCGCCGCGGGAAACCCGGCACCGCCCCGGCCGCGCAGACCCGAGCGATCGAGTTGGTCGAGGACCCACTCGGCGCCGTGTTCGACGGCCGCCGCGAGCGCGTGTCCCCCACCGGCAGCGACGTAGTCGTCGACCGAGTTGAACGGCTGGACGGGCAGCAACAGGTTGGGCTCCACGATTCAGTCGCGAACGCGAGTGGCGTCCGTCGCCAGCGCGGCATGCGCGGGCGTGAGCATCGCGCCGTCCCATGCCGGTGCGGCGCGGGCGCGCGGCGTGACGTGTCGCGTTCGCAGCCCTCGGGCGAGCACCGGCACCCAACGCTGCACGAGCCAGGCGAGCGCGAGCAGCATCACGGCGACGACGCCGTCGAGCCACCAGTGGTTGGCGGTGACGACGATCACGAGCATCGTGAGCACCGCGTGGGCCGGTCCGATCCAACGCCACGGGCTCCGACTGATCCGCACCACTGCCACCCCGATGAGCACCGCCCACACGACGTGCACCGACGGCATCGCCGCCACATCGCCGAACGAGCCGCGCTCGTAGACCGACTGGTGGTAGCGCAGCCCGGTATCGACGAAGCCGAGGCCACCCAGCATGCGTGGTGGCGCGACCGACAGGAGGCGGATGAGCAGCGACGCCCCGGTGGCCATAGCAAGGATGTTGCGCACGGGCCGGTACTGATCGCGATGCCGCACGAACAGCCAGATGAGGAAGATGATGAGCCCGTTGACATGTGCGAGCGCGTAGTACGCGTTGCTCAGCTGCACCAGCAAGGGATGCGGGAGCATCGCGTGTTGCATGCTCAACTCGCTCGGAAGGTGCAGCATGCGCTCGACGTGCCAGATCCATCGGGCGCGAGCGAGGGCGCCGGGCACTTGGGTCGAAGAGGCGATGGCAAACTGCCACATCGCGTAGAGCACGAGCACGAGCGCCGTCTCTCGCGCGAACGCGCCGGCGACAACGACCTCGCGCCGCCGCGCGGACCACGCCAGCGCTCCGAACCCGGCCAGGAACATCGCGATGACGAGCGCTTGCCCCCATTGGAGCCACATGCCGTGTCGGGCCTCCCGGATGAGCCTGGCCAGCAGGGTATCGAAACGTCCCGGCGCCGTCGGGGCGGTCGCCGTAGACACTCGGCGGAGCGCGACCTCCTCGGCGTCGAAATTCCGTCGTTGAGGAGGAGTGCCGTGCCGATCGACCAGTCGTCGTTCTCGTCTGTCCCGTCCCACGCCGAGGAGCTCGATCTCGTGTCAGGCCGCGAGGCGGCTGAGGTGATACGCCTCTTCGAGCCGAGCTTTGCGTTCAGCGACGTGTTGGGACGTGCCGACTCGGTGCACGTGCACGTGCGGGTCGACGACGTGGCGCAGCTCCCCCACGATCGCCTGCGCGAAGTCTCGTTGGGCGCCGAGAACGGGAAGGACGGCTACATCAAGTATCCGTTCGACCGCGGCATCAACTTGATCTTCTCGTCGATTCCCGTCTCCGACGACGACCTGCTCACTGACTACCCGACGACATCCCGTCCGTTCATGGACCACATCGGCGTCGACGTGCGCGATGAGTCCGACGTGTCACGCAAGCTCTTCGACGCGGTTCCCGACACGGCGGCCGACCTCGGCTGGCGCCACACGGCTCAGGGCGGTGACGGCCAAGACGTGTTTTGCTGCCACACCTCGGTGTCGGGCAAGCACTGGGTGCACCCCGATGCGTCCGACGAAGGGTTCACGCGCCCGATCGAGTTCGCGTTTGGCGAGCTCAGAATCTCGGCCGGCGAGATGGGTTGCGACCTGCGACCGATCGACCCGGCGCATCCGCGGGCGGGCAGTGTGCCCGCGTGCGGGGCTCACCGCGACGAGGCGGCCGCGCCGAGCAATGGTGCGACCCGCACGACGTATTACGACCCGAAGGACCTGGCCAAGTTTGGTGACGTGGGTGCGTACGCGAGCGCCGCGACGGCGGAGGGCGGCCTGTGCCCCAACATCTGCCGCCCGTTCCCGTCGCCGGCCACGTCGTTCAGTCGGCGAGGCTGACGTGGTCCTCTTGGGTCTTGATCTCCTTGCCGTTCTTCTCGAGGGCAACGGTGATGTGATCGCCGAGCAGCCTCTTGTCGACGATCGCGCCGCGCTCACCCTTGAAGTCGCCGTGCGTGACGACCACCTTGTCGCCTTTCTTGAACTTCGACACCGTCTCCTCCGATCGCAGTCCCGGCATCATCGCGCCGGCCGTCACTCGACGCGCTCACGCCGGCCGACCGTGCACGTGGTGGCGCCGGTCAGGTTGTCTTGGGCGCGCACTTCCACGTGCCCGTGACCTTCTCGTTGTCGGCAAAGGTCGCATCGACTGAGCCGGACTTCTCGAAAGCTGGTGCCGAATCCGAGAAACGACCCGCCGAGGATGACCGTCGCGAGCAACAACCATCCCAGCCGAAAACAAACAAGTCGCCCGTCGATGACGAAGTGTTCCCGCTCTCTTGCGACTCGGCTCCGTCCAGCGCGCGCTTCTTCGCCGCCGCGAATTCCTCGTCGGTCAATGAGCCTTGCGTGTGCAACTGAGAGAGCTGCGTGAGCTGCTCGTCGATCGAATCAGACATTCTCCGGTGATCGACCCGCGTGGCCAGCGCCTAAAAAAAGGGCTGAGTCCAATCTTCCGCGCTCGGCTTGCGGCTTTTCAGCTCGCGCTCTGCTCGCTCACCAGTTCGTGAAAACGTTGCAGCAATTTGTCGTCTGCACCGGGCAGGCAACCGAATGCAGCGGCGACGGCACCAACGTCGATCACGCCGGCTCGGAGCATCTCTGCAATATCCAGCCAGTCCTTCGGACGGGCGAACAACATCTTGAACACGGTGAGCTCGGTGCTTCCCAGGATTGGGATGTGTGTGCCGGCAAACGGCACGGTGCGAACGTGCGCAGCCGCTTGCCGATGGAGCGCGTCCACGTCGAAGAACAGATCGACCGGTGTCTCATCCCACCAGAGACGCACCTGCGCGTCGCGCCGCACGTCCTTGACATCCGCGGCATCACTCGCGATGCCTGTCGGCAAGGCCGCGACAACCTCTTCAACGTTGGTCGGAGAAACGAAGATGTTGACGTCGATGTCTTTCGTCGCGCGGACGTCAAGCACGTAATACGCGAGCGCCAACGCGCCGCCGAACGCGTGGCGGATCTGCGCGCGCTCGAGCGAATCGTGAACCGCGACGACCTTGGTCGCGAGGTCGGGCGACTTCATCGCCGCGCCAACGATGGAAAGAGCAGCGGCCGTCGCCCACCCCGCGTCGGGATGGCGTCGGCCAGACTCAGGAGGTCTTCGAGATCGCGTGCAGCGCGCTCAGCGTCGGGATACTCGAACGCAGCCACGAGACTCAGGCGGGATCCCGCCGCGGCGAGGAGCCGCTCGAGTGCCTCGACCCCGGGCTCTCGTCGACCGCGCTCATAGGCGTTGACGGTGGGACGGCTGACACCGGCTCGGCGTGCGAGCTCGGCTTGGCTGAGCCCGGCCCGCCGGCGCGCTTGGAAGATCAGCTCCCCTGCTCGACTCATAGCCGGAAGTGTAGCGGATACGCTACATGCGCCTACCGGGGCGAGATTCTGGCCTCAGTGTGGGAATTCCCGACCTTATTGCTAGGTTTTAGGCGGCAGTCGCAATCCCCCGAGATGACACTGACGAGAAGGCGCCTTGTGACAAAGGTCTTCAGCTTCCCGAACCCGGTCAACGAGGTCTCGGCGCGCCGTCGTCGGTGAGCGCGCTGATCTTGCACTTCGGATTGGGCGCGACCACCGCCGCGTACGTGTTAGTCGGGTTCATCGTGATCGCAGCGACGTTGGAGTCGGTGTTCGCGCTCTGCCTCGGCTGCATCATCTTCGGGGGGCTGATGAACTTCGGCATCATCCCCGAAGAGGTCTGCGAACGCTGCAACAACATCTGGGGTGACGCGCCGGCTCCACCGCCGGGTCCGGCCCTTGCCCAATTCGCGCGTCCCGATCAGTCGGGATCGTCAAGCCGGGCGCGAAAGCGTTTCGCGAACAGGTAGGCGTCGCCGGGCCAGCGCGCCGACACGTAGTTGCCGTCTTCGACGACGAACGCGGGTGCGTCGTCGGTGTCGGTGCCGCGCTTCGTGACGACGCGCGGGCCGAGCTTGCAGAACTCCGCGACCTTGGTGCGCAGCACCGGCGAGCCCAGGTACTGGCGCATGCCGGCGGCGTGTCCGCCCGGCAGGAGCAGGCCATCGAGCTCGCCGGGTTCGATGTCGGACCACGCGATCGTGTGGTGGAACTCGGCTGCGCGCGTGAGCTGCTCGTAGAACTCCTTGGGTTCATCCGCGGCGCCGAGCCGTCCGAACAGCACGCCGGTCAGGAGGCGCGGGTCGCCCGCGGGCAGCGTGCCCGCCCGTTGCGTCGCGAAGACGACCTCATGCCCCGCGGCGGACAGGACCTTCCACGGGACCGCCACTTCCGTGACGTCGAAGTCGTTGTCGGGAAGCGGCATGAGCACGCGCATGTGGCGGCGATCGTACGACGCCGGCCGCGACGAACACGAGCGTCCGGTGGTGCAGGTGTTCAGGTGGAGCGGACGAGCTCGACGATGATCGCAGCGAGCTCCTCCCGAGATGCGCGGCGGTGCGGGGTGCGGCCCTGGCCGGCTCCTCGTCTCGGATGATCCCGTCGGTAACTTACTCACGATGCATCAAAATCGTGGAGCGGGCATGTGGCGCGGTTCAGGTTCCGGCGACGCGGGGGATCCGTCTCGGGGGCGGTTTGGGCTGCGCCGGTGGGATCGCGATGAGCTCTGACTCGTGAATCGCCGCATCGTGTTGGCGATCTCGCTCGTGGTTGTCGTGTCTGCTGTAGCCGTCGGTGCTGTCTACGCGTTCACAAACGGTTCTGATTCGGCGCCGCGCCGTGCGCGGGCCGCAACGACTTCGAGGCCGAAGCCGAGCACCACCGTTTCATCAACGACGACAACCACCGCGGTGATCGCGACGACCACGACGCGTGCGGCGCCGCCCGCGCCCGCACCGGGAAACCTGGGGACGGTGGCGGGCAAGACCATCACGATCGATCCCGGCCACAACGGAAAGAACTACGCCCACACCGCCGAGATCAACCGGATGATTGACATCGGCACCCAACAACGCGCGTGCGATACCACCGGCACATCCACAAACGACGGCTACACCGAGTCGGCGTACACCCTCGACGTTGCCCTTCGCCTCCAAGCCGTGCTCGCCCGCGCGGGAGCCCACGTCGTCATGACGCGCTCCGACAACAACGGCTGGGGGCCCTGCATCAACGAGCGCGCCGGTATCGGCAACCGCGCGCACGCCGACGCGGCTATCTCAATCCACGCCGACGGCGGACCCGCCGACGGGCGCGGCTTCCACGTCATCTACCCGCCGAGCCTCCCCGGACTGACCGACGACATCGCGGTTGCCTCCAAACGGCTCGCGCTCGACGTGCGCGCCGGTTACGCGGCGGGTACGCACGTGCCCTACGCCACCTACCTCGGAAACGCCGGGCTCTCCGAACGCACCGACCTCGGCGGGCTCAACCTCTCCGACGTTCCCAAGGTGTTCATCGAGACCGGCAACATGCGCAACGCAACCGACGCCGCGCTGCTCAAAGACCCGGCGTTTCGCCAGCAGGCTGCCGACGCCATCGCCAACGGCCTCGCCGCGTACCTCGCCGGACGGTGAGCTGCGCCGCTGAGCTCACGGCTCGCCAAGCTCGGCCGCTTCGACGAGGCACGCGCGGCGTTCAAACGCGCCGCGTGGGTGACGCGTAGCACCCGCGAGCGCGCCGTGACCGCTCAGCCGCCGGCGATCTCGACCACGTTGCTCACGGCGTTGGGAAGACTGACGAGAACGACACCGGTCACCACCACTCGTCCGCCGATGACCCAACGGTGTGAACGAACCGCGCCGACAAGAGGCCGCCAACGGGTGAACAACATGACGCCGAGCAGGACCACAACGAGAACGGCGGTGACCGGGAACGCGAGGACGGCGAGGACGGCCGGAGGTACGTAGCGAACGAGAACACGCCACTGCATCGACAGCAGTGGAAGCCACGTGCTCAGGCGGACCACGATTCCCTCGAGCGCAAGGCCGAAACCAACTGCGAGGGCGGTGAACACGACCACGGCGACCCAGCCGGGGCCGACGATGTCGAAGTCCGGATTGTTCTGACGAAGCGGGTCCATCGTGGTGCCGAGTATCACCAGCAGGCCCAGGCCGAACACGACGCCGCCAACTCGCCCGGCCGGCAGAAACCGGCGAACGATGAGGAAGATCGCCGCGGCCATCACGCCGCCGAAGATCCCCGTGAAGAGAACGAACCCGACCGTGCCGTGCACCGTGATCTCCCCCACGACCTGATTGGCCTCGGTGATTCGACCCTGCGCGGCGTCGCCCGAGGTCGCGGCGAGCAGGCGCATGGCCAGCCGGCCGCCACCACCGATGACCGTGATGCCGGCAAACGTGCCCGCGGTGATGGCAACCGATGCGTACCAAACAAAGCGACGCGCGACCTCAGCCGGCGTGAGCTCGGCGGTGCGGTCGGGCGCCGAGAACGGCCGGCGGCTCCACCACACGCCGGCGGCGAGTCCCAACAGGAGCAGTGCTCCGCACGCCACCATGATCGGCACGGCGACACCCTAGGCCCCGCGCGGCATGAAGTGATTCAGGTGGAGCGGACGAATTCGACGATGATCGCAGCGAGTTCCTCCCCCTTGTCTTCCTGCAGGAAATGTCCACCCCCGACGACGGTCGGGTGCTCACGCCCGCGGGCGCCGGGTACGACCGACTGAAACACCTTTTCTGCTCCTGCCGTGATCGGATCAGCGTCGCTGAACGCGGTAAGGAACGGCTTTTCCCATTGCTCGAGCACCTTCCACGCCGCCCGGTTGGCGTCCGACGCCGGATCGTCGGGTGCGGTCGGCACGAGCATCGGGAACTGGCGCGCGCCTTGCTTGTACGTGTCGTCGGGGAACGGCGCGTCGTACGCGGCGATGACTTCAGGTGTGAGATCGGTTGCGCACCCACCGTTCACGATGCGTCCGACGCGGAAGTCGGCTGTGTCCTGCGAGTAACGCTGCCACGCGAGGAACGCGTCGCCGGGGTGACGGTCCCCCGTCGGCAGGAACGTGTTCGCGGTGACGACGCGTGCGAAACGATCCGGATCCTCGGCGACAACGCGTAGCCCGATCAGCCCACCCCAGTCCTGGCCCACGAACGTCGCGTCGCGTGGGTCGATCGCTTCGAGCGCGCTTCGGGTCCAGTCGACGTGTCGCTGGTAGGTGTAGTCACCTCTGTGCGCGGGCTTGTCGGAGCGGCCGAACCCGACGAGGTCGACGGCGATCGCGCGCAGGCCGGCGTCGACGAACGCCGGAATCATGCGGCGGTAGAGATAGGACCACGACGGCTCACCGTGCAGCAGCAGCACCGGCGGCGCGTCGGCTGCGCCTTCGTCGATGTAGTGGACGCGCAGCGGCGCTCCGTCGCCGCTCGGTACGTCGACGTAATGCGGCGCGAACGGGTAGCCGGGTAGGTCAGTGAAACGTTGGTCGGGGGTACGGAGCGTGTCCATCGTTTCGTCGTCTCAGCTGGTGGTCTGTTTCGCTCGCCGGGCTCGGGACCAATTGCTCAGCTTGATCGAGCAGGTCAAACGATTGGCTCGCCGAGAGTGGAGATGACTACGCACTGCACGCGTTCGCCTGGGAGATCCACACGGTAGACGATCGCCGCGGCCTCTCCCGGTCCGTTGGTGATCTCACCGCAGCGAACCACCACGGGTGGCCGCCGAAGTCATCATGAGGAATGGCAAGAAGACACGGATCGTCCTCGAGCGATCTGATCCACTCGAGGACCATTCGTTGAAGATTGGCGCTCGGCGATTGATCGTGACGCCAGCGCGCGAACGAGTCTTCGAAGCCATCGAGATGCCAGCGGCTCGGCAACGTCCAACCGATCTACGGCAACGCGGTAAGTGCTTCGTCAATCCAGCCGTTCCCGTCTGGAATGACCTCGCTCTTCTCCACCCTTATGCGACCCGCATTCGCTTTCGCCGCGAAGTAATCACGATGTGCGGCGTCGGTCGGCTGTGGGGCTCGTCGTTTCAGCTCTTGAGCGCGCGTCCTTCGAACGTGTAGCTCCACGGCTTTGGCGCGCCCTTGATGTAGTAGTTGTCGAGCTCTTTGACGACGAAGCCGGCGCGCTCGATGTCGTCGGAGATCATCCTCGTCAAGTGGCACCCGCCCGCGAGCCGCTTGTGTAAGGGTTCGATGCGCTCCTGCCAGCGGGCGACGTTGGCGTCGGGGGAATGACCGTGCTCGACGAAGTGGAAAGTGCCCTCGGGCTTGAGGACGCGGCGCACCTCTGCGAGCGCGGCGGCCACGTCGGGAATCGTGCAGAGTGTCCACGTCGACAGGACGGCATCGAACTGCTCCGACTGCAAGTCGAGGTGCTGACCGTCGAGCCCGGCCGGCTCAACGACTGCCGACGACTTGGCAATCCTCGGCTCGGCAAGCCGCATCGCCACCTCCGACGGTTCGATCGCGAAGACCTTCGTCACCTCGGACGGGTAGTAGCGCGCGTTCAAGCCGCTCCCGAACCCGATCTCCACCACCTGGCCGTGCAGGCCCTCGCAGATGCGCGCGCGAACCTCACGTTCGACCTTGGTGTCCATGACCTTGTTGATGATGTGTGGCAGGACCTTTTCTTGGTAGAAGCCCATCGTTCCTCCACGAAGTGTTGGCTTTTGCAACGCAACTCCTCTTACCCAGGTTCTGCGGCAGTGGAAGCCACGTGCGCGCCCTGGCAGTTACGAAAGGATCATCTATTATCCTTGCGTAGCGTGCCGGCTGGCGATACGATAGATCACGAAAGGATTGCGACGTTTCCTTTCGTTCCGCCTGCCCTCACGAAAGGATCGGTCCCGTGCCCGAGCTCGTCGATGTCTTGTGGGAAGGCTCGGGCTACGGCGCTCGCCGCGATCGGACGCCGTTCCACTTCCAGGCATTCGTGCCCGACCCCATCGCGGAGTGGGACGAGCCGCTGACCGGCCGCGCTGCCGAAGCCGTGGCGCGTGCGACGGCGGCGCTGAGCGAGCTGCAAACGACGGAGTCCGGTCACGCGCTCGAAACGCTTGCCGGCCCGTTGCTGCGCGCAGAGGCTCTCGGCTCTTCCTTCATCGAGGGTCTGCGCGCGTCGAACAAGCGGTTGGCGCTCGCCGCATACGAGCCGGTCGCGGCGGACGGCACCGCGCGCGCGGTGCTCGGCAACGTCAGGGCTATGGAACACGCGATCGCGGTTGGCACGCAACGTCGCCGTTTCCGTCGCGCGGATCTGCTCGACATCCACCGGGTGCTCCTCGAAGGCACCACCGAGGAACGGTTCGCGGGTGTGGTGCGCACCGACCAGAACTGGATCGGCGGGCGGGGCGCAAGCCCTGCCGACGCGGCCTTTGTTCCTCCCCCGCCCGACCGCGTGCCTGCGCTCGTCGACGACCTCGTCTCGTTCGTGAATCTCGACGACCTGCCCGCGATCGCGCAGGCCGCGATCGCGCACGCCCAGTTCGAGACCATCCACCCATTCGGTGATGGCAACGGTCGGTCCGGGCGATGCTTGATTCATGTCATCCTCCGACGCCGCGGTGTCACACCGCGTCTCGTGCCGCCGATCAGCGTGGTTCTCGCGACCAAGGCCCGGCGCTACATCGCGGGTCTCACCGATTTTCGCGAAGGTCGTGTCGATGACTGGATCGGCTACTTCGCGGACGCCGTCATCAGCGCGGCAGCCGCGACCAACGGGCTCTCAACCCAGATCGACGCGCTCCTCGCGCAGCTGGTCGAGCGGGCGAAGTCGCCGCGCGCAGATTCGGTCGCCCGCAAGATCATCCTGGGGATGCCGAGCCAGCCCGTCGTCAGCGCGGAGAGCGCAGCGACCGGGTACGGGGTGACACCCACCGCGGCGCGCGCTGCGCTCAATCGTCTCGAGTCAACCGGGGTGCTCAATCCGGTTCGAGTCGGGCGTCGGCGTGGACGCGAATGGATCAGCGACGAGCTCTTTCAGCTCCTCGACGGGTTCGAGCACGATCTCGGTGCGGGCAGAGACGGCGGAAGCTGAGGGTCGCTACACGCGAGCGAACGTCATCGACATGATCTTCCTCAGGTCCCGGCCGGCCGGTAGGTGCAGATGTGTACCCCCGTGCTTGTCGTCGAGGTCGCGACCAGCTCGAGCGTGCGGGCTTGGCCGTCGTCCGGGAAGAGCCGCTTGCCGCCTCCGAGCACGATCGGTTCAATCATCAAGCGGTACTCATCGACGAGATCGTTGCTGATGAGCACCGACGCGAGGCTGGCGCTCCCCATGACCTGGATGTCGCCGCCGCTGCCGGCGCGGAGCCGTCGAACCGCACCGACGACGTCGTCTGCGGGCAGCAACGTCGAGTTGGTCCAGTCCAGGTCGTCTTGGGTCAGCGTCCGAGAAGCAACGTACTTGGGCAGCTCGTTCATGCGGTCGGCGAAGGGATCGCCGGCGCGACCCGGCCAGGCGGCCGCCATGGTCCGCCACGTGCGACGGCCGAAGAGCAGCGCCGCGGTCGTCTGCA
>JBBRZM010000043.1:0-10312 GCA_038236695.1 Acidimicrobiia bacterium
CGGGCGACAACACCGAGATGACCATCTCGTTGCAGAAACCGATCGCGATGGAAGAAGGCCTCCGGTTCGCGATCCGCGAGGGTGGCCGTACCGTCGGCGCCGGCCGCGTCATCAAGATCCTCAAATAACGAAGGGCGCGTGAGATGGCGAGCGACAAACGTGTGCAGGTGACTCTCGCCTGCGAGGTCTGCAAGCGGCGCAACTACATCACGATGAAGAACAAGAACAACAACCGCGAGCGGATCGAGATGAAGAAGTACTGCCGCTTCGACCGCAAGCACACGTTGCACAAAGAGACCCGCTAGCGCTCGTTCTGCACGTCGCGTAACCCTCGGCCGGCGGGAGGAGTCGGATGGCCACGGATGACTTGCCGCTGGTCGAGGGCGAAGTCGAACGGCTCGTTGCCGCTGCACGTGATGGCGACCGCGACGCTTTCGACGAGCTGGTGCGATGCACGTATGTCGACACCTACACCCTCGCTCTCCGGCTCACCGCCAACGAGGAGGATGCACGCGACGTGGTGCAGGAGGCTTACCTACGAGCCTGGAAGGGCATCGGGCGCTTCCGCGGCGACGCGCAGTTCTCGACGTGGCTGTACCGAATCACGGCCAACGCGTCGTACACGCTGGTGCAGAAGCGCCGCCGTCACCGCGTCGAGCCGCTCGAGCTGGTGCACGAGCCCGTCGAGACGCGACCCGAGGCTCAGCCCGAGTCGGCGGCCGAGTCGGCCGAGGTGCGCGAGCAGCTCTCCGACGCGCTCGCGACGTTACCGCCGAAGCTCCGAGTAGTTGTGGTGTTGAAAGATGTGTACGGGCTCTCGCACGAAGACATCGCCGAGGAGCTCGGCATCTCGGTGAGCGCAGCCAAGGTTCGGCTGCACCGCGGGCGCAAGAAGCTCCGCGAAGCGTTGTTCGACGAGCAGGGGAGGTCGGAGCATGCGATGTGACGACGTCACGCGCGTGTTGCCCGAGACGGTCGATGGCAGTGTGCCCGTCGACCTCACCGTGCAGCGCCACATCGAGTCGTGCCTGCGGTGCCAGGCGGAAGTCACGCGGTACCGCCGGATGTTGCGCGGGCTCCACGACCTGCGCGGCCAATATGTCGAACCGCCGCCCGGCCTCCTCGACCAGACGTTCGCTGCACTCGACGAGACGGCGGAGCGGCGAGCGCTTCGTTCGCTGCTCTCTGCCCGCCGGCTCGCGTATGGCGGCGCCGCAGTGGCGGCCGGTGCCGCCGCCACCACCGTGGTGCTGATCGCCCGCTCCCGCAGACGGTCTGCGCTCAGGCTCGCCTCCTAGCCGGGAGGGAAGGCGGGCCGCCGAAAGGCGCTGCTATCGTTGGCGCTCCCGGCCCCCGCGCGCCCGGAGGGCAGTAGCTCAATTTGGCAGAGCTCCGGTCTCCAAAACCGGCGGTTGGGGGTTCGAGTCCCTCCTGCCCTGCAGACAAGCCACACGCGACAGGCAAGCGACCCATCACCGAGAGGCACAAGACCAGCACGTGAACCGGCAGACCAAGCGCATGATGCAAAAGCAGGGCACCGACAAGCCCCGCGCGCCCGAACGTCGACCGGCGGCGCAGGCGCAGGTCGCTCGCGATCGCACGTCGCCGGCGGCATACCTCGGCGAAGTGCGGGCCGAGATGCGCAAGGTCGCCTGGCCGACCAAACAAGAGGTGATCAATTCCACGATCGTCGTGCTCATCGCCGTCATCTTCATGACGAGCCTCATCTTCGGCTTCGACTACGTCTCGTCGAAGTTCGTCCTCTTCCTCTTCGACTGACGCACCCATGGCACTCGACGACATCCCCACCGAAGATCCCGACGCGAGCGAGAGCCGCGAGGCCACGCCCGAGCCGGTGGCAGCGGAGGCCGAGATGGCTGCCGAGGCGGCGATCGCGCTCGAAGCGGTGGCGATCGAGACCGAGGCCGAAGCCGTCGTGGCCGCAGCCGATGCGCTCGCAGCCGAAGCCACCGGCGACTTCGCCGAAGCCGAGGCCGACCTCGAGCGTGCGGTCGTGCTCGACGCCGAAGCCAACGCGCTCGACATCGAGGCCGGGCTCCTGGCGGAGGAGGCAGTCGAGCTAGCAGCTGAAGAAGTGGTCATCGAGGAGGCAGCAGCCGAGCTCGACGAATCGGCCGAGCTCGTCGATCTCGTCGAAGCCGAAGACGAGCAACCCGCCGTTCCGGCCGAGCCGAGCGCCTTCGACCGGCCCGGGCAGTGGTACGTCGTCCATACCTACGCCGGTTACGAGAACAAGGTGAAGCAGAACCTCGCCAGCCGCGTGCGCTCGATGAATGTCGAGGAACGCATCTTCGAGGTCGTGATCCCGATGGAAGACGTCATCGAGTTCAAGGGCGGCGCCCGGCGCGTGGTGCAGAAGAAGGTCTTCCCCGGATACCTGCTCGTGCGCATGGACCTTGACGACGACTCCTGGTACGTCGTGCGCAACACTCCCGGGGTCACGGGCTTCGTTGGCAGTGGCGCCAAGCCCACGCCGCTCGCCCGCAAGGAAGTGGAAGACATCCTCGGGATCGAGAAGGTCGAAGGCGCGCCGGAGAAGAAGGCGCGCCCGCGCATCGAGTTCGAGACCGGGGAGCAGGTCCGCGTGGTCGCCGGGCCGTTCGCCGACTTCAACGGCGCGATCAGCGAGATCGACGTCGACCGCTCGAAGCTCAAAGTTCTGGTCAACATCTTCGGCCGCGAAACCCCAGTCGAGCTCGAGTTCGGCCAAGTCGCGAAACTCTGAGAACCCTTCCGCCGCGAGGGAGCCGGAGCCGCCAAAGGCGGCGAAGTCGACCGAGCACCGCGGAGTGAGCGTGAGCGGGCCGGGTATCCCGGCCCGTAGCGAACGGAGCAATAGGAATGGCGAAAAAGAAGCTCGCAGCGATCGTGAAGATCCAGATTCCCGCGGGGCAGGCCACTCCGGCGCCCCCGGTTGGTACCGCGCTGGGCCCGCACGGGATCAACATCATGGACTTCTGCAAGTCGTACAACGCCGCCACGGAGTCGCAGCGGGGGATGGTCATCCCGGCCGAGATCTCGATCTTCGAGGACCGGTCGTTCACGTTCGTGACCAAGACGCCGCCGACGCCGTTCCTCTTGCGCCAGGCCGCCGGCATCGAGAAGGGCGCGCAGAACGTCCGCACCGAGGTGGCCGGCAGCGTGACGCGCGCGCAGGTTCGTCAGATCGCCGAGGCCAAGATGCCCGACCTCAATGCGATCGGTCTTGAGGGCGCGATGGCCCAGGTCGAGGGCACCGCGCGTTCCATGGGCATCAAGATCGACGGCTAAGTCGTTTTCTGCCTCGCCCCCGGCCGACGACCTCGCGGCCGGACCAGGGGACACCTGAGGGAGCTCACAGAAGGAGCGAAACATGGGACACGGCAGGAAGTACGTCGACGCAACCCGCAAGTACGACCGCGAACACCTCTACACACCAGTCGAGGCGCTCGATCTCGTGAAGTCGCTGTCGAGCCGGAAGTTCGACGAGACGGTCGAGATCGCGTTCCGTCTGGGGATCGATCCCCGCAAGGCCGAGCAAATGCTCCGGGGCACGGTGTCGCTGCCGCACGGCACCGGCAAGCCGGTGCGGGTCGCGGTGTTCGCCGCGGGCGAATCGGCCCGCGAGGCCGAGGAGGCCGGCGCCGATTTTGTCGGCTCCGACGACCTCGTGAAGCGCATCGAAGGCGGCTTCATGGATTTCGACGTCGCCATCGCCACGCCTGATCTCATGGCCCAAGTCGGCAAGCTCGGCCGCACGCTTGGGCCCCGCGGTCTCATGCCCAATCCGAAGACCGGCACGGTGACCACCGACGTGGGCAAGACCGTGGCCGAGTTCAAGGCGGGCAAGGTCGAGTACCGCACCGACAAGAGCGGCAACGTGCACGTGCCGATCGGCAAGGTGAGCTTCGACCGCGACGCCCTGATCAGCAACTACTCCGCGGTGCTCGACGAGATCATGCGAGCGAAGCCGGCGGCCGCCAAGGGCAAGTACGTGAAGAGCGCGAGCACGTCGTCGACGATGGGCCCGGGCGTACGGATCGATCCCGCACACGTGCGGGACACAGATGTGGTTGAAGGAGTCAGCGCGTAGTACTTTTCACTGACAATCAATCTCGCCCCAGACCTCCGGTCTCTTTGAGGCAATGGGCCCGCCCTTCGGGAACGGGCCGCCGGACGAGGCGACCTCTCGGCCCACCCGTCGGTGCACGAGACGTCCTTCGAGCGTTTTGGGCGTCTCGTTTCGTCGTTTCAGGGAGCGTCATGGCTCGTGCCGAGAGCGAAACAAAACCGAGAGAACGCAAGGTCGCGGTCGTCGAGGAGATCCGTACGAAGCTGAGCGCGGCCGACGCCGCGGTGCTCACGGAGTACCGCGGTCTGACGGTGGGCGCCATCGCCGAGCTGCGCGGCGCGCTGCGCCCGGCCAATGCGGAATACAAGATCTTCAAGAACACGCTTGGTCGTCTCGCGGCCGAGGCGGCCGGGCTCACGGAGCTGGTCCCGCTCTTCGAGGGGCCCACGGCGATCGCGTTCGTGCAGGGTGACGCAGTCATCGCGGCGAAGGCGCTGCGCGACTTCGGGCGCACCAACCCATCGCTGGTCGTCAAAGGCGGGACGCTCGGTCCACGCGTGCTCACGCCGGCCGAGTGGGCCACGCTCGCAGACATCGCACCGCGCGACACCTTGCTCGCTCAGCTCGCCGGCGCGTTCCAGGCGCCGCTGACCAAGGCCGCCGGGCTGTTCCAGGCGTTCCCACGCAACTTTGCGTACGGAATCAAGGCCTACATCGACCAGCGGGTGGCCGCAGGCGAGGCGCTCGAGGAACCGGTCGCGGAGCCGGCCGCGCCCGACGCGGTCGCGGAGCCCGCCGCGCCCGACGCAGCAATCACCGAGTCGCCCGTTGCGCCGGATGCGGAGCCGACCGGTGAAGTGGCCGAAGAGCAAGCAGTCGTCGAGGTCGCCACCGAGGCGGCCGAGGCGTCACGCGAAGCCGCCGCGGAGGTAGGGGTCGAGTCCCCAGCCGAGACCGCGACCGAACCGTCCGAGTAGATCGCACACAAGGGAGAGACACGACCATGCCAGCAATGAGCACGAAAGACCTCCTGGATGTCTTCAAGAACATGTCCGTCCTCGAGCTGAACGAGTTCCTGAAGGCGTTCGAGGAAGAGTTCGGTGTCACCGCCGCGGCTCCGGTTGCGGTCGCAGCGGCGCCCGCTGCGGGTGGCGGCGAGGCGGCGGCCGTTGAGGAGAAGGACGAGTTCGACGTCGTGCTCCAAGCGGCCGGTGACAAGAAGATCCAGGTCATCAAAGAGGTACGCACGCTCACGAGTCTCGGCCTCAAAGAGGCGAAGGACCTCGTCGACAGCGCACCAAAGCCGGTGCTGGAGAAGGCGTCGAAGGAAGACGCCGAGAAGGCCAAAGCCGCCCTCGAAGGGGCCGGCGCGACCGTCGAACTCAAATAGCGCTGTCCGTTTTGGGCAGCTCCACGCTTGACCCCCGCGGGAGGGTCGTCGTATCCTCCGCGGGCACGTCGTCGGCTTCGGCGATGTGGGCGCCGCATTTCCGCGGCGTAACGACTGGCGTGGTGTTGCAGCCGGAGTAGCCCAGGGGCTATGATCCGGCCTAGCCGTGTCTGCCCGCTCGTGCCTTTGCTGAAGCTCCAACCCTTGGCCCGCGCGCGCTCTGCTGCCCTCTCTCCCAAGGAGTGACGTTGGTTCGTCTCGCGTCCCGGGAACGTTTGTCGTTCAGCAAGCTTCGTGAGGTGCTCGCGCTCCCCGACCTGATCGCGGTGCAGCGGGAATCCTTCGAATGGTTCCTCAATGAGGGTGTCGCCGACGTGCTGCGCGACATCTCTCCGATCGAAGACTTCACCGGCCAGCTCAAGCTCGAGCTCGCGGATCACGTCTTCGACCCGCCGAAGCACTCCGAAGACGAGTGCCGCGAGCGCGACATGACGTTCGCGCGCCCGCTGTTCGTGACCGCCCGGTTCATGAACTCGCAAACGGGTGAGATCAAAGAGCAGACGGTCTTCATGGGCGACTTCCCGATGATGACCAATCGCGGCACGTTCATCATCAACGGCACCGAGCGCATCGTCGTGTCGCAGCTCGTGCGGTCGCCGGGCGTCTACTTCGGCATCAGCCCCGACAAGACCGCGCCGGAGAAAGACGTTGTCGACGCCAAGATGATCCCCGGTCGGGGCGCGTGGCTCGAGTTCGAGGTCGACAAGAAAGACATCGTGTACGTGCGCATCGACCGCAAGCGCAAGCAGCCGGTCACGGTGCTGCTCAAGGCGCTGGGTTTCGGGGAGTCGCCCGAGGAGCTGCTCGGTCTCATCCTCGACAAGAACGGCGACCCCTACGAGTCGATCCGCAACACACTCCAGAAGGACCACACCGAAGACGCCGACGCCGCGTTCATCGACATCTACCGCAAGCTGCGTCCGGGCGAGCCCCCGACGCCCGACTCGGCACGCGCGCTGCTCGAGAACCTCTTCTTCAACCCCAAGCGCTACGGCATGGCCAAGGTCGGCCGGCACAAGGTGTCGAAGAAGCTGCGCGACGAGTACGCCAAGCTGCCGTTGAAGAAGTTCGGTCTCACAGTGCCCAACGCCGACCCCGACGCGGGACCGGTCGACTACCAGCTCTCGAAGGCCGACATCCTCTCGACGGTGTCGTACATCGTGAAACTGCACAACAACGACCCCGACTATTTCCCCGACGACATCGACCACTTCGGCAACCGCCGGGTGCGTTCGGTGGGTGAGCTGATCCAGAACCAGGTTCGCGTCGGCCTGTCGCGCATGGAGCGGGTCGTGCGCGAGCGCATGACCACCCAGGACGTCGAGGCCATCACCCCGCAGACCCTGATCAACATCCGTCCCGTCGTCGCCGCGATCAAGGAGTTCTTCGGCTCCTCGCAGCTCAGCCAGTTCATGGACCAGACCAACCCGCTGGCCGGCCTCACCCACAAGCGCCGTCTCTCCGCACTCGGGCCCGGGGGCCTGTCGCGTGAACGGGCCGGGTTCGAGGTCCGAGACGTCCACCAGAGCCACTACGGCCGTATGTGCCCGATCGAGACGCCGGAAGGCCCCAACATCGGCCTCATCGGTTACCTCGCGACGTTCGCGCGCATCAACCGGTTCGGCTTCATCGAGACGCCGTACCGCAAGGTCGTCAAGGGCGTTGCGCTCGACGAGATCCAGTACCTCGCGGCCGACGACGAAGACCGCTACGTCATCGCGCAGGCCAACGCGACTGTCGACGAGAAGGGCCGGTTCCTCGACCCGAAGGTTCTCGTGCGGGCGCGCCGCGGCGATGTCGCGTACGTCGACCCGCACGACGTCGACTACATGGACGTGTCGCCGAAGCAGATCGTGTCGGTCGCGACCGCGCTCATCCCGTTCCTCGAGCACGACGACGCCAACCGGGCGCTCATGGGCGCCAACATGCAACGGCAGGCGGTGCCGCTGTTGCGCGCCACCGCGCCGTACATCGGCACGGGCGTCGAGGGCCGCGCCGCGCGTGATGCCGGCGATCTCATCCTGGCGGAAGACGAGGGAACCGTCGTCGAGGTCGCGGGCGACGCGATCGTCGTCGACTACAAGAAGGGCGGCCGCAAGACGTACCGCTTGTCGAAGTTCCGTCGCTCCAACCAGGGCACGTGCATCAACCAGAAGCCGCTCGTCGCCGAAGGTGATCCGGTGCAGAAGGGCGACGTGCTCGCCGACGGGCCGTCGACCCACCAGGGTGAGCTCGCGCTGGGCAAGAACCTGCTGGTCGCGTTCATGCCGTGGAAGGGCCACAACTACGAGGACGCGATCGTCATCTCCGAGCGGCTCGTGCGCGACGACGTGCTCACCTCGATCCACATCGAGGAGCACGAGATCGACGCCCGCGACACCAAGCTGGGCGCCGAGGAGATCACGCGCGACATTCCCAACCTCTCCGAAGACATCCTCAAGGACCTCGACGAGCGGGGGATCATCCGCATCGGTGCCGAAGTCGGCCCCGGCGACATCCTCGTCGGCAAGGTCACACCCAAGGGTGAGACCGAGCTCACGCCGGAAGAGCGTCTGCTGCGCGCGATCTTCGGTGAGAAGGCGCGTGAGGTGCGCGACACGTCGTTGAAAGTGCCGCACGGCGAGACGGGCAAGGTCATCGACGTTCGGGTGTTCTCACGCGACGACGGCCATGAGCTGCCCCCGGGTGTGAACCAGTTGGTGCGGGTGTACGTGGGCCAGAAGCGCAAGATCAGCGAGGGCGACAAGCTCGCCGGGCGTCACGGCAACAAGGGCGTCATCTCCAAGATCCTGCCGATCGAGGACATGCCCCACCTCGCCGACGGCACCCCCGTCGACATCATCCTCAGCCCGCTCGGCGTGCCGAGCCGCATGAACGTCGGCCAGGTGCTCGAAGCGCACCTGGGGTACGCAGCCCGTCACGGGTGGACCGCCGAGTCGGTCGCGCCGCGCAACGGCCGCAAGACCAGCACTGTCACCGAACCGGCGGTGTGGGTCAACACGCCCGTGTTCGACGGCGCCCACTGGGACGAGGCCGACCAGGCCGGCCCGGAAGGCACGATCCAGAGCCTGTTCGAGCAGATGAACCCCGACGGCGCGGATGGCCAACGGCTCGTCGCGACTGACGGCAAGGCCACGTTGTACGACGGCCGCACCGGCGAGCCCTACGACCGGCCGGTCACCGTCGGTTGCGTCTACATCTTGAAGCTCGCCCACCTGGTCGACGACAAGATCCACGCCCGGTCGACCGGTCCGTACTCGATGATCACCCAGCAGCCGCTCGGTGGGAAGGCCCAGTTCGGCGGCCAACGGTTCGGCGAGATGGAAGTGTGGGCACTCGAGGCCTACGGCGCGGCGTACGCGCTGCAAGAGATCCTGACCATCAAGTCCGACGACGTGCTCGGCCGAGTGAAGGTCTACGAGGCCATCGTCAAGGGCGAAAACATTCCCGAGCCGGGCATCCCCGAGAGCTTCAAAGTGCTCATCAAGGAGATGCAGGCGCTCTGCCTCAACGTCCGGGTCATGAACGCGGCGGGCGAAGAGGTCGAGATCCGCGAGCTCGACGAAGACGCGTTCCGCACCACCGAATCGCTCGGCATCGACCTCTCTCGACCCGAGCGTGGCACCGACGAAGAAGACGAGCGCCGCCGCGAGACGGCTCCGTTCTAAGTACAAATCGCACAAGCAGTCAGGGAGCAGCCCGTGCTCGACGTCAACGACTCCGATCAGCTGTCGATCTCGCTCGCTACCGCGGACCAGATCCGCACGTGGTCGAACGGCGAGGTCAAGAAGCCCGAGACGATCAACTACCGCACGCTCAAGCCCGAGAAGGACGGCCTGTTCTGCGAGAAGATCTTCGGGCCGACCAAGGACTGGGAGTGCTACTGCGGCAAGTACAAGCGCGTGCGCTTCAAGGGCATCATCTGCGAGCGCTGCGGCGTCGAGGTCACCCGCGCCAAGGTGCGTCGTGAGCGGATGGGCCACATCGAGCTCGCCGCGCCCGTCACCCACATCTGGTACTTCAAGGGTGTCCCGAGTCGGCTGGGCTACCTGCTCGACCTCGCTCCCAAGGACCTCGAGAAGGTCATCTACTTCGCTGCCTACATGATCACCGAGGTCGATGAGGACCAGCGCGCGATCGACCTCCCGTCGCTCGAGGCGAAGATCTCCGTCGAGAAGCAGCAGGTGAGCAACCGCCGCGACGACGAGGTCAACAAGCGCGCCACGAAGCTCGAGTCCGACATCGCCGAGCTCGAGGCGGAGGGTGCCAAGAGCGACCAGCGCCGCAAGGTCAAGGAGTCCGCCGAGCGCGAGATGGCCCAGATCCGCCGTCGCGCCGACGCGGAGATCGACCGCCTCGACCGCGTCTTCGACCGGTTCAAGGGTCTGAAGATCCAGGACCTCGAGGGCGACGAGGTGCTCTACCGGGAGATGCGCGACCGCTACGGCCGCTACTTCTCCGGTGGCATGGGTGCCGCGGCGATCCAGCGTCGTCTCGAGACGTTCGACCTGGAGGCCGAGTCGGAGAAGCTGCGCGAGATCGTGCACACGGGCAAGGGCCAGCGCAAGACCCGCGCCCTCAAGCGTCTCAAGGTCGTCACGGCGTTCCTGCAGACGCGCAACTCGCCCATGGGCATGGTGCTCGACTGCGTCCCGGTCATCCCGCCGGACCTTCGCCCGATGGTGCAGCTCGACGGTGGCCGGTTCGCGACCTCGGACCTCAACGACCTCTACCGCCGCGTCATCAACCGCAACAACCGCCTCAAGCGGCTGCTCGACCTCGGTGCCCCC
>JBBRZM010000044.1:0-10195 GCA_038236695.1 Acidimicrobiia bacterium
CGCCGCCAACACCTTCGTAATCGCCGCCGTCAACGTCGTCTTCCCATGATCAATATGACCAATCGTCCCAATATTCAGATGCGGCTTCGTCCGCTCGAACTTCGCCTTCGCCATGAGGTCCGTATCTCCTGTGCGTGCGGTGCGAGAGCCGACGCGGCCCTCGCGTTCTTCTCCGAGTAGCGGGGGCGGGACTCGAACCCGCGACACCACGATTATGAGCCGTGTGCTCTGACCACCTGAGCTACCCCGCCAGGTGGGGCGTGGCACTGACCACGCGCCGAGCCCCCTTACGGACTTGAACCGTAGACCCCTTCCTTACCATGGAAGTGCTCTGCCAACTGAGCTAAGGGGGCGAAGCGATCAAGGATAGCAACGGGCCGCATTCATCGTCTTGGCGAAGCGCCGCGGTCACTTCCTGGCCGGCGCAGACAGTCGCCTGCGCTAGCTTCCGCCGATGGCCGTCCGCGTTCGACATGTCGAGCGGCGCGACGCCGAAGGCATGCGCGCCATCTACAACGTGGAGGTCGTGGAGTCGACCGTCACATTCGACCTCACGCCGCGCACGCTCGACGAGCAGGTGGAGTGGATCGACATGCATTCCGGCGCGCACCCCGCCGTCGTCGCGGTCGACGACATGGGCGGCTTGGTGCTCGGGTTCGGTTCGTTGTCGCCGTACCGCTCGCGTCCCGCCTACGCCCCGACAGTCGAAGACTCGGTGTACGTCGACGGTGCACAGCGCGGACGCGGCATCGGACGAGCGCTGCTCGAAGAGCTCGTCTCACTGGGTTCGGCGCACGGCTTCCACTCGGCCATTGCGCGGATCGTCGGGGGGCACGAGGCGTCGATCGCGCTGCATCGCGCATGTGGCTTCGAGACGATCGGCGTGGAGCGCGAGGTGGGGCGCAAGCTCGGCCAGTGGCTCGACGTCGTGCTGATGCAACGGATGCTCTCGGCCGGATGAGCGGCGCGCCGATGGATCGCTTCGAGACGGAGCGACTCCTTGCCACCCGCCTGGAGGATGCAGACGAGCAGTGGTCGCGTACGTTCTTCCGCGAGCCCGAGCAGATCGCGAGCCTGCGGATCGAGCTCACCGACGAGGAGATCCACGACCGCCTCATGAATGACATCGAGCACTGGGACCGGCACGGTTTCGGGGTCTGGGCGCTGCGCGATCGCGCGACGGGCGAGCCGATCGGCCGCCTCGGGGTGCGCCACATCGACATCGACGGAACCGACGAGGTCGAGCTCCTCTACGGCATCACCGCGCCCCGTTGGGGCGAGGGATTGGCGACCGAAGCGGCCGCGGTTGCGGTCGAGCTGGGATTCGAGCACGGGCTCGCTTCGATCGTTGCGTTCACGCTTCCGACGAACGGTGCCTCGCGGCGGGTAATGGAGAAGACCGGCTTCACGTACGAGCGCGACATCGAGTATCAGAAGTTGATGCACCTGCTGCACCGACGGCGGGCGGACGCCGGAACGCAAACGACCCGCCGCTGAGGCGGGCCGGAAGGAGTGGGCCGGGCTGGATTTGAACCAGCGTAGCTTGCGCAGCAGGTTTACAGCCTGCCCCCTTTGGCCACTCGGGAACCGACCCGGGATTGCGTACAGTAGCAGCCGCGTTCGACTCTCCCGCTGGAGGAACACACCATGCCTACGTTCGACATCGTGTCGGAAGTCGACATGCAAGAGATCCGTAACGCGGTCGATCAAGCGCACCGCGAAGTGTCCACGCGTTACGACTTCAAGGGCACCGACAGCACCGTCGAGCTCAAAGATCGGACCATCGAGCTCCACTCGTCCACCGAGGACCGGCTCAAGGCGCTGCGCCAAGTGCTCGAGGAGAAGATCGTGAAGCGCAAGGTGTCGCTGAAGGCGCTCAACTACGGCAGCGTCGAGGAAGCGGCCAAGGGCACCGCCCGTCAGACCGTGACCCTCAACGTCGGCATCAAGGACGACAAGGCCAAGGAGATCGGGAAGTTCCTGAAGAACCTCGGCCTCAAGGGCCTCTCGCACCAGATCCAAGGCGACCAGCTACGCGTGAGCTCCAAGAAGCGCGACCACCTGCAAGAGGCGATCGAGAAGATCAAGGCGCACGACTTCGACATCCCGCTCCAGTTCACCAACTTCCGCGATTGAACTCTCGGTCGCGCGACGACCGGCCCGCTCGAAGCGCGGACCGGTCGTCGGGGGCTGGGGGTTGAACTGTGGTCAGTGCACGTGGGAGTGCTGGTGACGCAAGCGCGCGATGCGCTCCTCGGTCGGCGGGTGGGTCATGAAGAGATTCGCGAAGCTGACCTTGCGGCCGGTGAGCGGATTGACGATGTAGGCCGTCGCTTGCGCGGGGTTGACGTCCATCGGAATTTGTTTCGCGTACGCCTCGATCTTCTCGAGTGCGCGCGCGAGCGGCGCGCCGGTGCCGATCAGCTCGGCGCCTGACGCGTCGGCCTGGTACTCACGCGAGCGCGACAGCGCCATCTGCAACAGGAGGGCGGCGATCGGCGCCAGGATTGCCATCGCGATCAGACCAAAGATGTTGCCGCTGTCGTCGTCGCCTCCACCGCCGAATATCGCACCCCACATCGCCATGCGGGCGGCGAACGTGATGCCCATCGCGACGGCCGCAGCGATCGATCCGATAAGAATGTCGCGGTTGCCCACGTGGCTCAGCTCGTGCGCCAGGACGCCGCGCAGCTCTTCATCGTCGAGCACGGACAAGATGCCTTGGGTGACTGCGACCGAGGCGTGCCGCGGGTTGCGACCGGTGGCGAAGGCGTTGGGCTGCGCGGCCGGCGCGACATAGAGCTTCGGCATGGGGAGCCCGGCTCGCCGCGTGAGATCGTCGACGATGGCGTAGAGCCTCGGCGCCTCTTCGCGTGTGACAGGCCTCGCGCCTGCAGCTTTCACGGCGAGCTTGTCGCTGAACCAGTACGAGCCGCCGACGAAGACGAGCCCGATGCCGAGCCCGATGATCAATCCCGCCTGCCCGAAGAACGAGCCGATGCCCATCAGCAGGCCGCCGAGGGCGGCCAGGAGAACGAACGTCTTGACCGTGTTTCTCATCTGCACCACACCTCTGACGAGAACGCTCAGTATGCGCTGCCCGTTCCCGCGAAGTGCAAAGATTTGGTCAAGATCGGGCGGGCGTCACGCATCGCGCTCTCAGCGCCACACAACGAGGAGAACGAGCCCGGCGGTCACGACCGCGGACGACGCGAGGCGGGCCCGACCGAGCCGCTCGTGCAGCAACAGCCACCCGGCCCCGGCGCCGAGCACCACCGACGACTCCCGCAGCGCGGCGACATACCCCACCGGTGCGAGGCGCACCCCGGCGAGCACCATCGAGTACGCAACGGTGAGGCAGGCGCCCGCGACGAGATACCGGCGCCAGTTGCCGCGCATGGAGCGCAGCAGTGCCGGGCTGCGTCCCCGTGCGACCCCAGCGACGGTGAGCGCGAGCGCGGCACCGACCACGATGGCGATGCCATAGCCGAGCCCGCTGCTTCGCCGCGCGCCTTCGGCGTCGAGCGTGGTGTACGTGCCGATGGTGGAGGCGGTGAGTCCGGCCCAGAGCAGCGCTGACCCCGAGACACTCGGGCGTACGAGCGAGGCCAGCCCCGCGACGACGATGGCGATCGCGAGCCAGGCGAGTGTCGGGAGCACGTCACCCAGGAAGAGCACGCCGCCCCCTGCGGCAATGAGCGCGCCACCACCGCGTGCGAGCGGATACGCGACCGAGAAGTCGCCATGCTCGTAGGCGCGCACGAGCGCGGCGACGTAGAAGATGTGCACCGCGCTCGACGCGACGAGATACGGAAGGGCGGCTGCGCCCGGCACCCCGACGAACGGCAGCACGGGGAGAAACAGGAGCGCGCCGGCGAGGTACTGCCCCCACGAGGCGAGGAAGCGCTCCTCGCTCGTCTTGATGATGAGGTTCCACGTCGCGTGCAGCGCGGCGGAGCCGAGCGCGAGCAACGTCGCCTCGAGCATGTCAGTCGCGCCCGATCAGTCGTAGTAGCCGGAATGAAAGTAAACGCAGGGCACGCCTTCGGAGCGGAACATCTCGACGTTGCGACGATCGTCTTCCATCGCGAGCTTGAGATCAAAGCTGTACGTACGCAGGTCCCACAGTGACGAGTGCTTGAAGTCGCGTGACATCTCGTAGTCGCCCCACGGCCGCATGATCAGCAGGTCCCAGCGGATGAGGTACCGCTGCAGCCACGCCTCGGTGAGCTCGTGCACTCGAACCGGCCGAGCGGTGAGCAACACGACGCGCAGCCGGGGGTCGAGCAGATCGAGCAGCACCTTGACCTCCTCGATGACGGGATCGTCGCCGCACGCCTCGAAGAAGGCCGGCCAATCCGGGCGCGGCGACTCGAGGTAATGCTGACGACTGACTGCGTCGGAGAGGACGCCGTCGAGGTCGACGACCGCGGCCGGCCCCGGCTCGACCGGGCCGTCTCGCCAGGTCCAGTGCTCAGGAGGGAACGTCCGCGCCGACCTCACCCCTCGTCAGTCGGCGCGTCGGCGAGGTAGCGCGATTTGATGCCTTCGACGACGCTCGGGTCGGCGAGCGTGGTGGTGTCGCCGAGCTGCTCGTCTTCGGCCACGTTGCGCAACAGCCGCCGCATGATCTTGCCCGAGCGGGTCTTCGGTAGGTCTTCGGTGAAGAGGATCGTCTTCGGTTTCGCGATCGGTCCGATGTGCTGAGCGACGTGCTCGCACAGCTCGGCGGCGAGCGCGTCGCTCGGCGCGTTGCCGGCGCGCAAGGTGACGAACGCGCTGATGGCCTGACCCGTTGTCGCGTCAACTCTGCCGATGACTGCGGCTTCAGCGACCATGGGGTGTCCGACGAGCGCGTGCTCGACCTCGGCCGTCGAGATGTTGTGGCCGCTGACCAGCATCACGTCGTCGACGCGACCGAGCAGCCAGAAGTGCCCCTCCTCGTCGCGCTTCGCGCCGTCGCCCGCGAAGTACTTGCCGTCGAAGCGCTTCCAGTACGTGTCGAGGTAGCGCTCGGGATCGCCCCAGATGCCGCGCAGCATCGCCGGCCAAGGCTGTGTGAGCACGAGGTAGCCGCCACCGGGGATTGGCACCGGCTTGGCCTGGTCGTCGACGACGTCGGCGCCGATGCCGGGGAGCGGGAACGTCGCGCTGCCGGGCTTGAGCGTGGTTACGCCGGGCAGCGGGCTGATCATGATGGCACCGGTCTCGGTCTGCCACCACGTGTCGACGACAGGACAGTGCTCGCCACCGATCTGCTTCCAGTACCAGACCCACGCTTCGGGATTGATGGGCTCGCCGACGGTACCGAGCAGTCGTAGTGATGACAGGTCGTGCTTGGCGGGATACTGGGCGCCCCACTTTATGAACGTACGGATCGCCGTAGGAGCCGTGTAGAGGATGGTGACCTTGTACTGCTCGATGATCGACCAGAAGCGATCCTTGTCCGGGAAGTCGGGCGTGCCCTCGTACATGACGCTCGTGGTGCGGTTGGTGAGGGGTCCGTACACGATGTAGCTGTGCCCGGTCACCCACCCGACATCGGCCGCGCACCAGTACACATCGGTGTCGGGGTGGAGGTCGAACACGTACTTGTGTGTGAACGCGACCTGCGTCAGATAGCCGCCGGTCGTGTGCATGATCCCCTTCGGCCGCGCGGTCGTGCCGCTCGTGTACAGCAGATAGAGCAGGTCTTCGCTGTCCATCGGCTCGGGCGTGCAATCCGTCGACTGCCGCGTGACGAGGTCGTGCCACCAGACGTCGCGTCCGTCGGTCATCGGCACGTCCTGCTCGGTGCGTCGCAGCACCAGCACCTTCTCGATCGACGGACAATCGGCAACTGCGGTGTCGGCCGTTTCCTTGAGCGGCACGATCGAGCCGCGGCGCCAGGCGCCGTCACCGGTGATCAGGACCTTGGCCTCGGCATCGTTGATCCGGTCACGCAGCGAGTCGGCCGAAAAGCCGCCGAAGACGACCGAATGCGCCGCGCCGATTCTGGAACACGCCAGCAGCGCCATCGGAAGCTCGGGCACCATGCCCATGTAGATGGCCACGCGGTCGCCTTTGACCACGCCGAGCGCCTTGAGCGCGTTGGCGAGACGGCTGACGTCGTCGAGCAACTGCGCGTACGTGATCGTGCGGGTGTCGCCGGGCTCACCCTCCCAGTGGTACGCAACCTGATCGCCATGACCGGCGGTGACATGGCGGTCGAGGCAGTTGTAACTGACGTTGAGCTTGCCGCCCACGAACCACTTCGCGAACGGGAGCTTCCACTCGAGCACGGTGTGCCAGTCCTCGAACCAGTCGAGCAGCTCCGCGGCGTGGCGGGCCCAGAACCCTTCGTGGTCGGTCTCGGCTTCGGCGTAGATGTCGGTGCTGACAACCAGCGCGTCGCGCTTGAAGGTCTCCGGCGGCGGGAACGTGCGACCCTCGGTCAGCAACGCGTCGATCGTGGCGTCCGACATTCGTTCCCCTTTCGTGTGCGGGCCGGTAGCGGCGTCAGGCTACCGCCGCGCCGACAGCACCGAGACGGGACGCCCGTCGACGTCGGGAAGCTCGACGCCGAGGCGTGCCGCGATGGTGGGGGCGAGATCGATCGACTCGATCGGAGCGAGTCGTGCGCCCACCGGTATGCCGGGACCAGTTGCGAGCAGGAGCCCATCGGGCCGGTGATCGCCGGTGCGCCATTCCTCGTACGGCACGTGCACGATCCCGACACGCGGCGAGTAGACGGTTGTGATCTCGGCGTCGCGGCGCCAGTCGACGATCAGATCGGGAAACGCGTCGAGGTCGCGGCGGTCGTACACGTCCTCAGTACGGACCACCCGATCCACCACCGGCGCACCGGTGTCGACGTTCCAGAGTGCAAGGAGCTCTGCGGTCAGTTCGTCGCGGACGGCGTTGTAGTCGGCGGCCGCGACCTGACCATCGGGTTCGCGGCCCTGGAGGTTGATGCGGATCCCGCCGTACACGGTGTTGTTCGGCGCGCGGAACCAGGGGCGGGTCGCGCGGTCGATCATCGGGGGATCCTCGTCGGGGAGCGGCGTTCGGCTTCGCCTGCGGGCGCGGAGCGCTTCGGCGGCGACCGGCCTTGCGATCCGTTGCATTCCTCGGGGCGCCTCCGAATACAAGCGCTTCGCGGCGCGTGTCAACGCACTGCCTTGCGGTCCACCCTCTCGTGCGATCTCGAGTCGGCGGAGCACGTGGTCGAGGAGATGTGTGCCGTCGTAATGCGGACCCATGCCGTGGCTCAGGAGCACGAAGACGGTTGTGTCGGGCTGGACGTGCGCAAGGTGATCGCCGATCGCGGCGTCGAGTCGCTCGTAGACCTCGACCAGCGGGTCGCCGAGCTCGGCCGCGACGTTGGTGCCGTGACGCGGGTGCGCCGGATCGTGGAGATGCCAGAGCTGGTGCCCGACGCCGTGGCCCTCGCCGAACACGCTCAGGTACAAATCCCAACCGCCCTGCTCGAGATAATGCAACGACAGCCGGTTCTTCACTGACACCGAGGCCAGCAGGTCGGCGACGAGCGCCTTCTCCTCATGCGGCTCGCGCAGGGGACCGACCCGGTGGACATAGTCGTCACCCGCGAACTGGCGCTCGACGCGCGTGTCGAGCGCGGACCCGATTGGATGCAATCCGAACGTCGACTCGACCTCGCCGGCGAGCGCGGGCGGCCACGAATGCAGCCCGAAGTGCCGGTCATGACAGCCCCACTCGACGAGCTGGATGCCGTTGAGCGGCGTCACCGCGCGGCTGTGCGGCACGTCAATGATCGCGACGCGCTTGCCGGCGTCGCTCAACGCGTCCCAGAACGGTGGCCGCTCGATCTCGCGCGGCGTCGTGAACCGATGCTGGTACGTGCCCGCGTCGATTTGTTCCCAGCAGTAGTAGTTGTGCGTTGCCGGAGTGCACGCGGTGAAGATCGTCGGCCACACCGCGCTTACGAAAAAACCGTACGGATTGCGCGTCTCGGCGACGGCAGCGTGCGTGAGCAGCGATTGCAGCACTGGCATGCGGCCCGCCGCCGCGAGCCCGCGCGCGATTCGTGGGTCGCACGCGTCGAGCGCGAGAACGATCGCGTTGGCAGACGACTGCCCCGCGTCCGCGCGCCCGCTCATCGCGATTGCAGCTTCGCGCGCACGTACCGCATCTCGCGATCGGTCGTGCCGGCATCGGAGAGGCGCTCCGGCGCTGACGTGGTGTAGAGGCACGCGAGCGTCGGGAGTTGCAGTGGGGGCTTGCGGGTCGTGAGACGGAGGAACAGGTCCCAGTCACCCAGTTCGCTCAGCGCCTCGTCGAAGCGCGCCTCGGGAAGTCGTGCCCGATGGGCGATGACTCCCATGTCGGCCATGTTGCCTCGCTCGAGCTGTTCCCGGTCGTAGTCGTGGAAATGGATGAAAGGAAGTCCGCCCGTGCCGAGCTGATGCACGCGCGCGTAATCGTCGACGATGCGGGCACCAAAGACGACGTCTGCATCGGGCCATCCCCGAAACGCCCACACCACCGTCCCGAGCCACGAGCGGTACATGAGATTGTCGTCATCGAGGTACGCCACGATGTCGCCATCAGCATGTTCGAGGGCGTGGTTACGCGCCGCGCACACACCTGCATGCTCGATTCGAAACGTGCGAATGCGCTTGTCGTTGAGCTCGGCGAGGTAGGCAGGGGTCTCGTCGGTGCTGCCATCGTCGACGATCAGCAGTTCCCACTGCTCGTAGGACTGTGCGAGCACCGATTCGACCGCGCGCTGGAGACGCTCGACACGATCGCGCGTCGGGAGCACGATCGACACGACGAGGTCGTCAGGCACCTCGGTGTGCTCCACCCAGGTCGTGACGGTCCACACCGCGAGCTGTCGACGGACGTCGTCTTGATCGGCCGCGTGACCGGCAGTCGTGCCCTGCAGTGACGTCACGAGGTCACGGGTTCGTGAGGCATGGACTTCCATTGCCGCGAGACGTGCGTCGAGATCGTCGACACCGAGCAGCGCGCGGCCGCGCTTGATGGTGGCGAGTCGGGTGCCGAGCCGTCGCCGCTCGCGCTGCCAATCGCGAAGCTCGCGTCGGAGGACGCGCCCGACCCGGGCCGTCAGAGTCACGACACCCCGAGTGGATCGTGCGGCCGACATTGGCGGGTGAGACTAGTGGAACGCCTCACGGTCAGGTCTTGACGACCACGATCACGCAGTGCGCGCCCAGACCATCGGCATCGACGAGGGCAGCGGCCTCGGTCACGCGGCTTCGATGCGCGATGGCCTCGAGGTCACCGATGTGGGCTCGGGCCTGCCAGGCCGAGCGGGCCTCCGCAGCGAGCTCGTCGAGGCCGAGCCCGCGCAGCCAGTCAGCCTGAGAACCGCGCGTCTCAAAGGTCAAGCCCACTCGAGTGGCGAGTGTTTGCAGGTGCTCGATCGGCACGTCACACGTGATGTCCTGGCTGCCCGGGTCGGCGAGCGGTTCGTCGCCGCGTTGGTGGCCGCGATACGTGCGTAGCCAGCCGGTCTGACCGCGCTCGACGAGTGCTGCCGCGGTGGCCGCGTAATCGATGATGCCGACGACGCCGCGACGCAACGTTGCGTTGCAGCGCTCGAGCCACGTGGCGATCCCGGTGGGAACCGGCAGCCGCTGGCCGTCGTCGAGGTGTGCCTCCGCGGCGATGCTGTCGGCCTCGGCCGCGAGCTCGTCGAGCGCGGGCACGAGCACTTCGATGAAGAGCTCCTCATCGACGCCCACCCGCACCTCGGCCCAGCCCTGCGCGACGCGTTCGACCACGCGGACAGGCAGGTTGTCGAGCAGCTCGTTGGCGAGCACGACACCGGTGAAGGGAGCCGACGGCAGCTCGGGCAGCGAGCTGACGATGGGGCCGACGCCCGTGACCGGCACCGGTGGCTCGTCACCTTCACTTGGCATTGCGGGCCCGAGCGCGTCCTCGAACGGCTCGATGTCGAGCAGCTCACGTTGCGCGTCGCGCAGCGCTGCCGATCGCTCGACGAGCACGTATCGCAACGCGGGCGCGCAGCGCGGGTCCGCGGCCAGCACGTCGGCGGCGAGCTTGCCCCGCCCCGCGCCGGCTTCGATGACGACGAACGGGTCGGGCCGGCCGAGCTCCTCCCACCATTGGTCGAGGGCGCGCCCGACGAGCATCCCGAACAGCGACGTGCGTTCCGGGCTCGTGACGAAGTCGGCGCCGGCCCGCC
>JBBRZM010000045.1:0-9123 GCA_038236695.1 Acidimicrobiia bacterium
AACCCTGGCCAGCACGGCGTCGCCGGAGTCTCTCCAGGACATGTCCGAGATGGAAGCCCTGTTCCTCTGGCACTGCTGCGAGGAACTCGAGCACAAGTGCGTCGTGGCGGATTCCTTCCGGGCTCTCGGTGGCGGCGAAGCGGCGCGGATCATCACCTTCCTCTTCGCGACGTCGGCGTTCCTCTTTTTGACCATCACGGCGCAGGTGGCCTTGATGGCCCAACTCCGACGAGTGCTCGGCCCGGAGGAATGGAAGCGCCGCGGGAAGTGGCGCGGCCTCGGTCGCGACGCACGATTCAACGGCGGCAAGCTCCCCGCGTACTACTGCCACACCATCAGGAGCTACCTCAAGCGAGGTTTCGACCCACGCGACTGCGAGACCGATGACCTTGTCGCCACGTTCCTCGAGCGGCTGTACTCCGCACGAGAGGTATCCGTCGGGCCATCGGATCGGGGGAAGAGGGGTCCGTCGGCCAGCGCTTGACCATGCTGGTCCGCCTGACTGATGGGGTGCTTCGCAGGCCACGACTGGTCTTGGCCGGCGCGCTGATCGGGGTGGCTGTGGCCGCCCTGTTTGGCGCCAGCGCCCCGCAACACCTGTCCCCAGGGGGACTCGACGATGCTCCGGGGGAGGCCAGCCGCGCCGCAACGGTTCTCCAACGGAGGTTCGGGACCGGGTCGCCCAACATCGTCGTGCTTGTCACGGCAACCCACGGCACGGTCGATGATCCCTCGTCGGCGACGGCCGGGCTGGAGCTCACCCGCCTGCTGGCCGCCCAGCCCCACGTCACCAACGTGACGTCGTATTGGAGTCTGGGTTCCGTGCCGAGCCTGCGGAGCGCGGATCGTTCCCGCGCTGTGGTGGTCGGGCGCATCGAGGGGAACCAGGACCAGATCATCCGCAGCGAGCCTGCGGTCGCCAGGGCGTTCACCGACCCGCCACCCGGCGTCACCGTACGGCTCGGCGGGTCGGCGCCGACCTTTCACGAAGTGAACCAAAAAGTGAACGACGGACTTCGCACCGCAGAGCTTCTCGCTCTGCCGATCATCGGGCTGCTCCTGGCCTTCGTGTTCGGCTCCGCCGTCGCGGCCGCGTTGCCTCTGGTGATCGGCGCGGTGTCGGTGATCGGCACCTTCCTTGTGCTGCGCCTGCTGGCCATGGTCACCGACGTGTCGATCTTCTCGGTGAATCTCACCACCGCCCTCGGTCTGGGCCTGGCGATCGACTACAGCCTCTTCGTCGTCACCCGGTTCCGAGAGGAGCTCGCCGGTGGCCGTTCGCCGTTCGACGCTGCCACCCGGACGATCTCGACGGCTGGGCGCACCGTGGCCGGCAGTGCCCTCACCGTCGCCGTATCGCTGGCCGCGCTGCTGGTGTTCCCACTCGTGTTCCTGCGCTCGTTCGCCTACGCCGGCATTGCCGTGACCGCGCTGGCCGGCCTCGCCGCCGTCATCGTGCTCCCCGCCGTGCTCGTGCTGCTCGGTCATCGGGTCAACGCCCTGACGGTCTGGAAGCGATCGATCCGACCCGCCGAGGAGGGGTTCTGGTACCGGACGACCACCATCGTCATGCGTCGACCCTGGCCGTTCGCGACCATCGCTCTCGGCGTCCTGCTCGTGCTCAGCAGTCCGTTTCTCCACCTCCACCTCGGCACCGCCGACGACCGCGTGCTCCCGCCCGGCAACCACACCCGTCAGGTCGACGAGACGGTGCGCCGCGACCTCGGTGACTCCGAGCTCGGCGCCGTCACGGTCGTCGCCTCGCGCACTTCGGTTGTGGGCAACGCCGACGCCCGGGCTGCGATCGTGGATCGCTACGCGGTCGGGCTGTCGAAGCTCACCGGGGTGGCACGTGTCGATGCCGCCACCGGCATGTACTTCCATGGCCAGAAGGTCCCGGGGCCCCCGGGGTACACGGACCGGTTCTCGACGCCCGACGGCAGTGGCACCTGGTTGTCGGTGGTACCCACCGTCGAACCGTTCTCGGTCGCCGGCCAGCATCTGGCTCTGGCCGTTCGCCGGGTGCGGGCGCCGTTTCCCGTGCTGGTCGGGGGGCTCTCCGCCCAGCTCGTCGACTCGACGGCGTCTCTGACCAGCCGGCTACCCCTCGCCCTCGGCCTGATCGCGCTCGTCACGTTCCTGCTGCTCTTCGCGCTCTTCGACAGCATCCTCGTGCCCCTCAAAGCCCTGGTACTCAACGTGTTGAGCCTGTCCGCCACCTTCGGGCCGATGGTCTGGATATTCCAGGACGGTCACCTTGCCAAGTTGTTGGGCGTCACGGCCACCGGCACGCTCCTCGCTCCCGTGCCGATCCTCTTTTTCTGCGTCGCCTTCGGGCTGTCAATGGACTACGAGGTGTTCCTGTTGTCGCGCATCAAGGAGGAACACGACCTCGGCGCCGCCAACTGCGACGCGGTTGCTCGCGGCTTGGGGCGCACCGGCCGGATCGTGACCGCTGCCGCGGTCCTGATGAGCGTGGTCTTTCTCGCCCTGGTCACGTCCCAGATCTCCTTCATCAAACTCTTTGGCGTCGGCCTCACGCTGGCGGTGCTCATGGATGCCTTCCTCATCAGGGGCATTCTCGTCCCCGCCTTGATGCGCCTCGCCGGGGAAGCGAACTGGTGGGCGCCCGCGCCGCTCCAGCGCCTCCGACGACCACAGCGCACCACGCAATGATGAACCGCCCTGGGTCTGATGGAGGCTCTGATGTTCCCCCACTTTGGTGGAGTTGGTTTGTTTGACTTGCCATGCCCGTGATCCTCGGGGAGAGGTCGGCATGCCAAGGAGATATCCGCCGGCCCTGTTGCATTGAGTCGGTGCGCCGCCTTCCGGACGGCCGCGAGACCTCAGATGGGCGATCCGTGCGGCCCGCAATCGGCCGTCTCGTTCGGTTCGCACACACGACCTGCCTGGCGGGGCGCCGGCCTTGATCCGGTCTTACGACCAACGCAACAGTTCCCCGGAAATCCAGGCTGCTGCCGTCAGGAGGTGCTCGGCATGTCCACGAGCTCGCGGTCGAGATCTGTGATCGAGGACACACCAAGGAGTCGCAGCGTTCGGTCGACGTCGTCGCGCAAGATGGACAGGACCCGTTTGACCCCGGGTTCCCCGGCGGCGGCCAGGCCATAGGCCCACGGACGGCCGACCATCACGGCCCGAGCACCGACGGCGACCGCTTTGACCACGTCGGCACCCCGCCGGAACCCTCCATCGACGAAGACCTCGACGTCAGTGCCCACGGCGTCGAGCACCTCGACGAGGGCCGTCATGGTCGCCGGTACCCCGTCGAGCTGCCGGCCGCCATGGTTGGAGACCACGATCGCGGAGACACCGCAGTCGACCGCTCGCCGCGCGTCGTCACCGGTCAGGACGCCCTTGGCGATCACGGGGCCGTCGAAGTGCTCGCGCAGCCACGTGAAGTCCTCCCAGCGCGGCGGGGACGCAAGCCAATGCATTAGGGCCTCGGCTGCGGACATCCGCTTGTGATCGAGCTCCAGGCTCGTCGCGTTGACGAGGTCGAGCCGGAAGCGATCGGCGGCGAGATCTGCCAGCCACCGCGGGTGCAATGCCGCGTGCGGGGCCATCTTCATGGCGGACCTGCGGTTGAGCTCGAGCGGTGGGGACAGGCCGTAGCGCAAGTCGCGCTCACGGTTGCCGGGGACTTGGGTGTCGAGCGTGACAACCAGCGCCGCATAGCCGGCCGCCTTCGCCCGCTCGACGAGCTGCTCGGCACCGGGGCGACCACCGAGGAAGTAGAGCTGGAACCACGGCGGCGTGCCGGCGACCCGGGCAACTTCGTCGATGGTGTGACCCGACATCGAGCTGAGGGTGAAGATCGTTCCCGCGGCGGTTGCGGCCCGGGCACCAGCCACGTCGCCGCGTGGGTCCATCATCCGGGTGAACCCGACCGGCGACAACAGCAGTGGCATGGCAACCGGCGTGCCGAGCACCGTGGTCGCGAGGTCCGGGCCCGGCACACCTGCGGTCTGCCCTACCCGGGGACGAAACTGGACGGCTTCGACCTCCCGCTGGTTCGCACGCACGGTCGACTCGGAGCCCGCGCCACCCTCGATGTAGTCGAAGACCGGGCGGGGCACGCGACGCCGCGCCAGCCGCTGTGCGTCGGCCACGGTGTTGATCCGGGAAGCGACCCGCCGCTGCCTGGCGTCGCGCCGCTCCGGTGTCTCATCTGCGTTCGGCGCCGCCGGCATGGCGCTTACCGTACGCCCGCATCCCCACGACGCGCCCGGAGGGCATCGACGCCCGACGGCAGACCGCGCCGAGGCCAAGAGGCTTGCTGCGAGGGCACTGATGCATTGAGTCGGCGCGCCGCCTTCCGGACGGCAGCGAGACATCAGATGGGCGATTGTGCGGCGCCGCCTACAGCTAGCGTTCCGCGAGGTGAACTGGGACGAGCCTGCTCTCGGAGTACGCGGGGAATCAGGATGGCGTGCAGAGCGGAGGCTGCTCCAGTCGTGGTGGCGGCAGGCCGAGCTCCGCGCCGAAGCCGGCTACCACCCGGGGCGTGAAGACCCGGTCGGGAATCTCCTGACAGTCTCCGACATCTGGGGGACGTCGATGCTCGAACCACGCCACGTCGGTCTCCCGGTCCAAGGAGATCTCGTCGATGGCACCACCGGCGTCATGGTGGAGATCGGCGGAGGGCACTTCACTGGGATCGCCAATCCATGGATCGGTCGGAACTTCCTGCTCGGGATTGCTCAGGGCAAGGTGCCATCCACCGGAGTGGGTCGACTCGACGACACCTGCACGAGCACCGGCGACTTCACGTGCGGGTGGCGGTACGACCCGCTCCCGGGCGGCTGATCACGCGGTCTCGTCGGTCAACGTGGCGATGTGGTCGCGGTAGTGGTCGTAGGCCCAGCGGGTGCTCTCGTGGCAGATCGAAGGATGGAAGCCGACGCTGTGGAGCACGCGTTCGGTGTGATCGGGATCGTCGCCCTGTTCGAGCAACGCCAGCGCGAGGCGCCGCGCTCGACGTCGCGCCGCGGCCGACGGTGGCTCCGCGAGCTGCATCTCGACCCACTCCGTGTGCGCGACCTGAAGCTCGGGCGTCAGGCGCCGAACGTGACGACGGTTGATCGGCGGCACGTTGCGACGCACCGCAATGGTGCCGCGGCCGTCGTCGCACGCGAGATCGAACTGCCCGAGGCGCTGCAGGCTGCGCACCAACGGCGAGCTGGTGCCCTCACGGCAGCCAAGACCGAGGGCCTGTGATGTGCCGGCGAGCGGGAGCGTGAGTCCCTCGGGACACCGGTCGAACTTCGCCGCGAGATGTCGCAGCAACAACAGCGTGGTGGGCCCGAGCGTCGGCAACCAGAAGGTCTCGACGTAGAGCGAGCGGGGATCATGGCCGAGCGTGTCGATCAGCGGGTCGGGCCAGGGACGGACGACGAGCGAAGCAGACATGAGTTCCTCCGCGGCAGAGCGGCGGGGAAAGTCAAGGGCCGGGCCCGGGAACGCCTCATCTGAAGTTGTGTAGAAATGTAACTGATCGTGGCGGCCGGGTCAAGTGGGCACTTGATCCGGCGCGTCCGTCCCGCTCTGCGCGGCGGGCCACTCTGGCGGGTGGAGCGCGACCTCGTCGCCGTAGAAGTCGGCCGGTTGTGGGTGGCCGAACAGAAAACCTTGCGCGCCTTCGCAGCCGAGCGTGCGGAGCTCGGCGAGCTGCCGTGCGGTCTCGACGCCCTCGGCGATGGCGACGAGGCCGAGCGCGTGGGCCAGGCTCACGCACGCGGTGACGATTGCCGTGTCCTCGCTCTCCCGACCCAGGCCGTCGACAAAGGTCTGGTCGACCTTCAGTGCCTCTACCGGAAAGCGTCTCAGATTGCTGAGCGACGAGTAGCCGGTGCCGAAGTCGTCGACCGAGAGGTGCACGCCCAATGAGCGGAGCGCGCGGAGTGCCAAGATCGCGGAAGCCCCATCGTGCATCAGGGTCGTCTCGGTGATCTCCAGCCATATCGCCTCGCCGTTCGCTCCGGTCTCGCGAAGGATGCGCGCCACGTCCGCGGGCAGCGTCGGCTCGCCGAGCTGGCGCGGCGAGAGGTTGACGCTCATGGTGAGCAGACGGGTGTCGCCCGCAGCCTCCTGCCATCGCGCGATCTGGCGGCACGCTTCCGTGAGCACCCAGGCCCCGATCGGCATGATGAGGCCCGACTCTTCAGCGAGGCCGATGAAGTCGCCGGGCATGACGAGTCCGCGTTCCGGGTGCTGCCACCGCACGAGTGCCTCGAAGCCCAGGATGCGGTTGGTCTCGAGTTCGATGACCGGCTGGTAGTGCACCTGAAACTCGCCTCGTTCCAACGCGTAGTGGAGCGCGTTGCCGGTGCGGAGCTGGTTGACCGCGCGGTCGTGGATGCGTTCGTCGAAGAGCTCGGAACGGGCGCGGCCGTTCTCCTTGGCGCGGTACATCGCTGCGTCCGCATCACGTATCAGTGTCTCGGGTGTCTCGCGGTCGCTGCCCGACAACGCGATGCCGATGCTCGCGGTCACGAACACCTCACCTTCCGCCAGTGTGACCGGTCGGGCGACGAGTCGCGCCATCCGGTCGGCGAGCTCACGTGCCGTCGCCTCGTCGAAGATCTCGTCGCACAGCAGCACGAACTCGTCGCCGCCGAAGCGAGCGACAGTGTCGGTCGGGCGCAACGTGCCGCTCATCCGGTCGGCGATGGCGGTGAGCAGCCGGTCGCCGGCACTGTGCCCGAGGCTGTCGTTGACCACCTTGAAGTGGTCGAGGTCGAGGAAGAGTACGGCAACGGTGTGGCTCTGACGCGCCGCCCGGCCGAGCGCGAGCCGGAGACGGTCGAGGAACAGCACGCGATTCGGCAGGCCGGTGAGCGGGTCGTGAATCGCCTGATGCGCGAGCCGTTCAACAGTGGCACGACGCTCCGTGATGTCTTCGACCTGGCCCACCATGTAACGCGGCTCGCCGTGCGGGCCGCGCACGACCGACTCGCTCAACGACACCCACACCACGGAGCCGTCGGCGTGCAGGTATCGCTTCTCCATGTGGTAGTCGTGCGATTCGCCCTCCACGAGGCGTTGCATCTCGACGTTGTTCCGATCCCAGTCGTCAGGGTGGGTCAGCTCCTTGATCGACGCGCCGACCAAGTCCGCTTGCGAACGCCCGAGCATGCGGGCGTAGGCCTGGTTGACCCGAAACAGCCGGCCGTCCGTGCCCGCGAGCGCCATTCCAATGGGCGCATGCTCAAACGCGTTGCGGAATCGTTCTTCGGCATCGCGTAGCTCGGCCTCCGTGCGGATGCGCTCGGTGATGTCCCGTGCGTTGACGACGACACCGCCGATGGACGGGTTCTCGAGCATGTTGTTGCCGACCGCCTCGAGTGAGAGCCACGCACCATCGGCGCCCAACATTCGGAACTCAACCGGCTCAGTGACTCCGCCGGTCTTGAGCACCGCTGCGAGTGGGGTGAGCACGGATTCGAAGTCGTCCGGGTGGATCAGGTCGAATATCGGCTCACCCAACATCGGTTCGATCTCGTATCCCAAGAGACGCGTCGCGGCCGGGCTCGCGTACTTGAGCACCCCTCGTTCGTCGATGACGGCCAAGATGTCGCTTGAATCGGCGAGGAGCGCGCGGAATCGCTCTTCGCTCTCGCGCAGCGTCTCGGTCGCGGTGTCGACCATTCCGAGCGCGCGCGCTTTGGCGCGTGTGAGCACCCAGACCAACGCGAAGAGCAACAGGCTCACGATGAGACCGGCGCCGAGGTAGAGCCACGGTTCGTTCTTGCTCAAGGACGCGAAGCTCACGAGCGACACGTAGCGGATAGTTAACCGTTGGCCGAACGCGTCGTACGTCGTCGTGCTCCTCAGCACGTCCGGGCGTACCGGCGGCGACGGTATGGGCAGGGTCGTCGCGAGCAGATGCGCCTGGTCGGTGTGATCGCCTTCGTAGAGGGTGACGCCGACGCTGGTGCGTCCGGCACCGGTCGCTTGAGCCAGCAGCGTGTCGGGAGACAGGATGATGGAGACGACGGCGCTGAGGTAGGCGCGGCGGGCCTCGACCGTGGGCGGTACTTGTGGCGTCGAGTACAGGGGCGCGTCGAGCACGATCAGGTCGCGCTCGCCGGGAGACCGCGGGACACCTAAGAACTTGGAGAGCGGCGGCGCTCGGGCGAGCGCGGTCTTTCCAGTGTCACGAGCTTTGTTGACGGCGTCGTCCGCAGGCGCGTACTCGTGGATGTCGGCACCGAGCAGGGCGGTGTTCGGCGCCGTCTGCCCAACAAGAAAGTTCACTTGATCTCGTTTGGTGGTGGGTCTCACGCCCACGCCGCCTTCGAGCTTGGCCTGGGCGTCGAACGCCTGCAGTTGAGCCGGTTCGACGCGCTCGACGAGCACGAGTGCCGCCAGCCCCTCATTAATGGGCAGTGAGTGCGTCGCGGCGTACTGCTGAAACTGCTGATGCGTCAGCGGCGAGTTCGGGGGCTTGTTGAGTTGCTGGACACGCTGGAGACCGGTCAGCAGGTGCTGATACCGCTGCAGTGAGGTCGTAATCCCGTTGGTGGCGCCCTGCGTGGTGGCATCGAAGTTGTTGCGCGACGCATGGCCAACCGTGTCGCGGCGAACGACGAACACCGTGATCGATGCACTGAGAAAGACTGCGAGGACGATCCACGGCAGCACGGTCGCGCGTCGGTGGAGGTGTGGCTGCCCCGCGCGCGCGGTCTCGACCTCGCTCCGGTCCCCTCGGCGCATCCGGCGCTCCCTTCCCGCGATTCGCCCTGTTCATGTGCTTCGGCTCGTTGACCGCGCCACCTGAGGCCCTGGATGCACGAGGCGCACATCGCGGGCTGTTTGCCGCAATGGGGCACTTCTCGAGAGGGGCGCGGTGGCGCGCGCGGTGCCGGAGCGTCGTCCGTAGGCCCGGGTGGTGCCTGGTGCACCGGCCAGGTCTGTCTCTGGGGTGCGAGCCGCACTCCTACGTTGCACAAAACGGAAACACGGTGACGCTCATGCTTGCGCGTGCAACGGGCGCTGCCGTCGGATTGACTGGTCAGCCGTTCGGACGGAAGGCGTCGAGTACCTGTTGCGCGGCGGCTGTCGGCGTGACCTCGCCGGCTGCGACCTTCGCTTCGAGGCCGG
>JBBRZM010000046.1:0-8261 GCA_038236695.1 Acidimicrobiia bacterium
GCCGCCGCCGACGGTGCCACCCGTGCCGTACACACCGACGCCGGGTATGAATCCCCACCACGACGAGCCGTTCCTCGTGTGCACGCGCGCTCGTGAGAGCGGCGGCAGGTACGGAGCGGTCAACCCCCGCGGACCGTTCTACGGCGCGTACCAGTTTCTGCAGGGCACATGGGACGTCGCATCGGCCCATGCCGGGCGCCCCGAGCTGATCGGCGTGCAGCCGAGCCGGGCATCCGCATACGACCAGGACGACGTCGCGTGGTCGCTGTATCAGTGGAAGGGCAACGCGCCCTGGAACGGTCGCTGCTGACGGCGCGTCCGAGCGCAACCTACGCTGGCCCTGCCGACGGGAGCACGCTCATGGCGAAGATCGACATTGCGGACGGGCCTGGCGGCGATGCCGTGCAGGTGTGGAAGCTGCGCTCGAAGATGGCCAAGGGTGTCGTCGAGCTGACCGAAGCCGCGTACCAGCACAGCCAGCTGCCGGTGCGAGAGCGCGAGGTCGCCCGGATGCGAATCGCGCAGATCAACGGCTGCCTGGCGTGTCTCAACTTTCGAGCTCCGTCCGTGATGGAACAAGGGGTCACCGAGGAGCTGTACGCGCACGTCGCCGAGTACGCGGCGCGCGACGACTACTCCTCCCGGGAGAAGCTCGCGATCGAGTTCGCGGAACGCTTCGCGCTCGACCACCACAGCCTCGACGACACGTTCTTCGCCCGGCTCCGAGCCGAGTTCGCCGACGACGAGATCCTCGACCTCACCATCTGCGTCGGCGCGTTTCTCGGCCTCGGCCGCATGCTGCGCGTCCTCGGCATCGACGAGGCCTGCGACATCGACCCGGGGCGCGTGGTGCCGGGCTAGACCTGGCCGTAATACGGCTTGTCGTCGTCGCGCTTCTCCATCAGCAGAAACACGAGGCCGAACGGATCCGCGAACCAGGTGGTACGCAGCCCGACGATCTCGGCGATGCCGGCGGTGAGGAAGGTCACACCGCGCGATTCGAAGTCGCGGCGGGTCGTGTCGAGGTCGTCGCACAGCAGGCCCACATGGGTGAAGCCATGATCCACGATCGACGCGGCCGCCGGCTTTGGACGCCCGGGCGCGTTCGGGTACTCGACCACCTCGAGCACGCGATCACCACTTCCGGGCACACCGAGGATCGCGGCCTTGATCGCCACCGGCGCCGGCACCAGCTCACCGAGGTCATGCTCGATGGCCGGTCCGGCCATCAGGTACGGCGGCGACAGTACGGTCAAACCGAGCACGTCGCGATACCAGGCGACGGCCGTCTCCACGTCGGGAACGCACACCGCGGTGTGCGCGAGCCCGGTGATCACGTCAGGAGCTCGTAGTTGTGTTGGCCGAGCGTGGGCGCGGCGCCGGTCCACCATTCGCCCGGCTTCGGCCCGCCGCTGAGGCGCATCGGCCATCCCGGATACTCCTGCGTGCCCACGACCGGATGCTCGACCGGCTGGAAAAAGTGGCGGGCCTGCAGCTGCGGATCATCGAGCGCGGTGAACGCGGGCACCATCGCCGCCGCCGCGATGCCGGCCTCGAGGAGCTCGCGCACCGCATCGTCAGGCGCACGAGACGCGCACCATGCCCCTCGTTCGTTCGGGGCCATGGGATCCGCGTCGCGGTCGACTGCGACCCACTGGTCGTCGCCCGCGCACTGATACACCCCGCCTTCGCCGCGACGCCCGATCAGCTCGCCGGTGGCGGAGTACTCGATGACCTGCTCGGCGGTCATCGCGGCGGCGACTTCGATCATGGCCATCTCGATCAGCTGCCCCTTGCCGGTACGAGCGCGCCAGTCGAGCGCGGCGACCAGGGCGATCGCGGCGTGTGTGCCGACGGTCGGATCGACGAGGCCGGCCGGAATGATCGGCGGGCCACCCTCGTAGCCGGTGACCCACGCCATGCCGGTGAGCTGCTCCATCGTCTGCGCGAACCCGGGACGGTCGCGCCAGGGCCCGGTGAGGCCGAACGCCGGAAGCCGCAGCATCACGACCGTCGGGTTGAGCGCGCGCACCTCGTCGTAGGACAGCCCGAAACCGTCCATCACTCGCGGGGTGAAGTTTTCCGCGACCACATCGACGCCGGCGATCAACCCCTTCGCCCGCGCGAGTCCCTCGGGTTCGTCGAGTTCGAGCGTGATCCCCTTCTTGCCGAGGTTCGCGGCATGGAACACGGGGGACTGCTCGAAGTACTGCGGGTCGTCCTTCGGCCGGACTGCAGCGCTGAAGCGGATGCCATCGGGGTGCTTGGTCGACTCGACCTTGATCACATCGGCGCCCATCGACGCGAGCCACGCGGTTGCGAAGGGCCCGGACCAGAACGCGGTGAAGTCGAGCACGCGCACGCCGGCGAGTGGACGTTCGCCGATCGCGCCGACGGGTGCGGGCTCGTGTGCGCGAGGCGCGGCGGGTGGCGCGTCACGGGAGTCTGCGCCCAGTGCCGGCGCGGCGGTCATCACCCGATCCACGACCGCTGAGCACCGGAACGGCGCGCGCGGCCGTCGCCACGATGCGCCGGGCTGCTCGACGAACCCGTCGCGCGCGACGAGCTGCGGGAACGATGGCAACAGCTCACCATTGCCCACGACCGCGGCCGGTACCCGCGCCGCCGCGCACCGTTCCACGATCTCGTCCGCCGTGTGTCGCATGGTCCAGCCGCGTAGCAGCTCGTTGACCTCCTTCGCCCGTTGGAACCGGCCGATCATCGTCCCGAGCTGCTCGTCGCCCACGAGATCGTCGCGGCCCATGCACGACAACAGCGACAACCACTGCTGTTTCGTGACCGTCGTGATGCCGACGTAGTGCCCGTCGTTCGTGGGCTCGTTGCCGGGGATCATCACCCAGCGAAACGAGCGCTCCATGCCGCCGGGAAAGCGGGCCATCAGTGTGGGGACAACTGCGAACGTGAGCTGCATCGCTTCGAGCATCGACACGTCGACGTGCTCGGGCACGCGGTTGCGACTGGCGCGGTACCACGCCGTCACCGCGCCGAGCGCGGCGAACGCGCCGGTCACATACTCGCCGAGGCGGCCGCCGACGGTCAGCGGCGTACGCCCCATGTGGCCGTGCACCGACAAGGATCCCGAGCGCGCTTGGAGCACTTCTTCGTGCAGCTCTCGTTGCGAGTCTGGTCCGCCGCGCCCGAATGACGAGATCGACACCGTCACCGGCGCGATGCCGTGCACGCCCATCTCCTCAGCGACGCCGGGACGGAACGACTCGATCACCACGTCGGCCCGCGCCACCCACGGCCGCCAGTCGCCGACCACGCTGCGCTGCGATGTGTGCAAGTAGTCGAACAGGCGCGGCTTCTCGGCCCGCAACGGGTCACCGTCGGGAGGCTCGAGTTTCACGGCGTCGGCACCCAGATCGGTGAGCAGCTTCGAGCAGTAGCCGCCGGCGATACCCGCCGACAGGTCGACGACCCGCAACCCGTCGTAGATCACGCACGCCTCATCGGTGGTCGGGGACGTCGAGGCCGTAGAGCTCGACTGCGTTCGTGTGGAGGAAGCGCTTGACCTCGTCGAGCGGTAGGCCGCGGAAGACCCGCTCCAGCGTCACCCGCGAGTTGGGCCAGTCGCAGCCGGTGTGGGGATAGTCAGTCGACCAGAGGAGATGCGAGAGGTTCATGCGATAGCGCAGATCCATGCCGACGGTGTCGATCATGAAGGTCGCCCAAAAGTTACGGTGGAACAGCTCGCTCGGCATCGAGTGCATCTTCTCGGTCGCGCCGGTGAACCACCGGTAGCGCAGGAACATGTCATCGAGCTGTTCGAGCAACGTGGGGATCCAGCCGATGTTGCTCTCGACGAGTACGAGCTTGAGCGCGGAGAACTGCTCGAGGATCCCCGAGAACAGCAGGTTGCACGCAACCGGCAACGCCTGCGCGCCTGCTTTCGCGGAGCCGGTGATGCCGAGGAACGACAGCTCATTGGTGTCGGGCCACTTCATGCCCGGCCGTTGCGGGATGAAGCTGCCGATGTGGACCGCAACCGGGAGGTCGCGTTCCTGCACGACCGACCAGAACCGGTCGTCATCATCCTCGGGCGTAAGCGTGCCGTTGGGGTAGCACGAGATCACCACGCCCTTGTGGCCGAGAGTCGTCGCGACCTCGATTTCGGCGATCGCGTCGTCGACACCGGTCGTCGGGATGATCGCCTGGCCGATCAAGCGGCCCTCGCCGCCTTCGCAGAACTCGGCCAGCCACTCGTTGTACGCGCGCACGCAGGCGATCTGCAGGTCGCGTTCGTCGGCGTAGAGCTTGGCGCCCGACAACGTGACCGACGGATAGAGCACTTGCGCGTAGATGCCGTCGAGGTCGAGGTCGTGCAGTCGCGCTTTGGGGTCGAAGCTGCCGGGCCGGATTTCGGAGTAGCGCAGCCCCGATGGACGGAACTGGTTGTAGGAGAGTCCCGCAGTTGCGGTGAGACCGAGTGGGCGCGAGCGCTTACCGTCCTCGAAGCTCCAGAAGTCGCCGTCGTCGGTGTGCAGCACTTTCGGCGCGCGGTCACGCCACTTCGCCGGCACCCGCTCCTGCCAGAGCTCAGGTGGCTCGTTGACGTGCGCGTCGGCGTCGACGATCGGGTAGTCGAGATCGATGATGTCGGTGAACTGCGTCTTCATCGCGACTCCTCGGGAGCTGCGGGTCGGAACATCGGCACGGTAACTGTCTTGTCGGTCACGGTTGGGAACGACAGCAGGCGGAACGTGACTTCGAGTGGCTGCTCGGCGACGAGTGTCGCCGGTTCGCCGTCGACGATGAATGTCACGATGCGCACCGCCGGATTCTCGTCGAGCGCGACGAGCGCGGTGACGAACGGGACCATGGCTTCGAACGCGGGGAGGAACGGCCGGCGCACGACCGCCCACGAGAACAAGCGGCCCCGTCCACTGACCGGCGTCCACGTGAACGTGCCGGCGCCGCACGCGGTGCACGACCGCGCGGGGTACCAGCAGAATGCGCCGCAGGTGTCGCAGCGCGGGATCACGAGCTCACCGCGCGCGGCGCCGGCGAAGAACTCGGCGGTCACCTCGTCATCGAGGTCGGGCAGCGGGAAGTCGGGTCGTTTCAGCGCCATGAACGGTTCACCGATCCTGGCGCAGAATCAGCACCGACGCCGACCCGCCGGTGTAGCCGCCGTACACGCCGACTTCGCATCCCGGCACTTGCGCCGCGGCAGTGCCCCGCAGCTGCTTGACCACCTCGACGACGTGCGCGATGCCGAGCACGTACGCGTGCGAGAGCAATCCGCCGTGGGTGTTGAACGGCAGCTTCCCGCTGTCGTGATGCAGTGTGTCGCCTTCCACGAACGCGCCCGCGCTGCCCTTCGGGCAGAAGCCGAGATCCTCGATCTGCATCATCGACACGACCGTGAACGGGTCGTACACGGTCAGCACATCGACGTCGCGCGGCGTGAGCCCGGCCATGGCGAACGCGGGCGGCGCCGCGAACACCTGCGGCGTCGACGTGAACTCGCGCTGCTGACTCCAGTGTCCCCCCGACGCGGCCTGGCCCTCGCCGATCCCGGCGACCACCGCCGGCGGATGCTTCAGGTCACGGGCCCGCTCGAGTGATGTGGTCACGTACGCCGCGCCGCCGTCAGAGATGAGGCAGCTGTCGAACTTGCGCAGCGGATCGGCGAGCATCGGTGACTCGAGGTAGTCGGCCATCGTCATCGGCTTCTCGCGCATGACCGCGTCGGGGTTGAGGTTCGCGTGACGACGGCACGCGAGCGCGATCGCACCGAACTGCTCCTCGGTCGTGCCGAACTCGAGCATGTGGCGGCGCATGATCGTGGCGAAGTACACGGGTTGCGGAAACCAGCCGAACGGCACTTCGAGGTTCTGCTTCAGCGACTGCGCCGCGTGCACTTCGCCGGGGCCACCGGTCATCGACGCGCGCTGTGTGGCCCACGCGACGGGAAACACGTTCAGCACGTGGCGCGCTTTGCCGGTCGCGATCGCCTGCGCCGCGAGATACGGCGCGGTGGCCGCCCAGGTCATTCCCCCACCCCAGGCTGACGTCCACAGTTCGTGGTCGGTGCCGAAATGCTCGTGAAACGCGGCCGCGTCGAAGTCGGCGAACGCGCCCGAGTAGGTGAGCCCGTCGATATCGCGCGGCTCGAGTCCCGCGTCGGCAATCGCCCGCTCGGCCGCCTCGGCACCGATCTCGCGCGCGGTTCGGCCGGACGCCTTCGTATACGCCGTTTCGCCGATCCCGGCGATCGCGACCTGCCCCGACACGTCGGCGAGATCCGTCGCGCGACCCCAGGACGCCTCGGCCATCGAAGCCGCCGCCACCCGTCAGCCGAAGTAGTCGGGCGCGTTGCCCGGCTTCCATTTGACGTTGCAGCCCATGCTCGGACGCTGCGGTTCGGGCGCAGGCGCGCCCGACAATCCCGCGTCGACCGCGCCAACGAGGTCGGCTCCCGTCACCGGGACATTGTTCGACGGCCGACTGCCGTCGAACTGGCCGCGGTAGATGAGGGCGCGGCCGGTGCCGAACACGAAGAAGTCGGGCGTGCACGCTGCGCTGTACGCCTTCGCTACCGCTTGCGTCTCGTCATGGAGATATGGGAACGGGTACGGCTCGCGTTGCATGAGCTCGGGCGCGTCCTCGGGATGCGAGTCGACGTCGTTGCTGTTGATGCCGACGATCGCGACTCCACGCTGCTCGAGCTCGGCGCCCACTTCCGCGAGCCGCGTCCGGATGTGCTTGACGTACGGGCAGTGATTACACAGGAACGCGAGCACCAGCACTGGCGCGTCGGCAAAGTCGGCCAGTGCGTAGGCGCGACCGTCGGGATCGGGCAGCTCGAAGTCGGGCGCGACCGTGCTGAGCGGCAGCATCGTCGACGGTGTCGCGACCACCCCCGCTCCTCTCTCGTCCCGACCTCATCGTTCTGGGATCGATTTTGGCACCCATGGGACCAGAACCGATCCGAGAACGGGGCCGCGGCTCAGGTGGCGGTGAAAGTCTCGTGCATGCCGAGCTTGAAGTGGACGACGGGCGGGGTTCCCGACTTCTCGTTGACCAGGTTGCAGAACATCACGTAGTCGCCTGCCGGAAGATTGAACTTCTTTGTCTTCGACGTGCCCTGCGCGAATTCCGCGATCTCGCCGGGCTTGTCGGCCTCGGCAACCTTCTCCTCGTCGACGCCGCCTTGAGCGTCGAGGGGCAGCGCGGCGGCGTCCTTCGCCCGCATGATGATGAACTCGTGCTTGATCGAGCCGGTGTTGTCGACCTTGATCGAGATCGAGCCGGCCTTGTGCTGGCGCGAATCGAGAGTCACCGAGAACTCCTTCAGCGATGCCTTGACATCGTCGCTACTGCCACCACCGCCACACGCGTTGACGGCGAACGCGAGGCCGAGTGCGAGAGCCGCTGTTGCTGCAACCGTCTTCATGAAATCCTCCAGTGATTCGTCCGACGGGGCATTCTGTCCGATCGTCGCTGCGCACGCTAACCGATGTTGGGCACACCGAAGACACGACGCCAGTCTGACGCGTCGTGAGACGGCGCGCTAGGTTCGCTCGACCGTCGCAGCCCCCCGGGAGCTCGATCCATGCCCATGCCCATCGACATCGGCGTCATCGATTTGATGATGGGCATCCCGAGTGGCGATCAGGCGCGCTGGTACGACTTTCTCAAGACGCAGCTCCTCGACCGCGAGAGCCGCGAAGACTTCGAGTTCCCGGCCGAGTACATGTTCCACGACGTGCCCCACCTCGAGAAGCTCGACGATCCCGTGCATTTCCTGCTCCAGCAAATGGATCACCACGGCATCGCCAAAGCGATGATCGGCACGAGCTTCAAGAACGAGCACGCGCAGAGCGCGATCAAGGACCACCCCCACCGGTTCTTCGGCGGCTTCGAGGTCGACCCCAACCGCGGCATGGAGGCGGTGCGCGAGCTCGAGGCCGCGGTCACCGAGCTGGACGTGAAAGCTGCCACCGCGTTCCCCGCGGGGCTCACCCCGCAGGTACCGATCAGCGATAAGAAGTTCTATCCGATCTACGCGAAATGCGTGGAGCTCGACATCCCGATCTGCGTGTGCGCGGGCGTGCCCGGGCCGCGCGTGCCGTTCGGCGCCCAAGACGTCGCGCTGATCGACGAGGTGTGTTGGTTTTTTCCCGAGCTGCGTTTCGTCACCCGCCACGGCTGCGAGCCGTGGGCCGATCTCGCGGTGAAACTCATGCTCAAGTGGCCCAACCTGTATTACTCCACCAGCGCGTTCGCACCAA
>JBBRZM010000047.1:0-8074 GCA_038236695.1 Acidimicrobiia bacterium
CGGTGACGCTCATGCTTGCGCGTGCAACGGGCGCTGCCGTCGGATTGACTGGTCAGCCGTTCGGACGGAAGGCGTCGAGTACCTGTTGCGCGGCGGCTGTCGGCGTGACCTCGCCGGCTGCGACCTTCGCTTCGAGGCCGGGCACCAAGGCCGCGACGTCGCCGTCCCCGCGCAGTGACTCGACCAGCGTCTCTGAGACTTCGGACCACATCCACTGCCGAGCTTGATCGGCCCGACGGCGTTCCAACTCTCCCGACGCATGCAGCGCCTCTCGATACTTCTCGATCGCGTGCCAGACCTCGTCGATGCCGCGGCACTCGAGCGCGGAAGTCTGCAACACGCGGGGCGTCCAGCTCGACGACTTCGGGCGCACGAGCTGCAACGCGCTCGCGTAGTGCGACGCGGTCGCACCGGCCGGCTTTGCCAGTTCGCCGTCGGCCTTGTTGACCACGACGAGATCGGCGAGCTCCATGATCCCGCGCTTGATGCCTTGCAGCTCGTCGCCGGCGCCCGGTGCGAGCAACAGGAGGAAGAGGTCGACCATTGCGTCGACGGCCACCTCGGATTGCCCCACGCCCACGGTCTCGACGAGGACGACGTCGAAGCCCGCGGCCTCGCAGAGCAGCATCGCTTCGCGCGTGCGACGCGCGACGCCGCCGAGGGTGCCGCTCGTCGGTGAGGGGCGTACGAACGCGTTCGGCTCGTTCGTGAGCTCGACCATGCGCGTCTTGTCGCCGAGAATCGATCCCCCGCCGCGGTTGCTCGACGGGTCGATCGCGAGCACGGCGACCCGATGGCCCCGCTCGATCAGTTGCAGGCCGAGTGCCTCGATGAACGTCGATTTGCCCGCGCCCGGTGAACCCGAGATCCCGATACGAATCGCGCGCCCCGTCTCCGGAAGTAGCTCAGTGAGCAGTGCCGTGCCTGCGGCGCGGTGGTCGACGCGCGTCGACTCGACGAGTGTGATCGCCTGTGCCAGCGCGCGCCGGTCACCGCTGCGCAGCGCCGTCGCGAGCTCGCTCAGTGCTTCCCCCGGGCACGAAGCAGCTCGAGGATCTCCGACGCCGCCTGGGGGATGTTGGTGCCGGGCCCATAGATCGCGCTCACACCGGCGTTGAGCAGGAAGTCGTAGTCCTGGGGCGGGATCACGCCGCCGCACACCACGAGGATGTTGTCGGCGCCCTGCTTGTGCAACGCGGCGAGCAGCTCCGGCACGAGCACTTTGTGGCCGGCCGCCTGGCTCGACACGCCGACGACGTGCACGTCGTTTTCTACGGCGTCACGCGCGGCTTCTTCGGGCGTCTGGAACAGCGGGCCGACATCGACGTCGAAACCGATATCGGCGAACGCCGTGGCGATCACCTTCGCGCCACGGTCGTGTCCGTCCTGGCCCATCTTCACCACGAGCATCCGGGGCCGGCGCCCCTCGGACTTCGCGAACGCGTCGACGTCGGCGTGGATCTTCGCGAAGCCCTCGTCGCCTTCGTAGGCCGAGCCGTACACGCCGGAGATGCTACGGATCGTGGCCCGGTGGCGCGAGAACACCTTCTCCATCGCATCGGAGATCTCGCCGACCGTCGCTCGTGCCCGCGCTGCGTCGACGCAGAGCTCGAGGAGGTTGGCATCAGCCGCGGCGCCCTCGGTGAGTCGGGTCAGCGCAGCTTGGCAGCGCTCGTTGTCACGCGCGGCCCGCACCTGCTGGAGGCGCGCGATCTGTTGCTCTCGCACCGCAGGGTTGTCGACCTCGCGGAACTCGTGCACCGACTCTTCGTCGAGGCGGTACTTGTTGACCCCGACGATCACGTCGTCGCCGCGATCAACGCGGGCCTGGCGCCGCGCCGCGCTCTCCTCGATACGCAGCTTCGGCATGCCCGACTCCACCGCCTTCGTCATGCCGCCGAGCTCCTCGACCTCCTCGACCAGTTTCCACGCTTCGTTGGCCAGGCTCGCGGTGAGCGCTTCGATGTAGTAGCTGCCGCCGAGCGGGTCGACCACGTGGGGGATGCCGGTCTCCTCGGCCAGGATGAGCTGCGTGTTGCGCGCGATGCGGGCCGAGAACTCGGTGGGAAGCGCGATCGCCTCGTCGAACGAGTTGGTGTGCAGGCTCTGCGTGCCGCCGAGCACCGCGGCCATCGTCTCGAACGCCGTGCGCACGATGTTGTTGTACGGGTCTTGTTCTGTAAGTGACACGCCCGACGTCTGGCAGTGCGTCCGCAGCATCGACGAGCCCGGCTTCTTCGGCTCGAACGGACGGATCACCCGCGACCACAGCAGGCGGGCCGCGCGCAACTTCGCGACTTCCATGAAGAAGTTCATGCCGATGGCAAAGAAGAACGACAAACGACCCGCGAACGCGTCGATGTCGAGACCCCGATTGGTGGCGGTGCGCACGTATTCGAGCCCGTCGGCGATCGTGAACGCGAGCTCTTGCACCGCCGTCGCGCCCGCCTCTTGCATGTGGTAGCCGGAGATCGAGATCGAATTGAACTTCGGCATGTGCTGCGCCGTGTACTCGATGATGTCGGCGACGATCCGCATGCTCGGCTCGGGCGGATAGATGTAGGTGTTGCGGACCATGAACTCCTTGAGGATGTCGTTCTGGATCGTGCCCGCCAGTTGATCCTGCGCGACGCCTTGCTCCTCGGCGGCGACGATGTAGCCGGCAAGTACCGGCAGCACGGCACCGTTCATCGTCATGGAGACGGTCATCTTGTCGAGCGGGATGCCGTCGAACAGCAGTTTCATGTCCTCGACGGAATCGATCGCGACGCCGGCTTTGCCGACATCGCCGACCACTCGGGGGTGGTCGCTGTCGTAGCCGCGGTGGGTGGCGAGGTCGAACGCGACCGACAGGCCCATCTGACCGGCAGCCAGATTCTTGCGGTAGAAGGCGTTGGACGCTTCGGCCGTGGAGAAGCCGGCGTATTGGCGGATGGTCCACGGGCGGTTCGCGTACATGGTCGCCCGCACGCCACGGAGAAAGGGATCGAAACCCGGGAGTGTGCCGGCGGCCTCGATACCCTCGAGGTCGGCCGCGGTGTAGAGCGGCTTGACGACGATGCCCTCGGGCGCCACCCAGTTGAGCGTGTCGGGGTCGCCGTTCAGCTCGCGCTCGGCGAGGGCGCGCCATTCATCGACGCTGTGATGCTCGAGTTCGCCCATGCGCTGTCAAGCGTAGGACGACGTGCCCAGGGGCCAGGAATGCGGGCCGCGTGCCGAGCCGCGTGCTCAGCTGGCCTCTGACAGCTGACGATCGGCGGTGCCGCGGGCCCTCTCCAGCGCGATGCGGGCGGTAGCGACGCCTTGGCGGCCCACCTGGCGCGTGCCGGCGTCGAGCTTCCACCCCGGGCGACGGCGCGCCGGCCGGCGACCGGCGCTGCCGGTGCCGCTCTTGCTCCGGGGTACCTCGACCAGACGCAGTTGTGTACTCACATCATGAGTATCGGTTGGGGGTGTGACAGTTATTCCGCTTTTCCGCGGAAATGCCGAGAAGTCGTAAGGAGGGACGTCCGGCGGCGCTCTCACCGCTATGAGCGCCCATGCCGGTCCTATCCCTGGGGCCGGCGTCCCTGGGGCCGGCGCGCCGCCCGTCAAGCCGGAGGTCACGAACGCACGGCCATCCGCTCGGCGCAGGCGGCGGCTCAGGTTGCCGCAGCTCCAATCCCACCTGCAACGCGCGCCAGCTCGTCCGCGACAACGCGATCAACACGGTCGAGCCACACCTTGTCGATTCCGCGCACGGCAACTTCGGTCTCGTTCCCGGCAGCGACGTTGCGAACCGCGCTGCGACCGCGATCCCCGACTTCGACTGGACCGGACTGCCGGCAGGTGTGTCGGTGCCGTCGGGCAACCCGTCGAACACCGTCGGCGTCAACTTCACCGGCGACGCCCTTCACCGGCGACGCCCGCGCCGGCGCCGGCCACCCGGCGCCTTCTGACCTCACCCCCGGAGAGGAACGCGTGGGGGCGGCTCGGGCTGCTTGCGTACACTCGCTCGGTGACTTCCGACGCTCGTACTGCGTATCTCGACTACGCCGCGACCACGCCGATGCAGCCCGAAGCGGTCGCGGCGATGCTGCCCTTCCTCTCCGACACGTTCGGCAATCCCTCGGGCGGTCACTCGGCGGCGCGGGCGGCGAAGACGGCGCTCGAAACGGCTCGCGAACAGGTCGCCGAAGTGTTCGGCGCGGCGCCGGCCGACATCGTGTTCACGGCCGGCGGCACCGAAGCCGACAACCTCGCGGTCAAGGGTGCTGCCCACTCGGCGCGCGGTGCGGGTTTCGGCGACGGTGTCGTCACCACCAGGATCGAGCACAAGGGCGTGCTCGCGTCGGCCGATCGGCTCGAGCGGGACGGCTTCCGGGTGACCCGCGCCGACGTCGACCGCGGCGGCATCATCGACCTCGACGCGCTTGCGTCTGCGCTCGATGAGCGCACGGTCGTCGTCTCGGTGATGCTCGTCAACAACGAGGTCGGCACGATCCAGCCGCTGCCCGAGGTTGTCCAGCTCGTTCGCGAGCGCGCGCCGCACGCGGTGGTGCACACCGACGCCGTGCAGGGGGTTCCCTGGCTCGACGTCGCGGCCGCGCTCGACGCGGACCTGGTCGCGATCTCCGCGCACAAGTTCGGTGGCCCGAAGGGCGTGGGCGCGCTCGTCGTACGACCCGGCGTGTCGGTGACGCCGCTGGTCGAAGGCGGCGGTCAAGAGCGCGAACTGCGTTCTGGCACCAGCAATGTCGCCGGCGCGGTCGCGATGGCCGCGGCACTGCACGCCACGGTCGAGCAACGCGACGACGAGGTTGCACGAATCCGGGTCTTGCGCGATCGACTCGCGAGCGGGCTCGCCGAGCGCGTCCCTGGCGCGTTCTTCAACGGCGATCCGGCCCGCAAGGTGGCGGGCAACTGCCACGTCGGGTTTCCCGGTGTCGAAGCCGAGGCGTTGCTGGTCATGCTCGACCGTGCCGGCGTGTGCGCGGCCGCGGGCTCGTCGTGCTCGTCGGGCGCGACCGACCCGTCGCACGTACTTGCGGCGATGGGAATCGGGCGCGCCGACGCGCTCGCGTCGATCCGGCTGAGTCTCGGTGTCGCGTCGACCGATGCCGACATCGACCTCGCGCTCGACGTGATCCCCGAATGTGTCGAGAAGCTCCGCGTCGCCGGAACGGTGTCGTCATGAAGGTTCTCGTCGCGATGAGCGGGGGCGTCGACTCGTCGGTTGCCGCGGCGCTGCTCGTCGAAGCCGGCCACGATGTCACGGGCGTGACGCTCAAGTTGTGGGGTGGCGAGTCCGACTCCGGCTGTTGCAGCGTCGCGGATGTCGAGGACGCGCGGCGCGTCGCCGCCCAACTCGGGATCCCGCACTACGTGTTCAACTTCTCGGACGACTTCGACGCGCATGTCGTCGAGCCGTACGTCGCTTCGTATGCGGCCGGCCGCACGCCGAACCCCTGCGTCGAATGCAATCGCACCATGAAGTTCGGGCGGCTGCTCGAGCGGGCCACGGCGATGGGGTTCGACACGATCGCCACCGGTCACCACGCGCGCGTTATGAAGCGCGACGGCAGCTTCCAGCTTCGGCGGGGCATGGACCGCCCGAAAGATCAGTCGTACGTGCTCTACATGCTCGATCAGCTCGCGCTGGCCCGCACGATCCTGCCGGTCGGCGAGATGACGAAGGCCGACGTGCGTGCGCATGCCGCGCGGCTCGGCCTGCGCACGGCGGCGAAGGCCGAGAGCATGGACGTGTGCTTCATCACCCGCGGTGGGCGTGAGGCGTTCCTCGCGGCGCGCACGGAGCCGGTACCCGGGGTGCTCGTCGACACTGCCGGCACACCCGTTGGCACGCATGACGGAGTCGCGCGATTCACCATCGGTCAGAGGCGCGGACTCGGCGTCGCGGAAGGGGAGCGGCGGTACGTCGTCGACGTCGACGCATCGAGCGCCACTGTCACCATCGGCGGTCGCGACGAGCTGTTGCGGGGCGAGGTTACGCTCGACGTGCCGACGTTCGTCGGGCGCCGTCCCGATGCGACCGAGCCGCTGCTGGTGCAGGTGCGCGCGCACGGCACGCCGTTTCACGGCTGGTTCTGTGGCGACCGAGTGGTGTTCGAGTCCGCGCAACCCCGGGTCGCGCCCGGACAAGTCGTCGCGCTGTACGACGGCGACACTCTGCTTGGAGGCGGCATCGCCGCGTAGCCGGCGACGTTTGATCTCGGGATGGACATTGCCGTCGGGATCGTCGGGCTCGTTGCCGGGGTCGCCCTGATCGTCTGGGGTGCGGAGACGTTCGCGGAGCATCTCAGCGCGGCATCCGTACGGCTCGGCGTCAGTTCGTTCGCCCTCGCGCTCCTCCTGGCCGGCGCCGAGCCCGAGGAGCTCGCGACCACCGTCGTCGCGTCGATTCGCAGAGTGCCGGCCGTCGCATTCGGCGACGTGGTGGGCGCAAACATCGCCATGTGCCTGGTCGCAATGGGTGTCGGGGCACTCGTCGCGCCCCTGCCGTTCGGCCGCCGCGTGCGGCGTTACGCGCTCCTCGGACTCCCGATCGGTTGCGTGGCCGCGACCTTGGCGTGGCACGGCCACATCGGCCGGGGGGAAGGCTCGTTGTTGGTCGCGCTCTACGCGGTGTACGTCGGCACGATCTGGGCCGTCGAACGGCGTCCGCCGGCACTCGGCGAAACCGGCGAGATCGACGCGACGGGCGCGGCCACCGGCGGCCGGCGCGGTCGAGGAAGCCGCGAGCTCGGCTTCGTGTTGCTCGGGGTCGTCGCGATGGCGGTCGGTGCGACCGTGCTCGTCGAGGCGGTGCGTTCGATCAGCGAGGTCGAGGCGACCCAGACCGACCTCAGTCTGACGGTCGTCGGCTTTGTCACCGCGTTCGAGCTCGTCGTGCTCGCGTGGAGCGCGTCGCGACGTGGCGCGAGCGAGGCGGTCGTCGCCGCGGTCGTTGGCTCGTTCACCTACAACGCGACCATGAGCCTCGGCGTCGCGGCGCTCGTTCGCCCGTTGACGATTGCCGGACAGGGTCGGCTGCGGGCACCGCTCGTGATCATGATCGGAGCGCTCGCACTCGTGTGCGCGCTCGCGATACCCCGGGGCCGGCTCGGCCGCGGTGCCGGAGCATTTCTCCTCGCGCTCTACCCGGTCTTCGTGATGTTCATTGCGTTTCGATGACGGTCGGGCCACCGTTGCTGCGTCAAGGGCGCGGGACTTCAGCCGACGCGGATGCGGCGGCCCGCCGCGGTCGCGAGCAGCTCGCGCCGTCGTTGCGCCGCGACGACGATGTCGCTTGCTCGCAACAGCTCGCTGGCACGGCGCGACCGTCGGCGCATGACGTCGACCTCGCGGTCGAGTGAGAGCGAGACCGATCCGAACGTCGCGCCGAGCCGCAGATCGAGCGCACCGGCATCTACGTGAGTCGGGACGGCGGTCGGGCCCAGTGCGCGAATGCGTTCGCGTGTCAACAGCACGGGATCGGCCAGGGTCATGGGATCGACGATCACGAATCCGGCCGGCACGAGCACGATCAAGCGTTGCGACAGTGCGTGCACCGCGCGCGACATCGCGGCCGCGAGCGGCAGGCCGACCGCGAGCGCAGCGATGCCGAGGCCGATTCGCCCATCGGCGAGGAGAAGGGGACCGGCCGCGATGCCGGCGGCCACGATCGCGCGCGCAAGTGGCAGCGGACCGAGGTACAGCCCCGGGGGAGTCGTGAGTGGAAAGCGCCGCTCGTCGCCGTACGCGACACCGTTGACCGCCCACTGAGCGATCTGGGTGCTCTCGACGAGCGCGAACGCGAGGACGACGCCGGCGACGGCAGCCGCGGTCGCGCTTGACGACGCGGTGGACCGAACCGCCACGATCACCCCAAGTACGACGAACGTCGGCGAGACCACGCGCAGCGCGGTGAGCCCGATCGGGCGCGGCGCAGCCGTCGCAATGAGCGCAACGCCCCACGCGAGCCACAACAAGGTGGCCGCGACGCGCTGCGGCGCGGTGGACCAGTGTTGGAGCGCCTCGCCGGCGGCGGGCCCCGCGACGAACGGCAGCGACGCCCAAACGACTCGCAGCACCC
>JBBRZM010000048.1:0-7614 GCA_038236695.1 Acidimicrobiia bacterium
GCGCCGCCCTCTAGGCAGCCACGAGAGAACAGATGGGCGATTCGCGTAGCCCGAAACCGGGCCCTTCGTGCGGTTCGCACACGCGATTGTGCTCGTCTGGAGGCACTCGGGGTGTCCGTTTTGCGCTAACGCAACAGTCCCGGCGAAAGTCCTCGTGAGCTTGGACCCATACTGGTCATCGACGCCGCCCTCCAACGGCGCGCAACACCAAAGACGAATCCGTCCCGCCGAGCCGGCGGCGCAGCGCAGGCTGACACCGCGGGATCACGAGAGGTCGGGATCACAAGAGGTAGCGCGCAGAAGCCCCACCGGCGATCGGTGCCGCGCAGCCCGCCGGTCGGGTCGCTCTCCAGCGCTCTCACCTGCGCCGCAGGAAGTAGATGATCGATCAACATGACGACGAGAATGAAAACGACAGCGCCGACACCGATGTACATGCATTGCCTCCTGAGTTGTTCGCTCGATAGTTGGTTCTCGCGCTTGCTCGATTATGGAGGAAGTGTCGAAAGGCCATATTTGTCGCCAGGAGGCATCGACTGGAACGGCCATTGGCCGCGCGGCGGCACGTAGGCTTCGGGGCGTGCTCGGTCGGATTGCGCTGGCGACGATCGCGATCGGGGTCCTATCGGCGTGCGGTGGGGGTGGGGATGCCGCGCCGGTGAGCACGTCGCGGGCGGCGCCAGCCACGGTCGGGACTACGACGACGACCTCGTTGCCGCCGGGCGGTTCGCTGGTCGCGGAGGCGACCGTGTCCGAGCTCGCGGTATTCGATCAGCCGGGGGCGACCCGCCCGGCCCAAGTCCTCGACAATCCGTGGACGGTCGACCCACGTGTGCCGAGTTCGACGGTACCGCAGGTGTTCCTGGTAGAGACGAGCCGGGCCGACGGCTGGTTGCAGGTGCTTCTGCCGGTCCGGCCCAACGGGAGCACGGGGTGGGTTCGGGCGAGTGATGTCACCGTACGTCCGGTCGCGTTCCGGGTCAGCGTCGAGTTGGCTGCCCATCGCATCACGGTCTTCGACCATCTCAGCGTGCTCTACCAGGGCCCGGTCGCGGCGGGCACGCACGCGACGCCGACGCCGACAGGCCACTACTTCATCCGCGTCCTGATCAAGGCGCCGAACCCACACACGGTCTACGGACCATACGCCTACGGGCTTTCGAGCCACTCCGACGCGCTGACGACCTTCGGAGGCGCCGACGCCGAGATCGGTATCCACGGCAACGATGACGCGTCGGTACTCGGCTCCGACGCAACCCATGGCTGCATCCGCATGGACAACACCGAGATCACGAAACTGGCTGGAATCCTGCCCCTTGGTACGCCGGTCGACATCGTCACCTGATCCGATTCCCGGCCCACGGCCGCCGCAGGCGCGTCGGCGCGTTCAGCGCCTACACGCCAGGTGAGTGGGAACCCAGCGGCCCGGATGCTCGGCAATTTACGACGCCCCCAGCCGCAAGAGTGAGAACTTGCGAAATATCGAAATCCCGATCCGGGCACTTAGGCGGGTGTACGGTCCCGTGAGCGCTGGACGCGAGCAGCCGTCGGCTATTCCGGGTCCGGCTTCCCCAGTAGGACGTCTCCAAGAGAAAGGCGGGTTCCCCCATGACCGCGCGCATTTACCGGGTTTTTGCACTTTTTGCCGCTGTCGGACTCGTGGCCGGCGTTGTGGTCGGGACCCAAGCGGGTGCCGCTGAAGCGCCGGTGGGTCTCGGCACGGCGGCCAGTTTCGCGGTCCTCGGCGGTTCTACGGTCATCAACACGGGGCCGTCCAACATCAGCGGTGACGTGGGGGTCAGCCCTGGGAACGCCGTGACGGGCTTCCCGCCCGGCACCCAGAGCAGCGGGACGATCCACGCAGCGGACGCGGTAGCGGCCCAGGCCCGGGCTGACGTGACCACCGCGTATAACGACGCCGCCGGTCGGACGCCCTTCACCACGGTGCCGACCGAGCTCGGCGGCACGACCCACGTGTCCGGCGTGTATCGCGGGGCCACCCTCGGACTCACCGGAACCCTCACCCTCGACGCGCAGGGTGACCCCAACGCCGTGTTCATCTTCCAGGCCGGGTCCACGCTGATCACGGCGTCAGGCAGCCGAGTGACGCTCATCAACGGAGCGAACGCGTGCAACGTCTATTGGCAGGTCGGCAGCTCCGCGACACTCGGGACGACCACCACGTTCGTGGGCACTGTCCTCGCACAGGCCTCGATAACCGCGCAAACAGGCGCTTCGGTGCAAGGCCGACTGCTGGCTGGCACCGCCGCGGTCACCCTGGACTCCAACACCATCACAACGCCGAACTGCGCCAGCACCACCACGACGCCGAGCAGCCCGGCCGCGGTCACGGTGACACCGCACTTCACAGGCTGACAGGCCGACTCGATAAGGCAAGCCCCGACCCCACGCGAACGGGGTCGAAGAACAAACGCCGCGCGCAACGCGAGCCCTGATCTCCTTAGAGCGCGCGCCAATAGGTCATGGGTGCGGACTCAACTAGGCCGTGGATTCCGGCTCGGCGGCCAGCTCGACCTCGACCGACAGCTCGGGCGCCTGCTCCATCACGAGCTCGGCGACATTCCCCGCGTCATGAACGTCGTCACGCGCGCTCGACAGTGCCGCGAGCCGTTGTTCGGTGTCGCGCACGCGCACGACCGCGACGGCAGCGCTGATCGGACTTCGCCTTGCGGACCGCGCCGAGCACGTCGGCGGCCACGTCGAAGGCGAGCGAGTCGTCGGGAACGGCGCCGAGCTCGGCAACCGTCGGCCACCTGGCACGGTGCACCGAGCCCTCCTGCCACCACGACCAGACCTCCTCGGTCACGAAGGGGAGGTGCGGCGCGAACAGCCTGAGGAGCACCGAGAGGCAGGTCGCCAGCGCGGCGCGCGCCGACTCGGTCGTGGCGGCCGTGGCGCTGCCGTATGCCCGTGCCTTCACGAGCTCGACGTAGTCGTCACAGAACGTCCAAAAGAGCCGTTCGGTGCGATCCAGCGCGCGGGCGTAGTCGAAGGTATCGAAGGCGGTCGTGGTGTCGTCGACCAGATCGGCGAGCCGGCGCAGCATGGCGCGATCGACCGGGGCGGTGACCTGGGTAACGTCGGCCTGCGCCTTGACGCCGGCCTCCGACGTGACGCCGAGCACGAACTTCGACACGTTGAGGATCTTGATCGCCAACCGGCGCCCCACCTTCATCTGGCCTTCGTCGACCGCGGTGTCGACTCCCGGGCCGCCGTTGAGCGCCCAGTAGCGCACCGCGTCGGAACCGAACTGCTCGAGCAGGGCCATCGGGGTCACAACGTTCCCCCTCGACTTCGACATCTTCGCGCGAACCCTGCCACGCAGTCACCGTCGAGGCGCGCTGGGACGGTCGCGCCGAGCTGGTCGAAGTGTGCACGGACTGGCGGCGGCACACCCCCCGAGCGAAGTCGAGCAACTCCTCGACGGTCCAAATCCGATCCCACGCCGGTGGCAACGAAGCCGACCAGGAATTGCAGGCTGCGCGCCGGTCGTGGTCCCGACGACGAGGCGAGTTCATGACGACCGCGCTGGCGGGACGCGTCGCCAAGGCCACGATCACCGACCCCGCGCTCCGCACGCTGATCTCCGAAGCCGGGGCGAACGCCAGCCGTCGCGCCGCGCAGCTGCTCGGGATCGACGCCGACAGCGAGCACGGCTACCAGGACTGGCACCGTGCCCTCGTCGAGCACGCGCGCCGAAGCCCGGCGACGCTCGTCAAGACCGCGGTGGCCGTCGTCGCCGCCCACGGCGAGGAACAACTGCGCGGCGGCTACCGCCAGCCCGAGACCTACCGCGCGCTGCTCGACAGTCTCGGCTACGCACCCGACGACGGGGAGTTCCCAGGCAACGACAGCATCGGCGTCGAGGCCTCGACCGGCGAACCACCCGACGACGACACATGACCGGTTCGCGCTCCCACGCGAAGCCCAGACGAGCCCGCGCCATCGGCGGGGGCTCTGTCATTCCAGGGGTCCGGCGATCCGCGTCGTCCCGGGGGTTCGGCGATCCGCAGGTGGTCCGCGCAGCGGCAGCCCGACGGACCCCCAGACACCGACCAGACCCACGACCCGACACCGACACACCACCGACCCGACACCACGATCACAACCCACCCAACACGACCATCACAACCCACCCAACCGCCACACGGACAACCCCAAATCACACCCCAACCCCGACCCGACCACAACCATCACCACCACTCCAACCCGCGAACCACCCACGAAATCGCATAGACACACTTCTCGGTTCCGCAAGCGGAACCGAGCGGGAGTGATTCCGGGAGTGATCCGCGGACGGTTCGAGGCCGGCTCCCCCAGCAGGCGTCCACCGAAATCCCCGGAGCGACCGGCCGAGCTCGGCGGTCAGTCAGGCCGGCGACGGAAGCCCCGCAAGCCTGCGCAACACGCTGAGCCCTTCAGCACTCCCGGGCCAGTGCCGTTCGATCGCGGCCGGACCTGCGCGCCGGACAACACTGCGCAACACCGCGAACGCGATGATCAGGTCGTCGGCGTAACCGATGACCGGCACGAAGTCCGGGATGATGTCAAACGGAACGACGAGATAGCCAAGGAACAGCCAGAGCCTCGTGCGCACTCCTCGGGGAAGGGTGCGATCGCTCGCCAGTCGTCGCAGGAGCCGCAGCGCGTCAGGTAGCAAACGTGCAGCGTCGGTAGCGGTCAGGTCTCTTGGCCGCACGAACAGCAGCGTCGCGACGAGCACCGCCCAAACGCCCACCAGCACAACCGCAACGCCGGCGAGGATCGGCCAGATCGACACGTCAGCCAGCCTAAGGATCAACCCTCATCGACCGGCCCGCGGCTCTCCCCTTCTGGCCTCTCTCCGCGCAGTACACACCCGTCTTGAGTGGTCGCTCTGCGTAGTCTCAGCCGATGGCGTCTCCCGACCGACCCGCCGACGAGACGACCGTCCAACTGTTGCGACGCGGATTCGCGCTCGAGCGCATCACGCTCGGCTGGAACGTCGTCGGCGTCGTCGTCCTCGCGTTCGCGGCCATCCGGGCCCATTCCGTTGCCCTCGCCGGCTTCGGACTCGACAGCCTCGTCGAGATCGGCGCGAGCACCGTTGTGCTCTGGGAACTCTCCGGCACCGGCGAAACCCGCCAACGTCGAGCCCTGCGGCTCATCGGCTTCGCGTTCATGGCGCTCTCCGTCTACATCGCGGTGCAGTCGACGATCGTGCTCGCCGCCGGCGACCACCCCAAGCACAGCCCGCTGGGCATCGCGTGGACCGCGCTCACCGCCGCAGTCATGTTCGCTCTCGCCGCGGGCAAGGCCCGCACCGGCAAGGCACTCGACAACCCAGTGCTCACCACCGAAGGGCACGTCACGTTCATCGACGGTCTCCTCGCCGTCTCGATACTCGCCGGGCTCACACTCAACGCGACCGTGGGCGCGTGGTGGGCGGATCCACTCGCTGGGTTCGTCATCGTCTTCTACGGCCTCAAGGAAGCACGCGCCATCTTCAGCGGTAACCATTGACAACTAGCTCGCAAACAACGCAAAGGTTGGCGTGCACGGCACTTGTCGCCGTGTGATGTAGCACTGACAAAACGTGCGTCGGGAGTGTGCGCGACGGGAGTGATTCCGGGACTAATCCCGGGAGTGATCTCGGGAGTGCTTCGACAGGACGGGAGTGAGACCGCCCTGACCGCACGCTCATCCGCGAGAAAGCCTGAAGGCGGGAGCGACTCCGGGAGTGGTCGCGGGAGTGACAAGGCGCACCATGCCGCCGAGATGACCTCCGATCAGTCGCCCCCTGTCAGCGCTTCGAGGCGTGCGCCGCAAGGACGCTCCCGTGAGATGGCTATCCGTGCGTCCTCGCTGCGGCTTCGACTCGCTCCGAGCCAGGATGCGGAACACTTAGAGGTTCGGCGGCCGTCGCGCCCGCCAGCGTTGAACCCGGCCGCTGCTGTCGTGTTGGTTCGCATGATCCAACGTGGTGTTGCGTCGGCGCGCCAAGATGGCGGGAAGGAGGTGTGACGAATGGGAGTCGGCGTCCGCGCTGCGTTGTACGCACGGGTCAGCACGGAGGACCGCCAGTCCCCCGTCGACAGCATCGCTTGGCAGCGCAGCGTCGCCGCGGCGTTGATGGAGGCGCATGACGGAAACGTCGTCGTCGAATACCTCGATGTCGGGGTTTCGCGATCGCTGCCGTGGTCTCGTCGCCCGGAAGCTGCGCGGCTGCTCGCGGATTGCGCGCGCCCTGACCGCGGGTTCGATGCTGTGGTCATCGCCGAGCCGCAGCGCGCGTTCGCCGGGACGCAATTCGGACTCACCGCACCATTGCTGTGGCATTACGGCGTCGAGCTGTGGGTGCCCGAGGTCGGCGGCCGGGTGGACCCCGACAGTGAGGCACACGACCTCGTCATGTCGCTCTTCGGCGGGCTCAGCAAGGCAGAACGCTCCCGCATACAACGCCGGGTGCGCGCTGCGATGACCACGATGGCTCGCGCCGGCGGTCGCTATCTCGGTGGCCGCCCGCCTCACGGCTACCAGCTCGTGCCCATGCGCGCGCACCCCAACCCTGAGAAGGCCCGCATGGGTGCGACCCTCAACCGGCTCGAGCCCGATCCCGAGACCGCACCGGTCGTTCGCAGGATCTTCCAAGCGCGGCTCGCTGGCCATGGTTACAGCGCGATTGCGCGAGGCCTCAATCGCGATCGCGTGCCTTCGCCCGCCGCCTACGACAGCGCCAGGAATCCTCACAGGGATCCGCGAGGCTGGGCGGATTCGGCGGTCCGAGCGATCCTTGCCAACGCTCGCTACACCGGGCACGAGGTGTGGGCGCGACAACGCCGCGACTACGAGCTGCTCGATCCCTCCGCCCGCCGACGGACACGTACGACGGATGCGGTGGAACTCTGCGCCCGACTGGATCTGGTCTCCCGAGACCACACACGAGCCGCTCGTCTCTCGTGAGGACTGGGATGCGGTGCAACTCTCGCTCAACGCCGCGCGACGGGGTCCCAAATCGACTTCGCGTACGTACGCGCTTCGGGGCCGAGTTCGCTGCGGCGTGTGCGGGCGCGCCATGCACGGTGAGACGCGTGTCACGAAGCACAAGCAACGCGTCTACTACCGCTGCCCAGTCCGTGGTCAGTACCCGGGAGCGGCAACGGACCACACCGGCGACGTTTTCCTACCCGAGGCGCCACTGCTCGACTCGCTCGACTCGTGGATCGCCAAGCTCTTCGCACCGGCACAAGCTGCGCAGACCGCGCAGGCGCTCGTCGAAGCCGCCGAGCTGACCGACACGGCGCCGAGCGTCGCGGCGGCGCGTGAACGCGTCGCCCAGGCACGCCGGAGACTCGCGCAGTATCGATCTGCGCTTGACGCAGGCGCCGACCCAGCAACAGTCACATCGTGGATCACTGAAACCGCAGCCGAGGAGCGCGCGGCCGAGGCCGCGCTCGCCGGTCTGCGACGGATCTCCCCCGCCCCCACCACCGTCGACCAGGTCCTGGAAGCCGTCACAGAGCTTGGCGGGCTCGTGAAGATCCTGCCCAACGCGGAGCCCCAGGAACGGGCCGACCTGTACGCGGCACTCGGCGTCGAAGTCACATACCAACC
>JBBRZM010000049.1:0-7011 GCA_038236695.1 Acidimicrobiia bacterium
CTGAGGTACGCCGGACGCGCGGTGGTGGTCGTGCTTGGGGAAGGTCGATGTGGACGGCGCACGGCGATATGGTGATCGTTGCCACCCGAACCGCCGCACGCGACAATGCCCACCGCGAGCATCATCGCGGTGACTGCTCGTCGTACATCGCTGCCACACTTCATCATCCCGAGGTTAGTGGCGCGTTGTCAGGCCGAATTTCGAAGACCCGCTCAGGCGTCAGGCGATCACATTGCCTATCGGCGCCGCGACGGCTGCATGTGGTGCGGCTGTGGGGCGGCGCCGCTCGGGCGATCACATTGCCTATCGGCGCCGCGACGGCTGCATGTGGTGCGGCTGTGGGGCGGCGCCGCTCAGGCGCTGATCTCGACGGGTGTGCCGAGGGGGAGGATGGCCGCGAGCGTGGTGATGCCGGTATTGCTCATCCGGATGCAGCCGTGGCTCACGTCGCGCCCGATCGACGACGGGTCGTTGGTGCCGTGGATGCCAATCACGCCGTCGCCGCCGTTGAACTCGGTGAGCACGTTGGAGAAGCCCGAGAGGCCGTACACGCTGTTGGGCGTGGGGGCTTCAACAGCTCCTTGATGTAGTACTTCCCGCCGGGTGTCGGCGTGTTGCTCGTGCCCACACCGATGGGCTCTTGCAGGACCACCTGGTCAGCCTTCGTCACCGTGAGGCGATGCGACGTGAGCTCGACCTTGACGTGGTACGGATCGGTGCTCGTCTTCACGTCGGTGCGTTCTATCCATTCGGTGCTCCCGTTGGGATGCACGGGCAGGTCGACTTGCCGCCCATCGTGCGTTCGACGAGGAACACGAGTGGTGCTCCGGTCGAAGTCGGGCTGTGCAACGTGCGGCTCGCGGTGGGGGCAGTGGCGCTGTCGTAGATGCCGACGGTGGGAATCGTCGCCTCGGCGACCGTTGTGAGGTACGCGGGCACGGTCGTCGTCGTGGTCGCGGCACGGGTGCTCACCGTTGGCCGGAGGTGGGCGTGGGGACGACCACTTCTCCCACCACCACATGCGGTGACGACGCCGGCAAGAGCGATGGTCGCGGCGCACGCGCTGACGCGGCGGCGCCGAGCACGAAGCATGATCGACGAGTGTAACGGCCGGTTCTCGCGCCCTTGAGTCGCGATCGCTAGCGTGCGGCGAGTGACAACGAGCGACTTCGAGGCCGCTGGCCTCTACGACCCGACGTCGGCGGACGCGGAGCAACGATTGGCGCTGCTGGAGTTCCTCGTCGGATTGGGCGCGTCGCTCGACGACATGCGCGCCGCCGAACCCGACGGACGTCTCATCGCGCTGGCCGGTTCGGTGATGCTCCGCGGCTCCGAGCCCCGGATCTCGACGCGCGAGCTGGCCGAGCGCGCCGGACTGCCGCTCGAGACTGTGGAACGCGTCTCGCGCGCTGCCGGGCTCGCCGCGGCAGATCCCGATGCGCCGCGCTTTGTCGCAGCCGATGTCGCGACCTTCGAGGCGTTCGCGTTGGCCGCCGAGCTGTTCGGCGAGGACGTGCTGGTGCAGTTCACTCGAACGATGGGTGCATCGGTGGCGCGGGTCGCCGAGGCTGCCATCGGGACCTTCGCGGTCAACGTGCGCGCGCCGATGGATCACGCGGGCGCGACCCCCCTCGAGATTGCGCAGGCGAGCGCGGAGGGCGGTGCCGCGCTGCGCGGGATTCCGCAGGTGTTGCAGACGCTCCTGGCTCCTCATTTCGACGCCGCGACCCGCCGTTCCCTGCTCTCGGAAGGCGCCGACATCAGCTACCGCCAGGCGCAGCTCGCTGTCGGTTTCGTCGACCTCGTCGGGTTCACGACGCTGTCACAGGAGCTCTCGACGATCGAGCTCGCGCACGCGGTCGCGGACTTTGAAGGCACCGCGACCGAGATCATCACGGCCCATGACGGCCACGTCGTGAAGATGATCGGCGACGAAGTGATGTTCGTCGCGGTCGACGCTGCGGCAGCCTGTCGAACGGCCCTCGATCTGTGCGCGTTCGTCTCCTCGCATCCGGTGCTGACCGAGCTGCGCGGCGGTCTCGCGTTCGGCGGCCTGGTGCGTAGCGAAGGTGACTACTACGGCCCGCTCGTCAACCTCGCGGCGAGGGCGGTCAAGCTGGCGGCGCCGGGCGCGGTCGTCTGCACCACTGCGGTTCGAGATGCGGTCGCGGCACCGGCCAACGAGGGACTGCGGTTCTCGGCCGTCGGTGCCCACGAGCTCCGTGGCTTTGACGAGCCCGTCGAGCTGGTCACGGTCGCGCGGAGCTGACGGCGCATGCTCCGGAGACCGAGGCAAGCGCTGGTCGACGCGTCGGACGAGCTGGCGCGGCGAGCACCCGCGTTCCGGGAGATCATCACGACCGTCGGTCCGTGCGACCTGCGCCGTGGCCGGCCCCGCCGCGAGCACTTCGCGGAGCTCGCCCGCGCCATCAACTATCAGCAGCTGGCGGGGAAAGCGGCCGCGGCGATCCATGGTCGTTTCGAGGCGCTCTTCGACGGGCCGCCCACGCCCGAGGCGGTGCTGGCACTGCCCATCGAGGCGCTGCGCGGCGCCGGGATGTCGGGCAGCAAGGCCGCGTCGGTGCGTGACCTGGCGGAGAAAGTGCTCGCCGGTGACGTCAAGCTCGACCGCATCGGCCGTCTGCCCGACGCCGAGATCGTGCGAGAGCTCACGCTGGTGCGCGGCATCGGCCGTTGGACCGCGGAGATGTTCTTGATCTTCCAGCTCGGCCGCCTCGACGTGTGGCCGGTCGACGACTTCGCCGTCCGCAAGGGTTACGCGCTCCTGCATACCCTCCCGGAGCCCCCGAGCCCACGTGAGCTCGAAGTGCTCGGCGAGGCCTATCGACCATACCGATCGGTCGCGGCCTGGTACTGCTGGCGCATCACCGACACGGTCGTGCCGAGCACCCTCGCGGGCGAGTAAGCATGTCCCGTTCTGCGCTACGGGCCGGCGGAGACGGGCCGGCGGCGCGCGTACGCGTCGCGCATCACGCGCGCGTGCTCAGCGAGTGGACCGAGCCCGACCCGCGCACGGCGTTCGTCGACGTTGGCCGCATCGGTGATCGGCCAGGGCACCGCCGTCGCGCCGTCGGCCGAGGTCACGAACTGCGAACCGAACACCTGATCACGTCCTTCGGCCATGCAGAGCCGGTCGAAGAGCGCGGCGTAGTGCTTCGGCTCGGCGTCGCCCAGCTCGACCGCGACCTCGAGCTGCTCGACACACCGGCGTTGGAGCTCGGGGTCGAGCAAGGCGCGTTGGGCGATTCGCCACGCTGCCTCCGCGCCGTCATCGCCGACCAAGCGTCGGCCGGGCCACGTCTCGAGGTCGTCGAGCATCGCCCAGAGGCGTTCGTGATGGCGGGCCTGCACGGCGCGCAGCTCGGGATGCGCGGCCGCAACGTCGACGTCGTCGAGGTCGCCGGCGCGCTCGAGCGCGGCGGTCAGCCGTTCTTCCTCGGCGATCATCGCGAGCAGCTCTTCGCGCAACGCGTCGATCACGGGCGCAGGATACGACGCGGCGGGGCGCCAGTCAGGCGATCGCGCCGTCAGCCTTCAACGCCGCGATCTCTTCGGCGGACAGCCCCCAGTCGGCGAGCGCCGTGTCGGTGTCGGTGCCGGGCGCAACCGGCGCTCGAGCCACCGCGCCCGGGGTGCGACCGAAGCGGGGGGCAGGCGCGGGATGCGGAGCACCGTCGACGTCGACGAACACGTCCCGGGCCAGATTGTGAGGATGGCCTCGCGCTTCTTGCATGCTCAGCACCGGAGCGAAACACACTTCGTGCCCCGAGAAGATCTCGACCCACTCGGCGCGCGTCTTGGTGCGAAAGATCTCGGCGAAGCGCCGCTTGAGCGCAGGCCATGGTTCGGGATCCCATTGATCGGCGGGATCGAGATCGTCGAGCTCGAGCACGCGCAGGAGCTCGGCGTAGAACTGCGGCTCGTAGCTCGCGACCGTCACCCACTCGCCATCGGCGGTCTCGTACACCTGGTAGAAGTGCGCGCCGCCGTCGGGCATGTTGGTGCCTCGCTCCGACCACATGCCCATCGCGTCGAGGCCGTAGTAGATGCTCATGATGAGCGCGCTGCCGTCCACCATCGCGGCGTCGACGACTTGGCCTTGGCCTGATCGCTCGCGCTCCAACAGCGCGGATATGACGCCGAGCGCGAGCAGCATGCCGCCGCCCCCGAAGTCGGCCAAGAGATTGATGGGCGGGTGCGGCGGACCACCCGCGGTGCCGAGGTGGTAGAGCACGCCGGCGATCGAGAGGTAGTTGATGTCGTGGCCCGGGTCGCCCGCCAGGGGACCGCTCTGGCCCCAACCCGTCATACGGCCGTAGACGAGGCGCGGATTCACGCCGCGGCAGTCATTCGGTCCCACGCCGAGGCGTTCCGCGACGCCGGGACGGAACCCTTCGACGAACACGTCGGCGCGCTCGCACAGCCGCAACACCGTAGCGACGCCATTCGGGTGCTTCAGGTCGACGCCGGCTGATCGTCGCCCTCGATCGATGACCGCGTACGGCTTCGGCTCCATGAAGCTCACGCCGGCTTCGACAGCACTCGCGCGATCGAGGCGGAGCACCTCGGCACCGAGATCCGAGAGCACCATCCCCGCGAACTGCATCGGCCCGATGTTGGGCAGCTCGATGATCTTGATCCCGTCGAGCGGTCCGGTGCTCATTGGTCGAGTTTGAGGACGCGCGCCGCGTTCTCGCGCAAAAACTTCGGCCACACGTGATCGCGGAAGCCCACGTGTGGCAACTCGGCGAAGATGCGATCGAGGGTGAGGCCCGACGGGTAGTAGCCCGCGTACATCACCTTGTCCGCGCCGCGGGTGTTGGCGAAGTAGACGATGTCGTCGGGGTAGTGCTTGGGTGCGAACGCGCTCGTGGAGTAGTAGAGGTTGGGCCACTTCAGCATGAGCTTCACCATGAGCTCGGTCCATGGCTCGCAGCCGTGGCGGGTGACGAAGCGCAGCTCGGGGAAGAACCAGCACACCTCGTCGATCAGCGCGACGTCCTGCGCGGCCATTCCAACACGCGGCCCGGGCACGCCCGCGCACACGAAGATCGGGATGTCGAGTTGCACGCACGTGGCGTAGATCGGGTACCACTTCTTGTCGTTGATCGGTACTTGCGGCGTGACGCCCGCCGGAAACGCCACCGCCGCCCTCACGCCGTACTCCGCGACGCTCGCAGCCAGCTCGCGCACCCCTTCCATGCCGTGATTCGGGTCGACGCCCCACGCGCCGATGAACCGATCGGGGTGCTCGCGTACCGCCCGCTTGTTGTCGTCGTGGGCGCCGACGTTGAGCAGGCCGGCCGTGATCCCGAAGCGGTCGACCTCGGCGAGGAGGAACTCGACCGGATCGTCGATGGCTTCGTACTTCGGCACGTCGTGGAACATGTACTCGGCCGGCATCTCGAACTCGTGGCTCTCCTGGTCCTTCAGCAGCCGCTGGAGGAACTCGTACTTCTTCTTCGCGTCCCCGCGCCCGAACGGCATCCCGAGAAATGTCTCGATGACGCCACCGCGTACGGCGGCGTCGAATGCCCTGGTCGCGCTCGCTGCGGGCGGGGATACCCCGCCCGAGGGCGCTCGCCGCTCCTGCGAGCTCACTGCGCTCGCTCCGTTCGCCGCCTCATGGTCGTGAAATCGCCGGCAGCTTGAAGACGCGTTGCGCGTTCTCGCGCAGAAACTTGGGCCACACATGGTCGCGGAACGGCACTGCGGGAAGCTCGGCGAAGATGCGGTCGTAGGTAAGGCCGGCGGGGAAGTAGCCGCTGAAGATGATCTTGTCGGTGCCGCGCGTGTTGGCGTAGTGGATGACATCTTTCGGGTAGTGCTTGGGTGCGAACGCGGTGGTGGAGTAGTAGAGGTTGGGCCACTTCAGCATGAGCTTGACCGCGAGATCGGTCCACGGTTCGCAGCCGTGGCGGGTGACGAAGCGCAGCTCGGGAAAGAACCAGCACACCTCGTCGAGCATTGCGACGTCTTGCGGTGCGAACGGGATGCGCGGCCCCGGCACGCCCATCGTCGACGCGAACGCGATGTCGAGCTCCACGCACTTCATGTAGATCGGATACCACTTCTTGTCGTTGATCGCGACCTGCGGGTGAAGGCCGGCCGGAAACGCGCCGACGCATTTCACGTCCCAGTCTGCGGCGTAGGCCTCGATCTTGCGAACCGCTTCCATGCCGGTGTTGGGATTTGCGCTGATCGACGCGAAGAAACGGTCGGGATGCTCACGAACGGCGCGCGCACCCGTGGCATCCTCGACGCTCACGAGGCACTGGGTGAGCCCGTGACGGTCCATCTCCGCGAGCAGAAACGAGAGCGGGTCGTCGAGCTCATCGGCCTCCCATTTCGGCACGTCCTTGAACATGTAGCCGGCCGGCATCTCGAGCCCGTCCTTGCTTTCGGGATCGCGGGCCTGCTTGCGAATGAACCTGTAGAACTCGTACATCTCCTCACGCGACTTCGGGATACCGACGGCGGTGTCGACCACGCCGCCGGCCCGAGCGTTGTTGAACGCCGTGTCGCTCGCGTCGCTCATTGGCCGGTGTCAGTGCCGGGAGCGGGCTTCGCGTCCGGTTCGAGCGGGCGGCCGAACGTATGGATCCAGGCGCGAATGGCAGCGTCGTAGCCCCAACCCAGCGTTTGAAGGACCGCGCTCACTCGTCGAGCTTGAACACGCGTGCCGCGTTGTCGTGCAGAAACTTCGGCCAGACGTGGTCGCGGAACGGAACGTGGGGCAGCTCCTCGAAGATGCGGTCGAGGGTCAGCCCCATGGGGAAGTAGCCCGCGTACATCACTTTGTCGGCACCGCGTGTGTTGGCGAAGTGGATGACATCTTTCGGGTAGTACTTTGGTGCGAACGCGCTGGTGGAGTAATACAGGTTGGGCCACTTGAGCATGAGTTTCACCGCGAGATCGGCCCACGGCTCGCAGCCGTGGCGGGTGACGAAACGCAGCTCGGGAAAAAACCAACACACCTCGTCGATCAGC
>JBBRZM010000050.1:0-6531 GCA_038236695.1 Acidimicrobiia bacterium
GCAGTTCGACGACGAGTTGCTCGAACGGCTCAGCGTTGCTCCCGGCATCACCGGACTCTGGCAGGTCGAAGCCCGCGACAATCCGGCGTTCCATGCGTATCGCAGACTCGACCTCTTCTACGTCGAGAACTGGTCGGTCACCCTCGACTTCGCCATTCTGCTCGGCACTGCACGCTCGCTCGTCTTCCGTCCCCTCCAGCGTTCCTGACCGCCCGTGCAAGCGCCGAAGCTCCGTGCACTCGCGCAGCGCGTCTTGAAGCAGCCCGTGCTGAAGCAGGGTCCCCACGTCGATCCACTCGATCCTGGGGACGCGCGCGAGGATCCGCGCGCGTGGGGTCCGGCGCGTCATGACGCATTCGCAAGCCGCGAGATGGAATATTTTCGCGAGGCGCTGCGTCTCGAGGACGGCGACGTCCGGGCCGGAGTGCTCGACGACCTGAGCACGTTCTTCGAGCTGCCCCCCGAGGAGTGTCTTCGCCGCTGCCTGCACTGGGAGGAAATGAGCGTTGTCGAGTGGCAGGCGGGTGATCGCAGCTCTCCCGAAGGGCTGCTCGACTTCTACCGATCCCTCACGTCGTGGTCGTTCGACCTTGCGTGGTATTGCTATCTGCAGGCGGAGGGTTACGCGATACCGACGAGCGTGATGGTGGCGCGTTTCCTGCGAACGGTCGGGCGAACCGGTGGTCGCCATCTCGATTTCGGTTCCGGCGCCGGCGCGACGTCGCAGCTGTTCGGTCGCCTCGGCTACGAGACCGCGCTCGCAGACATTTCCAAACCGCTACTCGACTTCGCGCGCTTCCGGCTCGACCGCCGTGGCGATACTGCCGCTTATCTCGACTTGGTGTCGGCCGAGCTCGAAACGGAGCACTACGACGTGATCACAGCACTCGACACGCTGGTGCTCGTGCCCGACGTCGGGGCAACTGCTCGCGACTTGCACCGCGCGTTACGGCCGGGCGGGTGGCTCTTCGCGAATGTCGACGACGTGCGGCCATCCACCGACGAGAACGCGTGGCACCTCTACGATGACAACCTCGTCCTGCGATGGGCGGTGCAGCGTGCCGGGTTCGAGCCGCGCGCGGTACTCGACGGCATCACGCGCTGCTACCAGAAAGTCGATCCGACAGGATGGCGACACCATGCGCGCGGCGCACGCGACGCGCTCGTACTGCGCAGCCCGGTTCGGCGGCACGCTCGGCGCGTGCGGTGGCCCACCCGAGCCGGGCTCACGCGCCGGCTCCGACGCGTGGTCGGCCGCGGGTGACGTGCTCAGGCGTTCGCAGCTAGAACGGCGCCGCGATCGGTGGCGCAAGCGGCGCGCTCGGGGGACCTGCGCCGCCCACGCTATCGGGTCCGTTATCGGTGACGCAGCGCAGCAGTGATTGCAGCCGCTCGAAATCGTTGCGCGCGTGGCCAATGAACGGATCGGCCGACGGTTCGGCGAAGAACGTGAAGTTCGCAGAAGAGTCGACGACGTAGGCGCCGTAGTCCTGCAGCGCGTGCGCGATCGCGGTCGTTGCCGGAGAGAACCCGAGCGCGTCGACGTTGATAAAGCGCGGAAGCGCGACGAGCGATCCCATCGGCACATTGCCCGCGTAGGGATAGAAGGGGTTGAAGGAGTCCTCGAAGATCGCGGGCCAGACCGGTCCGTAGCGCATCTGATCGCGCGTGAGCGCGAGGGCGAGGGCGTGGGGGATCGAGTGGCGCCGGAGCTCGTCGGCGCGAATGAGGCCCCCGAGTGCGCTGCCACCGTACGCCCGTATCCCGCCGGTGCCCACGCCCGGTCCGTCCAGGTCGTTTCGAACGTACGCGTCGCCTTCCCAACCATCACGCGTGCGCCGGGCGCGCCACAGTTCGTCGGCGTACCGGTGCGTGGGATCGATCACGACCAAGTCGGCGTCGCCGTTCTGACTCACTTGGGGATCCGACGGCTTCGCGTCGACGGGCACGTGGATCACCTCTCGCACTTCGCCCTTGACGCGTACCGGCATCTCCGGGTCGGAGGTACTCGCCACGATCGGCTGTACCGACCAGAGCGACGACGAGATCGTGGCCTCGCTGGAACGAGTGATCAGCGAGACCGTGCACGGTTGAGCGGGCGACGAGAGTGTCGCCTGCGTGCCGATCGGCGTGTTCCAAGGCGACGCATCGTCGAACGGCCACTGGGCCGGATCGCGAGCTCTCACGACCGCTGGAGGCGTCCCGGCACTCCTGGTGGCGGTCGAGCGTGGCGGCGCACGCTTGGGCCCGCTCCCGCTGCACGCAGCGAAGAGTGAGAGTACCGTCACTGCCAAAAGGGAAAGCCGGCAGGCGAGCCGAGCATCTCGGAGCGCCCGGATTTTCTGAACGTATCGGATATTTGCTATCATAACGGTTCAACGGGCGAAGCGGCCAGCGCAGTGGGTCCGACCCCGGGGGCCATGAGCGGGTGCAACGCACCAACAAGGGAAGTCATGAGCGCTCGATCTGTTGTCGGCAGGGCGGCCCGTGCTGTCGGTATCGACCGATCCGTCATCCGCACCGCGCATGCCCGGTTCGAGCGCGCGGTAATCGCCGCCCGGCGGCATCGCGGGGCCCCGCCGCGCAACCGGATCCTCTGCTATCACTCGGTCGGCACGCCGGAATGGGGCATCAACGACGTCAGCCCGGCACGTTTCCGGCGACAACTCGAGTCCGCGCTCGACGCGGGGTACACGTTCGTTCCGGCCGGCCAACTGTCGCGATACCCGACGAACGGCGAGCGCTGTCTTGCCGTGACATTCGACGACGGACTCCGCAGTGTCGCGACGAACGGAGCGCCGATCCTGGCCGAGCTCGGCATCCCGTTGACGGTCTTCATCGTGTCCGCGTGGGCCGAGGGCAAGCACGAGTTGGGCCCCGAGCTGTTCCTCAACTGGCGCGAGATCGAAGAGCTGGCGCAGACGGGCGTGACGATCGGAAGCCACTCCGTCACGCACCCCGACTTCGCGCGACTCGACGCGCGCGCAGCTGCGTGGGAGCTGGTCGAGTCCCGCGAGATGATTCGCCGACGCACCGGGATCGACGTCGATGAATTCTCGATCCCGTTCGGTCTCGCGAAGAACTGGTCGACTGTGGCCGGAGAAGCAGCGCGCGAGGCCGGTTATACGCGCGTGTACGCGCAAGCGGACGAACTCCGTCTACCCGACACCGAGCCGCGCACCTTCATCACCAACGTCGACCGTCAACTCATCTTCCGGGCGGCACTCGACGGCGCGTTCGACCGGTGGGAGGAACCGTGGTGGTTCTGACCGCCGGGTCGTAGGAGGCACGGCGCACGAGCCAATAGGAGGGTGGGCCGTCGATCAGATAGCGCCGCGCGAGGCGGCGAGGCTCACTCGCCAGGCGCCAGGCCCACTCGGCACCGAGCCGCTGCACCATCGCCGGCGCCCGCCTGCGTTCCGCCACGAGAAACTCGGCTGCCGCGCCCCATTCAGCTCCGATGCGGATGCCTGCCGCGTCGGACCATCGGTCGAGCCACCGCTCGCCGTTCGGATTGAGCGACACCAGGAGGACGTCGGTACGGGCGCGGTGCACCGATTCTGCAAGAGCCGGCGTGTCGGCCATGACGTCCGCGGCTGCCGGTGCCCACATTCCTGCGACCTCGAGCGCGGTCCAGCGTTTCGTGATCGCAGCGCGTAGGCGTGCGTGTGTCGACGGCCATCCACCGAGAAATCCCACGCGCGCCGCATCGCGCTCGCACCGTGTGAGGAGCGCGGGCAACAGGTCGGCGCCCGCGAGTCGGGGCCAGTCGCGATTGGTGAGGCGCCGCGCCTGGCGTACCAAGGGCGCGCCGTCGAGCAGCACGATCCAACGGTCGGCATGGCGTGAACGGGTGAAGAATCCTTGGTCAGGCCGCGCGGCGCCGAACTGATGCACCTTGTCCAGGTTCGCCGATGCGAGGAGGAGCGGAGCCGCTGCCTCGCCCGCGAGCGTCGCGTGCAACAGCCTCTCGATGCCGGCCTCGTCGACGAGATCGACCGGCATGCCCCCGAGCACGATTCGCGGCACCGCCACGCCGCCAATCTCGCGCGCCGCCGGCACCGCCGGAGCGCGGCTTGATTCGTCGACCACTCAGGCGCTGCGGGCAGAGCCGCGGCGCGGCGGCTTCGCGGGCCCCGGTTGGGTCGCCGCGGCGGGTTGTCGCACGGCGGGCTGTCGCGTGGGGGGCGTGGTCGCGTCGGGCGAGCGCACTACGGTCGACCCGCCGGTCTGTCGTTGTCGGCGCAGGTCTTGCAGGAGTAGGAGCACGATGCCCAGCATCGCGACCACGACCGCGGCCGAGACGGCAGCGCGCAAGGCCTTACTCCTGCGTGGCGCCGCCGACACGCCCCGGTCGGACACGGCGACCGATGATCCCGCCACGTCCAGCTGGAACTGCGCGTCGCTGATCCGACCCTCGGCGTTGTCGATCGCCGTGGTGGTGCGTACGACCTCGTGAAGCAGTGCGTCGTACTGCACGCGAAGCGGATTGTTGAGGTCAGCGCCCCCGTTTGCCGGCGCGGGCGGCGGGACGCCGTTTTTGGACTGGAACGTCGCGAGCTTCGTGTTGGCATCAGCGAGGTCGCGCTGGGACCGGGCCAGGTATTGGCGGGCGCTGTCGCGGCTGTGGAGGGCAACCTGCGTGAGCGCGGCGTGCGCGACGACCCGTACGACGGTCTGCGCGGCTTTGGCGTCCGTCGCGGAATACGTGACCGCAACATTGGGGCCGTCGCCCACGGTGGCGGTCTTGATTCCGCCCGCAATCGCGCCCGCCGACTGGCCGCTCGCCTTCGCCGCTTGTTTGACGACATCGAGCGCATCGACCGTCGCCACGAACTGGCTCGCGAGTGGCGGAATCTGATAAGTCGCAATGCCGGGGGCAAACATCTGCGCCGGCAGCACTACCGTTTTTGCCTGGTAGACGACGGGCTGTCGAGCGACGAAGGCGCCCGCCGCCGCGGCGACGACCAAGGCGGCCAGGACGACCGGAATCAGTCGGCGCCACGGGAGTCGAAAGAATGAAGAGATCTCCATCAGCGTCACTCGCGAAGTCGGCAGCGGAGATGACAGGCTACCATCACTCTGTGCGCGAATCGGACCCGCCCGCCGCGCGTCCGCGACCTCGTGTGCGAGCTACAGCTGTATCTCGGCACGTTCCGTGGGCGTCGCTGACGCCGTCATCGGCGTCGTCGCGATCGCGCGCGGGCTCGGCATTCGAGCCGGCGCCGGCTTCATCCCGATGACGTCGATCGTCCTCGTCGCGGGTGCCGTGGGCGGCGTTGCCTTCGCGTGGCTGGCGGTCAACCGGTTCTGGTGGATGTTGCTTGCGCTGTTCGCGCTGCGCCCCACTCTCGATGGGCTCTCGCCAAAGGGGTCGGCTGGCGGCGGGCTCGAGCCGAGCACGGTCGTGGGTGGCATGTTCCTCCTCGCCGCGATTGCCTGGCTGGTCGTTCAATACCGGTCTGGCGCGTGGACGAAGCTCTCCCGCTCGAGTCTTGCCTTCCTCATCTTCGGTGGCGTCGCCGTCGTATCGTCGATCGGGGCGCCGTTGCCGATCACGAGTCTCGAGTCCGCGTCGAAGCTGCTGTCGGTCGCGGTGATGCTCGCGGTGCTCGAGCAGATTTTCGCCGTGCACCCGGAGCGCATCAAGCCACTGTTGATCGCGACGTTCGCGTCGTTCGTCGTGCCCGCGCTCGTGGGTTACGTACAGCTCCGCGGCAGCAAGCCGGCGCAGACCTACAACGCAGTCGACGTCGGTCGCGTCGAGGGCACGTTCGTGCACGCGAACGCGTTTGCGTCGTATCTGGTGATCATCATTGTCCTTGCTGTCGCGCTGGCACCGTATGTCACCGGTCGTTGGCGGCGTTCACTCGGGGTCATCGCCGTGGCGGCATTACCGCTGCTGTTGTTCACGTACGCGCGCGGCGCCTGGGTCGCGCTGTATGTCGCACTGCTGGTCGTCGGCCTCGCGCAGAGCAAGTGGCTCGTGATCGGTCTTCTGGCGGGGGCGCTCGTCGTCGTGTTCACCGTTCCGTCCGTCTCGGCGCGCCTCGGGGATCTTTCACAGAAGAAGTCCACGACCGCCGGCGTCAACGATCCCAACTCGTTGTCGTGGCGGGTCGGATACTGGGGCCGGGTGCTACCGCTCGGGAAGCAGAACCCGATCACCGGCATCGGCTTCGACATGGTGCAGCACACGACGCCCGAGAAGTTGCCGCCGCACAACAGCTTCGTGCAGGCCTTCGTCGAGACGGGCATCGTCGGCCTCGCGTCATTTCTCGCGCTCGTGGTCGCCATGTGGGCCGATCTCCGCGCCGCGGCTCGACGCCGACGCGGCTTCGGTCGCGGCATGACGCTGGCCACGGCAGCGGTCGGCCTGACGCTCTTCACGCAGCTGTTCTCCGAGAACCTGCTCGGCCAGCCTGTCATTCTCTGGTACTTCCTCGCGCCGCTGGCTTGGGTGATCGCGTCGCCGGTGAGCGCCGTGCCGAGACGGCGATCCTTGACGCCCGCAGCCGTCTAGGTCGTGAC
>JBBRZM010000051.1:0-6499 GCA_038236695.1 Acidimicrobiia bacterium
GCGCCGGCGTCGATGCGATGCGAGACAGGTCCGGACACGCCGTGATCAGTCGGGCGTGCCGGCGTGCTTGGCGGCCTGCTCCTCGACGTGATGCTGGATCGCGTGCTGAATCGCGTGTCCGGCCCGGTTCACGAACTCGCCTCCGCTCCCCGCGACCCAATCGTTTGACGCGCGCGGCGCGTCGAGCTGGCCCTGGAAGCGTGGCATCACCTCTCGTGCGAAGAGCTCGTAGCTGCGCAGCGTCGCTTCGCGGTCGGCCCACTCGTGCCCGAAGAACAGGAACGCGCCGAAGCCGCTGCCCGACGCCTCGACCAGCTCCTCGAGGCGCGCCGCGGCGTCGTCGGGCGTGCCGATGGTGGCGAAGCCGCTGATCTCGTTGTTGGCCAGGATCTCTTCGACGGTGTCGCCCTGCACCGGTCCGGCCGGCAGCACGTGCGTGAAGTAGCGCGAGAACTCCTCGATACCGAACGCGACTTCCTTGCGTGCCTGCTCGCGGGTCTCGGCGAGGTGCATCGGGCCGACGAGCCGCCACTTCTCGCGATCGGCGACGTGGCCGTGCTCGAGCGCGATCTCCTCCCAGAGGCTCCAGTGGTGACCGAGAAGATCCATGCCCTGTTGCGCAGTGGCGGCGACCGACAGCATCCCGATGCCGTGCTTGCCGGCGGCCCGCGCGCCCGTCGGCGAGAACGTCGCGGCGACGGCAATGTCGAAGCATGGCTGCGAGTACGGCGCGAGCTGGAGCCGCGCGTCGCGCAAGGTGAACCAGTCGGTCTCCGTCGTGACCGTCTCGCCGCGCAGCAGCGCCATGATCGCGTCGAGTGCCTCTTCCATGCGCGGCCGTTGCGCGTCGGCGGGAATGCCGAGCATGTGCGCGTCGGACGTGAGCTGGCCCGGGCCGATGCCGAGCATCGTGCGGCCGCGCGTGAGGTGATCGAGCAGCACCATGCGATCGGCGAGCAGCAGCGGATGATGGTAGGGAAGGGAGCTCACGCCGGTGCCGAGCTTGATGTGCTTCGTGCGCTCGGCCGCGGTGGCAATGAACACTTCGGGCGACGCGATGATCTCCACGCCCGCCGAGTGGTGTTCGCCGATCCACGCCTCGTCGTAACCGAGGCGGTCGAGGTGTTCGATCAGCTCGAGGTCGCGGTGGATCGCGAGCGTTGGATTCTGATCGAGGGCATGGAACGGTGCCAGGAAGATGCCAAAGCGCATTCCGGCATTGGACCCGCCGCCGATCCGATGGTCAAGCTGGGGTCAGCGCGGCGTTAGCCTCGATTGGATGCCCTTCGTCGAACAGTGGAAGCACCTTGGCGCGACCCGGCGGCTCGGCGCCCATGACATCTTCGTGATCGACCATCCCGCGGCCAACGAACAGGCCGAGCCGGTGCTGCTGTTGCACGGCTTTCCGACCAGCTCGTTCGACTGGCGATTTGTGGTGCAACCCCTCGGAGAGACGCGTCGGGTGCTGGCGCTCGACTTCGTGGGCTTTGGGCTCTCGGCCAAGCCCGATCAGCGTTACTCGCTGTTCGAGCAGGCCGACATCGTGGAAGCGCTCGTCGATGAGCTCGGTGTGCCCGAGGTTGCGCTCGTGAGTCATGACATGGGTGACTCGGTTGCCGGTGAGCTCCTCGCCCGGAGCCTCGACGACAAGCTGGGGTTCGTGGTGACGCGCCGCGTCCTCACGAACGGCAGTATCTACCTCCCGCTCGCGCAGCTCACCGACGGCCAGCAGATGCTGCTTGCCATGCCTGACGCCGCCGTCGGCGCCGACGACTTCCCGCAGGATCTCATCGAGGCCGCGCTCGCCGCGACGTGCGCGCCCGACAGCGTGCCGCCGGCCGACGAGCTCGCGGCGACGGCTGCGTTCGTGATGCACGACGGCGGCAACCGCTTGCTGCCCCGCACGATCCGTTACGTCGAGGAACGCCGCGAGCACGAGTCGCGCTGGACCGGCGCGATCGAGTTCCATCCGTCGCCACTTGAAGTGATCTGGGGCGACGCCGACCCGATCGCGGTGTGGGCGATGGTCGAGAAGCTGAGCGCGGAGCGGCCCGACGCGCACGTCGAGCGTCTCACCGACATCGGGCACTACCCGATGGTGGAAGCGCCGGGCGAGTTCACAACCGCACTGCTGCGCGCGCTGGCCTGAGCGGACGCGCCCGTTTCACGGGAGCTGCGATTCGATCCAGCGTTCGAGGGGCGGGCTGCTCTCGAAGCTCGAGATGAGCGCGTAGCGCGGCGCGGCGCCGGTGTGGCACACGACGTGCCACATGCGCTGCGTGTCGACCACGAACTGCGAACCGCGGTGCAGCGGCACGCGGATCTCGGTGCTCGGGTCGGGCAGCCCGTCGTCGCCTTGTTCCATGAGGACCATGAAGCTGTCGGGATTGTCGGTGAGCTCGAGCCATGAGCGCACGACCCAACCCTGGTCATCAGGGTTGAACCGGTTGTTGTCGTCGCGGTGGACCTGCTGGAGCGCCGACTCGTAGTCCTGGGCCTCGAGCTTGATCACGCGCACCCGCCCGAAGTTCGCGCCCACCGACTTGACGTAGTGCACGATGGTGGGGCACAGCTCGCCGTTCGACGTGATGATGCCGTTTTTGTCGGCCCGCTCCTCACCCGGCTTCCAGAAACCGCGGCAGTCGAGCTGGCCGTCGGCGGTGGCGATCGGAGCGAAGTTGGTGTCGCCGCCGCTCTTCCAGTCCATGTACTCGAGCGCCAGGTACTCGGACTCGGGTGGCGGCTCGGCAAGATCACGCAGCCGCACCACGCCGCACTCCTCGAGGAGCGGCACGCGGGGATGGGGTGTGTCGAGCGGGATGTCGCTCGACCAGTGCGGTGTGTTCAGCCAGTGCGTGGTCTGCATGGCGTCGAGTGTAGGGAGCGACCGCGGCGCGGTGGCGACTCGTGCGCACGAAGACCCACGTTCACTCGAGGATTTCCCCCGGTATTTGCCGGGAATACCTCGAGTAAACGTTTCGCGCGGCGTTTGCGGATCAGAAGTCGAGGTCGCCGGTGGCGGCGTGGAGTGAGCCGGTGTCGGCGTAGGCGGCGCGCACGTGGCGGGCGATGAGTGCCTGGTGCACCTCGTCGGCGCCGTCGACGAGGCGGGCCGAGCGAGCGTGGCGCAGCATCCGCTCCAGCGGCGTGTCGGTCGAGTAGCCGAGCGCGCCGTGCACCTGAATCGCGCGGTCGACCACGCGCCACAGCGTGTTGGCGACATGATGCTTGGCGAAGCTGACTTCCTGGCGGAACGGCAGGCCGTGCTCGATCTTGAACGCGGCGTGCAGGACCATGAGCTTCGCCGCGTAGAGCTCCATGGCGGAGTCGGCCATCATCCATTGGATCGCCTGTTTCTCCGCGAGCGGCTCGCCGTGCAGCTGTCGCCGCTCGGCCCGCTCCACGAGCAGTTCGAGCGCGACCTCGGTCTGGCCGATCCACCGCATGCAGTGCGCGAGGCGCGCCGGCCCGAGTCGCGCTTGACCGAGCAGGTGACCGTTGCCGCGACCGCCGAGGAGGTTGGCCGCGGGCACGCGCAGGTCGGTGATGCGGATCTCGCAGTGATTGCCGCGACCGGCCATCGTGTCGATGTCGCGCACGATCTCCCACCCGTCCGCAGGCAGGTCGACGAGAAACGCGGTGTTGCTCGCTTGCGGCGGGTCAGCATCGGGATCGGTCTTCGCGATGAGGATGGCGAAAGCGGCGCCCTTGGCTCCACTGATGAACCACTTGTGGCCGTTGACCACCCACTCGCCGCTCGCGTCATCGAGCACCGCCGACGTGCGGATGCCGGTGGGATCGGAACCCGCGACCTCGGGCTCGGTCATCGCGAAGCACGAGCGCGCCCGCCCCTCGACCAGCGGCCGCAGATAGCGCTCCTGCTGATCGTCGGTCGCGTGATGCAGGAGGGTGTGCATGTTGCCTTCGTCGGGCGCCTGCGCGTTGAGGATGAACGGACCGAATGACGTGCGCGCGGCTTCGGCCGAGACGAACGCCATCGCCGTGATCGACAATCCGAGCCCGCCCCACTCGACCGGCATGTGCGGCAGCCACACGCCCCACCTCTTTGCCTCTTCGCGCAGCTCGACGATCATCGCGACCACCGCGCGCCGTTCGGGTTCGTTGCTCGCGCCCGCGTCGGCGCTGAGCTTCGCTTCAGCCGGGCGCACCACCGCGTCCATGAACTCGCGGACCCGCAACCGGGTCTGTTCGATGTCGGGCGGCAACGTGAAATCGATACTCATGGCCGTCAGTCTGCCGGAGCGGAGGTGTCGCGCGTCGAGGCTGGGTGATGCGGCTACGCAGTGAACGGCTCTCAGAGCCACCGTCGGGGCGTGAGGGCGAGCGCGCGCGGGTAGTCCTCGAACATCCAGCGGGCGAAGTTGCGTCGCGTCCAGTCGCTGGTATCGACGGCGCGCATCGCCACTCGAGTGCGTCGCTCCGATCGCAACACGCGTTGGACGTGTCGGGCGAGCCGCAGATCGGTGCCGAGCGCGCGATCGACGTGGTGCCGATAGCGGGCTCGTACTGCGCCGGGCGGACCCCCGGCGGCAACGGCGCCGGCCGCGAGCATTGCGGTCTTCAAGGCCTGGGCGATGCCCTCACCCGTCAGCGGGTCGACGACCCCTGCCGCGTCGCCGGCGAACAACACCCGCCCGTTGGTCAACCGCGTCGAGTCGAACGCCGCGGGGATCGGCCACGATCGAGGACTGCCCTCCGGTGTCGCCCGGGACCCGATCACCGATCGAATGCTTGATCGGGAACTGAGCTCACGCGACACGCGCGCGAGGGACTTGCCGGTCACGCCCGGCCTCCGCACCACGCCGAAGCCCACGTTGGCGCGGCCTCCGGGCAGCGGGAACACCCAGGCGTAACCGGGGAGCAAGTCGCGTTCGAACAACACGTGAAGCCGAGGTTCGTCGACGCCCGAGAAGTACTGGCGAAACGCGTGAGACGTGCCCAGGTCGCGCCGCGTGTCGCAGTCGAGAAGCCTTCGCACCGTCGAGTACTGCCCGTCGGCCGCGATCACCCATCGCGCCCGTATGCACGCGTCATCAGCCAGCCGGGCTCGAACCGCGCCCGCTGTCGTGGCGAGCTCGCGAATTCCCGCGCCTTCCCGCACCACTACGTCGCGCGCCTTCGCGTAGGCGACGAGCGCCGCGTCGAGATCGAGCCGGGGCACGACACCCGCGAGCCGACCGTCGGCCGGCATGGGCAGCGAGACGCGCGTGCCGTCGGGCGACACGATCACCGTCTCGGGGACGGCCGTGTACGACGGCAGCGCGTCGAGGTCGAAGCCGAGTCGCGCGAGCAGCCGCACAGCGTGCGCGGTGAGCCCGTCCCCGCACGTCTTGTCGCGAGGGAATGTCGCCTTGTCGACGACGAGGGTCTGGAGCCCGCGTTGCTGCGCGGTGATCGCGGCGGCAACGCCGGCCGGGCCGGCGCCGACCACCAGGATGTCGGCCACGAGATCCGCGGGCATGAGCGCGTGAGGCTACTTCCGTCGTTTGTTTGTGGGCGGATTCCCCCTATTGTTCCTATTCGCAAACGAGGCAGGCAGGGTCGGTAGATGGCGGTCATCGAGGTCGAAGGGCTCCGCAAGGAGTACCACGCAGCGAGCGGCCGCGTGTCGGTCGCCGTCGACGGTCTCGACCTCTCCGTGCCCGCGGGGGGCGTGTTCGGCTTCCTCGGTCCCAACGGGTCGGGCAAGACCACCACCATCCGCTGTCTGCTCGGTCTCGTGCGCCCCACCACCGGCGCGCTGCACCTGCTCGGCGCGGACGTACGCCACGATCTCGGCACGGTCATGTCGCGCGTCGGCTCGGTGGTCGAGACTCCGCTGCTGTTCCCCAGCTTCTCTGGCCGCCGCAATCTTGAGCTTCTGGCCCGCGTCGACGGCATCAGCCGGCGTCGCGTTGCCGACACGCTCGAGCGGGTCGGTCTCGCCGGACGCGAGCGCAACCTCGTGCGCACCTATTCACTCGGTATGCGCCAGCGGCTCGGCCTTGCGGCCGCACTGCTCAAGGACCCGGCGCTGCTGATCCTCGACGAGCCGGCGAACGGGCTCGATCCTGCCGGCATCGTGGAGATTCGAGAGCTCGTGCGCAGTATGGGCGCCGAAGGTCGTACGGTTTTCGTCTCGAGTCATCTGCTCGGCGAGGTGCAGCAGATGTGCGACCGCGTCGCGATCTTGGCGCGCGGCAAGCTCATCACCCAGGGCAGGGTCGACGAAGTGCTCGCGCAGGGACACCGTGGCGGTCTCGTGGTGCGCGTCGACGAGCTCGAGCGCGCCGCGCAGGTGCTGCGTGCCGCGGGGCTCGATGCCACCCTCGTCGACTACTCCATTCACGTCATGCCGGCGCCCGACGATGCGGCGCAGGTGAGTGAGGTGCTGGCAAAGGCCCAGTTGTACGTGCGCGAACTGCGTCCCGACGCCGTCGACCTGGAAACCGTCTTTCTCGAGCTCACGGGTGGCCAACGGGGCGAGGTGACCCGCTGA